>NZ_JACJSF010000016.1 GCF_014698035.1 Desmonostoc muscorum FACHB-395
AATTGCCGTAACATGAAGCCAATCAAACCAAAGGCTCCGTGTAGGGCAACGAATGGCCACAAGCCACCCAGTTGGAACCAACGGGTGAGGTCGCCTTGGGCTTCTGGTCCCCATAACAGCAATAGGGAATGTCCCATGCTGTCGGCGGGGGTTGATACTGCCACTGTGAGGAAGTTAGCACCTTCTAGGTATGATGAGGCTAATCCGTGGGTATACCAAGAGGTGACGAAGGTGGTGCCGGTCAGCCAACCGCCTAGTGCTAGGAAGGCGCAGGGGAACAACAGTATCCCTGACCAACCTACGAATACGAAGCGATCGCGCTTGAGCCAGTCGTCTAGAACGTCAAACCACCCTCTACTGGGCGCACGTCCAACTGCGATGGTCATTAGAGCAAATCTCCAAATGTTTATAAGTACAGGTTGTATCTGTATTATAGATGGCTAAATAAAAGCCTTCTATAAGCAGAAAGTTAACCGGGTTGTTAACCAAGTTTACAATTTTTTACACACCTTTAATCATATTAGGTGTAAATCGCTAATTTTTCTAGGGGTTTTGTAATAAAAATTAATTTTTTATCCAGATGAGGTAGATAAAGCAGAAGAGTAGAGAGGAAAGAGGTAATTTGAATTCTCCCCCTTGCTCCCTTCGCCCTGCCCCTCTACCTCTTCCAATACCCATTTCCCTAGAATCAGTCAGCTGACGCTAAAATGAGTCCACAGTTAAATTTGATTATTGCTAAATGTTTACCATCGATTTAAGCATCAGAAACACTGCTTTCCCTATCTCGGTACAACGTAAGTCAGCAGAGGATGCTGAGGCTGTCTATCAGCTAATTTTGGCAGCAATCCGTTCTGGGAATCCTGACATTGTGGAACTCAAGTGTGAGGGCAAGACAGAGAAAAAAATTGCTGTCCGCGCTAGTGAAATTTCTGGGGTGCAGATTGTTCAGAAAGATGGTACAACCCCCGGTGGTGGAAGACCACCTGGATTTTTCGCTGTAGCTGCTGAGTAACCAAGGTTGACAAATGGCTCAAGTGGGCATTGAGGTCAAGGATTTAAATTTCAGTTGGCCAAATGGAGAGAAAGTTATCAAATCTTGCTCTTTAGAAGTACCCAAGGGTGAGTTTTGGATGCTCTTGGGTACAAATGGCAGTGGAAAATCAACGTTACTTAGACTGCTGGCGGGGTTATTGGCTCCTGAATCTGGCGAAATTCGGGTTTTACACCCCGTTGGCTTTGTCTTCCAAAATCCAGACCATCAACTAGTGATGCCAACGGTTGGTGCTGATGTGGCTTTTGGATTGGTGGAAGAAAAGTTGCCACCTGCTGCCACTAGAGCCAGGGTTGAGGAGGCGCTGGGAGCGGTGAATTTGCTTACCCTCCAACGACGACCTATTTATGCACTCTCTGGGGGACAGAAACAACGAGTGGCGATCGCAGGTGCGATCGCCCGTCGCTGTGAAGTCTTATTATTAGATGAACCCACTGCCTTACTAGATCCAGATAGCCAGTTAGATTTAGTTGCTAGTGTCCGTCGCCTTGTCAAAAGTCGAGGGATCACAGCCTTGTGGGTAACACATCGATTAGACGAGTTAAATTACTGTGACGGCGCTTTTTTGTTAGAAAAAGGCTCTCTGGTAGATAAAGGTGAAGCCCAACGCCTCAAACAACGTCTGATGGAGGTACACAGCGAAGCCTCTTAATTGAGTGCTGAGTGAATAAGTACAATGAATTGTACTTAGCACTCCTGAATACTACTAAGAAAGAACTGTAACGCGCCTTTTAAATAAAGGCGCGTTTTAAGTTGGTGCGTCTATCTTAGGTTGTAGTTTTATGAGGTTGCCGTATTTTTTATTCTGTGTAGCATAGTGTTACAGACAATGCATCAATTATTATAAAACTTATGAATGAATTTTGTTAACTCTAGAAAATTGTGATTAAAAACCATGCCCCGTTCCTTACTCCAAGCCGTTTTGTTAGTGGACGGCTACAATATAATAGGCGCTTGGCCTTGCCTTAAAAAAACGCGTGATAGCGTTGGATTAGAGGCCGCACGGGGCGAACTTGTGGAAGCAATGACTGGTTATAGTGCGTTTCAAGGTTATACAACTCAGATTGTTTTTGATGCCCAATATCAGAATTCTTCTAGCAATAAAGAAATAATCACTGAGCTTTTATCAGTTTATTACACTGATTTTGGGCAGACGGCGGATACTTACATTGAAAAATCCTGTGCTTCTTTTCGCCACCAAATAGCCCAATCTTTAATTTCTCGTGTGATTGTTGCTACATCAGATCGGGCGCAGCAGTTGATGATACAGGGTTATGGGGCTGAATGGTTGTCGGCGCAACAACTTTGTGGGGAAGTGGAAGCTACTGTCTGCCGGATGCGACAAAAGTATCATACGCGCAAACAATCGAAGAGTAGATTTTTAGCTAATGCTATTGATGCTAAAGCACGGCAACGTCTGGCTGAATTACGAATGGGATTACAGTAGATTATCTAGTATTTAAGAGTCTCTGCTTAAGTTACTGAATGGATTTTGGCTGCAAAAATTATCTAAATTAAGCATCTAAAAAAAATATTGGCGAAAGTACTTGCCAAATCTTATTTTTAGCCCTACTATTATAAATCGTGAGTGGTCCTCAGTAGCTCAGTGGTAGAGCGATCGACTGTTAATCGATTGGTCGCTGGTTCGAATCCAGCCTGGGGAGTTTATCAATCTTGGATTTTAAATTTTGGATTCTAGATTATCCATTAGAGACTTATGGTCGCTTGACTCGACTGTGACGTTTCTGAATCATGGGTCTTTTGGTGCTTGTCCTAAACAAGTGCTGGAGTTTCAACAAAGATTGCGATCGCAGCTAGAACATGAACCCTTACGCTTTTTTGGTAGGGAATGGGAACCTCTGCTAGATGATGCCAGAAGTAAGCTGGCGGCGTTTGTGGATGCTGATGTGCAGGATTTGGTATTTGTCCCCAATGCGACGACTGGCGTTAATTCAGTGTTAAGGTCGCTGACGTTTTCACCAGAGGACGAAATACTTACAACCAACCACGAATATAATGCTTGCCGCAATGCACTTGATTTTATTGCCAGTCGCACTGGTGCGCGGGTGGTGGTGGCAAAACTTCCTTTCCCCATTGACTCGCCACAGCAAGTAATCGCAGCAGTAATTGAGCGAGTTTCACCAAAAACCCGATTAGCACTTTTGGATCATGTTACCAGTCAGACAGGGTTAATCTTCCCGATTCAAGAGTTGGCGAAGGATTTGCAACAACGGGGTGTAGATACATTAGTTGATGGGGCACATGCACCTGGAATGATTCCCCTCGATTTGCGGGAGATTGGCGCGACTTATTACAGTGGAAATTGTCATAAATGGCTGTGTGCGCCTAAAGGGGCAGCATTTTTGTATGTGCGACGAGATAAACAGTCAGAAATTCGTCCTCTGACAATTAGCCACGGCACAAATTCGCCACGCACTGATAAAAGCCGCTTTCAGTTGGAATTTGACTGGACAGGTACAGACGATCCTACAGCTTATATGTGTGTACCAGAAGCGATCGCTTTTATGGGTTCGTTGCTACCTGGTGGGTGGACAGAATTGAGACAGCAAAATCATCAGCTAGTGTTGCAGGGAAGACGGCTACTTTGTGAAGCGTTAGAAGTGCAGCCGCTTTGTCCAGAGGAGATGATTGGTTCAATGGCAGTTGTGCCAATGCCTACGACTTTGGAAAACCGCGATTTTATGTCTGTACACGATGAGTTGTTTGATAAGTTTGGTATTCAAGTGCAGGTGATGCCGTGGCAAGAACAACCTCGGCTGTTGGTAAGGATTTCGGCGCAGATTTACAATACTTTAGAGCAGTATGAGTATTTAGTAAAAGCACTTTTGAAGTTGTTGAAAAATAGATGAGCAAGTAGAAGTGATCTCCTCGCACTGATTGTTAGTTCAAAGTAATCCAAAGTCTTATATTCAGGGGTACAGGGTATAAAAGTAGCAATACAGTTGTGCCAAAATATCCAAGGCACAGAGCAACTTGTATGGAGGCTAATTTGCTGTGAATTTACCAGAGTGGAACGAAGACCTAAATATTTTAGAAGCTAAAACGGCTGCGAAAAAACTTAGTCTTCAACAGAAATTAATTTTGCTTGTTCTATTGGATCAGGTAAAAATTTGGTATTTAGCAGCAAAAGAATCTCACAGACCAGAATGGTTTAGACAAGCTAGTATATGGGGATTTTCTTGGAAGCCAGGAAACAATAGAGAGACATTTTTTAAATTTTTTGGGCAAGGAGCAGAATGGTCAGCATCCAAGCGAGCTTCTTGGTCTAAATCCCTAGCAAAGTTAGAGTATCGTGGTTTGATTATTCGGAATAATTACAATTGTGAGCCTCGGCTATCTACCGATACTCCCCCACCTAAGCGCACCACAGCAATCAAACTTACTTACTTAGGTTACAGAATAGCCAACTTGGTTGATACACAAGATTCAGTGTTTCCAGTTAAGCAGTTACCAAAATGCTTGGACAGTCCAGAAGTTAGAAAAGCAACTCGAAAACTCAGCCGTTTACAAAAAAGAATTTTGAGCGTTTTGGAGTTTCGGATGCAAATAGTAAATGAGGAAAATATTGAGATTGATGACTTGGGATTTCCGTGGTGCGACCAGATATCACTTGCTTGTTAACTACAAAACCAAAAAACAGCGATCGCTTACCTCCTGTTTAGTACTTGGGGAACAGTAAGTGATCGCGTCGATATTTGCGTTTTGAATAGATGCGATAGTTGTCAGTACAATGTTAATTCACTGACTTCATAATTGTATTATTTAGGTCAAATTACTTTATTAACTATGAAATATCACAGTCAGTAAAGGCAGGAATGCCAACAGAAAGCCATGCCAAGATTGCAATTTAGCTTCTGTGGTTGGTTCTGGTGGTGCTAATAAAGCTTCTACTCTTTGTTCTAAGCGATCTGCACCAGAGGAACCTAATGCAGCACAGCAAATTTCTGATAAGACGGGGCCGCTACTAACTACTAATAAAAGTGATTCTGCTAGCACCAGAGGATCTACCTGCAATGCTGCATAACCGTCAGCACGGAGTTCGCGCAAAGCTAACAGTTCTTCCCACAAAGGCTCTGTATTCGGCAACCATGCAGTGCAGGAACGCACCCAACCCAGCCAGAAAAACCAGAACGTATCCCTGTAATGGTGATGCCCTTGCTCATGGGCTAAAACGCTTTCTAAATGAGCCGGGGAGAGAGTTTGCACTAATCCTTGACTAACCACTAATTCTGGTTGCCAAAAACCGATTTGACCTGCAAACAACGCGCCCGTTTGCAGTAGTCTGGCTCGTCTATCGCCAACATTCACTAGAGGGCAGTTACGGGCAGATTCTACAGACTGCCAACCCTGGAAGGCAAGTTTAATGCATGAAATGGCAAAAAATGCCAAATAAATTAATGCTAGTAAATAGCTAATTGAGCCTGTATACATGCCGCCCATTTGCCCTTGAGGCCCCATGAACAGGACAGCGATCGCAGTCATGAAAATTAGCAAGGGCGGGAAGAGAAACAAAAATAGCGATCGCTGCCACCGCCGGCTCCAACTGCCTTGATGTTGATTCCAAGCGGATCTTAACCACCAGGCAACTGCCAAAGCATTCAAAATCATTATCAGATGCATCATTCTTCCTCCCTGGCTTGGCGTGCAGATTGAATCCGTTTGGCGATCGCTGCTATTTGCTCACTAGCTGCTTCATCCAGACTATCAGCAAAGGCTGCAACAACATCGGGGTTCCCCACCGCTAGAAATCGCTGTAACTGCTCATGAGCTTTGATGACATCTGATTGCTGCTTACTCAGCATTGGCCGCCAATAGAATGCCCGCTCTTTTTTATCGCAGGCTAACCAACCTTTATCAGTGAGGCGACGTAAAACTGTGGTGACAGAAGTATAGGCTAATTCGCGGTTGGGATCGGTCAAAATGCGATCGTGTACATCCTTGACTGTGGCTGAACCAAGTTCCCAGATGATATTTAAAATTTCCGCTTCCAAGGGGCCTAAAGATAGTTGTTTAGGGCGGTAGTCGGGTAAAGGTGCCATAGCGATTTCGATTTGAGATTTTGGATAAGCGGAGTGGAGGTGAAAATTTCGGTTTTTGTTTGGCAAGGTTAGTCAGTATGTGTAGTGGTGCTAACTTGGAATGCCAAATACAGTTTTAGAAAGTCTGTTCTTGTTTTAGATTACAGGATAATGCAGTAAGTCTGAAAGTCTATAAGCATAAAAGTAGACTTTTTGAGTATTTATTATATATTGAATGGGTTGCATAGTGCATTCTGATGCTAAAAAAATCCCTGAGAGTAATTGTAACTATAGTTAGTGTCACCAACTGGGTAGAATGTTATTTGCGGAAGTTGTATTAAAGCAGGTGTATCCAGCACGTGAAGCTATTTGTATACCACACTCCTGAATTGACTCCAACGGGTAAAGCGCCAGAATGTGCGATCGCAGTCGATGTTTTGCGGGCTACTAGCACAATAGCGACAGTTTTGGCAGCTGGAGGCGAAGCTGTACAAGTATTCAGCGATTTAGACAAGTTAGTTGAAGTTAGCGAAAAATGGCCCGCTGAAAAACGGCTGCGAGCTGGAGAACGCGGTGGCGCGAAAGTACCTGGCTTTGAGTTGGGTAACTCTCCCCTCGATTGCACACCAGAATTAGTGCAGGGGCGACGGTTGTTTATCAGTACCACTAATGGCACTCGTGCTTTACAACGGGTACAAGACTCCCCAAATCTCTTAGCAGCTGCCTTGATTAACCGGGCGGCGGTAGTGCAATTTCTCCTAGAAAAACAACCAGAGACAGTGTGGATTGTCGGTTCCGGTTGGGAAGGTAGTTTTTCTTTAGAGGATACAGTTTGTGCGGGTGCGATCGCTCATAGTATTTTACAACAAACACAGTTGTCACCAGAAGAACTAGCTGGTAACGATGAAGTGGCTGGTGCGATCGCTCTTTACTCTCAGTGGCAAGATAACTTATTAGGATTATTCCACCAAGCTAGTCACGGACAACGATTGTTGCGTCTTGACTGTCTAGATGATTTAAAATATTGTTCCCAAACTGATATTTTAGATGTTTTGCCAATACAACATGAAACGGGAGTATTAAAAAGTCAAAGGAAATAGGGAATGGGTAGTGAAGAAGGGAATAGGTTACAGGTTACAGGGTATAGATTATTTTCTATTACCTGTCACCTGTCACCTCTCCCCTAATCTTCATTCCCAATTTTCAAATCCCTAAGCATTTGCCGAAGTCTTTGTCGCCAATGAGGGGCATAAGTCCCTAGAATTGCAGAAATTTTCCCACAAGCAAGCACAGAATAGGCTGGGCGACTGGCTGGTGTTGGATATTCGGCAGTTGTAATGGGGACAATACGTTCAACTTTCAAAGGGAAGCCTAGCTGTTGGGCTTCTTCAAAAATGGCAACTGCAAAGTCATACCAGCTAGCAACGCCGCTATTAGTGTAGTGATAAGTGCCACTAATTTCTGGGGTTAACTGGGGAATCGTCTGGGCGATGACTGCGGCTATATCTTGCGCCCAAGTCGGGCTACCAATTTGATCGGCGACAACACGGAGTTCTTCGCGTTCTGCACCTAGCCGCAGCATGGTTTTGACAAAATTACTTTTGCCAAAGGTTCCATAAACCCAAGCAGTGCGGAGGATGAGGTGATGGGCGCAAGTTTCCCGAATTGCTTCTTCTCCAGCAAGTTTGGTTTTACCATAAACACTCAAGGGATTAGTTACATCGGTTTCCTGGTAAGGACGATACCCATTACCATCAAAAACATAATCGGTCGAAATATGAATTAGAAAAGCTCCTAATTTTTGGCTTTCTTGGGCAATAATCAGGGGTGCAGTAGCATTAATAGCGATCGCAAGTTCGGGTTCGCTTTCGGCTTTGTCTACAGCAGTGTAAGCAGCAGCATTAATAATGATTTGCGGCTGCTTTGCTCTGATAAAGTTGCGGAGGTTATCGGGTTGGGCAAGGTCTACTATTGGGCGTGCTACTGAGGTAACATCGCCATAGCTTGAGAGGGTTTGTTCTAGTTCCTTACCCACTTGACCGTTGCTACCAATCAGCAAAATTGATTTAGTCATTTGTCATTTGTCATTTGTCATTTGTCATTTGTCCAAGAAAAGCCACGCCCACTCTTTTACGTGGTTTGAATTAGTTCGATGAAAGACAAAGTTTTTCCACACACTATAAAAGTAAGCTTAGGGTATAGCAAGGGCTGGGTATCTGACCAATGACCAATGACCAATAACCAATGACCAATGACTACTTAATCAAATACTTCAGCAGTTCTCAAAGGTTTCCCGGCTTGGTCTTTAGCTGATAAAATCGGTGGCGCACTTAAGGGCCAATCTATCGCTAAATCTGGATCATTCCATAAAATTGTGCGATCGCCTTGGGGTGCGTAGTAATCTGTAGCTTTATAGAGAACTTCGGCTATTTCTGAAAGTACAAGAAACCCGTGAGCAAAGCCTGGTGGTATCCACAGTAGACGTTTGTTCTCAGCACTGAGTTCATAACCCACCCATTTACCGAAGGTAGCTGAACTTTTTCTAATATCTACAGCTACGTCAAAGATAGTGCCAACAATAGCTCGGACAAGTTTACCTTGGGGTTGTTGAATTTGGTAATGCAATCCCCGCAAAACGTTTTGTTTAGAGCAAGAGTGGTTATCTTGGACAAAGTTGGTAATAATACCAGTATCTTGGGCAAATTTTCGATCGTTGTAGGCTTCAAAAAAGAACCCGCGATCGTCTGCAAATACTTTGGGTTCGAGTTGTATAACTTCGGGAATTTTGGTATGTACAATACTCATCAATATTATTTCGAGTAACCCACCACAGTGTTAATTGTGAGAGTAATTTAATGCTTGTATTTTACAGCTAGCAGGTAACACTTCGACCGTGGTTTTTCCTCTTTTCAACAAGTAAATCAGGTTAGTTCAATTTGACAGTCATCGCCAATTAGAAATCGCAAGGCTTTGGGGCGGCGAGGTGCAAGAGTCAATTGTGCCCGTTGCCCAATGACACTATCAATAATGCGCTGATGAATTCCGGCAATTTTAGCGCCTTCTAAAATCACGCTGTGTTCTAAATCAGTATCAATGAGTGTCGCATTGTTGGCAATGCTACTATAAGGGCCAATAAAGCAGTTTTCTAAATGACAATTGCTACCAATGACTACTGGCCCCCGAATTGTGCAGTTAATTACTTTAGATTTTGCCCCGATTTGGACTCGTCCAATAATTTGACTTTGGGCATCGATTTCGCCAAGAACTGATGCTGTCAGATAGGTATCGAGAATTAATCGGTTAGCTTCTAATAAGTCATCTTTTTTACCAGTGTCAAGCCACCAGCCTTGAAGATTATATGCTAAAACTTGCTTATTCTGATTAATTAGGTATTGAATAGCATCAGTAATTTCTAGTTCGCCTCTGGCAGAAGGTTGGATATTTGCGATCGCATCAAAGATGAGGTGAGAAAAGAAATAAACCCCTACTAATGCCAGATTTGAAGGAGGAACTTTGGGTTTTTCAATTAACTGTAATACCCGTCCTGTATCATCTACCTCAGCTACACCAAAGGCGCTAGGGTTGGCAACTGAACGCAAGAGAATCAGAGCATCTGGCTGTTGTTGACTAAATTGTTGCAGAAAGTAACGTAACTCACCTAGTTGAATCAGGTTATCGCCCAAATACATGACAAAGGGAGAATTTTCTAAAAAGGGATGGGCAATTTGGACGGCGTGAGCAAGTCCGAGTGGCTGCTCTTGTACGATGTAGGTGATGTTTGCTCCAAAGTATTCTCCATTTCCGGTTTTCCCTTGGACTTCTGCCCCAGTTTCCGGGCTGATGATAATACCAATATCAGTAATCCCAGCAGCGACCATTTCTTCAATGCCATACCATAAAACAGGTTTATTAGCAACTGGCACGAGTTGTTTGGCTCCGCTATAAGTTAGGGGACGTAGGCGTGTACCTTTACCGCCAGAAAGAATTAGTGCTTTCATAGGGATTGAGGATTAATATATGAGTCAATAGTCAAGATAATCTGAAATCTGGACAAAATCCTAAATACTGGTATCTAAAGTTATTTTTTATATGTAACGGGATAATACTTCGACGGTTGCTTTTCCTGTTTTTTCCCAACTGAATTGTTGAGAATGAGTGATGCCCTGGCTAGAAAGGTGCGATCGCAAACCCGAATCAGTTGCGATCGCCTGCATCGCCTCTGTAATTTCTCCAGTGTTGTATGGATCGATCAGAATCGCCGCGTCTCCAGCAACCTCTGGTAGGGAGGAGAGATTGGAGGTGATGACGGGAGTACCACAAGCCATTGCTTCGAGGACAGGTAAACCAAAGCCTTCCCAGAGACTGGGGAAAACCAGAGCGATCGCTTCATTGATGATTTTTGGCAATTCGCTGTAAGGAATATAATCTAGGAACTTGACTTGATTAGTTATGCCTAGTTCTGCAACTTGCGCTATTAAACTTGGGGTGTAACGTGCGTCAGTCGGCCCTGCTAACCACAATTCGTAATCTTTGTAATTAGGCAGTGCGGCAAAGGCGGTAATTAAACGTTCAGGATTTTTGTAAGGATTATGCCGTCCCAAATAAAGGAAATAGTTTTGTGTGGATAAATCCAAGCAAAGAAAATTCTTTATATCATACGCTAGTGGAATCGCAGTGATTTTTTCTTCAGAAACTCCCAAAAAACTGTTTAAATCCTGAGCCGTTGCCATTGAATTACAAATAACGTGTTTTGATTGTTGTATTACAGCACGAATATAATAACTACAATAAAGTCGCTGTGTTATGGAAAACCATTGTGGAAATCTTAAAGGAATTAAATCATGAACAGTAACAACATAAGGGCAGGAAGAAAATAAAGGAGCCTCTGGGATCGGAGAAAATAATAATGTAGACTTCATCTGTTTATAAAGACTTGGCAGTTTTAATTGTGTCCATAGCAGACGCTTTAAGTTCCCTTTTATACCAAAATCTGTTGTCATACCTGATGGTGATTGATGACATTTAATTCCAGAAATTTCTATTGGACTTAATACATCAATATCTAATTTTTTTAGTTCTTTTAATAAATTCAAGCTATAACTTAACCAACCTGTCGGCTGTGCCGGAGCGAAAGATAGATTTGCCAGTATGGGCATAATAAAATCCCTATATTATTAATTAGATACAGATACTTTAACGGCATTTTTTTTTATAGTAAATAACAAAACAATAATTTTTAGACTGTTAGGATTAGCTGTAGTTATAAATTCACCAAAAAATTTATAAAAAAGATATACGCGTAACAGTAGTTGTTCCCAGATAGGACGATGCTTTTGATAAAAATAAATCTGGCTACGTCTATATTCAATAGACATTGCATTAGCAACTTTCTGTATCGAATATCCTTTCAAATGAATCAAAGATACATGAGGTGTGTAGATAATTTTATATCCTTGATACTGCGCTCTTTGGCATAAATCTGATTCTTCAAAATACATGAAAAAATTTTCGTCAAATCCGCCTAATTCATGAAATAAACTTGAGCGAATAAAAAAAGCAGCCCCTACAACAATATCGACTTCTCGAATTTCTTGAAATTTCTGTTCAATCAAATGTTGCTGAGAGATATTTTGATAAGCTTTATGAAGCTGACGAGCTTGATATTCACCCTTAATTCCTAATGCTGGCGAAACAGAAATTTGTAAGCTTCCATCTGGATTTAGCAGTTTTGGGCCAATAATTCCTACTTGCGGGTCTGCTTGCATCAATTCAATTAAAGGTGGTATAATATTACTGTTAAGTACAGTATCAGTATTTAATAAAAATAAGAATTCTCCACTAGCAAGTTTTGCACCTGCATTATTCCCTGCTCCAAAACCTCTATTTTCTAGCTGTTTAACTAAGCGAATTTGGGGATAATTTGCCTCAACTAATTCAGCACTGCCGTCACTAGAAGCATTGTCTACAAGAATGATTTCATGGTTAGGTATATCAATAAATTTTTGTATAGAGTCTAAGCAATCAGGTAGAATATTTACTCCATTATAGTTAACTAAAATAATCGATACTGAGATAGGTTTTTGCTGATTCATTTTTTTGGGATATTGCTCTTATTCATTTTAAATCTGGGCAACACCTTGAAGATATAATTTTGAACTCGTTGAATATCGAATAAAATTTTAAAAATCAAAATTCGTAGTGCTATACCTTCAGAATGATATCCAGCTTTTAAACTTTGATAACAAAGCTTAAGAATACCCAAACCAAAATCTAAGCGGCGCTCGTCAAAGGGATTATACCAGTTTGAATTGAATTGTTGGTAAAATCTAGCTTGAAATACTTTACTCAACTTAGAGTGAACTATATAGCTTTTACCTGTAATTTTAGATTTTTTACTGAACCAGAGCATAAATTCAGTATAAAAATTACCAGCATTTTGCATTGCTCCTACTGCATTGCAACTATGAAATCTATAGCGGACTAATGGTTGGCGAATATGAGCAATTTTACCTTTTTGAATTGCCACCAATGCTACCCACCAATCATGATGCCAACCAATTTCATCTTGTTGGGGAAAGGGTAGAATATAAGGAACTAGAGAACTAGAAAATAACAAAGAGCATCCTGTCACGACATTACGAAGTAGTAACAATTCTACCGTGGTTTTTTCGGGATTACGTCCTTCAAAATCCCAAGTAGAAGGATTGATAGTTTGGTCATCACTGTTTATTAACTCCAAATCAGAATGAACCAATAGTGCGTGTTCAGCACGTAAAGTTTTTAGCAATACTTCTAGCTTTTCAGGCTGCCAAATATCATCTTGGTCGGAGAAGCTTATGGCTGTAACTGTGTGGTCTTGAATACAGTATTCCAAACCCCTTTCAAAATTATAGTAATGTTTAAGATTATCGCTGTGAAAATGAAAAATAAACCGTGAATCATTTCCGATAATTTTTTTAATTGCAGTTTGATATTCAGGTTGCGAGCAGTCATCAACAATATGACAAACCCAATTGTACCAAGTCTGATTTTGAATGGACTGGATCTGTTTCTGAAAATATTCAAGCTGAGGATTATAGGTTGCTAAAACAATACCGATTTTTTCTTGAGCCTGCATTTAAGTTTAATTTATTTTGGCATAACGAGATGGGCAACTTTTATTAAAGTATAATTTTAAAGGTAAGGTGAGGATAAGTTTCATAAATTTTTACTCTGCTATTCTTTTACTCAAAATTATTTGGTATTGCATAACAATAATATGAATTAGAGTGAATATTCATGTAATATCCACGTTGTAATTCAAACCATAATCGTAAAATAAATTGTTAGTTTATTATCTCAAGTATCGTTGTATTTGAATGCAAGGGAAAGCCCCCGCAAGAATATGGCGATAGCTACGCCCACCGCAGGCATTGAATAATTTATATTGTGATTCAGCAACGCCTGATTTTTATACTAGTTTAGTTTGTTTTCCTAGATGCTTGGGCATAATAAATCTCTTCTAGTATCTGTTGAAGATTATACTTATATTCCCATATTGGATAGTGAGAGCGGAACTTTCTTACATCTGAAATATACCAGATATGATCACCAGAGCGGTTCTCATCTGTATAGATGTATTTCAGCTTTTTACCTACGATGTTTTCGCAAATTGAGATTGCTTCTAACATAGAACAATTACTATGCCGAGAACCCCCAATATTATAAACCTCTCCACATCTAGGATTTTGATAAAAATAGTAAAAGGCATTAACTAAATCATAACTATGTATATTATCTCTAACCTGTTTGCCTTGATAGCCAAATATGGTGTAAGTTTGACCAGTGATAGTACATTTCATTAAGTACGCTAGAAAACCGTGCAACTGAGCGCCACAATGGTTTGGTCCAGTAAGACAACCTCCTCTAAAGGTAGCAGTCTTCATACCGAAGTATTTACCATATTCTTGAACTAGTATATCTGCGGCAATTTTAGAAGCGCCAAATAGAGAATGTTTGGAGTTGTCAATTGTCATTGACTCATCAATGCCTTCTATATATTGATGATTTGGTTCAATCTCCCAGCGAGTTTCTAACTCCTGCAAGGGTAGATAATTAGGAGTATCGCCATAGACTTTATTGGTTGAGGTAAATATAAAAATTGCATCAGGGCAGTATTGCCGAGTTGCTTCTAGTAATACTAAAGTACCGTTGGCATTAACCGTAAAATCTGTATGAGGGTCTTTTGCTGCCCAGTCATGAGATGGTTGTGCTGCTGTATGAATAATAAGAGAAATATCAGAGGAATATTCTTGAAATAGGTTTTCTACTGCGGAGCGATCGCGGATATCAATGTCATAGTGATGATAGGTATCACTATATTTATCTTCTAGGATACGACGATTCCAGTCTGTGGAAGCAGATTCACCAAAAAATACCGCTCGCATATTATTATCGATACCCACAACGTGAAAACCGTTTTCGACAAAGAAATGAACTGATTCTGAACCTATTAGACCAGAGGAACCAGTAATTAAAACGGTGGGCATAATGATTTTGACTCACCTCATAGTACAAACAACAGTTTAGGATAAAATGGGCTTTAAGATTGTTTCATACTCAATAATCCAGTTATAAATATCTCTAAGACTTTTTTCGGGATTCATAATTGGTTTCCATCCAGTCTTAGAGCTTATCTTGGAAGAATCTGTAATATAAATAGGGATATCCCCTTGTCTAGCTATTTCTTCTGATTTGATAGGAATAGATTTACCAGTGATTGTCTCGCATAGTATAGTAGTCTCTAATAGAGATAGACTATTATCAGCACCTCCACCGACATTTAAAACATCTCCATCTAGTTCTGAAAAATGTTCTAACTGATAATTAATCAAACTTAACAAATCCTCAATGTGCAATAAATCTCTAACTTGTTTACCTGTACCGCCATAGCCTATGTAACTTAAAGATTTTTCAAAATAGTGTGCAGCTAACCACAAAACAAAAACACCTTGGTCAACTTTACCCATTTGCCAAGGGCCTGTAATTACACCACAACGGTTGACTATTGCCTGAATACCATAAGCTTGCCGATACTCTTCGATTAGCATTTCTGAGGCAAGTTTAGTAGTACCATATAGAGAACGATAGCTTTGAAGTGGGAATTCCTCCGCTATACCAAGATGAGATACTCCGGGTATTGTCTGTTCAACAGCAATGCTAAAGCGGGTTGGTAGTTCTACTAAATTAATTGATTTAAGTGTTTCAATAGGATAAACACGACTGGTGGATAGAAAAAGCAAACGAGCTTGAATTTGTCTAGCTAATTCCAGAACATTAATAGTTCCTATTAAATTTGTTTGCAGGACGTATTGTGGAGAAGCAAATCCTGCAAGCACAGAAGGTTCAGCAGAACAATCAATAATGGTATCGACGTTAAAGATTCCAGGGTCTAAATCGTTAGAAGAGCGAATATCTCCATGAATAAAGTCAATTCCTAAATTTTTTAGTCTAGGAATATTTAATTCTGAACCACGCCTTCGAAGATTATCAAAACATATAATTTCCCACTGAGAATAATGCTTTTTTAGATTAATTGCTAAGGAACTGCCCACAAAACCAGCTCCTCCTAAAATCAGAATTTTCTCAGCCATTTGATTTCAACCTTTGATTTACTACCAGTTTATTTTTGCTTAGATGATAATCTCCGCGTGATAAATGTTTTTCTAGCCAGATATAGAGAACTATAAACAAATATCGACTGCCCATTTCTTTTAGCTTTAGCTTAGAAACTCCTGTAGTTCTATTCCTCCAGGTAATAGGAATAGTTGTATAAGAATACCCTCTTGCTATGGCTTTTAGTGGTATCTCTACTGTTAAATTGAAATGATGAGATACTAATGGGGAGATACCTTCAATAACTTCTTGACGATAAATTTTAAAGGCATTAGTAGTGTCGTTAAATTTCAAGCCAAATAGTATCTGAATGAAAAAATTAGCCAAGCGATTTACAATTAATTTATGACTGGGATAGTCAATTACTTTACCGCCTTTAATAAAGCGAGAACCAAAAACACAATCATAGCCCTCTTGAAGTTTATGGTAGTAAGATACGATGTCTTCTGGTGCATCTGAACTATCTGCCATAACAACCGCTACAGCATCACCTATAAAATTTTCTAACCCACAGCGAACTGCAAAGCCAAAGCCGTTAGGATAATAATTATTGACATAACGCAGCTTATTATTTTGAAAATTCATCTGCTGTAATAGTTCTTCTGTTTTATCTTTGCTGTTATCGTTAACAACTAAAATTTCGTAATCTATTTTTTCTTGTTCCAAAACCTTGCTAATAGTATCAACAGTTTGAACTATGCAGTCTTCTTCATTGTAGGCTGGAATTACTATTGATAAAGTCTTGACAGATTTTGAAGTATCTATCGTTATTGACTCATCTTTTCTGAAGCTAGAATTTACTGATAGGGCTGGAGCCAATGATTCTGGGTAATATGTAACTGATATTTTTTCTGCCTGTGAATTTTTATGATTTTTTGCTGTTGGGGTTTTAAATACAAAGCGATCGCTAATCAGATAATTAATTGATGCGCTCAAAAGTGCGCCTATTAAAGTATTGATGGCATAGTTAATTCTCAACCAATCTAAAATAGGAAAGATAAATAAAATGCGAGTAATAACTGCAACTCCAGCCGAAACATGATAGAGAGGAAGTTGTCGTAAAAAAACTTCTCTAATATTCCAAATACCCCCAGTCCAAACCCAAGTTCGGTATATAAAAAAACTAAATATTAGGGAGATTTCAATTGAAATTACATTCGCTATATTACGCAAAAAAGGTGTATTGAATCCTAGCTTTTCAATTATTAAATAAATAAGCGCTAAATTTAAGGCTGCTGCTAACCCGCCACCTAGTAAAAACTTTAGTATTTTTGAGCGAAACATTTTTTTTAGCATTTTGGCTCTATTACTCCCTTTATGCTCTCAATAATAAATGTAATGGTTTCTAACCTAGGTTTCTTTTTTACTCCAGCACTTTTATCTTTGGTTCACCATTCAACTGTATAAACTCTTGACGTTTTCGGTCATAAACCCAAGCCTTAATAACAGTTTCACCTGTTGGTATAGAACTTAGAGAAATATTTGCTTCCCAACCTGATGTATTGTAAAGACTTGAGTTTAAAACTGTAGCTACATCAGGTCTTTTTAAATTAACAAGCCCAGTGGCAAAAAATGATCGATTATTGCCATAAGACAGTAGAATTATGGGTGGCTGTTCTTGCTGTTCAGGGAGAATAGCCCAGCCCAACAACTTTAAAGTGTCACTCCTGTGTAGATTTAAGGGTTGTTCTGTTGTTGGGGGAACGTCAATTGAACCGTGAACTTTTTCAGATTTAGTAATAAAAGTTATATTTCGAGGAAAATCCCTAAACTCTAATCTTTGAATAGTTTTACTTTGTTCTCGTATTTGCAATTGATCCGGGTGAATAAAATTTAAACAGTTTTTAGGTGAATTACTAATATCTTTATCTATAAAATTTATTATTTCTAAGCAATTTTTACCCGCCTTTCTTTGAATAAAAATATTTTGCCCTTCTACAATGCTATTCATAGAGCTAAAAGTAAAAATACATATTAAAAATCCTAAACATAATCCTGAAAACATATATATATTTTTGTCTACATCTTGCCATTTATATAAAATCCATAATCGACACAATTGTAGGCAGGATACGATTAATAATATCGAAACAGTTACGTATCTTGATGAACTAGCTTGCTCAATCCCAAAACCAGCTCTACCAAAGGTAGTAATTGATGTAAATAAAATGCTAAACCAACCCAATGATAGCCAGGGAGCTGCTTTATGAAAAAACACTGATTGAGAATTTTTGAAACAGAAAATATTAAAAAATGAAAAAGTTAAAAATATTATTAATCCAGTAATTATAGGATTAAAAAGATTTTTACCTAATGAAAAACCTATGATAGAGAATAAATATTCCGATGCAGTTAATGGCTGCTGTAAAATAAAGAATATACTAGGATGCTGAGAAGGTTTTTGATAACCAATAGAATAGATAGCAACACAAAAAACAAAAAGCCCCATCCATAGCAAAATTCTGATTTTTTTCTGTTTATTCCTCCCTTCAAGTATGTATACTGATGGGAGTAGCGCTAGCCAAGATAGTAATCCATGAGCCGACGAAAAACTAGCAATAAAACAACATATAGATGCAAGTAATAGTCTGACATTTGGATTAATTTTTTTTAGTACAGTAAGAATGAAAATTGCTAAAATTAGACATGTATTTATTAAAAACCAAGCTATTTGAAATCCCCATAGCCAATTTTCGTACTGGATTAAAGAAAAATTGAGAATAGAAGTTGTAAAATTAAATAAATGAAATAAGAGTTTATTATTTTTATTGTAAGTAGAAGCTGCAACTTTATATAAAATAACGAAATTTACTAAAGCCAGTAAAATACTAAAATAAATTTCTAATTTAATGTTCCACTTCGAGGAAAATGCAAATATTGCAAATATTATTCTTGGAAAAAAAATACGATGCTCGTTCTGTTGAGCAAAAAAATCTCCGAAATTTGCAGTACCGCTATAAACTTCGTCAAAAAAACCTACTAATCCCCACTCGTCCCAAAAGGGTACGTTTACACTGAAGGTAGTAACAAACCATAAAAGTAGAATAACTGGTAGGGAATAGGCAACCAATAAGAGTAACTTTGTTTTTTGGAATGGGAGGATTTTATTGGACACAATATGCCGAAACTTTATTTTATTTATGGCTGGCTCAAAATAATTTTTTTTGCTAATAAGCACTGATGTTGAAAAGATGATTTTTATCAAATCTATAAAAGTTTTATTTCTACGCTTTCGGAGATGATCTTTATCTTGCAAACATCAATTAAATCGGCGATTTTCTAATCTATGTTGACTTTTTAGCTGTTTAGCAGTTTTAATTACTGGATCATAACTCCAAGTTTTGAGAATAAGAGAATCTGCTGAGGAGTCATCTAATGCTAAAGGTACAGACCATCATGGTTTAGTTTTTTCTTGATTTTAGATATCAATTCGCTATCAAATGTTTGTTCCCATGAAGAAGACCATTTTACTTTTGAGCCTGTTAAACGCAAATTCCAATCGTTTGACAGTATAACAGCTTTCGCAAGAGTTTCCGCCACTCCGTCTACTGTAGGCTCTGCTGCTAAGATATTGCTAGATATATCTTTGAGCCGTTCTGCTGTTTTATTAATACAGGTATTAGTTACTACCACCATACCTGCTGCTGCCATTTCTAAGGGTAGCAAACTAGGGTGAGGAGTATACATGAGAGCCAACCCTAAATCGTGTTCTGGAAGTAACTCGCAATATTCATCTAAGCTTACCTTACCTAACATCTGCAAAGATCGCCCATTTGCAAGAGGTACCGATGGTCTTAATTTCTCAGTTCCAATGCCGTAAAATTCCCAATCTTCGGCATCAAAGATGCCAGACACTATTGCCTTATTTAGTGCCATCAAACCAACCTCAAACATATTGCGTGCTGCATGAGTTTCAGGGCGACTGTAAAAAAGCAACTTTTTTGCAGCTTTTTTAGGAGGTAATGCAGGCAATTCAAAAGTTTGAATTGCATTTTCGAAAGATGCAATTAATGGTGAATGTTTATGTCCCGATGCAAATACTCCTATGTTTTGCTGTTGAAAATACTCCATCAACAAAGCGGTTGAGAATAATGCTGAATGGGGAAAGTCATATGACTGACGAGCTATAGCAAAGTAAGCCCCCATAGAAAATGTAAATGGCTCAAATTCTTGAATAAAGTATAAAAATTCTGGATGTCCTAATTGAGTAGATGCCTGATGAGCAATGTGAGCAGTCCACCAAGTTGTGGCAATAAATGAATCAAGAGGATTAACAGACAGTGTAACTTCACGATTATAATGAAGCGATATCTCAATGTAACTTAATAAATCTTCTAGCCCTGGGTATTGTATCATACCCTCTGTAATCTCCTGCGGGTAAAAGTCGCACTTATCAACAATAACTAACCGAACTTTTAATCCAGCTTTAGCTAGTAAAATCGCAAAATTAAATTTAGCAATATATCCACCAAATAAATATTTGAAATTAATTTCTGGAATCAAAATATTAACGCGAATTGGCTGAGATTCACTAATGTCTAATTCTAAAGGTGCGATTTTTGCTTCTAGTGCTGTTTGAAAAAATCTATCTTTTTTGTCTGTAATTTCAAACCCTGGTTCAGCAAGAATCTTAGATGTCTGCTTTTTGGCGGATGATAGTTGATTTAAACTTAATACTAAACGTTTAGATAGAGTTACTAAAACACGAGATTGGAGTAATCGCCACTCAGCATGATTGGTTGTATGTGTTTGTATCAGTAATATATGTTTTTTTAATAAAGGAAAAATAGAAAACCATCTATCATTGAACATATCCAAAATATAAAGATCGGTTACAGCTTTATCTCCTACTCGGAAACGCAGGTTAGTTGCCATAAGTTCCAACCTACGAAATTCATATTGATAAATTGCCCATCCCCTTTCAACATAAGCTTTTAAGTTTGCTTTAATAGAACCACGGGGGCTAAAAATAAATTGTGTTGTTAGCTTAAATAATTTAAATAGACGTTCTCGTGGTGAAGCGGCTTGGAAGTCAGCGTGGCCAATTATATTTGAGCCATGCTGTATGTAATCGTATAGTGGCTCATCTATGTAGGCTATTCTTCCCATAGACCTTGCTACTATTGATAACCACTGATCGTGGAATATTTCTCCCATAGGATAGGGAAAAGGTAACAAAATTTTCACTAAACTACGGCGAAACAAGCAAGCTGCACCAGTAACAGTATTCGCTAGCAGTAACATGGAAATATCTTCGTAGTAGTTTTGTCTATTAACCCAGTAAGTGTTAGAGATTACTTCTCCATTTTCCTTAACAATACGCATATCAGAATAAACCAAACTGACATCCGGTTCCATACTAGCTAAACAACTGCTGAGTTTATTTGTATACCAATAATCATCTTGATCTGAAAGTGCAATATATTCAGCAACATCACCAACCCTTTCTAAAGCTCTTTCAAAGTTTTTATAAAACCCTAGATTTGATTCGTTACGATAAACATGAATGCGTTGATCTATTTCACATACTTTGCAAAGTTCTTTAAAGGACTTTTGTGAAGATTTATCATCATTAACTATAAGAATCCAGTTTTTATGGGTTTGGTTGATAATAGAATCTATTTGCTTCTTAAAATTATCGATTTTCGGGTTATATGTAGCCATACAAATCGCAATCAAAGGCTCATTTAAATCAGAATTTATCTTTGATTTAGATATTGTTTCTACTACATTGTTTGATTGACAGTATACAAATCCCATGTCTAAGGAATGTACACGATCGCTATAGTAAAAATTCAGAGTTAGTTTTAGTTTTTTACCGATGTCGTCTTTCGTAAACGGAATCATTCCATAAAAACCTGAACTAAGGCTTTTATAAGCGGGAGATGTAGATTTATAAGCAGCAAATACATCAGTCCTCAAATCATTAACATGTGTAAGTGAATGAATTTTATTGTCTACACTGACTGATATGCCTCTAATTTGTTTTTCTGTATCTAAGCACCAGCCTGAAAATGGAATGTAGGCACCCTGTCCGACAGTAACTACATTTGGGATTGGGATATCGATAGAATAAGTAAATAACATTTTTCTGCACCGATAACTACATCATAATTAACTGTATCAACAGGAGATAACTCAATCTTTTACAATTGGCAAATTAATGAATTTTTATAAATTTTTATTTAATATTAAAAAATCACAAAAATCATATAATATTAAATACTTATTCTTACTTTATAATGTTTAAAAACCTCAAAAAATTTAAATATCATATCATTTTTTGTTTTGCTTGATTGAGATTATATCTAAGTTTAAATCTAAATACTTAACACAATTACTTTTCCATCAAATAGGTTAATAATTTTAATAATTAGATATTTTTAAACTTTGTTCAAACTGCTATTGTAGGGCGATATAAAGTCAAATCAAGCTTGAGTTTTTTTGGTGACTCTAAATACTATGTGGTGCAGCTTTTTGCATCACAATTATTGCTTGTGGAATAACAGCAGAGTCATACATAAAATCACGAAACATCAAAAAACGTGTCCACTCTCGCTCTACATAGCTACGGGGAATTAAAGTTTCACCATAAAAAGATGCAGGTCTAGAGACTCCGCCACCAGTTGCTTCATGTAAAAACTTCCCATTATCGTATGCATCTAATGCAGAATGATAGTCCACGAATGAGTTAGCTAATCCCTGTGCATGTGAATCTTGGTGAGAACCCTGATCGCGCAGCGAACGGCATAAATCTAAATGCGATCTGCTTCGAGTTGTCACAATTAGTAATCCATTAGGCTTTAGAATTCTAGAAAACTCTTCTATCCATTTAATATGTGTTGCTTCATTGAGATGAGAGAAAACTGAGTAGGCATATATTAGATCGAAGCTTTCACTAGGTAAATCAGATGGAGGTGATGAGTTGACAACGTTATATTTACCATATTTTACAGTTTCCCTACAAAGATTAATCATTTCCTCATCGACATCCACACCATACACATTATTCACAGGCACATCTTTGAAAAAAAAACGAATAATTCTTCCCCAACCGCAGCCGAAATCTAACACATTACTATCTGATGATAAAATTTGTCCAAAGGAAGATAAATAATTTTTAATAGTACAGTAAAAATTAAAAGCTTCCTGAAGATTATGCTTTGCTGTAGAACCTACAGATGATATTTGGATTTCGTCAGATGGGAATCCAGGTAACTCTATCTCATTAACTATCGGCTTATTTACACTTTCTAAAATGACTTTGAGCCAATCCTTATCACTCAAGTTATAAAAAACATCCCGTAGCTCTCTAACATTAGTTGGCTTGGTTTCAATTTCTGTCTTATTTACTAAATTAAAAAACTTTTTTACCTGAAACCATTGTGTTCGTAATTTCCAAAACTTACTTGTCTGCATTGCCTCAACTTCGCCCTGAGTCTTTTGTAATTTAACTTTTATACCTTGAAGTTCCAAATGTAACTCTTGCAACTCTGTCTGTGTTTGTTGTAGTTGAGATTGGGATTGCTCTAACTCTGTCTGTGTTTGTTGTAGTTGAGATTGGGATTGCTCTAACTCTGTCTGTGTTTGTTGCATTTGAGATTGGGATTGCTCTAACTCTGTATGCGTTTGCTGTACTTTAGATTGACATTGCTTTAATTCCGCTTGTGTCTGTTGTAGTTGTGATCGTGTTTGCTCTAAAACTTCTCCAGTTTTACGCCAACCTATTTCCATCCAATTCAATAAATCATCCTGGCTATCAATATAAACTGAATCAATATCTGGCTTAGTAGTAATATTCTGGTTGGAACATATTGCAAAAAAATAAATTGGGGCATTTAAACTAGAAACTTTTTGTACGACTTGATTACTGTCTGTTGTATAAGCTTTAAAAAGATTTGCTTTTGAATTTTCTAATTTAAATATGAAAGAGCCTATAGCCATTCTTTGCCCATAAATCTCAACATAACCGAAGTAATCTTTCAATAAAGCTGTTAATTCATCATAGTAAAGCTCTTTGACATGAAATGGATTAGAATATTTCGGTTCATCTGAATAAGTTAAGCGATTAGGAGAGGAAATAATTAATACTCCACTAGGTTTAAGAACTCGCTTAATCTCCTGCATCATTTCCTCGTGCTTATCATGATGCTCGATTGTTTCAAACGATGTTACTACGTCAACAGAATTATCGGGTAGTGGTATTGAGTCGCACGAACCCACCATAAATCTTATATTCTTATGAGTACTATACTCTTTGGTGGCATACTCTACAACTTCAGAATTAATATCAACTCCAACAACTGACTCGGCTACAGCTGCAAGCAAAGCACAACCATATCCCTCACCACAAGCAATATCTAATACATTTTTACCAGCTACATAGTCAACACATAGAGCATATCGATGTAGATGCTCATATTTAATCTGACCATTTAGAGAAGGAACGTATCTCTCACCTGTAATTTCCATATTTTCTATCAACCTTATAAAATTACTTTACTGCTACTAACGCTTGTGCTGAAGGATATTCTACAGAGAACAGTCGACACTCTGTAAATCCTGCCTGAATTACATGCTTCCAGGCATCACATCCATATTCTGTATGAACTACAAAATCTGGTTGATTTTCTTGAGAGCCATGATAACTTGCAGGCATACCTTCTCTATAAATGGTTAGTCTATCGACAATCATGGGTATAGTGAAAGCACAATATCCCCCAGGCTTTAATACTCTGTAGCACTCAGATAAACCTCGAATTGGATGCTTTATGTGTTCTAAAACATCTGAATGAATAACCAAATCAAAAGTCATGTTTGCAATATTCATATTCATCATATCTATTTCCGGATATACTTTTAAAGTATGATTCGGTATTTCAACTAAAAAGTTTGTTAAACTCCCTGCTTCATTGATTTCTAGTATTTGCAAATTTTGGATTTCTTTCTGCTTCACAAAATCTTTAAAAAACCCTGTATAGCTAAAACATCTCATTATTGCTTTGGCTAACGACATGGAGCGTAAGTTAGACTTACAGTCTATGCAATGTAGACCTTGCTGTTTGTTAATATATTCGACTTCATAACGGGATATACGCCATTCATCGATTAATTCTTTCCACAGAACATCATAAGCTTTTAAGTAACTCGATCCGCAACAATAACAAATCATTTTGCTAAGGTATTTGTTAATAATTGAGTTGTTAAAAAAATATCTACTTCATGGGAAACAGTAACTTTGGTAAATCTAAAAAAACCAAAAGTTAAATCCGTAACTCCCGACTCTATAACCACAGGAGCCTGCAACCAATCCATCATTTCATGGCTTTCCTGGCTACCATCGGCTACGGCTGGTTCAAGTGAATAAGTATCACTTTTAATATGAGGCCATTTGATTTCAAAACTCACACTAATCAATTTTTCTTTCTCAAATTTGGCTAATGGATGCTTATACTGATGTGTATTCCACCCAGCAATTGGGACTCTTAATCTGTCATACATTGTAATACCAAAGATTGGGCTTTCAACGTAGTCGTGACTGACGATTTTTGTGCGAATTATCAAAGTATCATCAGGCATAACAAAACCTGTTTTTTGCCCTTCATTGTTAAAAATTTCTAAACTTAAAATTTCACAACGTCCGGTTCCAAATCTCTTAACTGTGGGAAACGACAGAAATTCTTTATTCGTAAAATAGTTGTAATTTAAACTTTCAATAGATTTATCCAATTTAACTTCTATATTTCCTTCATGATTTTTTATTATTTCTATATTTTGCGAATCAATTAAGCGTTCTGTCTTGTTTTTGATTCCATCATTTATCTTTTCATATATCCACGCTTGGTACGATTTACTAATATCAACTGGAGTACCTTTTTCAACTATTTGACCATGATTAATCCATATAGCACTTGAACACAGACGATTCACAGATGCTATATCATGAGATACAAACAAAATAGTTCCACCAGAGTCTTGAAAATCTTTAATTTTTGCCATACAGCGATGCACAAACACGCCATCTCCCACAGACAAAGCTTCATCTACAATCAAAATTTCTGGATTCACATTAATAGCTACTGCAAATGCCAAGCGGACAAACATACCACTGGAATAAGTTTTAACAGGTTCATCAATAAAATCTCCTATATCTGCAAATGTGACTATTTCTTCAAATTTTTGCTCAAGTTCTATTTTACTTAAGCCCAGTAGTTGTCCATTAAAAAATACGTTTTGTCGGCCGGTAAACTCTGGGTTGAATCCACTTCCTAACTCTAGCAATGCAGAAACTCGACCATTAACTTTTACATTACCTCTAGTTTGACTGAGAGTCCCAGCAATAATTTGCAAAAGTGTACTTTTGCCAGAACCATTTTGACCAATAATTCCCACAGTCTCTCCCTTGGGAATATCCAAGTTAATATCGCGCAGTGCCCAAAATTCATCTGCTCTACTTTTTCCTGGTAACAAAATTTCTTTGAGTCGATCTACAGGATGAGTATACCGTTTAAAACACTTAGATACATTCTTTAGGGAAATTGCAATTTTTTCTCCCATATTTTGCTGCTAATCCTCAAAACTACCACACTATGAATCAAAGACAATTATGGCATCTATACTTCAACATTTGTGCTTACAATACATCTGCAAAAGCTGGACGCAGGCGACGGTAACACCACAATCCGCTACAAAAAATTACTAAAGCAATTAGCGAAGAAACTCCTAACTCGCCCCAATGTTTAACTTCTCCTACTAAAATTAAATCTCTATATCCCTCAACGATCGCTGTCATCGGATTTAACCAAAATACCCATTCCCGCCATGCCTCTGGAATTGCTGAGGCTGGATAAATAATTGGTGTCAAATACATCCAAATATTTAAAATCACCCCTAAAGTCTGCGGGATATCTCGCAAAAATACCGTTAGTCCTGCGGCTAAATAACTCAATCCTGCTGTTAACAATAACTGCGGTATCCAGACCAACGGCAACAACGCTAATGTAGTGTGTAGAGTATGAGAACTGATCGCCCCAAAAAAAATCAATGCTATTAAACCAAAGGAACTTTCGATAAACATTGATAAGATTGGTACTAGAGGTAATAATCCTAGTGGAAATACCACTTTCTTGACTAAATTTGGCTGTCCGATTACACAACTAGCAGCCTGACTTAAACCACCACTAAAAGCAATCCAAGGAACTAATCCTGCAAATAGCCACAAACCAAAGGTGAAGTTATTTTCTGGTAAAGTTTTCAGACTTAACTTCACCTTCAACACAATCGAAAACACATAGGTGTAAATCAGTAATTGTGATAGCTGATTTAGCAAAGGCCACAAATTGCCTAAAACAGAACCCTTATACCTCGCTTCTAAATCCCGACGCACTAAAGTTCTCAGCAAGTCAAACTTTGCCCACAACCGTTCATTTATCGGTAGTATGCGCCTCAGCCTCCCTGCCTTATGTACAAATCCTCGTATTGCTCGCAACAATTCCTGCTTCCTCGTTCACTACCGACACACCCAATTTTTCTCCATAAAGCTTAATAGCTATGAAAGTATCCTTGTGTTTCTTGGGGAATACATTATTACTAGAAAATCGTACACAAATTGTCTTGGTGATTATACAATGAATCGACTATTGCTAAGTATATTTTTCTTAGCAATATAAATTCTGTTGGTAACACTGCTTTTCTTGTTAAGGACGCAAGTTTTTGCTTAACTCAAGTTTCTGGATCAATTCCTTGCGATCGCAGACACTCTGCTAATCGCTCTGCCGTTGGCGGTCTTGCTCTGCTTTTTCTCCTAGCTTTGCCACCCAACCCCCTGAAGTATAGCAATGCAACCACAAACTCTTTATATTACAAAGGATGGCGGGCATGGTAGTAAAGGTTTAAGTTGCTAGCAAACAAAACTTCTTCAGATGGATAAGGTTAGAGCTTGACAAGTCTCACTCAGAAAATCCGCCTGAATGCAGTGAAATTTATCTGTAAAACCTGATTATCCTATTAATTCACTGGGTAAATTATCCATCCTAGGCATGGTTTCTTGTCGTGGACGGAGGATAGTTTGATACATAACGACTACTTGGGTTGCTTAACTCAAGCTATCTAGATGAACCTCTAACGATCACAAATGTTCCATCAATACGACTAATCGTTGCGATCGCATCTGTTGTTAATTTTAAGTTCTGAGGTTAGAAGTTTAGAATTTTCTCCCTCATCTCCCCTGAAATTGTGAAAGCTGAGTCACGGATTCCGCTACACTGAGACTGGTTTGTTGCATTGTAATCAGGCATGGAAATCGGACAAAAGGTTAAAGTGTTTCGTTTGCGCGATCGCGTTTCTCCCCCAATTGTAAAAAAACTAGGACAAGTGGGTATCATTCAAGGCTACAAAGTCATTGATAGTGGGATCGGTGTAGTAGTGCTGTTTGAGGACAATACTTCCACTTGGTTTTTTGAAGATGAAATTAAACCTGTGTAGTGATAAAGAACTCAGATCAGAGTTTTTCTCGGTATCTGAAATTTCCAGCACAGGTTGAGAATCTTTATTGAGTGCTAAGTTGGAATTGAAAAGATCGGCGGTGAAAATAGGAATCAAGTAATGGCTCTAATATTGACATTTTTGGGCAAAGGCGGCACCGCTCGTACCAAAATTGCGATCGCCGCAGCCAAATTATTGGCAAGTCAAGGCAAGCGCGTACTCCTAGCAGGACAAGCAGAACCAACATTGTCAATCCTGTTGGGTACTACCATTGCTGCCGATCCTCAAGAAATCGCTCCCAAGTTACAGGCGGTACAGTTTCAAGCATCTGTACTGCTTGAGCGCAACTGGGACGAAGTGAAAAAACTGGAGGCACAATATCTCCGCACGCCCATCTTCAAAGACGTTTTTGGTCAAGAACTGGTAGTATTGCCAGGGATGGACAACGCCCTAGCTCTCAATGCTATCCGCGAATATGATGCCAGTGGCAAATATGATGCGATCGTCTACGATGGCACGGGTGACTCTTTAACGTTGCGAATGTTGGGTTTGCCAGAATCTCTCAGTTGGTATGTTCGGCGATTTCGGCAATTATTTGTCAACTCCGATTTGGGTAAGACTATTACTGAATCGCCCTTAATCCAACCGCTAATTAGCAGCTTTTTCAATATCAACTGGACAGCAGATAACTTTGCTCAACCTACCAACCAAGTCAATAATTTTTTGGAAAAAGGGAGAGCCGCTCTTGCCGATCCGAAGCGTCTTGCTGCTTTCTTAGTGACCACAGGAGATCCAATTGACGTAGCAAATGCTCGTTATTTATGGGGTAGCGCTCAACAAATTGGTTTAACTGTCGGTGGTGTTCTGCTTGTGTCTCCTGAGACAAACGTCAATCTGCCAGAGGAATTTATACCCCTACCTGTCAGCGTTGTTCCCGACTCGCCAACAAGTGACTGGCAAACACTGATAGACGCACTACCCAACTTTGAAGCACAAGCTTTACAGGCTCCTAAACCAATTGAAATAGACATCCACAATCGTCAAGTACGCTTATTTTTGCCAGGATTTGACAAAAAGCAGGTAAAGCTTACCCAATACGGGCCAGAAGTTACGGTAGAAGCAGGAGATCAGCGACGCAATATTCCCTTACCTCCGGCTCTAAGTGGCAGACCCGTTGCTGGAGCAAAGTTTCAGAATAATTATTTGATAATTTCGTTTTAAGTTAAGGGAATGGGGAGTCTTTCAAGGATAGGTATTTAGGTTTTGGAGAAATAATTGGGAATGTTCTCAATTATTCAACGTAGTTTTAAGGTTTCGGACAATAATTTTAGTTCTAAAAGCCAAAAAATTCGTCTAATCTGAAAAACCTACCCATGAGAGGGTGGACATAGGGAAAGCGAGAGCCGCAATCATGCGGCTCTCGCTTTCCTTAGTTGGATCTGTTCAGAAGTATCTAATATCAAGTCCGGTTACTTAGTTATAGTTCCCGAATCTATGCAGAAAATCCAAAAATCCCTCCCCTCTGCTCGTCTGCGGTCTTAATGATAAGTCTTTCTTCGGAAACGATATTAAGCTGCCACAAAAGGTCTCACGCTCCAATTGGGATCGATCACGTCAACGAGTTGATACCTTTGTACATAGTTAAAGCCACTCATTTGCCAGATATCTTCCTTCATCGTCTGCTTGTTGCGCCAGAGGATATCAGGTGTACCGTCACTGTTGAAATCATCAGTACCCGCAATCTCCCAGTTCGGATCAAACACCTGGGTAATGAAGTGGTCGGTTTGCAGGGTGAAGTTGCTATTCATCTGCCAAATCATATTCTCGCCGCTTGCCTTATTGCGCCAGAGGATATCAGGTGTACCGTCACTATTGAAATCATCAGTACCCGCAATCTCCCAGTTCGGATCAAACTCCTGGGTAATGGAGTGGTCGGTTTGCAGGGTGAAGTTGCTATTCATCTGCCAAATCACATTCTCGCCGCTTGCCTTATTGCGCCAGAGGATATCAGGTGTACCGTCACTATTGAAATCATCAGTACCCGCAATCTCCCAGTTCGGATCAAACTCCTGGGTAATGTAGTGGTCGGTTTGCAGGGTGAAGTTGCTATTCATCTGCCAAATCACATTCTCGCCGCTTGCCTGATTGCGCCAGAGGATATCAGGTGTACCGTCACTGTTGAAATCATCAGTACCTGCAATCTCCCAGTTCGGATCAAACACCTGGGTAATGTAGTGGTCGGATTGAAAGCCAGTGGTATTCATCTGCCAAATGACGTTCTGCCCGCTTGCCTGGTTGCGCCAAAGGATGTCAGCAATGCTATCACCGTTGAAGTCAGCTGTGCTGGCAATCTGCCAGTTCGCATCAGTCACGGTGGGTAAAAAGTAGTCGCTTTGCAAGGAGAAGTTATTCAGTTGCCAAACAGCATTCTCCCCAGTGCCACTGTTGCGCCACAGCAGATTATTGAGCGAGCTTTGGATCACACTATCGTTGTCTACGATCGTTGCTGTAAGTACCTTATTCTGAGGACTCAGTTGAGCATTCGTCGGTGTTCCCAGTGTCAACACAGCAGTTTTATTAGGCTCGACAACTAAATTATCAATCGGATTCAGGGTGATGCTACCAGTCAGTTGTCCTGGCAGAATTGTGATGGAATTGTTAGACAGTGTGTAGTCTGTTCCGTCCGTCGCTGTTCCCGATAGCGTAACTGGTACTGTAACGGTATTGGAAGTTACAGCATCAATTTGTGCTGTGATGTTTAGACTAGTTGCTCCTTCACCAACTGAGCCATTACTACTGGTAAAGTTAACCAACGGAGTATACGGCACACCACCAAATGTATCAACATTGAGTCCTGTGATTTCATGGACGTTGGTATAATCGCCAGTGGAGGCGGAGAAACCGAACTTGAACGTGGATGGCAGTTCGCCATTACTGGCAACGACATTGTAATTTTGGAGTGCGGCTGGAGTTTCGTTATTGTCTAAAAAATCTCCGTCATTGTTCAAATCAATTTTGAGAGATAACAGCCCAGCAGGTGTCAAATCAATCTGCACCTTCTTCTGAGCAGCCGATCGGCTCTGACCTGGAGTGTCAATACCTTCTGGAAGCGTTTCCGTTCCCGCCAGATAGTTGTAGCTGTTGGCTTGACTGCCATGAACTGCAATAGAGTCAGGTCTAGCACCTGGACCACCTGCACCATATACGGACTTAGAGAAGTTACCAAACTCGTCAAAACCAACACCAAGGTAGCCGCCTACAAGACCAGGTGTAGAGCCGTTACTAGAATAGCCGAGCGATCCTCCAGTTGAACCTGCCGCAGTTGGGTTGGCATTGCCATCAATAAGAAAGAAGCTGATACCATCTGCACCAGTGCCACCATAGGCATGAATGTTGAACGTAATGGAAAGACCGTTGCTGGCGTTAATGGGGCGGTTGTAGATGACAAAGGATGCCTGATCCGAGGTAGCAGAGGTTAATCGCAATGCGCCTGACCCAACCGCATCGGAGCCACCACCGGGTATGCCGCCGGTGGATGCTCCTATTGTAGAACGGGCGGTCAGTAGCGGTGCTGTGCCTGTTCCTGTTGTATTGTAGATCCAGGAGGAGTTCGTAATATCATTGCCCGTGAAGGTTTCTCTGAGAATATTATCCAAATTGTAAGCATAGGCAGAGGTAACTTTAGAGTCAAAGACGAGGGGTGACTCAATGTTGCCAATGGTTACTTCCAAATTCCAGTCGCCATCCTTACCTGTCAGGTTATTGGAGGCGGCAACATTGGCTCCAATAACCTGGCTGATTCTTTGGACAAACTTCTGACCGAGTTCACCTTGGGCAACGTTACAGCCATACAGCAAAATATCGGCATCGTTGGTCAGTGCCTTGCCCCAACTCTGCAACTGTGACGCATACTCTGGCAAGTTGCCCAAGTTCAGCTGACTGCTGCCAAAGTCCAGTCCGCCGGCTTCCCCGTGGCAAACGATATGCAAACTGGCAATGTTTTGCCGTCCCAGCAGGGTGTTAGTAATCTGGGTAACAGCATCCTGCACCGAGTCAAGCACATGGATCTCCGTGCCCGTAGTCACACCCGCCAGTAACTGCTCATAGTTTGTCACTGATCTATCGACAAACAAGAGAGATTGGCTAGCTCGTCCCAGTCCCGTTAAAGAACTTGTCAAGCTGCCTTCGTCCAAGGCAGGCGCAAGGCTGTTTTTAGATATCACATCAGTACAAGACGTACCCAACTGGGGAAGCTCAAAAGACATTGTATTTCTCTCCAAGAAGAAAGTAGAAGAAAACATCATACACGGATGAGATCCGTGTGAGGATAAAATAATATTACTTTTGTCTAACAAGTGTTTATTCTTGAAATCTCATAAATTTTTAGGTATAAAATAAGACTTTAAATTAAGCTTTGGGGTAATAATGTATTAAGATTATGCGTAGACGTAGCTAGCCTTCTCTACGAGACGCTACCCGAACGGCATTGCCTACCGAAAAATTGTGTTTCCGATCCGATTTTGAGCAAGGTTTTAAGTACTATTGCTTATTGAAAAATGATATATAAGCCAATACGGTTCAGTTAAGGCTAAAACTCTTTATCAAAGTCAATTTTTTGAACGTAGACGCAAAGCGGTGAGCCAGTCCGGTGGACGGGTTTCCCGGTATAAAGGAACTGCGTTAGCGTAGCGGTAGCGATAGCGCAGCGTTAGCGAGGAACGAGCGTCGGTACGAGCGTCTACCCGTAGGGCTTGCCGCAGACTACCGTATACTCCTAGGTCGAAGCAAGCTACGCACAGCATCTCGTAGAGAAGCCGGCTAGAGGTAGTTGATATGATAATATGCTCCATGTTCTTACTCATGAGGTGGAGCTTTTCTTGCTTTGCTGCAACACTGAAGCACCATTAAGACTTGATCTAGAATTATTAATTCGGGAGAACGCCCAGGTTTTTTATGAGTAGTTTTTTCCTTTAACTCATACGAACCATTAACTGATAAGTTCTGCGACTAACTCCTGTAAGTTGTTTAAATTTTGTGGAAGATGGTTTTCTGGCTAATGCTCAATGCCCCTCATGAATGCTGTTAGTGGATAGCTAAGATTTAGCCCGTACCGAGTAGAAAATCTCACTTCTTTACTCAGAACTGGAACATGGAAAAGAGGAACTGTTTTGCCCAATGCCCTATTAATCAGTAAATCTTATGTCAGAATTAACTCCCATTACCCCAGACCCTAACCCATCTGAGACATTAGACTCAGTGGTAAATAATCCCAATGAGCAAGCAATAGCATCCGCCGATCGCAATGCGAAAACTAGGCAGTTGCTGGGGATGAAAGGTGCAGCTGCTGGGGAAACTTCAATTTGGAAAATTCGTTTGCAGCTAATGAAGCCGATTACCTGGATTCCCCTAATTTGGGGTGTAGTGTGTGGTGCGGCTTCTTCGGGTAACTATACTTGGACGCTGGAAAATGTGTTGAAAGTATTAACCTGTATGCTGCTGGCTGGTCCATTGATGACAGGTTACACCCAAATTCTCAATGATTACTACGATCGCGAAATCGATGCCATCAATGAACCCTATCGCCCGATTCCCTCTGGGGCAATTCCCTTACCCCAGGTAATTATTCAGATTTGGGTATTACTGATTGCTGGCTATGGTTTGGCATTTGCGCTGGATGTGTGGTCTGGTCATGAATTCCCGACAATTACAGCGATCGCAATTATCGGTTCTTTCATCGCCTATATTTATTCTGCACCTCCCCTGAAACTCAAGCAAAACGGCTGGCTAGGAAGTTATGCCTTGGGTGCAAGTTACATTACCCTACCTTGGTCTACAGGACACGCTTTGTTTGGCGATCTCAATTCCACAATTATAATTTTGACAATGTTCTACAGCTTGGCTGGATTGGGTATTGCCATTGTCAATGACTTTAAGAGTGTAGAAGGCGATCGCCAGCTAGGATTAAATTCATTACCCGTAATGTTTGGTATCACCACTGCGGCATGGATTTGTGTAGTGACAATTGATGTATTTCAAGGATTGATCGCAGCTTATCTTGTCAGCATCCATGAAAATTTGTATGCAACGATACTAGTACTGTTAATCATCCCGCAAATCACCTTGCAAGATATGTATTTCTTGCGCGATCCTGTGAAGAATGATGTTAAGTACCAAGCCAGCGCCCAACCTTTTCTTGTGCTAGGAATGCTAGTAACAGGTTTAGCTCTTGGTCATGCTGGTATTTAAATACTTCTATAGTCGGAAGTTAGGAATTAGGAATTAGGAGTTAATATACTTCTAATTCCTAATTTGTATCAGGACATACTGTGTTAGAAGTGATATTTTTCGTCCTTCATGGGATTCAACCTTTGTTAATCCCAATATGCTTTATCACTGCTTGGACTTTAACTATTCTCGTTGTTATGAGTCTCTGGACGGCGGCGCGAGATAGTGTGACTACAGCCAAGCTTATGCATCAAATCCCCTGTACTGGTTGCCAATTTTTTACTGACAATTACCGTCTTAAATGTACTGTACGCCCATCTATTGCCAATACAGAAGAAGCGATCAATTGTCTTGACTATCAACCGAAGACTAATCCTTATCTATATTAGGGATTGGGGACTGGGGAAAATGAGGGAAACAAGGGCAAAAGGGCAATAACCCATACCCAATGACAAATGACAAATGACAAATAACTATTAACCAATTTCCAGCAATATTTTTAAAACACCGCGATTCTGGGCGTGTTCAAAAGCTGCAAGCCCTTCAATGAGGGGGTAAGTGGCATGAATCAGGGGTTGTACGTCAATTTGTCCTGTGGCTAGTAGCTGGAGGGCTGGAGTAAAGGGGCCACAACGGGAGCCGATGAGGGTGATTTCATCCACTACTAAAGAAGAAACATCTAAGCTGAGGTTGCCAGCATAAGTACTTTTAAGAACAAGCGTACCACGGGGACGGAGGGCGCGACGGGCGATCGCAAATCCTTCTGGGTTGCCAGTACATTCTACTGAGATATCAAAATATCCATCTTTTACAGCGTCAGCTAAACCAGTTTTAATCCCCCGTGCCTCTAAGTTGGCAAGTTTCTCTTGATGTCGCCCCACAGCCAAGAGTTCACAGCCAGTTAAAGCTAGTGTCTGTGCTACCAACTGCCCTAGTTTGCCATCTCCAACCACTAGCACCCTGTCGTTTGGATGCAATGGTACTTGCTGCTGAATTTCCAAAGCTGCTGCTATAGGTTCGGTAAATGTTGCTACTTCTGTTGGCACATTATCGGGTACTAAATGCAGGTTTTCCACCGGCAAACAGAGATATTCACCAAAGGCTCCATTCCGATTGACAATACCTAAAACTGTGCGATTTTCGCAGTGAGTTGGTTGTCCACTGATACAAAATCGACAATGCCCACACACAGCATTTATTTCTCCAACTACACGTTGGTTAACTAAGTGTTCTGGCCCTTTTTCAACCACGCCGACAAATTCATGCCCCAAAATACCAGTGTAAGGATAGTAGCCTCTGAGTAGTTCCAAATCAGTGTTACAGATACCCGCACGCAAGACGCGTACCAAAGCTTCTCCCTCTGGCGGTTCAGGAATTGGAATATCTGTACGTAGTTGCAACTGATTATTTTCGAGCCAAAGTCCTTTCATTTTTCTTCACACCATTTTCAAAAATCTTTGCGTCAATTTAACGTTAAAAGGGTGAGTATAAACTGCGTTTGCAAAGTAATTACAAATTACGTCTCTGTACTAGGTATTTCTCTAGTTTTAGTTACATCAATTTTGCTTAACCAAGTAACCAAGTCTTCTGAATCAAGTGCGATCTCGCTTCCTAAAGTTTTGATATAAAGAAGTCCATCACTAATAATTAAATCTCGGATTGGATACCATGAATCCCGCGTCCTGATCAGAAGTTCCAAGGGAATCCCTAGTCTTGAGGTATACTTGCGATATTTCCACCAAGCTCGCCATAGAAGTACAGATTTAGTACAGTGCATCTCATAGCCTTTGGGAACTTCGCTGTATTGATACTGATAGAAACCCCGACTATCTACTTCTCCTTTGAGAAGATAACTATATTCTGCTAATACCTGATTTATTAATTCCCACTGGGATGATTTTGGAGAAATCAAGAATTCAGATAGTGTATTAGATAGTTGGAAGGTGGCAATCACACCTTCACCTTTTGCTGTCAATTGGTTGGTTTTATACACTGTTTGCGCTGTCAAAGCAGGATTTGACAACAAAATTTCTTTTTTCTGGATAGAGTTTTGCACAAACTCTCGAATTAAATCTAGATTAGATAACATAAAATTATTTATACTAAATTAAGCAGCGTGATATAAGCCACAACGGTACTTAAATTAGTAACTACATTGGTTTTGAACTGAAATCAGGATTATTACCAGTTTTATTTATACTCAATTCTCTGTCTGACTAGGGCTTTATTAACTTTGATGTCGGGATGTCGCCGTTCACTACTCTGATTGACAAAATAACTGTTTTAAGTGTGAGAGCAGCTGATTAGATTTTTACGCCATCTAGAAAAGGTTGAAATACCGGAACTAATTCGGGACGACTGACAACCAAAGTGGGAAAAGAGCGATCGCTATAATCTTCTCCCGGTGACAACGGAAACGGTTCTGATTTAAGCGATGACCATACCCCACCAGCTGCCTGGACAATTACCCAAGCCCCGGCTAAGTCCCAAACTTTTGGTGTCGCCTCAATCCCACCGAGAGTAGCCCCAGTAGCAACTGTCAAAAAATTATAGCTTGCTACACCCAACATCCGAATTTTGCAGGGGAAGCCGTTTTTGATAGCTGCGGTACTACGAGAACAAAGGTTAAAAAAGTGATTATTGCTGGGACTATCAACACTGGTGTGGATGGGGTGGTGGTTGAGAAATGCTCCTGTTGGTGTTGCTAAACCAGATGAACCCGCCCAAAAACCATGAAAAGCTTGATCCAAGGTTGGTGCGTAAACATACCCAAAAATGGGCGTGCCTCGATACAGTAAACCCAGAGATATTGTCCAGATAGGAATGCCGCGTGTAAAGTTGGTTGTACCATCTAGGGGGTCAATTACCCAGCACCACTCAGTACCAGGAAATGACTGATCGCTCTCTTCGCTCAAAATGCCGTAACCAGAGAAAGTAGAAGCGATCGCATCCCGAATTTCCTGATCTGCCCACTTATCTGCTTGCGTCACCAAACTTCCATCAGCTTTTTGGGAAGCCTGTACTTGCCCAAAATCTTGCATTAGCTGCTTACCCACCCTGGTAGTGGTAGTTTGGGCAAAATCTAGAATTGTTGTCCAAAAATCATTCATTGGTTATTAGTCATTTGTCATTTGTCATTGGTCATTGGTCATTTGTCTCATGCCCAATGCCCCATACAGTTTAGTCTAAATCGCTTTCTAAAACTGAAGCGATCGCTTGCTTAGTACTTGTTTGAAATTCTGTGATATTCACCCGATTTAGAAACCAAATCGATAGCACCATTCCTAGTGCTTCTAGGGCAAATACCATTCCATAAGCTAACTCTAAACTCGGTAACAGCTTGCGTCCAATATCCAAAACTGTACCTCCGATGACTACCGCCACACCTCTAGAAAGGGACTGCGCTAATCCCCATGCTCCAATAAACGTACCTGCGGCTTCTGCTGCGGTAAGATCCAACATCAAGCTAATTGCTGCTGTAGTTAAGAAACCTGCGGCTAAACCGAAAAAGAACAAGCCTAGTTTGAGAACTGCTGCATTAGCTGTGAATCCTGAAATACCTAGCAATATTGCACAGAATGCTACCAACATACAGCCTAAACGTGCAGTTCTGCGCTTACCCAAACGCGGGACAATGTAAAAGCCAGTAACACCGTAGGCAATCAGTAGTCCTGTTCCATAAAAAATATTTAATTTGGTACTTTCCGCTAGGGGCATTTTAAAAACTTGACCCGCATAAGGTTCTAAAATCGGGTCTTGCATAAACAAACTGATAGTCATCACCAATAAAAAGGTGAAAAATATCCCTGTTTGTGGGCTAGCTGTCAAGATTTTCCAAGCATTGCCTAGAGTAATGCTGTCTTCCCGGTTCACCAGTGTGGAACGGGTTAAGTATTGGGAGTATTTTTTTTCTACGCCGAATGTTGCTGCGATCGCTAAACCAAATACAATTGCTGGGACGATAGTAAACAGCCTGGTGATAGATGCCTGTAAGGTTTCTAAGGTTGCCTCTGGCGTTAACTGTTTGAGCAAACTGGCACTAATAATTGCCCCAACAATAATCCCCACCATTAGCATCGACCAAACCACACCAACTACTTTGGAACGGTTATCTTCTTCAGATATATCCACCAACAAAGCAGCAAAGGCAGTACCGCTAGCACAAATTCCTAGACCGTAGACAGCAAAAACCAAAGCTAAAAGTGCTGTCCAGCCAATTGTTTGGGTTGTCCATGTCCAACCACCTGCACTAGTAGCGGCAAGATTCATCTGCCACATTACTTGTACAGCTAAAAATGCTGCGATCGCAAATATTGCCGCTCCCACCCAAACATAAGCTGTGCGGTGGTATCCCCATAACGGCTTGGCATCAGAAATCTGGCCAAACCAGACACGGGAAGGAGCAACAAATAAAGGCAGTGCTAGAACGACTGAAACCAGTGTCGCCGGAATCGCTATTTCTTGAATCATGACTCTGTTGAGTACGCCCAGAGTCAAAATTGACATCATGCTCAACCCCATTTGAAATAAACCCAGCCGGAACATGGTCAGCAGGTTTACCCTTGGCACAGATAGGGATTTTGTTTTGGTATCAAATACTTCACCGCTTGCCATAGCTACTTTTTCGTATGGTTTATAGGATTTAATCTCTCTCTCTTTAAATAAAGATAAACCCTACCCGCTTAAAATCAGCTAAGGAAAAGTGGAAGTTGCGATGCGATCGCACTTATTTGGCAAGCAATTATACACCTCGATTAGCATAAGCTTCAGCCAAGTTAGGATTAATTTTTATGGCTTGCTGCTAATCCGCGATGTCTACGATGGTCACTGAGCTTGTCGTTCGCGCAGCGTCTCGTAGAGAAGTGTGGGCTACGCCTACGGATAACGAGAGAATTTTAGGATGAAGTAGTGAAACGAGATTCCATTTACTATCAAATTTTTAAGCGCTTTCCTGGGTTACTCTTTGAACTGGTTGATAATCCTCCTCTGCAAGGGCAAAACTATCGGTTTGAATCACTTGAAGTCAAAGAAACTGCTTTTCGCATCGATGGTGTGTTTTTACCTCCAGAGGATGCAACATCGAAGGTGATCTTTTTTGCTGAAGTTCAATTCCAAAAAGATGAAGCCCTCTACCATCGGTTCTTTACCGAGTCGTTGATGTACCTGAACCGGAATCGTTTTCAGTACGATGACTGGTTCTGTGTGGTAATTTTTTCATCACGCTCTTTGGAACCAAGCGATCAAAGAACTCATCGAATATTTCTCAACAGCGATCAAGTGCAGAGAATCTATTTAGATGAGTTAGGCGCGACTAATCAGCAGCCAATAGGTATCAACTTGATGCAGTTGACTCTAGCATCGGATGAAGTGATGGCAGAGCAAGCAAAGCAATTGATTGAGCGGGTAAAATTAGAGGAAACGGACACACTGCCGCAAAACGAAATACTAGACATCATAACCACAATTGCCGTTTATAAGTTTTCGACCTTGAGTAGAGAGGACGTTGAAGCTATGCTAGGACTCACTTTGGAGCAAACAAGAGTTTATCAGGAAGCGAAAGCCGAGGGTCGAGAAGAAGGTCGAGAAGAACGAGAAGCTGAAATGTTGAAACTTACCGTCCCTCTGTTACTAAAAACAGGGATGAGTGTTGAGCAGATTGCTCAACACCTCAATGTTGATATAGAAGCTGTCCAGATTGCTGCACAGTCAAGTACATAAAATAATGACGAGAGCTTGATTAAAATCCTCAATTGCCCTTTTCTGGTTTCTAGAGCGATCGCGCCAAAATGTGACAGATATTAAGATGCTCATGATTTCATCGGAGAGAAGAATAATCACACTCATTTTTGCCTGAAGTCTAACTAAAGTCTCGTGTATCACTGTGCCATCCTGAGCAATGTACCACCAACTGCATAAACAGCATCAAAATCAATTCTTTCTCCCCAAAGTGCTGCATCGGTTTGCTTAAATCGTAATCGAAAACTCGTTTCGACTAAATTATTACCGATTTCGTAATCTATTGTTTCAAGATTAATCGAGATAATTTTGCCAAATTTATCTTTATTGAGTGGCTAAAATTGATACTATCCCTATCATCGGAGATTATCCAAATCTCGACCAACAAATTCAGCCGATGAAGCCCATGCAGATTTAATCTCATTCGTATCGGGATCACGATACCAAGCTACTTCCCAAATTCTATTCATATTCCACTCCCAAGATACAATTCTATCTTTTATAAAAGATATAAGAGTTGTCGGGAAAATAATAAACCCAACAAAAGCATCGCTTGGATGCCTTCTTGTTTCAAGAATTACTCCTTTAACAGATTCTTGAACTCTTGTACAGTCTGGATCAGAATAGACTAAAACTCCTGGATGATAAACTATATGAACTTCATGCGGGATTGATTGAAGGCTTTCCAGAAGAGATAAACCACTCTCTACTGCTAATAAAATATCATTTGAATCTACCTCCTGCCCATGAACACTTTTATTACGTATTGACCAAAAGTAATTAGCTTTTTCTATTTCAGTAAAACCATAAGGTTCCAAAAGCTTGACATCAGCTAAGAATCTACCTTGAGACTTATCCAAAAGTCCCATACTAGCAATTAAATATCGAAGCTCTCTTTCTATTTCAGATGCCAATAGTATTAAATTAGTTTTAGGAGATGATTGCAAGTGTTCAATTCGAGCTTGAATTTCCTCTTTCCTAACTTCTTCAATAACTTCTTTGCTTGCTCCATATAAGTCTAGAAAAGATGAAAATTTAGATACTCTCAGCATGAGGATACAAATAATTGCGATAAAGCATCTCTCTCTTGTTGCTTGTCTCTTGGTTATCCATAAATATCGCAGTTGTACTAGAGGATATTATTAACAGTTATTACTTACTAGGTAAGTTTCTAATAATTCACTAAACTTATATGGAAGGTCTAACACTAAGTTAAAACGCGATTGATTATAGCATAGAGTACAACTCTAGTTATATACAACTAGAGTGATGGTATTGTGCTTCACCTGTTATCGGACGCAATCAAGCCAGATAAAAATATCAATATGAAAATGTGGTTTTAACTACGCTATTCTATTGAATTAGTAAGATAAACTTGCCGTATGTATGTCATCAAACTACTTAGCTTCATCTAGTAACCAAAAAGGCATAAGCAATGAGTCAAGAACCAGTCAAAGTAATATTATGGGAAGAAAATCAAAAAGATTTTCTAAAAAAGTTCTATGATCTTCAATTTACTCCCAGAGTAGGAGAGGAAGTTTACCTAAAAAAAGAGAAATGGAAAGTAACCAGAGTTGAGCATGATGTAGAAATTAGTGAAATTAATGTCTACATGCAATTAATCAAAAAAGTCAAGCAGGAGAAACCATCTAATTCATAATTACAAGTAAATACACTCAACTATCGCAATCCTATTTGATGTGTGAGAATTGCAGCCCGCAGATCCCCGACTTCGTAAAAGTTGTCGGGGATCTTGTTTAGGGACTTGTAAAAAATAAATTATCCCAAATTATTTATAGATTTTAGGAGCGCAAGGCTTTGTGTCCCTACAACAAGATATTTTTTTAACTGAAAGTCCCTTATGCGCGTTTGATTCAGGGTTTAAATCGCGATCGCACCGTGAAGATCCTTAAAAATACTAGATCAACTTACTCACACCCAATCTTGTCTGTAACGATACACTATAAAAGTAAAGAAATGTAAATAAACTAAATTTTGCAACCGTGGAAAACATCACATTGGGGCAAAATGGCCCGTCTGTTACACCCTTGTGCATAGGCACTTGGGCTTGGGGTGATAAACTATTTTGGAATTATGGCGATCGCTACGGCCCAGAACAGTTACAAGAAGCCTTTACCGCAGCCTTAGAAGCTGGTATTACCTTCTTTGATACTGCCGAAGTCTACGGAATGGGACTATCAGAGAAATTTTTGGGGCAATTTCTCCAACAGACACACCAACCTGTACAAATCGCCACAAAATTTGGCCCCCTACCGTGGCGATTTACAGCCCAATCCGTCTCTGATGCTTTAACAGCCAGCCTCAAACGGCTACAACTTGAGCGAATTGCCCTGTATCAAGTGCATTGGCCTTTTGCCTTCTTTTTAAGTCAAGAAACTTTGATGAATGCCTTAGCGGATGAAGTGAAGCGAGGGAGAATTGCCGCAGTCGGTGTAAGTAATTACTCAGCAGAGCAAATGCGAGACGCACATCAAATATTAGCGGCTCGTGGAGTGCCTTTGGCTGTAAACCAAGTCCGTTATTCTTTACTCAGTCGCCAAATTGAAAGCAAGGGGATTCTGGCAACTGCGCGTGAGTTGGGTGTGACTATTTTGGCATATAGTCCTTTAGCACAGGGATTACTCACAGGTAAGTACAGTATTAATAATGCTGAAACCCCCACTGGTGCGAGAAAAATAGACCCGCAATTTAAGAAAGAAGGTCTGCAAAAAATTGTCCCAGTTATATCTTTGCTACGCAGCTTCGGGGAAAAATACGATCGCACCCCTGCCCAAGTTGCTCTCAACTGGTTAATTACTCAGGGGAACGTTATTCCTATTGCTGGGGTGAAGACAGCCGAACAGGTACGGCAGAATGCTGGTGCTTTGGGCTGGAGATTGAGCGACGATGAAATTGGAGAGTTAGAACTAGTTAGTCGTCCTTGGCTGTAGTAGTTTTGAACTACTCAAACACAGGAGGCCAAATTTCTGACACTACTAGCTCCCAACCTGGTAGTAAGTCTGGTAGTGTCAGTTTGTCGTTGTCTTGCAAAACTATTGGCTCTTGGTTGAGTCGATAAACTGTGAGCGTCAATTTGTCAGGATCAATCAGGATGCCAACTGTACATCCAAGTTGTAGAAATAGCTGAATCTTTTCTACCAGTGGTTTGATCCGGTCTGACTTAGATTTTATCTCTACCATCAAGTCAGGTACAAGTTCTACAAAGTCGCGCTTGCTTGTTTTAAGTCTATCAGCACGAACAAAAGATACATCGGCAGCGCGGAGATTTCGTTTTTCGTTATCAGCTTCTTTCCCGTTTTCAGTTTCTAATGTAGGCAAAATGAAACCAGCGCTAGAACCAGTTACCCTTCCTAGCCTCTGTGGGCGTACCCAGTTACCCAGTAATCTAGCTAACTCAGCGCCTATTTCCTCTGACTCATAATCTGATGGGCCCATAACAACTATATTTCCGTCTACCAGCTCCATCTGCCATTCTGGATGCTCTGCTTGTAGTTGCTCTAAGTCTGGGATAGTGAACATAAGACCACGAAGAACGCATCTTTAAATTTATCTTCCTACAAAGAGGTAGAAGAAATTACCCAAAAGCCAAAAAGTCAAGAGCCAAAGCCAAAATCTTGACTCTTAACTCTCAACTCTCCAATTTTATATTTGGATTTTGGATTGAAGAAAAAATCTAAAATCGTTCGACTGAACGCTCACGACAAGTCTAAAATCCAAAATTGATTAACTTCTAACTGTTGACTAAGAAGCTGATTCTCTAGCTGTAGGTGAACCTATCTTTTTACTAGGGGATGCAGAAGACTCATTCCCACTTGTCCGCAGTTTTGGCTTGGGAGAAGAATGTCTTTCTTCACCATTGTTACTATCTGATTTCCATGCAGAACGGGGGCGATCGCTGGAAGAGTCACGACGCTTGCCGAGTCTTGGTTTGGGAGCAGAAGATTCTTCTTGGGGAATTTCTACATCTGAACTCAACCAAGCGGGGCGAGTTTGATCGTAAGCGATTTGCAATGCGGCTGCGGCGATCGCTTGAGCATCGTATTCTTCAATTAGTTCGCTGACAATTGGCAAGAATGAAGCCAAACGCTCACCTGTCAAAGCTTCCCGCACTTGTTCTTGCAGTTTCAGGATGTGCCGCGCTTCAATTTGTGCGCGTGTAGGAATGGTCAGCAATTGCCAACTTTGACGGTTATGACGTTCAAATGTTTGCTGTTTCCGCCGCTCAAATGGTTGTACTAAAGAAATTGCTGTTCCTTCTTTACCAGCACGACCAGTACGACCAATACGGTGGACGTAGGTTTCTACGCTATCGGGTAAGTCGAAGTTGATTACATGGGAGAGTTGATCGACATCTAACCCTCGTGCTGCAATATCAGTTGCTACTACCCAACGGACTTGACGGTTACGGAATCTAACTAATAACCGTTCCCGTGCTTGTTGAGACAAGTCACCGTGGTATTCATCGACACTGTGACCAGCGCCTTGTAACTGACTGGTGAGTTCGGCGGCTGTGCGTCTGGTGCGAACAAAGATTAAGGCTGTTTCTGGATCTTCCATTTCCAGAATCGGCTGTAAAGCTTTAGCTTTTGTCCAGTGGCGGGGGATCAAGTAAGCTACTTGATTGATTTTGTTAGGAGCGGCTTTTGGTTGCTCAACAGTGACAGTTGCAGGCGATCGCAAGAACTTGTTCACCAACATCCGAATCGATGGTGGCATTGTTGCCGAGAATAAAGCTGTTTGGCGATCTACGGGCGCTTGTGAGAGGATTTTGATTACATCATCAATAAAGCCCATGCTCAACATTTCATCGGCTTCATCCAACACAAACCACTTCACTTGATCGAGCTTTAAACAGCCGCGATCGAGTAAATCGATCACCCGTCCTGGGGTACCCACAACCATGTGAACGCCACGTCTGAGTTGTAACATTTGACGGTCAATTGATTGACCACCATAGATTGCTAACACCCGCAATCCTTCATCGCCGATGAATTGGGCGATCGCATCGTGAACCTGCATTGCTAATTCACGAGTTGGTGTTAAAACTATGGCTTGTACGGCTTTTTGATTAATATCTAGCCGCTCTAAAATAGGCAGTGAAAATGCTGCGGTTTTGCCTGTTCCAGTTTGAGATTGACCTACTACATCACGACCACCCAGCAATTGGGGAATTGCTTGGACTTGAATGTTAGTTGGTTCGGTAAAACCGATTTTTTCTAGTTGTGCAACACGTTCTTGGGAAATGCCTAATTCTTGGAATGAAAGAGTCATTAATTCGTCCTAAATTTTATGTAAGGATTCTTGGATTAGCCATTTAGTCATTAGTCATTAGTCATTAGTCGTTAGTCATTAGTTATTAGTAAGCCAAGGGCGGTAGCGAAGCCTCAAGTCTTTGAGAGACTATGCCAAAGAGTCCGCGAACTTCAGGTAAACCCTCATGAAAACTGCCATTAACGCAGCGTTGACCTTAAAATAAGGGTAAATCTGTAAGGGTCATTTAACAAAGGACAAAAGACAAAAGACAAAAGACAATTTAGTTATTGACTACTTGACCATAGAGGTCGTATGTATCAGCGTGGTGAATCGCTATTGGCACGATGGTTCCTAACTTTGCCTGGCCTTTGACATACACCAGACCATCAACCTCTGGGGAAAATCTACCTGAACGACCTATTAATTCACCACTTTCAGGATTTTCTTGCTCAATCAGGACATCGACGATTTTGCCTACTTCCTGTTGATTTTTCTTTTGAGAAATCGGTTGCTGGAGTTCCATCAGTTGGTATCGGCGATCGTCCATCACTTCTTGGGCCAACTGATTTGGTAGCTTGTAAGCTGGGGTTCCTTCCTCAGAGGAAAAGGTGAAGACACCAACATGATCGAATTCATGCCGTTGAACGAACTCTAGTAGATGCTCAAAATGCTCTTCTGTTTCTCCTGGGAAACCAACAATAAATGTTGTCCGCAGTACGGCTGTTGGTAGCGCCGTTTTGATGCGATCTATAATCCCATCATTTACCCGCCCTTGCCAAGGACGGTTCATGGCGCGGAGAATATCTGGATGAGAATGCTGCAAGGGCAAATCCAGATAAGGCAAGACATTTGGTGTTTCTTGAATCGCCGCGATCACATCTGGGGTCAGTCCCGTGGGATAAGCGTAATGCATTCTGATCCACGGTATATCTACTTTCCCCAAAGCGCGAAGTAATTCGGCTAATTTTGGCTTACCATAAATATCCAAACCGTAATTAGTAGTGATTTGGGAAATTAGAATAATTTCCTTTACCCCTTGACTAACTAACTGCTCGGCTTCGGCGACTATAGATTCAATAGTACGCGATCGCTGGTTCCCTCGAAGATGAGGAATTATACAAAATGCACAACGATAATCACAACCTTCGGCAACCCGGAGGTAAGCTACGCCCTCGGTTGTAGTGCGATAGCGCGGTGTAGTTTCGTCGGCAATGTAGGTTGGTTCGATACTAACCTGTTTAACCCGTTCGCCAAGTTCAACACGCTCAATTACATTAACAATTTTGTGATAATCGCCTGTGCCGACAACGGCTACTGCTTCGGGCAATTCCTCCAAAAGTTGTTCTTGAAAGTGTTGCGCCATGCAGCCAGTGATTACGATCTTTTTATTTGCCTCTGCCAGTTCTACCAAGGTTCTGACAGATTCTTGCCGGGCTGCTTCAATAAAACTACAAGTATTAACAATAACGTAATCTGCTAACTCTTCATTTGTATCTACACCGTAGCCTGCTTCTACGAGCATTCCCAGCATGTGTTCTGTATCAATTCGATTTTTCTCGCAGCCCAGGTGAGAAATGGCAATTGTTGGCTTGTCACCCATATTTTGAAAATATCTTCATTTTTTTCTTCTTGTTGTCAAACGTTCCGGCGCTAACTTCGCTTTTTTGCTATCAGCATCCTCATGAAAACACTACAGTGGCAAATTCCCACTGTTTTTAACTGTCCGTGGACTCACAACCCTATTAATAAATAAAAATAGAGGTCATGTTATGATATTCCTATCAATCTGTTCCCCAGGGTAAATTGAAGTGTCTTTGGGTACTTTTGACACTTGTAATCTTTTTTAACAATTCGCCTATTGGTATTTTACATTACCACAGCGTGTGCGTTGTTAATCTACCCATCGGGAAGCCGCCCAAAGGGCTTGTTGTGAGAAGTCGCTACCCTCAGGGAAATCGACGAAAGCGACTACGCCTATAAAGCAGTAATGCTACCCCGGCAATTGGCAAGTCCTACGACTGTTCGCGGACAAGATGCCTAAACCACGGAAAGCTGCCTTGCGTCTAGTGAGTGGCAAACTCCTCTTGTAGCCAGGTTTTATCTTAACATATCTTATGGGAGGTTTCACGCCAATTTCCATCTGAGGAAGGAGGCAATAAACCGACTATCATAAAACACATTTGACTAGTTAATGAAAAGTCAAGAGTCAAGGGTCATATAATCAATAGTCAAAAAATTCTAGACTCTGGACTCCGCGAGGCGGATTAAAGACGTGGACTTATATCAATTATTTAAAACTCGCTCACCGATTATTGGCGTGGTTCACCTGCTACCACTGCCTACCTCGCCCCGTTGGGGAGGTAGCCTAAAAGCGGTGATTGACCGAGCTGAACAAGAAGCTGCGGCCCTTGCAAGCGGAGGGGTTGACGGTCTGATTGTGGAGAATTTTTTCGACGCGCCCTTTACCAAAAACCAAGTCGATCCCGTGGTTGTGAGTGCCATGACCATTGTGGTGCAACGGATACAAAACTTGGTGACTTTGCCTATAGGCTTAAATGTTTTGCGAAACGACGGCAAAAGTGCAATGGCGATCGCTAGCTGTGTACAGGCGCAATTCATCCGCGTCAACGTTCTCACGGGAGTAATGGCAACCGATCAGGGATTAATTGAAGGAGAAGCCCATCACCTACTCCGCTATCGACGGGAGTTAGGCTGCGATGTTAAAATTCTGGCCGATGTTTTGGTGAAGCACGCCCGTCCTTTGAGTTCTCCAAATCTCACAGTCGCCGTGAAAGACACCATTGAAAGGGGTTTAGCAGACGGGGTGATTTTGTCAGGCTGGGCTACTGGTAGTCCACCTAACTTAGAAGATTTGGAACTAGCTTGTGATGCAGCAGCTGGCACGCCAGTGTTCATTGGTAGTGGGGCAAATTGGGAAAATATTGATACATTGATGCAGGCAGCAGACGGTGTAATAGTTTCCAGTTCCCTGAAACGTCACGGACGTATTGAGCAACCAATTGACCCAATTCGCGTCAGTCAATTTGTCGAAGCCGCGCGTCGCAGTTGGAACTCCAAAGGTGAAAGCAAATCAGCAGAACAAGTGAAATTACATTCTTAGGGAGTGGGGAGAGCAAGCAAACAATTATTATTCGCCATTCCCCATTCCCCATTCTCTATTTTCCATTCCCCATTCCCCAATATTTATGATTCGCCGTCGTTCTACTCCTTGGATTCATAAATGGTCACGGCCATTGATTGCCGCGATCGCTGGATGTGGTGCCCTGATCACAGGTTATCTCACCATAGAAAAGTTAACAGGAGGCAGTGCAGCTTGTGTGGCAGAGGCTGGTGCTAAGGGTTGTAATGATGTGCTTTCCAGTCCTTGGGCAACAATTTTTGGTCAGCCGTTAGCTTTGTTTGGGCTTTTAGCATATATCAGTATGGTGATATTGGCTTTAGCTCCCTTGGTATTTAACTCAGGGGAAAACAATAGCCGCAAACAATTGGAAAATTTGACGTGGTGGCTGCTGCTGGTGGGTGCGATCGCTATGTCTGTCTTTAGCGGCTACTTAATGTATGTGCTGACATCTCAAATTAAAGCTGTTTGTCCTTACTGTATCGGTTCAGCTTTGTTTTCTCTGAGTCTTTTGGTACTAACAATTATGGGTCGTACTTGGGAGGATATTGGACAAATTTTCTTTACCGCCCTAATTGTGGGTATGGTAACGCTGATTGGTACTTTAGGCGTTTATGCTGGCGTGAATAAATCAGATGTTACACCTGAAACTCCAGGACAACCCACAAAAATTACCTTTAATTCCAAAGGAGACCCTAACCCAGCGTTTGGTTGGGAAGTTACCACCACTTCTGGCGAGGCAGAAATAGCCTTAGCAAGCCATCTAGCAAAGGTAGGCGCAAAGGAATACAGCGCTTACTGGTGTCCTCATTGCCATGAACAAAAGCAGCTTTTTGGTAAAGAAGCCGAGGAAATAATTAACAAAGATGTTAAGGTAGAGTGCGCTCCTGATGGGCTTAAAGCTCAAACAGAACTGTGTAAAGCCGCAAAAATTGAAGGCTTCCCCACTTGGATCATCAATGGTCAAAGTTATAGCGGAGTCCAAAACTTAAATGAACTAGCAAAAGTTTCTGGTTACACAGGGCCTCGCAACTTTAAGTATTTCAAGTAATTGTCTTCAAGAAGGCTAGATCAAGCTAGTGGTAAGCTGTAGCTCACATCCCATAAAATAATGCTGAGTTAAAAGACTGCCACGCCACTTGTTTTACTTAAGGTTTACCTACGTGGAGTTTCCCGTAATTACAGAGTGCTTTTTGTCACTCAGAATAGAAGAAACGCCCCGCTATAGCGCCGAGTAATAGTCAACTGGATGAATACAGCAAAGTCTGTTTCCAGTTGGCTGTTTTGTTTTTGGTAATAGATAATAGGTCTTGTCCAATAGCCAATTACCAGTTTTCCTGCGGCTTTTATCCGAAAATATTTGAAAGTTTAAGGAAATTAATCAAGTATATTTACTTTAATTTGATGTATAGTTTAATTTTTTTACAGCACTTGGGGGCTAATTGGGATGTAATCATGTCAGTACCAAACCTAAAGGTGTGTCTGTTAGAAGTTAAAATTTACCACAATTTTCAGCAAGCCCTACTTAATCATTACAAATGTGCGACTTGAATTGAATAAGCTTTGCCAGCCAAGCATTTGGGCGTTAAATTCACTGAAACTCCCTTTCAACAGATTTATTAATCTGTGCTGATAGCCACAAAACTCCCAGTTGCCGTTTGGTCATGAAATCAGCCTTAATATATGTTATTACATTCACAAATGCCAGAATGTCTTGAAGAAACTTGCTGAGTTGAAAAAACTCTTAGAAACTCTATTTAGCTCTCCCTTAAAATATGTTAGTCCGATAGTTAATAGCTATAGGAAATAGAGAATATTTCTCCCTACTAGGTAATGGGAATGAACCAGCAGCTAGGCAAGCGTTTTGTAAAGTTAATCTTTGGACTAAAACAATCGCTTAGTCGAGGACACAGAGAATTGATTACTGCCGTCAGCGTTGCAGTCTGCGTCGTGCTGTTGCACTCCATTGGATTATTGCAATCTTTGGAGTTTGCAGCTTTGGATCAATTGTTTCGCTTACGTCCAAATGAACCGCCGGAAGAGCGTATTACAATCGTAGTGATTGATGAAGCCTATTTGAACGAAATACGTTCGTGGCCGATTTCAGATGCGAAGATTGCACTGTTGTTGCAAAAATTAAATGTCCACAAACCCCGTGCTATTGGCTTAGACCTCTACAGAAATTTACCAGTAGAGCCTGGTAATCAAGAACTACGTCATACTTATAAGTCAATGCCCAATTTAATTGGTATTGAACTATTGGCAAATGACAAAAACAAAAACTTTAGTGTTTTACCTCCACAGGGACTGAATAAGGATCAAGTTGGCTTTAATAACGTGCTATACGATCTGGATGGTAAAGTACGTCGCAGTTTGTTGTATTGGCACGTTGATGAGCAGTTACACGAAAGTTTTGCCCTGAAGTTGGCTTTATTGTATTTAAAGCCAAAGGGAATTACCCCTACCAAAGCAAAAAGCAACCCTGAGTATTTGCAATTGGGCAAGGCATCATTTACTCGTTTCGAGGCTAATGATGGTGCTTATGTGAGGGCTGATGATAGAGGATACCAAATTCTGACCAATTTTCCCAAACCTAAATGTCAAAGTTCATCTAGAGAAATTTGTAATTTTCGTCAGGTATCGATAAAAGATGTACTGGCAGATAAAGTCCCAGAAAACTTAATCAAAGATCGGATTATACTGATTGGTTCTACTGCACCTAGTCTTCAGGATTTTGTATTTATTCCCTACTCCAGCAGTCTAATGGGTACGGCAAAGCCCGTACCTGGGATTCAACTGCAAGCTTATTTTATTAGTGAGTTAATATCTGCTGCTCTTGATGGACGACCATTATTAAAATTCTGGTCTGACTTGATGGAATACTTGTGGATTTTTATCTGGTCTTATCTGGGAGCCGTGACGACATGGCGGATACGACACGCTAGTAGAAGTCTGCTTTGTATCCTAGTTTCTTGCTTTGTATTGACCCTGACTACATACCTTGCTTTTTTATACGGTTTGTGGATACCGTTCCTTCCCTCATTGTTTAGCTTTGGCAGTTCAGCTATTTGGATGATCAGTCATATTGCCCATATCCAGGAAGAGTGGAAACGTTCTAAAGAATTTTTGCATCACGTAATCAACACGATTCCCGATCCAATTTTTGTGAAAAATGAACAACATCAGTGGATTGTTTTAAATGAAGCCTATTGTCGATTTATCGGTTATCCAAATAAGTTGTTAATTGAGAAGTCAGACTATGACTTTTTCCCTAAACATGAAGCTGATGTGTTTCGACAACAGGATGATCTTGTGTTCCGAACTGAAAAGCCTCAGGAACATGAAGAAGAGTTTACCAATGCAGATGGGCAGACTCATCAAATTGCCACTAAGCGATCGCTCCACAAAGACTCAGCTGGCAATTTCTTTTTAGTTGGGGTCATCCGAGATATTACTCAGCGCAAGCTGATGGAGGAGCAGCTGAAGCGCACTGCTGCTGAACTATTCCAATCTAACAATGAATTAAAACTCAAAGAAGATCACTTGCGTTATTTGGCGTATCACGATCCCCTCACCGGTTTATCCAATCGCAAATTTTTTGCCGAACAACTTTACGAGTCATTACATTGGGCGCAACACAATAACCTGTTGCTGGGACTGTTGTTTATTGATTTAGATGGCTTTAAGCAAGTTAATGATACTCTGGGGCACGAGACTGGCGATCGCTTGCTAATGACTATCGCTGGAAGACTCAGCAACTCTTTACGCGCTAGTGATACAGTTTCTCGTTTGGGTGGCGATGAATTTACTATAATTTTGCGGGCAATTCCTAATGTCCAGATAGCTGCTAAAGTCGCCGAAAAAATCTTAAGCAGTATTACCAAGCCAATTGTTTTGGATGGCTATGCAATCCGAATCTCTGCCAGTATTGGCATAAGTGTCTATCCATACAACAGTCAAGATAGTGAAAATTTGATCAAACAAGCAGATGCAGCAATGTATCGTGCCAAGCACCTGGGTAAAAATCGCTACGAGTTTGCTTAATTAGTTAAGAGTTAAGTCTCCATATTTTTCTCGCTATAGTAAAAAATTTTACCGTTCAATTATGACTGTGGACTTTAAATATGTGCAAGCCACTATTTTGAAAAAGCATTTTGTATATAACTAGAGGTAGTTTTTTAGTCAAGATAGAGACTTAGCAAGGCTTTTGGGACTGATGATTAAAACTAAGAAGATAAGTGAAAAAGGAATTCATCATCAGAATTAATTAGAAAAATAATTTTTTTATAAACTTTGTGTAATTATTTTTACAAACGGAAGCATACTTATACTATACGGAATTACAACGGTATTTTATAATTCCATAGTTTTCAAAATCCTTATAATATAACAATTACGTTATTTTATCTTTATATATTTTTACTATAGTAAAAACATAACTATACAAGAAAATAAGTATTTTTTTATATCTTTTGAAATCTTGATTCGGCGAACATAGTGTTAATACTTAAAAGTATTAAGATATTATTAATAAATCGTGAATTAAACAAAACGCTTATAGCAATCCATCAACATATCTAACTTTAGGCTGATGTAAAAATGGCTAATTAAGAATATTACTTAAGTATAAAAACTATTTAATACCAGCAAATCAAGGTTGTCGTACAAGTAAACACCACAATTACTTGTAAAGTATTGGGAATAATTTAATAAAGTTCAAATATTTTTTCAAAAATATCAGTAAATATACGTGAGTTAATAAAAATACGTTTTAAATGAAAAATTAGTAAATTTACTGCAACCTATGAAAACTAACTTCCGATTCACAAAGATTATGATACTCTGTATAAGTGCTTACGTACTAGTACCGAAAATTGCCGCTTCCACGAGCCTATTCGGTACTGCAAGTGCTAATACTGTTGTTACTACTAGCAGCAATACTTTAATTGCCCGCAAAGTCAATTCTCCAAATTTAAAAGACACATATATACCACCAAATTATGGTGGCCCTGACAGTCAGCATGGTAGCGGCACTCGCTGATGTCCATTTTTGATTTTAGATTGTCGGGCTGAAGTTCCGCCGACAGTGTTAGCGAGTCTTTTTCCTTTGGGAGATAGCAAGGGTAGTTTATTAAAAAAATTACTAGAACAGGGCTGTCCCTAACTCGGCCCATAATTACATAAACCTCATCTATGCTGAAACCTAGAGTTTTTTAAAAGATATATTTATGTAGGTTGGGTGGAGTGAAACGCAACCCAACATTACCACCTTATTTATGTTGGGTTACGCGATCGCTGCACCCAACCGACAAAACTACGGTTCTCAAGGTAAATGAGGTTTAGATGAGGAATGCGGAACAGAAGAATGTTCAAGATAATATTGGAGATTTCCACCAATGATTTCTTTGGACAAGTGTGTGAACTTGCCAATTGGGGTCTGGTTGAGGATAGTCTAAACGGAAGTGTCCGCCTCGGCTCTCGGTTCTAAAAGCAGCACTTTTGAGAATTAAATCAGCCACATCTAATAAATTGCGGGTTTCTGCCCAAAGTCGCAATTGTCGTTCAACATCTGGGAACTCAAAACTAGCTGATTCTGTTGGGTGTAAAGCAAGCAAGAATTGACTTAAAGGCAAAGCAGCGAAATCTTGCTGCCAAGATTCAACAGTAGCGATCGCAGTTTCCAACTTTGATTGCTCCCGACAAATACCAGCACTTTCCCATACTAGACGTGGTAACTTCTCTCTGAGTGCTTCTAGTTGTGCTTGCTGGCTGTGCCACTCACTAGGATCAATACTAAATTTACGTGATGGCAACACTGGTGTTTCTGATGGCAACCCAATATTTTCCAGCTCTATTTGGCTCATCTGGGCCCCAAAGACAATACATTCCAGCAGGGAATTACTGGCAAGGCGATTTGCCCCATGCACCCCGGTACTAGCAGTTTCACCCACCGCGTACAAACTCTTAATATTCGTGCGATTCATCAGATCCGCGACAATCCCACCCATCCAATAATGGGCAGCAGGCGCTACAGGAATTGGTTCATGGAATACATCAATTCCCCAATGCTGGCAAACTTTGATGATGTTGGGAAAGCGGTGACGAATCTTGTCGGCAGGGATGGGGCGCATATCCAACCATACATGGGCAGTGGCCAAATCAACGGCAGTACGTTGTAAATGGCTGAAAATTGCTCTGCTAACTACATCTCTCGGTGCGAGTTCACCCGCCGGGTGGTAGTCATAGGCAAAACGCCGCCCTTCATTATCAACAAGGTGTGCCCCCTCACCACGTACAGCTTCGCTAATAAGAAAGCGATCAGCACCAGGTTTAGTCAGGGCAGTGGGGTGAAATTGCACAAATTCCAAATCGCGGAGAATAGCCCCAGCCCGATATGCGATCGCTACCCCATCACCAGTACTCACAGCTGGGTTAGTGGTTTGGGCAAATACCTGACCGCCGCCACCAGTTGCCAAGATCACAGCACCCGCTTTAATCCATGTGATTTCACCTTGATAAAACAGGCTTATTCCCTGACAGTGATTACTTTCAGGTTCCATCCACAAACTCAAAGCCAAAGCTTGCTGAATGACTTGAATATTCGGGCGACGTAATACTTGGGCGGTGAGAGTGGTTGTAACTTCCCTGCCTGTGGTGTCCGCAGCGTGGAGAACACGGTTGCGAGAATGGGCAGCTTCTAGAGTTAAAGCCAAGGTTTGACCATGACGGTCAAAAGCAACCCCCAAGTCAACTAGGGATTGAATGCATTTAGGGGCAAGTTGGGCGAGAAATTCTACAGCAGTGCGATCGCACAAACCTGCACCTGCCCGGATTGTATCTTCAATGTGTAGCGTGGGAGAATCTTCCGGGGAAACGGCTGCGGCTATACCACCTTGTGCCCAATCACTAGCGGACAAAGCAACAGTTTCTTTGGTAATCAAGCCGACTCGCAAGGACTCTGGTAGACGCAATGCTGTGTATAGTCCAGCAGCACCAGCGCCGACTACTAAGACATCAAATTGGCTAGGAATATCTATCTGAGGCAAGGTAATGGGGGAGGGGGAGGGGGCAGGGGGGTAGGGGGCAGAGGGGCAGAGGGGCAGGGGAGCAGGGGGAGACAAGAAAAAAATTTTACTTTGTCAGCTTGTCCCACTTGTATCCCTTGTATCCCTTGTCTCCCTTGTCCCACCTCATCTTTAATAGAATAATCCCACTCCCTTGAATCAGGAGTGGGGTGCTATTGGCTACAACTGCAACTTATCTGTAGATACCGTTGTTAAAGCGATCGTCTCCTTCGTTGAAGGCAGGCTCTAGTTCTGTCACGGTAAACTTATCTAAGTTGGCTTGCAGAGTTGCTTTTTGGCGATCGCTCAATCCTGGAAGATCCAATACATCCTCTACATTTTTGTAGGGAGCATTTGTGATGATTTTCTTAGCCAAGGTGGGATAAAGACCTGGATACTGTTGAAAAGCTCGGACGTTGGTATTATTCAAATCAATTTTTTTACCAAATTCCGTTCCTAGCTTCTTATCTGCCCGATTCTGCCGCTCAATTGCCAGAATTGGCACTTGAGGAAGAGCAAAACTGTTGAAACTAGCAGCTTGGGCTATCTGAGTTGTTCCCAACCATCCCCAGCAACCAAGTAACAAACTAAACACTGTTAATAAACGCGCCAATCCTTTCACGATTTTCTACCTCTTTCCATCAAACAGAAATAAAAGTTTTAAGCTAACAGTGGTCATTAGTCATTAGTCATTAGTCATACCCTGCGGGAAGCCGCTATTGCGTCTACGTGAGAGCGCCAAGGACAAAGGACAAAAGACAAAACTTGATAGCTTAATTAACACAGCAGTCATCAGAAACTAATATACAGCGTATTAATATCCACAATATTTACCGTTACTGGGTTTGACTGGGGTTTTGGCAAAAATTTTTCTCGTGATCAGAGTGTCTCTATAGCTGTAATAGGCTTCTATCAATGATCCCGGTAGCATTCGCAACGAGACGAAATCTTTACGGGGTGGCTAATTTTAGCTTCCAAGTAGAAACGAAGCCGTCTGATGTCTAATACCGAATAACCTAGCAAGAAGACTTGAGGCTGATGGACTGTTATGTAATATTTCTTAACTAATTAATTATTGACGGCATCATTCTTGATGTGCCGTAGACTGACTGGAAAAAGTTTTGCTAAGAGAAGCCTAGAAGAGCATTGCAATTTTGTGAATCCTGATTTCTTCACGCTGCGATCGCAGCTAACAAAAATAGGCTGTCTACTAAAATTGTGCTTAAAACTGCGCCACCAAAGGCATACCAGTGTTTTTGCTTTCTACCTAATGCTAAAATTCCGACTGTTAACAGCACTAAGGCAAGAACTATGGCCCAAGTTTGTCCCCAAGGTGTTTGTACTTGCATCAGGGCATTGTGTAAGATTTGTGGTGCTAAATCTGCATCTACTCTCATAATTTGCCTCCAAGAAGGCATCAAGTCGGTTAGATAAAAATATACGTCTGTTAAAACTGTACCGAATAAAGATCCTAAATAAAACCAGCTACCAACCTTGCCCCAACTCTTCGCTAGACACCAGCAAGCAAACGGTAAGCCTATAGATTCTACTGGCAGATGCCATACAGGTTCCCAACGTAACCAGCCCCAATAAATCGCTCCTGCTAACCAACTCCAGCTAAATCCTAAGAGCAAATCGCCCCAGACATAAGTTGCAGGACGTGACATTAAGGTAAAACTTAGCCACACCCAAAATGCTGTCAGCGCTAAACTGAGAGTTGGTAGCGATCGCACTATTGGCGCTTCAACAAATACTGGCACTGATACCAAAAACACCGCCGCCGCAAACACTAACCAATTTTGTCGGGCAGAAATAGATAAGGGCAAAGAGGGAGAAAAGGAGAGTGCAGATTCCAATTGCCTGATGCCATTCTGCCCAGTATCAGCCAAATCCAACTCAGTATCAATAGAAGGTGTAGAAGCAGTGTAGGAGGACAGTGTATTATTAATCAAAGTTTTTAATATTTGTTACTAAACTTTATCTTATTTAAGATATCACATTTTAAAATCCCCCCCTGGGGCATTGTAATTATACAGACATTTCCCGGAGTGCGGGGCAGGGAGCAGGGGAGCAGGGGGCAAGGGGGCAGGGGGAAGGGGAGAAAAACCACGCACAAGGGGTAGAGCTTCAACCCTCGGTATATTTGGAACAAAAGGGCTTTTTTCCACAAGTGGGACAAGCTGACAAAGTAAAGTTTTTTCTTGTCTCTCCCTGCCCCCTGCCCCCCTGCCTCTTGTAAACGGCATCAGTCCGCTAAATATTAAAGTTTGATGAACTGGCAAAATTTCGTTGACTTATTCAGGTGGGTGTAAGAACATGGTCAGCGTCTTAGATGATGTTATTGATCGGTAAAATCGAATTTTCTATAAGATATTAGGTGCAGTAGAGAGTATATAAAGCAACACCATCATCTAGACAATGTTCATAATCATGTCTAGAACAGAAAAAAGGTATTAATTTCTATGGAGTTTATTCAAGCTTTTATTTTGGGTATTGTTCAAGGTATTACAGAGTTTTTACCTATTAGCAGTACTGCACATCTCTTGATTTTTACCAAAGTATTTGGTTGGAAAGAACTAGGTTCTAAAGATTTTGTTGATGCCATTCAATTTGGCAGTGTTATCGCTATTGTGGGGTATTTTTGGTCGCTGATTTCTAGTATTATCAAAGGTGGAATCGAAGCATTCAAAGAGAAAGATTGGCAACGTGAGGAGTGGAAAATTCTAGTTGGTATTTTAGTCGGAACATTGCCTGCCTTAATTTTCGGCTTTCTTTTGAAAGACATTCTACCAGAGAGTGCATTAATTATTGCCATCATGTCAATCATCATGGCTCTTTTACTAGCTTTGGCAGAAAAAATTGGTACTCGCAAGCGAGGTTTTGATTCACTGCAAATTCGGGATGGTATTTTAGTTGGATTGGGACAAACACTTGCTTTAATTCCGGGTGTATCTCGTTCTGGCTCAACATTGACGACTGCCTTGTTTTTAGGATTAGAACGCGATACAGCAGCGAAATTCTCATTTTTGTTAGGGTTTCCAACTCTTACGATTGCTACACTGTATAAAAGTTTGAAAATCTTCAAATTATTTCAAGCCCAACAGTTACCAGATAACATTGTGGGATTGTTAATTGTGGGGATTATTTCAACCTTTATTTTTTCCTACCTATCAATTGCATTTTTGATCAAATACTTGCAAACCAAAAACACTTTGGTTTTTGTTTGGTATAGATTAGCATTCGGTAGCGCCATTTTAGCTGCGATCGCAGCAGGTTGGAAAGGATAATTAAATAATAGTCATTTGTCATTGGTCATTAGTCATTAGTCCAAAGTAAATGACTAATGCCCAATTCCCAATTCCCAATTCCCAATTCCCATGAATATTAATCCTGCCCGAATTACCAAGGTTCTACCAGACTCAATAGCCGAGGAAATTGGCTTTGAAGCTGGGGATGCGATCGTTGCAATCAATGGTACGCGTCCCCGCGATTTAATTGATTATCAGTTTTTGTGTGCTGATGAAGTTTTAGAACTAGAAGTTTTAGATGCTACTGGGAAAACTCATACCCTGGAAATCGAAAAAGATTACGATCAAGACTTGGGGCTAGAATTTGAAACTGCCCTATTTGATGGCTTAATTCAGTGCAATAATCGCTGTCCATTTTGCTTTATCGATCAACAGCCACCAGGTAAGCGCACCAGCTTGTACTTGAAAGACGACGATTACCGTCTGAGCTTTTTATACGGTTCTTATCTTACCCTGACCAATTTGCCAGAAAGAGAATGGCAGCGAATTGAGCAAATGCGCTTATCTCCGTTGTATGTTTCTGTTCATGCGACAGAAGCTGATGTGAGAATTAGGCTGCTAAAAAATCAGCGTGCGGGACAAATCTTGCAACAACTGAAGTGGTTTCAAAAAAGGCGACTACAAATTCATGCTCAAGTTGTTGTTTGTCCTGGTATAAATGATGGCAAACATCTGGAAGAAACTCTCAAAGATTTAACGTCTTTTCATAGTGGTGAAGTCCCGACAGTGGCATCAGTGGCAGTTGTGCCGGTTGGGTTGACACGGTTTCGCCCTCCAGAAGATGAACTTATCCCTGTAACTAGAGAAAAAGCTCAAGAAGTGATTTCTCAAGTGCAAATGCTCTCACGACAATTTCGGCAACAATTTGGTTCTAGCGTTGTTTGGTTAGCCGATGAGTGGTTTTTGATTGCAGGTGAAGAATTACCCAGCGAGTCTGAATATGAAGAATATCCCCAAATTGATAACGGAGTTGGTTCGATTCAACTATTTATCAAGCAATTTGCCACCGTTGCAGCAGAATTACTCCCGGCAAAAGTATATCCTCAAAGAAAATTGACCTGGGTAGTGGGCAACGCCGTAGAAAAAGCATTTCAACCAATTTTGAAACGCTTAAATTGTGTTGAGGGTTTAGAGGTCAATATGCGTGCTTTATGTAGTGATTATTGGGGACAAACTATCAGTGTAACCGGATTACTAACTGGTCATGATTTACTTTTAAATTTAGAAGAGCAAGATTTAGGTGATGGGATTTTGCTACCCAATGTCATGTTAAAAAATGGGGAATTAGTGTTTTTAGATGATATGAGTATTGAGGAATTAGCTGGCAGACTAAATACAAAAATTTTCCCACTAGCAGGAGTTGAAGATTTAATCCAAACATGCGTTTCCAATTTTGTTCAGGTTTAGTTATCAAAGATCAGTTGTTTTTCGGAGGTAATTTATTGTTATGCTAGATGATAAATAAGAAGTAATGCCTAATAATTAATCCACTGAGGAGCCAGTAGTGAAGAATCGGAAAGAGTTTCATGAAAAGGCAAATTCTCACATAAAGAAAGCCGGATTCTTCATTTTAAGTTTTAACTTTTTAATTTTAAATAGTTATAGTATTTTGCCAGTCACGGCAGCGACTGAAGAACCTGTATTGAGCGTAGTGCATAGCCAAGAAAATGCGAATCAATGGACAGGGATAACTGATCGCTTGCAGACAATCGGGGTGAAATATTGTGTAATTCCACTAACAGATGTCAAGAGTGGTGCAGATTGGGGCGATCGCCGGGTATTATTTTTGCCAAATGTCGAGACATTAACACCAACCCAAGCGATCGCTCTTGAAGAATGGATGAGTAAGGGAGGGCGCTTGATTGCTAGCGGCCCCATAGGTAGTTTGTCATCGCCAGGAGTACGGCAGTTATTGCGATCGCTCTTGGGAGGTTATTGGGGATTCAGCCTCAGTGAAATAGAACAGATCAAGCCCACAAAAACCAAGATTCCAGAATGGGCAAATCAAACTGAACTCTTTGGCAAAATCCGCGGCGGCGTTGTGATTCCTAATGATATGGGCACTGAATCTCCTGCTGTTTGGAATTCCAAAGATAATCCAGCCGCAGTAGTGACAACTGAGCGTACCACCTTTTTGGGCTGGCGCTGGGGAACAGATACAGCCTCAGCCGCCGAATTAGATAATGCCTGGTTAAAAGCTTCTATCAATCATTATTTGACAGCGCTAGCACCATCGAATCGGATGAAAAAAATAGTGGGAGGTTCCCCAAACTGCTCTACAACAGTAGCGGCTGCACCGAGGGGGCAGGGGGTAGGGGAGCAGGGGAGCAGGGGAGCAGGGGAGCAGGGGAGTAGAGGGGCAGAGGGACAGACGAGTAGTTCATCTCCCTCATCTCCTCCTTCTAAAACTGCTACTGCTCCCATACCGAGAGCGCTTCCTATAGTTAAACCACCAAGTTCCCAAGAGGCCATTGATCAGCTGGAACAGGCGGTGCGTCTAGATGTTGCACCCAACTCCAATGAGCCGATTGACAACAATCAAGCGATCGCTCTCCAGCAAGAGCTAGAAAATCTCATTGGCCGGGTGGAAAGCGCTCATTTAGCGGTGTCAGCCGATGCAGTTAAGGAAGGCGTTGGCATATCTGAGGGAAAACAGTCCTCTAGGCATCTGGAAACCTACAACTCCCAATCTGTCAAGGAGCAGCCAATACAACTAGCCTCAACTAAATTGGGGGGGCTAGCCACAAGCAAAGACCAAGCCTTGGCACAAGTCAGGGTAATTGCCAAAAACTTACCCCAATTGATTGCCCAAAAAAACTATGCCCTAGCTCGTCAACAGTGGCTGGCGGCAAAGACAATTTTGTGGCAGCAGTTCCCAGTTGATCGGAGGTTGGCTCAACCAGAAATTCGGGCAGTTTGGTTAGATCGGGGGACGATTGTTCGTGCTGGTAGCAAGGCGGGACTAGCCCAGATTTTTGATCGCCTGGCCCAAACTGGAATTAATACTGTCTTCTTTGAAACTGTTAATGCGGGCTATACCATTTATCCCAGCCAAGTTGCAAAAGAGCAAAACCCCTTAATTCGTGGGTGGGACCCACTGAAAGATGCGGTGAAATTAGCCCATGAGCGCGACATGGAATTACACGCTTGGGTTTGGACTTTTGCTGCTGGTAATCAACGGCACAATGAGATTATCAACGTTAGTCCAAATTATCCAGGGCCAGTACTGGCGGCTCATCCCGATTGGGCAAACTACGATAATCTTGGCAACATGATTCCCGTTGGTCAGACTAAGCCATTCTTTGACCCAGCCAACCCCGAAGTGCGGCAATACTTACTCAAGCTGTACGAGGAAATCGTTACTCGTTATGATGTGGATGGTCTACAACTAGACTACATTCGCTACCCCTTTCAAGACCCATCAGCAGGTCGAATTTATGGCTATGGCAAAGCTGCAAGAGCGCAGTTTCAGCAACTTACTAGTGTAGATCCGATAAATATTTCTCCCAGCCAACTAGAACTATGGCAAAAGTGGACAACATTTCGTACTGAGCAAGTTGATAGCTTTGTTGCGAAAGTTTCAGAGCAGTTGCGACAAAAACGACCGAATTTGATTTTGTCGGTTGCAGTATTCCCTTTGCCAGAACAAGAGCGGATTCAGAAAATTCAACAAAACTGGGAAACTTGGGCAAGGCGGGGAGATGTAGATTTAATCGTTCCCATGACTTATGCTCTAGATACTTCTCGCTTTCAACGACTAGCCCAACCCTGGATCGCCTCTAAACAATTGGGAGCTACATTGTTAGTGCCAGGAATTCGCTTACTTTCTTTACCAACAATCGGGACGTTCGATCAACTCCAGTTAGTAAGAGACTTGCCAGTCAGTGGTTACGCACTCTTTGCCGCAGAGAATTTTAATAACGATCTACAAAAACTTTTTATTAGTACCCAAGGCAGAGTTCAATCTACAAAAAGTGAACCGATTCCCCACCGCCAACCTTTTCAAACTGCCGCCATCCGTTACACCGCGCTGCAACGGGAATGGAAGTTTGTTTTCCAAAATGACCCACCAGAAAGACCTGCCCAGACAATATCAGATTTTAACAACCAGGCAGAAGTTTTACGCAGTGCTTTAAATCAGCTTGCTGCTTCCCCTTCTCCTGGTAATTTACTGGTGGCAAAAGCCTCCCTAACTCGATTCCAGTCTCAATTTCGAGTATTGATGAGCCAAGAAATTAAGTCGAATTCCTATCAAGTCAAAGTTTGGGAAAATCGGCTTGTAACTATAGAAAGACTATTGCGTTACGGCGAACGGCGGGTGCAGTTGCATCCCTAGTGAAGAGGCATGGCAATACTTTTCGGATAAACCCAACAATCTCTCTTTTGGTCTTGGGAAAGCTTAAAGGGTAAGGAGTAAAGGCAAATTTAAACCCTTTCCATTTCCCCTTTCCCCCTTCACCGAAAAGTATTGAGAGGCAGGGGAGTAGGGGGAGATAAAAGGGACAAGGGAGAATCATTGAACAAGTTTCTTCTTTGTATCTTCCCAATTCAGAACTACCAGGATATAAGCCACTTTGTAATTCTTAACACAATTTTTGCTGTGTTTATATCCTAAATATTCCTATTTATTTAGGGCCAAAATATTGGAGAATACTTAAATATAAGCAGCTTTAGATAACTATTTTTTGATATATAAAACTAGAGGTAACACCAGTATCAATACTGCTCAGTTAAGCATTTTAACTCGAAACTGGGTTTGGGAAAAGGTTAAAGGGTAAAGGTTAAAGGTTTTTCCTTTCCCCTTTAACCTTCCCGTTTTCCCCAAAACCCGACAAGTATTGACACCAGTCTTAGTTCATTTGAGGTAGGATATCAAATTCTCGTTAAGAGACAATTACCCAAGTACAAATGGTCACTAGCACGCGCTATAGTACTGACAGACACGACAAATCGAATCACCTCATTGGAGTTTCTGTGAATAGTACCTCCCATGTAGCAAAAGTAGCATTGCGTGAGGGTGAAAGACGATTTCGCACTATCTTCAACGCCACTTTCCAGTTTATAGGATTGCTAATAGCAGAAAGCATCGTGCTAAAAGCGAACCAAACAGCACTCAACTTTAGCAAGCTACAACTACAAGATTTAGTTAGGCGTTCATATTGGGAAATATGGTGGACGCTACTTGAAAATTTTCAACATTTGCAATATTTATTCTTCTCCAGCCCAGCAGAAACTTACATCTGCAAGAATTGGGAAGATTTTGCTAGTAAATTTATGAACAAAAATGTTTTCGCTATCACGGGTTATCAAGTGTGGAAAACAGTTAAATATTCTGGCTTTTGGACTAGCCATTTCTATTCGATTATAAATGTTAATCGTAAAAAAAACTATAGCTATCTACAAACATAAAATCTTTGTCACAAGTACATCGGAATTTGGTACAAAGTTTACTGTGATTATATCATTAAATAATAAAAAATAAATTGAGGTAACTTATGCCCAAAATTTTAATAATAGAAGATGAGGAAGCAGTCCGTGAAAATATTTTAGATTTGCTAGAAGCTGAGGATTTTGAAACCATTGCTGCCGCTAATGGTAGGATCGGCGTGCATTTGGCTATCTGTGAAGTTCCTGACTTAATTCTCTGTGATATGATGATGCCAGAAATTGATGGTTATGGCGTTCTAAGCGCGTTACGCCAAGATCCATCAACGGCAACAATTCCCTTCATTTTTCTCACTGCCAAATCTGCCAAATCTGACTTTCGTCAAGGTATGGATATGGGGGCAGATGACTATATAACTAAGCCCTTTAGTCGGGCTGAGTTATTAAGTGCCATCATGAATCGGTTGGAAAAGCACGCTACTTTAAAAAGATATTTATCTACTCAGACTACAATTAACAACTTGTCTCCTAAAATGCAGTTGTTAGAAATTTGCTTGCACCGAGCTATCAAACAACATAAATTTCAAGAATTTGAAATTTATTATCAACCAATAGTCGATATTGCTTCTGGGAAAATAGTAGCTGCTGAAAGTTTATTGCGCTGGCAAAGCCCAGAATTGGGGATAGTTTACCCAACAGAATTTATCCCGTTAGCAGAGTCTACGGGTTTAATTGTCCCAATCGGTAAATGGGTATTAAAAAGTGTATGTAAACAAATAAAAATCTGGCGTGATGCCGGAATTAATTCCTTGATTGTTGCTGTCAATCTGTCAGTAATTGAATTTAATCAACCAGATTTTATTAAAAAAATAGTCAATTTTATAACTATTAATAATTTGGAACCAAATGACTTAGAGCTAGAACTAACTGAAAGTATGATTATGCAAGACGTAAATAGTGCGATCGCTACTATGAGCAAATTGCAATCCTTGGGTATCAAAATTGCGATCGATGATTTTGGTACAGGCTATTCTTCTCTAATCTATCTTAAAAACTTACCAATTAATACATTAAAAATCGACCGTTATTTTATCCATAATGTTGCTAATGATCCCCAAAAATCAGCAATTACTAAAGCATTAATTCAAATGGGTCACAATCTCAATCTAAATGTAATTGCTGAAGGTGTAGAGACGGAAACAGAACTTGCTTTTTTGCGTCAACAAAACTGTAATTCTATGCAAGGTTTTCTATTTAGTCGTCCATTACCAGCAGCAGAGTTTGAAAATTTTTTATTGACTAACAAATGCTTATATGCATAAAGATTGGGAATTGGGCATTGGGCATTGGGAAGGGGGAATTGGGAATTATTTTCCTAGTCTTTAATATTCTGATAGTTTTACTAAGTAAGAAAAATCGGACTTTAGACTGGTGACAATTATTAAGTCTCAAGTCTAAAGTAAGAAAATTGTGTCATAGTGTCTACCGCCATGAAAGTCTCTGCGCGTTTCTTGCTGCCAGTTTTGTTACTAACCTTGACAGCAGCGTGTAACCAGACTCGCGCTTCATCAGATAATCCCACACCACAAGAATCTGTACCTTCTGCCCAACCGACACAGAATCCTACACAGCCAAAAAATATTGTCCGCACTGAAGCACTTTCGCCTACACCCATTCGGATAAATCTGAAAAATTTACCAGCACCGTTTGCAACAGAAAGTGCTTCCAAGAGGCCGGAAGTTGTACCCATTCCGCAAAATCCAGTGCTGCGCGTACCACAAGGCTTTACAGTTAACGTTTTTGCCGAAGGTTTAGATGCCCCACGTTGGCTAGCTTTAACTCCCAGTGGTGATGTTCTGGTGACTGAAACCGGGCAAAACCGCATTCGTTTGTTACGTGACAGCAACAGTGATGGCGTAGCCGATGTTCGAGAAACCTTTGCTAGTAGTGACAACGGACTCAATAGACCCTTTGGAATGGCTTTTGTAGATAATTCCTTTTTTCTGGGGAATACAGATGCGGTGGTGCGTTTTCCCTATACTCAAGGTCAAAACAAGATTACAGGTAAAGGGGAAAAAATCGCCGACTTGCCCGCTCAAGGTTATAACAATCATTGGACGCGCAATGTCGTTGTCTCACCCGATCGCAATAAATTATATGTTTCAGTTGGTTCAGGAACCAATGTAGATGAAGAACCCCTACCACGGGCTTCAATACAGGTAATGAATTTAGATGGTTCCCAGCAACAAACTTTCGCTTCCGGCTTGCGTAACCCTGTTGGTTTAGATTTTCATCCTGTAACTAAGGAACTTTACGCCAGTATTAATGAACGCGATGGAATCGGTGATGACTTGGTTCCAGACTATTTGACACGGGTTAAACAGGGGGCATTTTATGGCTGGCCTTATGCTTATCTGACACCAAACAACCTTGATCCGCGTCAAAAAACGGATGGCAAAAGTAAACGCCCCGAATTAGCAGCCCGTACTCAAACGCCAGATGTCCTATTCCAAGCGCATTCAGCAGCATTGGGTTTGCAGTTTTATGATGGGAAAACATTTCCAGAAAAATACCAAAATGGTGCTTTTGTTGCTTTTCGTGGTTCTTGGAACCGCGATCGCGGCACTGGTTATAAAATTGTATTTGTTCCCTTCGATGCTAAGGGGCGATCGCTTGGCTACTACGAAGATTTTCTCACAGGCTTTTTACTAAATCCTTCTGTACCAACCACTTGGGGACGACCTGTAGGTTTACTAGTGCTGCCAGATGGCAGTTTACTGCTAACAGAAGAAGCTAATAATCGGATTTATCGGATTCAGTATACGGGGGGATGAATAATTCCCTAGAGTAAAGTTACAGCAGTTGTTACTGTATATCCCTATCCAGGTTTATCCCGTTTACTGATAAATTACAGAAAAATACTAATACTTATCTGGTTGAGAAATTCATTATGACTCCCAACGAAAATAATACTCAGTCAAATACCAACGAATTGCCTCCACATTCAGGCACACGATACTGGGGTGAGGTGGAGGTGATCGAAGAGGGAGATACCTATAGAATTAGCCGTGTTGAAATCAAGCCCAGACACGGCATTAAACCACAAATTCATTACCACCGTAATGAGCATTGGGTTGTAGTTTCCGGCGTAGCTAAGGTTACTTGTGGCGATGCGGAAATATTACTGAATCGAAACGAATCAACTTATGTTCCCGCAGCAACCCTACATAAGGTAGAAAATCCTGGACACATACCGCTAGTCATTCTGGAAATTCAAAATGGTGAATATTTGGGCGAAGATGATACTGAGCGCCCTTATGACTTAAATTTGGTCAAATCTGTAGCTGAAGGACAGTAAGGAATGGGGGAGCAGGGGACAAGGGGACAAAAGAAAACTCCTAACTCAGCACTCAGAATTGTTTTGCCCAATCAAAACCATCCTTCTTGTTCCAAGGTTTCAATCAGCTGTAAGCCACGTGGATCACCCACTCCTAACAGTGAAGCTTTCGCATCTTCTCGGACTCCCAAATCTTGATCCTCGGCAAAGGCTTGAATTAGAGCATCGATCGCTGTGGCATAAACTACATTAGAAGGTAGTTCGCGGCACAATTGACCAATTGCCCAAGCACTGTTGCTCCGCACTGCTGCCACGGGATCTTTGACTAAGGCTTCAATTAATGGTGGAATTGCCCCTATAACTGCTTCATAACCAACCTCTGCCATCTGTGCTAAGGCGCTAGCAGCCCACAAACGCACTGCGGAAATGTCAGTTCTTAAGGCATCTGCTAGGGGCGGTAAAGAACGGCGATCGCGACAGTTTCCTAAAGCCCAAACAACGCCTTTACGCACGTAGCCATTCCAATCACTGTTTAGTTGAGCAATTAATGGAGCCACTGCTTCTGAACTGGGATTGCGTCCGAGAGCATAAGATGCGCTGACCCGGACTAAGGGACAAATATCAGTTAACAGGCGAATCAGATGGGGGGTAGCACGCGCATCTTCTATATCACAAAAAGCACGCGCCGCTAGCATTCTTTGCTGGGGCTGGGGATTTTCCAGGAGGGCTAGCATTACTTCAGGATCGGGCTTCACCACAACTGAATCGTCAGTTAATGGCTCTATTTTATCTAGGGGGCTTTCTAGTTCCTCCTCAATATCGAGTAGGCTTAGATCGTCTTCGTCATACATAATTTCATTTCAATCCCGAAAAGGGATTAACACATAATCCCCCGTGCCAATAAGTTAAAACTTTATAAGTTGCGTAATTATACACTTTCTTTTGCCCTCGTCGAATTTTATCCAAACGAGAACCGCTACATACTCAAACACTAAAGTATATTACGGCTATCCTCTATTTTATTTTTCTGCACTCAGGAATTTTACCATCCACAGGGATTGGGTTTGATAACCTAACTGATTGTAAAGATTTAATGCGGGTTTGTTTGATTGAAACACTTGTAATCCAATCTGGCGATCGCCTCTTTGAATAGCCCAATTTTCTACATATTGCATCAAGGCTGTACCAATACCTCGCCGCCGATGTTCTGGTACAACGTAGAGGATAAAGATGTGAGTATGGCGATTACCCTGCACTTGATCTATGGCATTACCCACCCAAAGGCAAGCGATGGGGGGATGGGGGGCAGAGGGGCAGAGGGGCAGAGGGGCAGAGGAGAGAGATTTGTTATTGCTCCCCTGCTCCCCTGCTCCCCTGCTCCCCTGCTCCCCATCCTCTTCTACCCACCACAAGGGCGTATCGCTAGAAAAGTATTGCTTAACTGTTTGCTCTAGGTGAGAAAAATCCTCATTGGGAAAGAGATCCTGGTAAGTTCGGTGCATGAACTTAAGCAGTAGCGATCGCTCCAATAAGGAACCACGGCGAATAATATACCCCGGTATTAGTTGCTCAGACACTTCTGGCGTTTATTGAGTTAACTAGCTGAGTTTTGGATTGCTGGTGGCAAATTAGCGGGAGTGGGTTGAGAACTTACCCCAACCTCTTCAATTGGTGCGGGTGCTGCCATATCAGAAGGTAAAAATATGCGGGCGCTAACTGCGACTAGGGCAAAGACAAATACCAAAACTACAAGCAGTGGAGCGATGTATTGACGAAAAATAGCCATATTTTAATTACAAAGAGGGCTAGGAACTCTTACGAGAACTTAGCTGAAGATTTATGAAGTATTCTTTATTTTAGCAATTTTCTGTATATGGAAATGGGGAATGGGGAATTAGGAATTGAGTATAATTATTCTCCTTGTCCCCTTGTCCCCCTGCTCCCTGCTCCCTGCTCCTGCTCCCGCAGCACTATTAGCTGCGTTCTAAGTCATCAAGCACTCTTTCGCAATACCAATTTTCCGGCATCCCAGGATAAGTTTCCTTTGCCTGTTCAATTAACCGTTCGGCTGCGGCAGTGTCACCAGATAATTTAGCGATCAGTCTGTTTTTTAGATAGCTATCAGATACACCATCGTCTACCTGGTTTGGTATTCCTTGATTTATAGTTGATGGTCGGGACTGATCTCTTCGTAACTGCCAAAATAAAACGTAATAAAGTGTCCCAAAAATTAAAATTAGGCTGAGTGTTCCGAAAAAAGTTAAGAGGTTAAATGCTAGAAATCCTAGAACTAACTGCGAGAGAACATAGCCAAGTAATAAACCAGTAAGTAAGAGGATGAATGTACCGACAGCAATAACTACTTGATTCCCCATATATCCTCTTCTTCGTCCTCAAGTCCTGGTCTGGATACTGCCACTGGCTGAGGGTTCCAGGGGGCAAATACTGGTAATAGCAGTAGTCCTGGTACGGCGGCGGCGATGGTAATTAAGAAAAATACAGGCCAACCCGTACTTTGAGCGATCGCGCCTCCAGGGGCCGACAGAATATCGCGGCTGACAGCCATTAAGCTAGATAACAAAGCATATTGGGTTGCGGAAAACCTCTGGTTACAAAGACTCATCAAAAAGGCAACAAAGGCTGCTGTCCCCAATCCACCACAAAATTGTTCTACGTTGATGGCAAGTACCATAGCTTGGTAGTTTTTACCGATGTATGCTAGAAAAAAGTAAGCTAAATTACTTACTGCTTGTAGAATACCAAAAACCCAAAGCGATCGATTGATGCCAATAGCACTCAAAATTGAACCACCTGCTAAAGCACCTACAATCGTGGCAATTAACCCCATCCCCACTTGAATTGCCCCAATGTCGGTTTTGGTAAAACCAGTTTGCAGCAAAAAAGGCGTGGTCATATTGCTCAACAAAGCATCACCTAGCTTGTATAAGGTAATGAATGCAAGCATGAGAATTGCTTTGATAATCCCTTGACGCTGAAAAAATTCCCCAAAGGGCAAGATGACAGCATCAACGAGAGAATCTGGAGGGCTAATTTCCTTGGGTTCCGGTGCGAACAAGGTGGCAAAAATACCAATTACCATCGTCCCTGCCATAAACAAGTAAACCGATGACCAAGGTAGTTTGTCAGCAAGTATCAAGGCTAAAGCACCTGCGACTAACAGGGCAATTCGATAACCTAAGATAAAAACTGCTGCACCAGCCCCCATTTCTAGCTTTTCTAAAACGTCGGTACGGTAGGCATCAACGGCAATATCTTGAGTTGCACTGATAAAGGCAATGACTATGGCGTTGATTGCTAGTAGTTGTAATGCTTGTTTGGGTTGTTGGAAAGCCATGAATGCGATCGCTACAATCAAAGCAATCTGCGTCAAAATTAACCAACCCCGTCGTCGTCCCAAAATTGGTAAGGTGAACCTGTCTACCAATGGCGACCACAAAAATTTTAAGGAATAAGGCAAACTCGCAAGGCTAAACCAACCAATAGCGGCTAAATCTACCTTCTCTACGGTCATCCAAGCCTTTAAGGTATTACCGATTAACAATAACGGTAAACCCGATGAAAAACCTAAAAATAATAAAGCCGCCATCTTGCGACTACCGAAAACTCCCAGTAGCGATTTAATTTTCCTCATAGGTTCAATTTTTTGCCTCTTTTGAGGAAATATCAATAAAATCCAACGAGGAAATGTAAACGTATATCATGTAATTAGTACCTATAAAGGTTTGAATTATCGAAGCGGCAGCAGTTCATTATTAATCCCGATCGGGTATTGAAACCTGCCATAGCTGCTGTATTATTTCCTGCAAACATGACAAACTACCAAGATTTACTTGGGTTAAATACAAATTCAGGATAACCTTATAGTGTCAGCGTTTTATTAACTTTCTTGAATTGGATAAACCTGATGCCCCCTGATTTCTACTCTGTGTGTGGCAAGGCATTTCTCCCAACCTTCACGCGTACCAATGTCGCTTTTTTGGTTAAGCAGCCCTAATTCCTGTTCTTGTTGGGTGAGTTTAGCAAATTCTTGGTAGCGTGGATAGTTACTGGTAACAAATGTTTCCTTGCGGTGCAAAATCGGTGGATTGTCCCTAGTTGCATAGTCTCGATGAGTGACGAAGAGGGTTTTTAAATCAATACCTATACTGGCTTTTAACGCCGGGTGGGGATCAGTGTCGAATTCGGGGTAAGACAGATAGGATATTTGCGGCTTATCAGTGTGATATTTAATTAATGTGGCTTCATCGATACGCCCAATGGTACGACTAGCGCAACCTTCACAAATTCGTAGTACGGGATCAAGTGCTGCTAATGCGGAAACATGGACATAAAGCGCACCACGTGTATGTTTACCAATTTTGCTTTTTTCACACGCAGTTTTAATCACTCCAGGTTTACCTAAACTGAAAAGCTTTTGGTCGGCTACTTGACAAGCTTCCTCATAGCTACTAAAAAAGGCTTTGATATCGTGACGCATTTCTGGGGCTAGTTTTTGCCATGCCGGACGTTTATCAAAGTGAGTCAGGGCAAGATAAACTTGGATATCCAGAGAACGACGGTAAGCGATCGCATCCCATTCAGCCTCATCAGTAGCTTGCAAAACTACACCAAAGGCGCGGCGAAAGTTACCAAATTCGCTCAGTAATTCCTGTTCATTTTCCAATTCGCCTTTGACGGGTAGTCTACCGCGTTTGGTAAAAAAAGCCATGAGTGGTTGCAGCTGTTCTTGATAGTCTTCAAACCGCTTGATGGGGATACGGACTCGCGGTGTAGAGGTTGTAGAAAAGAAGCGGATAGCTTTGTAGCTTTCTTTTTGGGCTTCATCTCGAAAAACAAAGTATACGCCTAGTGCGATCGGTACTGCATCGACATTTAGGACTTCATCAATATAAGTTTTGAGTTCTTGTTGTTCGTAATATTTCTGAAAAGTATTGCGGCGCGTCACAATGCCATCATTGTAAGCAAGTTGGGTTTTACTGGGAGCGTTAATCAGGATTTGAGCCGCGACAATTAAAACTTTTCCAGTGAGTTCCCAAGCTTGGATCAGGCTTTGACGGCGTTCTTCTGAGTCTTCAATGACGTTAAGGACATAACCCAAGTTGACTACATCGGCGGGGGTGCGTGGGACATCGGGATAGTAGTAAGGGTCCCAGCCTGTGCTGGTATAGCCTAAGTTTTTTACTCGCTGGACATCACCACCGTAGCCGCAGCCGTAGTCAAAAAAAGTGGTGTCTTGATTGAGGATTGAGCCTTCTATAGCCAATCGTACAGGGCGAGATATATCAATGCGAGCGATCGCAGCTCTATGACGCTCAATTTCTAGCGCTTCAGGCATAATATTAGTTGTCAGTTAACGGTGAACAGTTAACAGTCAACTAATATCCTTTCAATTTTTAACCGCTAGTTCAATTAAATCTTCAATTTTCTTGATATTTGGATCGCCTGCTAAGTAACCAATTCCTCGATGTAAATGTAAGCGGAATTGGGTGGCAAGGGTTTCTTTATCGGTGGGATAACCGTCGTTGTGACAGCGTTGCTTAAGGGCGAGAAGGAGTATATCAGACATTTCGCCACCAAAGACGCGCCAACTCATTTCGACGTTGCTATCCTGGGGGATTGGGACGGGGGAGGGTGTGGTTGATTCTGCGAGGGAACGACAAAATGCCCAACGGCATAGGATATTCCATTGGTCGATTTTAGTGCTGCGCTTAAGTTTGGTAAGTTGGTCTTTAGCTGTTTGAGAGAGTTTTATTCTTTCGATTGGGGATTCCATAATCTTCCTAAAAATTGAGGTAATTTTTGTTTATAAACCCAAACAGTAGCGAACCGCAGTTTCAACTTCAAGCATCTTGGAGTCAGAAATATATCTACTACCAAAAATATCCTGGTTGTATGGTTGTTTGGCGGGTAGTGGAGTCATATTTAAGCAGATATTCACGAGCGATCGCTTCGTTTTCTCGCAGTGTTTCAACTTCTTTTTTGCCAATCTCGGTATCTGTAGATAACAAAATCACTTGATGGCTGGCTGATGGAAAGTAACGTTCAACTAAGTTACTGCGGTGAGAGGAGTCTAGTCTACCTAGTGGCGTATCGATTGCTACTGGTAGGCGGTGTCCAGAGACTTTGGCTAAACCCCAGAGGAATGCGATCGCAAGTAGTTGTTTTTCGCCTGCTGATAAACGATGTTTAGGGACAGGTTTACCATTTAAATCGTAAAGCAAAAGGCTGAAAGTCTTAGTATCAATGGTGATGCGATGCACTAAGTCTGATTTGTGGAGAAGATAAAGGAAGCAATTTTTAACTTCCTCCTCTAATTTATTGAGTTTTCGCAGAGTTAATTTTTCACGAAAAATCTTGAGTGTGTTTTGAACTTTCGCTGCTGAGGTAATAATATGTTCGCTATTTTTATGTTTAATATTTTCTACAGTATAATCACTTAATTCTCTTTTTGACTTGGCAATAATAGTTTCTAATTCAGCTAAACGGCGGCGGATTGTTTCGTAATTTGCTTTAGCTTCAACAACTTGATTTTGTGCAGCTTCTAGTGCTTGACGCAGCTTTGTATAATCTTCTGGTGCTGCTGCTGTTTGCACTTGCCTTTCGAGAGTATGAATTTCCTCTTCTTTATTTTTGATAATAGCTAATTTCTCTTTTGCAGAAAGTTTAGAATTTTGTAAGTGATATATAAGATTATCTAGCTGACTTAAAGTTTCATCATCGGCTAATAGCCAAGGTGCTTCTATCTGGATAGTCTTTGCATATAAACTATCTACATCTTGGATCAAAAATGATTGGATTTTTTCAACTTGTATCGGAGAAATTTCTACTTGATTTAGCCAAGTAAGTAAGCGCTGATCTCGCTCAATTAACAAATCTTTAGAAATCTGTACCTGTTGATGGCGAAATTCTTTTTCTCCCTGTGCTTGCGCCTGAGTAAGCAAATTGGGAATTAATGCCAGAGGTAAAACATCAGCCGCTAATTCACACATTGACTGACGTACTTGTTCAATTTCCGCAGTTTTTGTATCCTGTTGTAGTTCTAGTTGATTGCGTTCTGCTGCAATCTTTCCACCTTCAGAAATGAATTTATCAAAGGCTTCTTGCTGCTTTTGTTCTAACTCTTCTACCTGATTTTTGAGAGTTTCTAATTTCTCTCCTGTTATTTGATAATCTTCTTGCTGTTGGGTTAACCTAGTTTCAATTTCCTCTAGGTTTGCTAAATCCTTACTATTACCAACTTCTTTAAGTTTACGGTTAACTAAGATATCTAAATCAATTGCTAAACGATCTGCTAACTCTAGCCCTAAAAGTCCGCGTATTGCGTCTACTACAACTGGTGGTGGTGTTTCTTGTTCTGCGAGTTCTTTAACTTGTTCACCATCAAAGAGAAATAAGTTAGAAATCCCTAATGGCAAAAGATTTTCAATATATTCATCCCAAATATTAACTAAAGCATCAGGCCAGGTATCACTGTCACCTAAAATACCTAATGTATCTTTACCGTCTTTAGGATTTTTTGTCCAACTACGGACAACACGGTATTTTATTGGTTTATCGTTTTCAATATGTTCAAAAAGTAATTCAATCCGGGTGTCTGCAACTGGATCAATTTTATTGTTAACGCATTGATTGAGAAAATCACTATAACTTAAATTACCACGGGTAGAACATTGGGCACGAGCGCCATAAAGGGCGAGACGAATGGCATCCATAAGCGTGGTTTTTCCACCGCCATTCATACCACCTAATAGGATGATTGGGTGTGAGTTTCCCTCATCAATTTTTGGGTTAAGATTGATTACCTGTTTACCACTGTAGGGGCCAAAGTTTTGTAAAACGAGTTCAAGAAATATCATTGATTTTTAAGATTATTAAATAGTAGGAAAAGAGATATTGGGCGAATATGATTCACAGTTACACAGGCAAAGTTTATTAAGATACCGAGCGGAGTTTATAAGATACCGGGTGAATGGAATTCGCGGCTACACAGGCAAAGTCCACCTGCGTGGACTAAATTCATACATAATTTTTGGGTTATTTTGGAGTTAGTTCCCAGGTGGGGATGATTGATTTTTGGCTATGGTGGGTAGCTTGGTTTCTGATGTAATTGGCTATATTATCAATGGCATCATGACTCACTGTAAAAGCTCCATAGCTACCTTGCCATTTAAAAAACTCACCTGGCTTGATTTCGTGGGTGATGAAATGGGACGAACTTCCCTTAATTTGTTTAACCAATTCAGAGATACTGATGGTTGGTGGAAAACCCGTTAGCAGATGGACATGATCTTCAATACCGCCAATTGCAATTACGGTACATTTTAACTGTTCAGATTCTCGAATAATTGCCCCGTAAACTTCCTTCTGAATATCAGGCGTAATTAGGGGCAATCTATCCCAGGTTGCCCAAACATAATGCAAATACAATTGTGTAAAACTTGCTCTCATTTTCTTCAACCCACGAAGGTGGGTTTCGTCTGTGTAGCCGCGATTTCCAATCGCCCGGTATTCATCCGGTATTCGCCCGGTATTCTATTATTCTTATGAATCTTTCTTTTTAAATTTCATACTTGCCCAAGTTACCTCTTCATCACTGTCACTTTTACCTTCATCGACTTCATTGATTGCTGCAACATCGCCCAAAGTCATCTGTTTGACTTTGGCAACATCACCTTGACTAACTGCTTCGCTTAACTCGCGTTTCAAACGAGCATTTTTAATCGCATCTTCTGGAGAACGGGAACTCGTATTAAAACATTTTTCTAGGGTGTCGTATATCCCCACACGACGAGTTTTTTTGCGATACTGGCGTTCTGTGTCTAACAATTTCGCCATGAGTTCCAAGTGCATCGCGTCACCTTCACAGATTTCTTCTAATACTATCCATTCATCACGACCTATTAGGCTATAGTCTGCACCAGGACGGGGGTCTTGAAATTCTTCGCCTGTCACTTCTTGATAAATCCGGGGTAAGCTATCATCAAATTCGTGTTTTTCTTCTAGCCAAATGCGACGAATTTCGCTCATTTCTTCGAGAGTAATTAGGGTGATATCGCGCATACTTTCTGGCGCTGTACGACGGGTTTTTGTTTGCGCTTCTAATAATCGTCTGAGCCAATGTTCCCGCCAATATTTAGTATAGGGGCCAGGGATTGGTACAACAGTTGTTTCCCCATCTTTATTGCGCTCAAATAGTTGGACATCTCCCCAAATTCTTCTAAAATCTCTCTTGTCCCAGTCATCTTTAATATCTAGTTCGTTACGGATATCCAATAGAGGCTGCATCCATTCTTTCTCTTCATCATTTTGGATCATTGCCTCCATTGATTTATCCTTACTAACTATTGTGCAAACCCAGCAGCCAAATCGTGAATCACCACAGCTAGGAGTAGAAGTATCAACAACTAGTGGACATTCATTATCGGCTGTTGCACCTCGATACATAATGAATAAGTCTTTGTTACTATATCCCCAAGAATTTTGCCACTGATTTAAGTAAATCCAAACTTCATCAGTACGCCAATCTTCAATAGGAAGATAAATCAATGAGTTAGGTCTATTGGGATTAGTATTTATGTGATCACGTACCCGCGATTCTCTATGTTTAGCCATCGTAGCAGCACGTTTTGTACTTTCAGCCTTGCGTGTACCTAAGACAAGAATTACTTCACCATTAGACCTAATAACTGCACGGATAAAGCTGTCAGATGGTTGAATTTTAAGGCGTTCAGTACACCATCTAAATCTGTTTCGTGGCGCTGGGTAGCCTTTCCCAATTAAGTTTACCCAAAAGGTATCCTTAATTGCAGGATAAAGCAAATGGGGTTCAATTGGCATTTCTTGCTCTTTAGCAGCAACTTTCATCTGTTCTAAAGAGTTACGTACCCAAACAGAGACCACAGGATTTTCTACCAGCGTATCAGTTGTAATAACATGAATAGTCTTTTTTCGCTTTTCAACTGGTAGTGCCGCGATCGCATTCCAGATAAGCTGTAAGGTAGCAGTACTGTCTTTTCCACCCGAATAGCCTACCACCCAAGGGATCTCATCTAAACAATACAATTCTTGAATTTCAATGGTGAGAGCTTGGATGTAGTCCACTAACTCTGCTACAGTACGTGTTTGCTGACCTTTATTTTCTGCTTGTTGTGCTGTAGTCATTTCTCCTTCTCTCTGGAAACACTGGCGTAATATTCGGGCGAATAGAATTCGCGTCTACACAGACAAAACCCAGCGACCTGGGTTGAATAAAAGTTTTTAAAAACTTTACTACTAATATCCAAATTTTTGGATAATTAAACTACATAATCCTATTCTGTTTTTAAAATTTAACATGAAAGATAGTGCATCTGAGCCAACGGCTGACATCGCTAGAGAATACCTGGAACGAGAAAATAAGGAAAAACAGGTACTAGCTTTACTCCTAGAGAAGTTTTTAGGGAGAAAAGATCAGATTCTCGTTCAAAAAACCGAGATGGGTGGTACTGAGGCTTATGTTAGCTCTGTTACACTGGAATGGTTCGCAGGTCGGGTTCACTTTGCCTCTGGCTTACCTCTGTTTCAGAAAAAGTACAATCCTGAGACTGATAATATCGAGATTGACGCAGATAGTATTGATGAAATTCAACAACGTCCCCTTGATTGGTCACGTCAAGCACCGCTAGTCCAGTATTTAGCGGCTAGACAAAATCACAAGTTTCCGCCAGTGTTGGTAGTAATTAATCAACCGTGGGTAGATAATCCCAAAGCTGCTGAGTGGGATAGTGAAGGACGCGCCACAAAGTCTACGACTGATTTTATACCCTTAGATAAAGACGCTAAAGTAGGTCTGCTAAATATTTCTGAGGATGATGTAACTATTTATGCTTTAGATGGTCAACACCGATTAATGGGTGTACAGGGGTTGATGGAGTTAATTAAAACTCGCAAACTCCAGCGCTATAAAAAAGATAAAGGTGCTGATGACAGTTTTATTACAGTAAATGATTTGATAGAAAAATACCAAGTAGACCTTGCTTACTTGCAAAATTTACCCAAGGAGAAAATTGGTATTGAGTTCATCTGTGCGGTAGCGGCTGGGGAAACTCGCACCCAGGCGAGGCGCAGGGTAAGATCAATTTTTGTTCATGTCAACCTGATGGCTGCACCATTGACTAAAGGACAATTAACACAGTTGAATGAAGATGATGGTTTTGCGATCGTTGCTAGAAAAATTGCAGTTACACATCCACTATTAGAACAACGACAAGAACGCAATCCTCGTGTTAATTGGAATAGTGCAACAGTGGCTTCCAATTCTACAGTTTTGACGACTTTGCAAGCTCTACAAGATATGTCTGAGCGATATTTAGTTCATAAGTTTCCTCACTGGAAACCCTTGGAGAAAGGTTTAATTCCCATGCGTCCAGAGGATGAAGAAATTGAGCAGGGAATTGAGGAATTTAAAAAGCTATTTGATTCTTTGGCTAGTCTTTCTAGTTATAAAATTTTAGAACACGAGGATACACCAGCTTTACGACGCTTCAGCTTTGAGAAAGATGGAGGTGAAGGAAATATGCTTTTCCGTCCAGTTGCTCAAGTTGCATTAGCGCAAGCTTTAGGAATTTTGGTTTTTAAAAAAGGTTTTTCCCTAGCAGATATTTTTAAGAAACTGCGGAAGTTTGACCAGCAAGGTGGTTTTAGTGGTATGGAATATCCCCAATCTCTCTGGTATGGGATTTTGTATGACCCAAATAAAAAGCGGGTGCAGGTTGCTGGACGAGATTTGGCAGCGAAGTTATTGGTTTATATCCTGGGTGGAATTCAGGAACAGATGGAACGTGCTGAACTTCGTAAGGCTTTGGCGGATGCTAGAACTGTGGAAGATAAAACTATAGGTTTTGATGGTAAGTTTGTTGAACCGAAAGCTGTAGGACTTCCACCTATCCTGTAATTATGCTTGAAATATATTTTGGCGATGCCATTGCAGCGCTTCCAGTTCGGGAAAGTGTTGCTCTTTATTTGGTAGAAGTATTGTTTCACCATTAAAATCTTTTATAGGTTTAGCATGGGGAGATACTTCTTCCAAATTATTGCTAACTATGATTTTGTATTGTTCATCTACAGCAAACCAACCCCTATCAAATGCCCAATGATGATTTTTGCAAAGAGCAATTCCATTATGAATTCTACTATCATAGAATTTTGAAAATGGCTTGATATGTGCGCCATCAACGATGTTTTGAATTACAGATTTAGTAACTTTAAGTCCACAAAAAGCGCATTTGTAATCATAAATATTTACAATTGCTTTCCTGAAAAAAGCATTTCTAACTAGTTCTTTTTTTAACTTCCATCTGGGATTAGTATCTAAGTTACTAGACTCAATGATTTTTGCTGTTTTTAAGGGGACATCTTGAAAATTTTGGTTAATGGTTAAAAAATTTTCAATCGTATTATCTTCAGATGGCAGCCAAGCTGAAACAAGTGCATCAATTAATATTTCCCTAGAAATTTCATCTTGAATTAAATAAAATAGTTCATCATCCAAATGTGCATAGTCAACATCTTCCTTGAGTTTGGGAATTGTTTGCGGACGACCGCCTTCATATCCAGAACTATACTTGAGATGCCAAAATTTACCATTATCATTTTTTAGATGAAAAAAAGGAAGAGCAAAATCACTTCCCTTAAAAGTACTAGAAGCAAGTACTTCCCAATACTTCTTGAAGGTATCAATTAATTCATTTGATATGGTGATATGATTATCTGTGATTAAATCTTGTGTAATTAGGTCAATTATAGATAAAAGTAATATGGGTTTATTAAGAGCATCGCCCTTTTTCTGAGTTTTATATACCTTAATACTAGAGAAACATTCACAATAATAAACTAAATTTCGCTGGTTTGCTGGCTGTTGTGCTTTACTCATTGTTTCATCTTTATATAAATTACAAGTATTATCTCAGTAAGTTAGTAATTATTAAGCCTGGATTAATAGTAATTTATGAAAGAAATTTGGTTAAATCAAAATCCTCTTCTTGGGAGTTATCTGGAAACCTTTCATGACTGAGAATCAATAAAATCCTTTCAGAATAATCTACTGCACCCCGGATTTCTGATTGTAAAATTTCCAGTCCACCATTTGCATATTCTTCAAAAATATAATTACGTTTTTCGTTATTGTTTCCTTCTTCGAGAGATAAAACTTTTATATCTTGAGTTTCAGCAATTGCTATTAAATTTATTACCGTATTATATCCCCTGACTATAAACTGCTCTTGGGGTATTGGTGATGGTTCCCTCTTAGAAATCTCTCCCAAAGGCACACGTGTTTTATGCTTTGCACCCAAAGCTGCTGCAAACACAATCACATCAGCAAAAGTGTTAAAAGGCCCTGTTCCACCATCTGAAGATGTTAAATCCTTTACCAACTCAGCCTTATCTTTAGCAACCCTGATTCTGCCAGTTTCCGCCATTGTTTTAATATCTACATTGTTGCTATTTTAACCGAAAGTTGGAAGTGATAGTAATTATTAGCGCATTATTTTATACTAGTATGTGGGCGATCGCCAAACAAACAAATTACCCATTAACATAGTCCATCCTGCCACTGCGCCTCCGCGTGAAATTTAAATTGATAATTGAACATCCTCATAAACCAAGGAAATTGGAAAGCGGAAATCAACACTAGTTAAATGAACTTCATCCCCTTCCTCATAAGGATGTAATTCCCAAATCCCTTTGTCATTTATACGAAAGCAATCTAAACTGATTTTTTCAGCATCGATGAGGACATATTCTTGTAAAGTCTGAATATGCCGATACTGCATAAATTTTTTGCCTCTATCGTAAGCTTCCGTACTAGGGGAAAGAACTTCGACTATTAAACATGGATACTGAATAAATTTAATCGCTTGTCTATCCCGTTCATCACAACTGACTACAACATCAGGATAATGAAAAGGCCCATTCTCGGTTACGCCTACTTTCGCATCCGCCATAAAAGCGCGACAAGAACCTCCCCGCAAATGGCTTTTTAATGCTGAAGCTAAATTTAGAGCAATACTGGTGTGAGGAATAGTGCCCCCAGTCATCGCAAAAACTTCACCACTGATATATTCGTATTTAATCTCTTGGCGTTCTTCCCATTCTAGATATTCCTGGGGAGACATATAATTTCTGTCTGGACTGGCAACCATAACCTCATTCCTCCCTTTTTCTCAACTTTAACTAAAAATCTCCGCGCCTCCGCGTGAAAAAATCACCCCTCCGTTCTCACCGTCAAAACCTGCGGCGGTGTAGAATCTGGAGGATACAAAAAATCCACCTGTACTTCTCGCTTCCCACCCGCCAATATCTTCAGCATCACCAACGGTTCACCCGTTTGTCCCCGACGCTGTACCAAATGGACATAGCGCGTCTTTTCCACACCATTATCATCGCTGTAACGTACCCGCATCGTTCCCCGAAAGAATATTTGTTCTACACCTGGCTTTAAAAACAGCAGTCTATCTGTTCCCCCTTCATCCTTCACAGGAGTCTGGATTGATACACTTACCGTCTGGGTTTGATTGGTAATATTTCTGAGGGGTAAAGTCAGATTGTATTCAACACCATAGTTACTGTGAGCAAAGTAAGCCGTATCAGGATAGCGTTTTAACATCGCTGCACTTTGAATTTGTCCAGTGCTGAGAGTAATTAAATGTACAGTTCCCAAAGGGTAAGAAAACGCCTTTCCTAGTTGGGGTATCGTTAATTCAGACACATTAGGATTATCCGTAAGCTGTGTTTGCCATTGCGTTCCTTGGGAGACACCAGCGACGCGACTAAATACTGTTGGTTCTCTGGGAGGGTCGAGAGGTGTGGGAATGGGGTCACGTTTTCCTGCTAAACTGCCTGTATTCAGAAGCTTTTGCCACTCAGCTAAAGTGGGTGGAATATTACTATTTTTGACTAAATTTGCGAGATAAACTGGGCTACTACTTGCCAAGCGCATCATCGTAGTGCGACCGTTAGAAGCAGGAGCCTGTACGGGAATGGGTAAACTAGCTAGGATTTGAGTTTCTTTTGGTTCTATCACCAGCTTTTGGGGGAAAATCCCTTGTCGGACTCCTTGCAACACATCATTCATTGTGCGATCGCCCGGCCCAGAGTAAACTGTACCTTGGGGATTTTCCACCACATCAGGTAAAGCGATAAACGGCGCTTCTTTGGTGAGATAACTAGCTGCTTGTAATACTTGCACTGTAACAGGCTCATTTCCTGGATTATGTACAATTATTCCTTGGTAAACAGTGCGGCTTTGGGCTGATGTTTCCGCCCTAACGATATGATGAGCAAATAAATCAAATCTGCCCTCAAAAGCATAATTTAAATGTGCTGACTGTACTTGTTTCCCATCTGGGGGGAAAGTTGAGAGTAAAATTCCTTCAGTTGTTACCAGTTCGGGACTATTGCTGTTAAAGGTGGGAATAATATCGAGTTTTCCTGGTAAAGGGCGTACTTCTTGCGGATGTACTTCAACTCCGGCAATATATTGTGGGGGAACCGTGTAGATATTTAACGCCCGACATATCAAAGCTGCAACTTCTCCCCTAGTAGCGCTTTGCAGTGGTTTTAGCTGTTTGACATTGGGATAATTGACAACAATACTATTAATAGTCGCAGATGCGATCGCATTTTGGGCATAGTTAGGAATTTGTCCCGCATCGTTAAAATATTGTTGTAATATCTGCGTTGGGTTGGATAAAGGGCTGTAATTTTTCCCGCCAGCCACAACACTAATGATTTGGGCGCGAGGAATTGGCTGGTTAGGCTGGAAAATCCCACCGGGATAACCAGAAAAAAATCCTTTTTGATAAGCGGTAGAAATTGCTTTATTTGCCCAATAATTACTGGGTACATCTTTAAATGACGTAGCAGTGCGTTTCACTGGTGAATCAGGAAAAGCATTTAGCATCAACACTGCTGCTTGGGCGCGTGTCACCATTGCTTCTGGGCGAAAACTACCATCAGGGTAGCCTGTAATCAGTTTACGCTCCCCTAGTTGCTGCACACAATTTTCTGCCCAATAGCTTTGAGTATCAGAAAAGGCTAAGGCGTTAGGGGTTGATAGAGTTAAGAGGGAAACGACGACTACTGTAGTTTTTCGGAGGAGCATTAATAAACTTGAGTATAAACTAAAGCCATTAAAGCATTTTGCGGGGACTTGAGAAGTTAAAAGGGCGGTTTGTAATCGCCCTGGTTCTAAGTTGACAAGCTGTAATTACCTATCTCGTTCAACTTCCATAATTTCCGTATACTCAAACTCATTCGGACTTTGTTTCACCAAAGGATATCTTTCTCCACCCAACTCAATATAATCTTGTTCGCAATCTGGCTTAGATGAATAATACGTAAGCACATATTCTTTACCGATTCTCTCTGTCATTTCTGCTTCTACTTCACCCCGCCACTGAGTTTTAGTTACTAAAACTATCAACTGATTCGCTAATTGGGGAATTGTCTTCGCAATGTGTCGCCGCGAATTCTCATCCAAACTACCAAAGGGTGAATCCATGACAATTGGGAAAGTGCTACTATCGGGAATCATCATAATTTTTCGTTTCTCACTCCATTCCCTTACTTTGTCAATGATGCTGGCAATAAAGGATAAACTGAGAATCTGATTTTCTCCGGTAGAAGCTGCAACTGGTGCTTCTATGCCTGTGGTATTTTCTACTAATGTCAGTTCATATTTATCGCTAATTTTAGGAATATATGGAGTCACAGAAATCTCCATAAATATTTCTTGTACTCGCTTTTCTAGTTGCAGGCGAAATTGTTGCTCTTGACGATTTTTAACTTCTGTTAACCGTTCGATTGCATCTTGAGTAGCGTTAATTCGTCGCTGTGCTAGGGTTTGCTTGTCTTCATTCAGCTTTTGCTTGGCGATTTGTTTATTCAAACCTTCAATTTCAGTTGTCAGTTGAGCAATTTGCTGCTGATTTGCACCCTGTTCTCGATTTAATTCATCAATTTTACTTTCAATTTCATCTAAACGTTTTTGCAAACTGCTAATTTCTTCATTAGCATCTTTCCGCAACCGTTCTTGAATATTGTCTAAATCGCCTTCAATTTGAGATATGCTTTGCCTTAACTGATTAATTCTAGTTTGTTCTCTATCAACTTCTTCCCAAAAACCTATGGCTTGCTTATCAATTTCGTCTACTTGAGCTATCATCCGAATTGCAGTTTCTTCCACCGCCGAAGAACCTGCTTTATTTAGCCACGTACTCACATGAGTATGAGAATGATTACCCTCATGTAACTCTGCACCACAAATACAGCGTTGAGAATTGAGTAAATCATTGATAAATTCCCGCGAAATTCCAGAGGTTAACTCGCCGCGCTGCTTCAAATCATTGATAATTCCTCGGAACTGTGATGTAGTTTCTGAGAGTAAAACTGTATATCCCCGTGCGGAAATAACTTTTTTTAGCGCTTCCTTAGTTTTTTTATATTCTTCTTGATTCGCCGCTTTCTGCGATTCTAAATCCTGCCATCTTTCTTGCAATTCCTTAGCGGCGCTCAATTCTCGTAACCGATTACTTGTTTCTTTTTTAAAAGTTTTTTGATATTCTAACTCTTCTTTAATTTCAGTTTGCCGTTTGGTAATACGTTCGCGTGCGCGTTCTAACTTTTCTTGCTGTCGTAATAGTTGTTTAATTTCAGAATCACCAATAGCTTTTAACTCATTTTCTAGAGTTTTTTTAGCATCTCCCAAATGTCTGATAGAACGGTTAATTACTTCTACACCCAAGAAAATTTTTGTAGCTTCGGCAATTTCAGCCTTTTTGTCAGAACGGACTATTTCTTCAATTCGTTCGCCATCAAAGAAAAAATATTGATGTAAAGTAGCGGGTAAAATTTGATTAATTATATCGTCTGGTTGCTGAGTTGGTATATTCCATTTGCCATCATCTGCACCAACCCACATCGTTAATTGAGTTTTGCCAGCGTCAAAATCACCTTCGTTTTTATAACCCCGACAGGCGCGTTTAACTCGATAGCGTTTACCCTCATGTTCCCAGCCAATCTCTACCCAACATTCTACAGCTTGACCTTTTTGAGCTTCTGCGATTGCACGCTTATTAACTAACTGTTCTATTGATGCAAATGCTGCACTAAATTTTTCATATAATACCCAAGTAAAGGCATTTAGTAAACTGGTTTTTCCAGAGCCATTATTTCCATGAATAATCGTCGTATTCTGAACATCTCCAGCAGCGAGGAGCATCTCTGGTGTCGTACCATAAAAGGAGCGAAAGTTGCAGAGCTTGATTGAAGTTAGCTTCATCGCACCTCCTCCTTAATAATGTCCAAAATATTATCATTTATATGGCTGTTAATCTTCTTATCTAGCCTGCCTTTTTCCAGCTTCCATACCCGCTCAATAATTCGCCGTACCTCCGGCGGAGCGCTGTTTATTGGCTCTTGCACATCATCGATATTCGCATCTTGTGACATCTTCAGTTTGGAAATATAGATTTTCTATATTTTAACTTTCTCTAGTAGTGCATTTACCTCCGTAAAGCCACTGTTAGCATTATCTTTAATTTTGCCAAAACTATTTTTTCAAATTTATAATTTTCTTTGAAAAAAGACTTTATTATTGAATTGTCTTCTGTTTTAATTAATATTAACAATCTAGATCATAATAGGATGTAAGTGAAATTTTTAAAGCCACTTATATCCCATTATTATCAAACTCATAATTTTATTATTTCATACTTAATGCTTCTTTTTTCAAAACTCGAAAAATTTTACAAAATAATACAACTATATAGTTCATCATCAAATATCTAATAAACCATATCGCTTTTGTAAATCAAGTAACTTCATTCTTGCTTCCCCAGCGTTATCAGCTAAATCGGCAAACTCTACAAAGCGACGCAATTCCTTTTTCAATAGATTACGTTCGACTTCTATAGTTTCTCTATCTAAATCTGGTGGCAAAACAATCATGTCAAATATTGTTGCGCGTTCCTTACCCGGATGAGGACGTAAAACTCGCCCCCGTCGCTGAATAAATTGGCGCGGATTACCAGAACTTGATAAAATCACCGCAGTTTGAATTGCTGGAATATCAACACCTTCATCTAAACAACGAATTGCCACTAAACCTTGCAATTCTCCGCTTTCAAATTGATGCCGTAAAATTTCGCGTTCTTGTAAAGTTGTTTGAGCCGTATAGGTGCTTACCTTGTACCCTAAATCCACCCCCAGAATTTTAGCAACAGCTTTGAGTTGGCGTAGAGATGAACGTTGTCCTGCATCTTGGGAACCATCACTACAATAAAAAAGTGTGTGAGTAGTTTCGCGGCGAGTGATCATTAAATCTCGCAAAGCATTTAATTTATTTTCCGCCGCCCCAATTAATCTTGCTCTTTGCATCAATAACGGCTTTAAATCTTCATTATCTTCAAATCCCACTTCGCCATTTTGTCGATCGCGATAAAGTAGCGATCGCCCAATTCTTTTAGTTAACTTTAAATAGGCAATACTTTCTGCTTCAGTTAACTCTACTAGCACCGGATAATACAGATAATGTACCAAAGCACCTTGAGCGATCGCATCCCTCAAGGTAAACTCTGGCTGGAGAACTGGGCCAAAATAATCAAATAAGGATTGCGTACCAAAATCATCAAAATACCTCTCCGGTGTGGCAGATAAAGCTAGTCTCAACCCAACACTGCGCGGTAAACTTTCTTCTAACTTGGGTGCGCCTAAATTATGCGCCTCATCCCCAATAATCAAAGTTTTGGCGGGAAAATATTTGAGTTGAGACTGAAACCCATCTCCAATTAAACTAGAGTTCGTAGTAATCACCGTGACAAACCGTTGAGAACCAGAACGCAGATTATAAATTTGGGTAGAAAGTTGACTTTGCCAAGTGCGTAAATTCTCAAAAGCTAAGATGGGTTGCAAATTAAATTTTTCACATTCTCGCGCCCATTGGGTGACGAGATGGCGGTAGGGACATACCACCACCAGAACTTGTAAATTAATCTGCTGATATAATTCACAAGCGATCGCTAATGCGGTAATAGTTTTACCACTACCAGTAGCCATTTTCAGCGTCCCTCTGCCATTGTTGGTAAACCAGCTAGCGATCGCTTGTCGCTGATATTGCCGCAATTGCAAAGACGGAGGCATTCTTGGGCATCCTGGTAATGGTTGCGTGTGATAACTGCCCTTACTTTCCCTTGCAAACGGTAATTTCAACCGAAAAGTGGGCAGTTGCTGCACTGGATTTTTCGTCAGGTACATATTCATTTAGTCATTGGTCATTGGTCATTGGTCATTGGTACTTATCTTTCCCATTCCCCAATTCAGTTGTAACCACGCCAAACACCAATGAGTGAACCTTGTACCTGCACTTGTATAGCGCTGACTTCAATGGGATTGTACTTAGGATTTGCTGGTTTGAGGGTAACGCGATCGCCTTGGCGATAAAAACGTTTTAATGTTGTACCAAATCCATCTACTCTGGCGGCGACGATGGTGCCATTTTTTAAATGATTTGGTTCTGCTACTGGACGCAGAAATACCACATCACCATCAGTAATTAAATCTTCAATCATGCTATCCCCAGCTACGCGCAAAGCGTAAGTTTGGGGAGGTAAATCGAAATTAGAAAAGTCTAAATGATCTACAGCATCAGTAAACGGTTCTATTAAACCACCAGCCGCGATCGTGCCCAAAATTGGTATACCTTGCTTAACAGGACGCAAAATCCGAATCGTTCGCGCTTGTCCTTCAGTCCATTCTATATATCCCTTAGTCCGTAAATGTTCTAAACGACTTTGAATTGGTGCTGGTGACTTCAAGTTCATCGCTTGCATCATTTGCCTAATTGAAGGCGAATGCTGGTGCGTTCTGATGTATTCTGCCAACCATTCGTAAAGTTCTTGTTGAGCTTCCGTTAGACGTTCCATAAATTTGTGGGAAGTAATTATTAATGTCTCTAGAACATTAGTACTACAAAAAACTCCCCATAACAAGAGAAAAGTAAAAATTATGAAAGGCAAAAGTAAAATTATTTTCTTCTCTTTTGCCTTTTGACAAATAAGAATATAACAGGGTACAGGTTACAGGTTAGAGGTTACAAGGAAGAAAACTATACCCTATCGCCTGTGCCCTATTCCCTTACTCTGCCCCTAAAATACTCGCAAGCAAAGCTTTTTGAGCGTGTAAGCGATTTTCTGCCTGTTCCCAAACTTTTGATTGAGAACCTTCAATAACTGCCTCAGTAATTTCTTCACCACGATGGGCTGGTAAGCAGTGTAAAACAATTGCCTCTGGATCAGCAAGACTCAATAGCTGTTCCGAAATTTGGTAAGGCTGGAAAATTGGCATCCGATTATCGGCTTCAGATTCTTGCCCCATACTTGCCCAAACATCAGTGTAAAGTACAGTAGAACCCTTAGCTGCTAATTCTGGATCATGAGTGACAAGGACTTCTGTTTTGTTATTAGCGATCGCTCTTGCTTGTTCTACAATCTTAGAATCTGGCTCATATCCGCTAGGGGTGGCAATTCTGACATTCATCCCCACCAAAGCGCAGCCCAACATCAGAGAATTAGCCATATTATTCCCATCACCCACGTAGGTTAAAGTTAACCCAGCAAGGGTGTTAAAGCTTTCTTGAACTGTTAATAAATCCGCCAATACCTGACAAGGATGTTCTGCATCGGTAAGCGCATTAATCACCGGAATCTTGGCATATTGAGCAAAAGTTTCTAAATCCTGCTGTGCAAAAGTGCGAATTGCCAAAATATCCAGATATCGATCTAACACCCGCGCCGTATCCTGCAAAGGTTCCCCGCGACTAACTTGAGTGACATTCGGGTTGAGATCGATTACCTGTCCACCCAGTTGGTACATCGCCACAGTAAAACTTACCCGCGTGCGAGTAGAAGCTTTGGAGAACAACAACCCCAAAACTTTATTACATTGCAACTTCAGTTGTTGTGATTTAAGTTGAGTTGCCAATTGCAGGAGTTCTTGAACTTCCGTAGAACTGATGTCCGCTAGACTTAATAAATCTCGTCCGAGCAATGCTGCCATGCTTATAATCTGTAAAAAATAATTATATATTTCTGTCCCTTTATTCAGCCGTGCTAAGAAAATACAGTTTTGGAACTGACGAGATATTTTTGCGTTCAGCCCAGGATTTGAGTTAGCTTTTGGTATGGATATTAATTTATCAACTTTATCCGTGATTGCGATCGCAGATTTGTTTCTGTTTCATCACAATTGCAACGCCAACTAAACTGTCCAGGCGTAAATCTCTAGTCTTCTAGCCTTATTTCTGAAGGGGGAGATATTTTTTAACAATTACAGCTAGACAAATAAATTGATTATGGTACAATAAGAAATTGTGGTTGCTACTTAGAGTAATCAGTAAAATCGCCAGCATAGCACAGTGGTAGTGCATCCGACTTGTAATCGGAAGGTCGCGAGTTCAAATCCCGCTGCTGGCTTTAACGAAAAATCCCCCAAATGCGGGGGTTTTAGCTCTAGACTACATGAATATATGTTTTAGTCTTTAACTAAATCGTATATATAGAGATATTCATGAATTCGCCAGTTGTCGATAGCGTTCCTGAACTTCTTGAATCGAAAACAAAGTTTCAAACTTTAACCCAGCTGACTGATACAACTCACCTCCACCTTGTTGTCGGTCTACCAGGGAAATTATTTGATTAACGGTATAACCTGCATCTTTAAGACGCTCAACTGCTTTCAGAGCAGATTGCCCAGTTGTCACCACATCTTCTAAAACTACTACTTTTGCACCCTCTGGTAAAGTGGGGCCTTCTATATAAGCTTTCGTCCCATAACCCTTGGCTTCTTTGCGAATAATCAGCGCTGGTATGGGTCGGTTTTCATAAACAGAAACTATACTCACTGCTGTCACCATTGGGTCAGCCCCCATCGTTAAACCTGCTACAGCCTGGGTATCTACAGGTAGTAAAGGAAACAACAATCGTCCAACAGCTAAAGCTCCTTGGGGGTGGAGTGTTACCTGCATCTTATTGACATAATAAGAACTACGTAGCCCAGAAGCGAGAACAAAATCACCCTCTTGATAAGCCCGTTGAGAAAATAAATCTAGTAGCTTGTGGCGCAAGGTTGTCAAATCAGGAGTGGTTGCCCAAATATCTGAGTGGGTAAGAGTTTCAGTAGGATACGTCATTACAAAACATTAAAAGTTGTGCTACACCAAAGGTTGAACTCATCAGAGTTCTGAACTTAAGCATAAATTAAGATTCGCCCAAAACGAAAATTGAGGAGTCAGAAACGTGCGTATAAAATTTAAAACCTTTGGTGGTTTATTGGTGCTGCTTGCTGCTGGTATTGCTTTTCCCTCAGTTGCATTTGCCCAAACCGCAACCCCCAGAACTGAAACTACGAGTGATGTATTTGAACGAGCTTTTTTTAGTCACGATCGCAATTTCTACGAAAATGGCAGCCTCAAGCGTCAGGTAGACTCACTTTTAGGATCTGGTTCTAGTTTCGGTGGTTCCTTCCCAGAAAATGAAATTGCCCGTGATGCTGAGTTGGTTAACACTTTATATCATGATGTCTTAACTCAGCAAGTTGGTAACGATCCTTATCTTCGTACCCCTGATTTACCAAATCCTTATGACACATCGCTGATCATGTCCCCTCGTTTGAATAGCGACAAACTCAAAGTGGGAACTGAATTCAGGTTCGAAACTTTACCACCTCGGTAAGATTAGCGAGTGGGTGGGGAGTGGGGAGCAAAGGACAATAATTACTCACCAACACTTCAGCAATGCTCAGTACAACTGCTAGTACCCAATGCCCCATACCCTCTATTACTGCTTTTTGATGATTCAGTGCGCCCTGCTGGAATCGAACCAGCCTGAAGACGAATTATGAGTTCGTTGCCTCCCCAATCGGCCAAAGGCGCTTGTTTTGTTCGGATTTTTCCGAGCCAATTATTTTGACTCTTTAAGTCAGCCTTATTTGCTAATTTTAGAGTGAGGAAAATACTTCATTCACTGACTTTAGCCAATTCCGTGATTATAGCATAAATTATTTACCACGTGTGAATACTGGACACTAGTTTACCAAATTTTTATACTACATAATTTAATCATGAAATAGTACAGACTAATATTGATTAAGTTCCTTTAGGATTGAGGTCAAAAGCTTCAATATTCTTAAATAGCCCAGCATTTTTATGTGATAGCTTATCAGCAATGAAAATAAATTCTACTGTACTTCTTACTTTGATTTTGTTAATCCTGATGATGGGAGCAGGTTCTGTGAGTGCGTTTTTGGGGTTTGAACTGGGGAGTTCAGCACTTAAAGGCGTTACCGCACCCGATGGTCGTCCCACAACCAAATTTGCCAGCAATAAGGCAAATGCTTCTCAACAGGGAGGGCTAGTGCTATTAAAAGAGGAAGAGATTCTGAAAGTTGTCAAGGCGCGAATTGATGGTAAGACCAAGGCTGCTAAATCGGAAAAGCTAGAGGAAGATGACGAAGAAACCAATAGCAGCAAGCAGAAGCCAGAGGAAAAACCCCCAGAAGTGGTTGAAGAAAAACCCCTGCCAGGCTTTCCAGTTACTGCCCAAAGTCAGGGTGTAACTATGACTGTGCAATCTGCTCGCTACTCTGGTGGTGACTTGCTACTGAAAGTGAAAATGCAGAACAAAGGTAAGGATTCTGTGCGCTTTCTGTATAGTTTTTTAGATGTTACCGATGATAAAGGACGAACCCTAAGCGCTAGTACAGAGGGTTTGCCAACAGAATTGCCTGTCAATGGCCCAGCATTTTCAGGTACAGTGAGCATTCCCACAGCTTTACTTGATGATGTCAAGAAAATATCACTTGCTCTTACTGATTATCCTGCTCAACAATTGAAGCTAGAGGCATCGAATATTCCTGTGGGAAGGTAGATTGGCATTGGGAATTGGGATGAGGGATGAGGGAAGAGGTGACAGGTGACAGGTGATAAAGAATAATCTGTACCCTGTAACCTGTACCCTATTCCCTTCCTAACTCCCCAATCCCCCTAAATGGAGGGCGTGAGTTTTACACGAGCTTTGGCAGTGAGTGGTTTTCCTAATTTGATTTGGACGGATGTGGCGCTGCGGTTGTTGTCAGTGCTACTACTGATTGCCATAAATGCTTTTTTTGTGACGGCGGAATTTTCGATGGTGAGCGTGCGGCGATCGCGTATTCACCAGCTAGTTAAGGCTGGGGATATTCCAGCGATCGCAGTGGAAATGCTACAACGTAGTATTGACCGACTACTATCTACCACTCAGTTAGGCATTACCCTTTCTAGTTTGGCGCTGGGATGGATTGGCGAAAGCACGATTGTTGTGCTGGTGAATGCCTGGTTAAGATCCTGGCCTTTACCTAGTGGGATGACTAACTTCCTCGCCCATTCCTTATCAATTCCCATCGCTTTTTTCTTTATTGCCTATTTGCAAATTGTGGTCGGAGAACTATGCCCCAAATCCTTAGCCATGCTGTACTCAGAACAGCTAGCGAGGTTTTTGGGGCCTTCGGTAAAAGCGATCGTGCGTTTTTTTGGCCCCTTCATCTGGATTCTCAACCAATCAACTCGTTTTTTATTGCGGATTTTTGGCATCCAATACACAGGTCAAGGCTGGAGACCGCCTGTAACTCCTGAAGAATTGCAACTGATTATCTCTACAGAATGGGGATCTACTGGTTTACAGCGTGCGGAACGAGAACTGCTCAATAATGTCTTTGAGTTTGGGGATGTCATGGCGCAAGATGTGATGATTCCGCGCACCAGTATTATCACGCTGCCAAAAGATGCTACTTTCCAGACATTACTTGGAGAAATGGCTACTACTGGTTACTCACGCTACCCCGTGATTGGTGAATCTTTAGACGATGTTCGCGGCATTGTTTATTTTAAAGATTTGGCACAACCTTTAGCTGTGGGAAAGCTCAGTTTAGAGACACAGATCCAACCTTGGATGCGTCCTGCTCGGTTTGTTCCCGAACATACGCCCTTGAGTGAACTTTTGCCCATGATGCAGCAAGAGAAACCCGCTATGGTCATGGTAGTAAATGAATTTGGCGGTACTGTAGGACTCGTGACAATCAAAGATGTCATTGCCGAAATCATCGGCGACGCAAGCGAACCTGAAAGCAGTGACGACTTACTGATTCAGATGTTAGATGAGCAAAAATTTTTGGTGCAGGCACAAATCAACCTCGAAGACCTCAACGAGGTTTTGCATCTCAATTTGCCCCTGACAAGAGAATATCAAACACTAGGAGGCTTTTTGTTGTATCAGTTACAGAAAATTCCGGCCATTGGCGAAACCTTCTGTTATGAAAATCTCGAATTCACTGTGGTATCAATTGTTGGCCCACGCCTGCATCAAATTCAACTGCGACGCTTGGAGGAAGCGAGGGGAGCAGGGGAGTAGGGGGAAGGGGGAAGGGAGCAGGGGACAAGGGGACAAGGAGCAGGGGAGCAGGGGACAAGAGGTGAGAATTTGAAACAAGTCTTTCCCCTTGTCCCCAATTCTCCTTGTCCCCTTGTCCTCTTCCCAATGCCCACTAAGCATACACCAGTGGATCAACGAGTCCCAATTCGGCAAAAGCTGCCAACCGCAAGCGGCAAGAATCACATACACCGCAGGCGACATCATCACCGGCATAGCAAGACCAAGTTAGTTCCCAAGGAACTCCCAATTGGTTCCCTAGTTGGATGATTTCGGTTTTTTTCAAGTTGATTAGGGGTGCAACAATATTAATTTGCTGTCCCTCACGCCCTTGTTTGGTTCCCAGACGAAAAACTTCCTGCATTGCCTGGATATAGTCGGGGCGACAGTCAGGATATCCTGAGTAATCTAAGGCGTTGACACCGATATACACACGTTCAGCCGCGATCGTTTCGGCGTAGCCAAGAGCAAAGCTTAAAAAAATCGTATTACGAGCCGGAACATAAGTTACAGGAATATTTTGAGACATTTCATCCAGCGATCGCTCCTGGGGTAGATCAATCGCGTCATCGGTAAGTGCGGAACCGCCCCATTGCCGTAAATCAAAATTCACTACCTGATGTTTTGCGATCGCAGCCTTTCTAGCGACACTAAGGGCTGACTGTAACTCTCGTCGGTGTCGCTGCTGATAATCAAAGGAAATAGCATGACATTCACAGCCATCAGCCTTAGCTTGATACAGAATTGTGGAAGAGTCCAATCCCCCAGATAACAGAATTACAGCTTTCATCTCGATTGCAAATTTTGAATTTTAAATCGCCAAATTACACCTTAACAAGATGCCAGGAAGCAATGCCAAAAAGATTCCTAAACCTCTTTTAGTGATGACAAAGCCACACCAGTCTCTCTCAAAAAGCGCTGTGATATCTTCTCTACGAGACGCTGCTAGTAGCTTGTTTCTTTGCAAGAATATGTTTCTACCGTAGCTACTGCAAATAATCATACAAAAATCTTTTCCGTTAATCAGTGACAATAATTGCTGAGAATATTTTTTTGAAAAAAGCTTAAGTATTATTTTTGACTATTTTGTAATTTTAGTGTTGTCAATTGGATATTGCTCTCAGTAACTAATTACTTAACGGTATCCCAGAGAGAAGTCCGAACCGAGGAAGCTGACCCTGAAAACTTTGGAGAATTTACACTTAAGTCTTACTGAATGTTTTAAAGTTAATAAAAAGACATATATTTTTTGTAGAAAGTGCAAAATCAAAAACAAACCCGAACTATCTATACAAAAGATGTTTGGATTACGGGAACCGATCGCAAACTTTGAAATTCTTCATAAACATAGGCTCTATGTTACCATCTGGATGGTTTTAGACGGATCGTAACTGGCTTTCGAGTATAAACGCCAACGGCCGTAGCGTCTCTAAATTTGGTGGTTGAGGAGAGAATAATAGTGCAAGATAGCATGTCAGTGGCAGAACCGAATCTATATACACAGCGCAACCAGCCACGACCGATCCGCATAGGCGTGATTGGAGTGGGTAACATGGGACAACACCACGCTCGCGTGCTGAGTTCAATGAAAGATGTTGAACTGGTTGGAGTGGCAGATATTAACGTCGAACGAGGATTAGAAACTGCCAGCAAGTACAAGGTGCGTTTTTTTGAAGATTACTGTGACCTGCTACCCCTTGTGGAAGCAGTTTGTGTAGCGGTTCCCACCCGTCTGCACTATGCCGTGGGCATTAGCTGTCTGCTAGCGGGAATTCATGTTTTGATTGAAAAACCCATCGCAGCCAGTATTTCTGAGGCAGAGTCTTTAGTAAATGCGGCGGCAGAGTCTCAGTGTATCCTGCAAGTAGGTCATATTGAGCGTTTCAACCCAGCTTTTAAAGAACTGAGCCAAGTTCTGAAAACCGAGGAATTGCTGGCGCTAGAAGCCCACAGAATGAGTCCTTACTCAGATCGGGCAAACGATGTTTCGGTTGTGCTGGATTTAATGATCCATGACATCGACCTACTTTTGGAATTAGCTGCTTCCCCAGTCACAAAATTGACTGCTAGCGGTACTCGCTCCTTGGACTCTGGTTATTTAGATTACGTAACTGCCACTTTGGGGTTTGCCAATGGTATTGTTGCTACTCTGACTGCCAGTAAAGTCACTCACCGAAAAATTCGCCGGATTGTCGCCCATTGCAAAAATTCATTTACTGAGGCAGATTTTCTCAAGAATGAAATTTTGATTCACCGACAAACGCCTGCCAATTCTCTCACCGACCACCGACAAGTACTTTACAGGCAAGATGGTGTGATTGAAAAAGTCTACACCAGCAATATTCAACCTCTAAGTGCAGAATTAGAACATTTTGTCAATTGTGTACATGGTGGCAATCAACCCTCAGTAGGTGGTGAACAAGCTCTCAAAGCGCTGAGACTGGCAAGTTTAATTGAACAGATGGCGCTGGAAGATCGAGTTTGGAATCCATTAGACTGGCAATCGGAACCAAGGGTACAATCACTGACCCCGACAGCCTAAAAGAAGAGGGGATGAGGGGGATGAGGGGGACAAGGTAAAATTGTCTCCCTACTCTCCCACAGCCACCAACTCAGAATAAAACCCTAGAGTATGTTTTTAAATTTGCCATCAAGTCTTTAGATCCTCCCTAGTCTTTTTATAAAACTGACTAAGGGGGATCTAAAAAATTAGAAAACAAAACTTAGTGGTTCGTTTCATTAATTTTGTGAGGTTCGTAGTGAGCGATTTATCGCTCAATTTCAAGAATTAGAGCTACTTACGAACTTTTCTAAACCTCGAAATTAATGAAACAGACCCCTAGCTTCCACTTGTCTTCGTCTATTTTTAAGTTGCGATGCAACTTTCTTTTAGTGCAACCCAGTTACCTTGGCTCTAGCAAGCGGGGATAATTACCTTTTAAAAAACTAAGGCTCAATCTTAGTAACAAGACTAGTGCAGCAATTTCAGGAATTGACTCGATGCTTGAATGGATAACTAACACTATCAACTATTTTGGCTATTGGGGAATCGCCCTACTAATGTTCCTAGAGAACCTTTTTCCCCCAATTCCTTCAGAATTGATTATGCCACTGGCTGGATTTACAGCAAGTCCATATCAACCAGGAGGGGCAAAGCTAAATATCATTGGTGTGTTTTTCGCAGGACTTTTGGGTTCTGTATTGGGCGCACTTATTTGGTACTATCCAGGTAAGTTTTTGGGTGAAACTCGTTTGAAAGCTTGGGCTGACAAGTATGGCAAATGGCTGGCTATATCCAGTAAAGATATTACCAAGGCCAAAGGGTGGTTTGACCGACAAGGTAAAAAAGCAGTATTAATTGGTCGTCTTGTACCAGGAATCCGCACCTTGATTTCTGTTCCCGCAGGGATCAGCAATATGCCCTTGCTACCATTTTTGTTTTACACAACAGTAGGTAGCGCTGCTTGGGTGGGTTTGCTAACATACTCTGGATACATACTGGGTAGTCAGTATGAACTTGTGGATAAGTACCTTGCTCCTGTATCCAAAATCGTACTTGGCGGTTTGGTTCTAGCATTTGTTTTCTGGATATTCAAGCGCCAGTTAAGACGTACTAGAAGATGAAATACGGACGCTTTTGGTTTGAAAGCAGTGAAAGCAGGGGTTACATCTGGCCAAAATTCGCCTACACTATGCCAAATAATACTAGATGTACGAAGGCAAGAGCTTATCGGAGATATGGTCAAAATTAATTTTTGGCGTATTTCTAGCTACACTTGACGCAACCTAGAATTTCTGGTTGCTCGCATTTTTGTAAGATGAGCATGACAACTTTTTACAGTTAAGTTTGAACTAGGAGCTTTCATGACAGACCAACCTTCCGCCGCTAACCCTATGAATAGTGCTGCTATACCCATGAATAGGCAGCCGTTAGCATCGACGACTCCCATAAATGCTGTTAATAATAATCCTCCCGCTACTACCAAGTCAGGCGGTGGTTCAGGGAAAACCATTCTCAGTGTTGATTTAGGTAGAACTTCCACAAAAACTTGTGTGAGTCGTGAACCTGGCAGCGTGGTATTCGTACCTGCCAACGTCAAGCAGATGTCAATAGAACAAGTACGCGGTGGTGTTTTTGAAGCCAGAGCTACTGACCCCTTAATGGATTTGTGGCTGGAGTATCAAGGAAATGGATATGCTGTTGGTCAACTAGCAGCAGATTTTGGGGCCAATCTAGGAGTCGGCCAATCTAAGGTAGAGGCTGCATTGGTAAAAGTGTTAGCAAGTGCTGGCTACTTCAAACTCAGAGACGATATCTCAGTTGTACTTGGTCTGCCTTTTCTTTCCTTAGAGCAATTTGAAAAGGAAAAAGCACAGTTGATTAGCCAAGTAGGTGGCCCTCATGTCTTGAACTTCCGAGGCGAATCTATATCGTTGAATGTGAGTAAGGTATGGGTAATGCCAGAGGGCTACGGTAGCCTGCTGTGGTCAGAAGCTCAACCGAAGAAAAGTCCTAGCAGTCCCGATTTTACAAAAATATCGGTAGCGATCGTTGATATTGGACATCAAACTGTCGATCTATTGATGGTAGATAACTTCCGTTTTGCCAGAGGTGCTTCTAAGAGCGAAGACTTCGGTATGAATAAGTTTTATGAATTGGTGTCTGCCGAAATCGAGGGAGCAGATAGTCAATCTCTCGCGCTGATTTCTGCTGTTAACAAACCCAGAGGTGAACGCTATTACCGTCCTAAAGGCGCTAGCAAGCCCACCAACCTAGACGATTTTCTTCCCAACCTTACAGAGATGTTTTCGCGCGAAATCTGTAGCCGTGTGCTAGCCTGGTTGCCAGAACGCGTCACCGATGTCATTCTCACTGGTGGCGGTGGTGAGTTCTTCTGGGACGACGTTCAACGTCTACTCAAGGAAGCAAAGATTAATGCTCATTTAGCAGCACCTTCCCGTCAGGCGAATGCTTTGGGGCAGTATATTTATGGAGAGGCACAATTATCCTCCAATCGCGCTGCTAGGGCATAAAGCTGATGTTCCAATGGTCAAAAAAGGTAGTTAAATCCGTCACGTTCAACCCAGAGCTTGCTGATGAAAGCTTGTTAGCGCAAGTAGAAAGTTATTTGGAAAAACAACCAGACAAGACTTTCAGCGACCTCTGTAAAGAAGCCTTATGGCAATCTTTATGTGTACCGGAACCTGTACAACCTGCTCCACAAACAGCAGTAACAACACCGATTGATCAACAAATCGGTGAACTGCAACGTCAAGTGGCTGGACTTGAGGAACGTTTCTTTGCCAAGGGATCTAATCGTTTGGAGGCGATGGAACATCATCTACTGCAACTTTCTCAACAAGTTGCACAACTGGCGCTCATAGTCAACGATCGATCGTTCATTCCGTCTCCAACTCAATTAGAAGTAGTAAATAATACTTCTTATACTGTTGCTACCCCTCCTCAAGAGGTTGACCCCGTAATCAGTCGCCTTAGTCAGTTTCTCGATGATTTTTAAGAAACCATCAGGTTTGTGAGCAGTTTTTGCTCATATTAACAATCCTTAATAGTATTAACTATTAAGGATTATTAATGTTTTGTTTTTTTTAGAAATGCGATCGCATCTCATCAAGTTATACAAAGCCATATTCATAAAATACTTTTTAAACCTCATCTATGTTGAAACCTAGAGTTTTTTAAAAGATATATTTATGTAGGTTGGGTGGAGTGAAACGTAACCCAACATTACCACCTTATTTATGTTGGGTTACGCGATCGCTTGACTTTTAAGACAGTCGCTACAAAACTACGGTTCTCAAGGTAGACGAGGTTTATAAATTATGTTTAACATGAATTAATAGTTCAGTCGTCTTACAAAGTCAAACGAAAAGATTTCTGAGTACCCAGTTAGCGATCTTTTATTACTCTGAAAAAATCACATATTTGTCGGTTGGGTTTAACTTTGTTCAACTAACAAAATTAAGGATTCTTAGTGTTTGGTTTTGTTCCTCTACCCAAGCTACCCCCAGATTTTAAAAAATTAATCACAAATTTTGTATTGAATATTATTAGTACATATTTTTACTAGATTCTTTTTTTACTCTGCACACTGTATAAATGCTAGAATCCTCAAGTAGACAGTTAGGATACCTAGATGCCAGTTGTAGCTAACTCAATCAAGTTTGGTACAGACGGCTGGCGGGGCATTATTGGTGACGAGTTCACCTTTGAACGCCTAGCCCTGGTCGCGCCAGTTGCCGCAAAAGTATTATATGATACATATTTTTCTAAGGTAGGTAGCCGGACAATAATTGTCGGTTACGATCGCCGATTCATGGCTGAAGACTTTGCTCGTGCTGTTGCCGATACTGTCAGTGCGGTCGGATTTGATGTGCTACTGAGCGAGAGCTATGCCCCAACCCCAGCTTATAGTTGGGCAGCAAAAGAACTCAATGCTTTAGGGGCACTGGTAATTACAGCCAGCCATAATCCTGGTAAATATTTGGGTTTAAAAGTCAAGGGTTATTTTGGTGGATCGGTACCACCAGAAGTCACAAAAGAGATAGAAGAGCAGTTGGCGGTGGGAGTACCACTAGCAGCTACCCCAGGTAAGCAAGAGAAATTCGATCCTTGGCCTAGTTATACCCAAGCGTTAGAACGTAAAGTTGATATCGCTAAACTTCGAGAAGCGATCGCATCTGGCAAATTAACGTTATTTGCTGATGTCATGCATGGCGCTGCTGCTGGCGGATTGGCGAGACTACTAGGCGATCAAGTCAAAGAAATTAACTCAGAACGCGACCCCCTCTTTGGTGGCGGTGCGCCGGAACCCTTACCTAAATACCTTTCAAAGTTATTTGAAGTCATCAAGACTCACCGAGAAACCGATAAATCAGGTTTAACAGTGGGGTTGGTATTTGATGGAGACTGCGATCGCATTGCAGCAGTGGATGGAGAAGCAAACTTCCTCAGTTCCCAAGTATTAATACCGATATTAATCGACCACTTAACTCTGCGGCGCGGTTTTACCGGAGAAATAGTCAAAACTGTCAGTGGTTCCGACTTGATGCCCCTTGTAGCAGCACTGCATAACCTGTCAGTGTTTGAGACGGCAGTTGGTTATAAATACATCGCTGACAGAATGTTAGTAGCAAAAGTGTTACTAGGTGGCGAAGAATCGGGAGGAATTGGCTATGGCAGCCATATTCCCGAACGCGATGCCCTGTTGTCAGCTTTATACGTTCTAGAGGCGATTGTAGAATCTGGTTTGGATTTAGGCGAGTATAATCGCTACTTGCAAAAACAGACAGGGTTTACATCAGCTTACGATCGCATTGATTTACCCTTAGCAAGTATGGAAGTGCGATCGCGTCTTTTGCAACAGCTGCAAACCAAACCCTTAACAGAAATTGCCGGGTTAGCAGTAATTGATTGCCAAACAATTGACGGCTACAAATATCGCCTCGCTGATAAAAGCTGGTTAATGATTCGGTTTAGCGGGACTGAGCCAGTTTTACGCCTCTACTGCGAAGCCTCGACAATTGAGCAAGTGCATCAAACTCTTGCTTGGGCTAAACAGTGGGCGGGGTAAAATTCATTATTAGTCATTAGTCATTTGTCCTTTGTCCTTGGTAAATGACCAATGACTAATATACCAATGACCAATGACTAATTACCAATGACCAAATTACTTGTAGTAGCTACAGGAAATCCAGGTAAGTTGAAGGAAATGCAAGCTTATTTGGAAAATTCTGGTTGGGAATTAACCCTCAAACCTGAAGAATTAGAAATTGAAGAGACAGGCGAAACCTTTGCCGCCAACGCTTGTTTGAAAGCGTCACAAATTGCTAAAGCTACGGGAAACTGGGCAATTGCTGATGATTCTGGCTTGCAAGTAGATGCCCTAAATGGCGCACCAGGGGTTTATTCTGCACGTTACGCCAAAACCGACTCAGAACGGATTGCTAGGTTATTGAAAGAATTAGGCAACGAGGTAAATCGACAAGCGCAGTTTGTTTGTGCAGTAGCGATCGCTCGTCCTGATGGTGCGATCGCATTAGAATCTGAAGGTATTTGTCGTGGTGAAATTCTTCACGCACCTCGTGGTGATGGTGGTTTCGGGTACGATCCAATTTTTTATGTGCAAGAGTTGCAATTGACCTTTGCTGAGATGACACGAGAGTTGAAGGGTTCAATAAGTCATCGAGGCAAGGCTTTTACAGCTTTACTTCCACAACTGGAGAGAGTTAGGAGTTAGGAGTAGAGACGCGATTAATCGCGTCTGTACAAGAGTAGGATTTATGAATTCTGTTAAATCTTCATTCATTTAGTCCTGACTCACAACCCATAACTCTTAACTCATAACTTTTTTAAACTGCTTCTGTGTTCTTTTCGCCAGTACGAATCCGAATCACTTGCTCAACAGGCGAGATGAAAATTTTACCATCGCCGATTTCACCAGTGCGGGCAGCAGCAATAATTTTGTCTACCACCATATCAACCTGATTGTCGTCAACGACGATTTCCACTTTCAGTTTTTGCAAAAACTCAACGGTGTACTCAGAACCGCGATACCGTTCAGTTTGGCCTTTTTGCCGTCCGAACCCCCGAACTTCAGAAACAGTCATACCGACAATACCTGCGTTAACCAAGGCAATTTTTACCTCATCTAGCTTAAATGGGCGGATAATAGCTTCTACTTTTTTCATCTTCTTGACTCCTGACTTCTACTAGCTTCGTTTATATATCTAACCAGATCCTTTGTCTGAAGCTGTAACTACCAGTGCTTTTCCTAAAAGATATGTAATAATTACCACTTTTTTAAAGTGTAGATTCTTTGCTTGATGTTTGAGACATGAGAACCAGCAAGGATTTATTAATTAAATAATCTTTGAGGTTCTAATATAAAGAATTTGTTGTCAAGCTAGCATATTATGTAGCTTTTATAACCTAAAAATAGATAAATTCCGCTATTTAGCAGATATCTTCAGATATTTAGAGAGTGATTGCAGAGAAATTGTTCGTTAGCCTGCTGCTGACTGTGGGAGTGTCAACTAACGTTTCTGATGTTCAAACAAAGGACGTACAACGAAATATCCAGCGCTAAAGGCAGTAAGCATAATTAGCAAGATGGTGATAATTAACCACCAGCCATTGAGTCCCTTGGGATCTGACTCAGTAGTGGAATAATAACTTACTTGTTGCTCTTCTATAAAAACTGGTTCTTGTATGGGGAAATTCATTTCCATTACAGGTGTCGCAAAGTTTTGGCGACGGCTTTTTTCGGGTGGGGCTTTGGAGACAGCAGGTGGACGCGGATGAGCAACCTGCTGGCGTGGAGGCGCTTGATTTACTGGCACTTTAGCGGCGCTTTTCACATCGCTAGAAGCTTGGGTGGCTTGCTGATAGCTAGGCGTAACATGGGAATCCACAAAATTTTGCAAATGAGAAAAAGAATCAACAACTTTGATAATTTCTTGGCGTAATAGTTGATTTTCTTGTGTTAGTTGCTGATTTTGGGTGGTGAGTGCATTTAGCCTCGCCTGTGCTGCTTGCAACTCTGCTGACAATTCTCTGTATACAGATAGTGGTACAGAGGGAGGGTAGGCTTGAGTAGTCGGTGTTGGCGAATTTCTGTGAACAGAACCTATGGTTGTTCGCATCGGTGGCTTGGTATTAAAAATCAAGGTAAGTAGATCGTACAGAGATGCTAACAGAGATAGTCAGCCCTGAAACTATGCCCAAGAATAATAGAAAAATTCCGAAAGGGCAAAGATTTGTTATTTGGGCATTGGAAAGAAGCTGAGGGGCGGGGTGCGGGGGGCAGAGGGGAAAACTCTTCTCCTCTGCTCTCTGCCCAAGTTCTCAGTCCTCTTGATAACTGACTACGAGGTTAATTTCGTAACAATGGGAAGAAGTGTCCTACAGGGCCTTGCCCTTTGCCAATATCTAAGGCGTAAGTGAGTGCAGTAGTCACATACTCCTTAGCCTGTTGCACTGACGACCACAAGTCATTTCCCTTAGCCAGATTAGCAGCGATCGCAGCTGATAGTGTACACCCAGTACCGTGAGTATTTTTTGTCTCTACTTGCTGGCAAGTCAAAACTTCCAACTTGTCCCCATCAAACCAGATATCAACGCCACGCAAATCTCCCTGCATACCGCCGCCCTTGACTAAAACAGCCTTCGTCCGTAAAGTCTTGTGAATAATTTCAGCAGCAGCTTGCATATCCTCCACGGAATTAATTTCTAACCCGCTTAAAATCTCGGCCTCGTAGCGATTCGGCGTGATGATAACTGCCTTGGGAATCAGGACATGGGATAGAGTCTTCACAGCATCATCATCAATCAATTGTGCCCCTGTACGTGACACCATTACTGGATCAACTACTAGATTCTCGATTTCTAAAGCTTCCACCTGCTGGGCAACAGCAAAAATAATTTCCTGATTGAGCAACATACCAGTTTTGGCAGATTGCACGCCAATGTCCTCAACTACTGCCTGAATTTGCGCCACAACAGCCTCTGTTGCTATAGCATCGACCCTTTTCACTCCTAGAGTGTTTTGTGCCGTGACGCAGGTTATAGCGCTAGTACCGTGGACACAGTGAAAAGCAAAGGTGCGTAAATCAGCTTGAATTCCTGCGCCACCACCGCTATCTGAACCAGCAATGGTTAAAGCAACAGGTATTCTAGAGTTTATTTCAGTGTTCATTATTAAAGAGAAAGTTCTGAAACAGCAGAATTAAGGAGTCAGAATGGGCTACGCTAACAGAACTAAAATACGCTTTATTCTTACCTTTGAGACTTAGCTTGTATATAACACCCAACTTGAAGTCTGCTGTATGTGTTTCTGTAGGTTGCTAATTTTGAATTGGTAATTGAATAACCTTGCTTTTACCAGGATTCATCAACCGATATGGGTCAACTATTTCTTTAAATTTTAACTGTTCAGGAGCAATAACTTTTCTGCCTCCGTCTTCCATAATATACGTGTGGGGATTGCCAATACTTACACCTTGTTCTTCGTGATAGCGAATAATTTCATTGAGGCGTTCTTCTGTGGTGTAGCGAACAAGTTGCAAACCAGCAATAACTACAGAACCGTTCAGGCGAAAAAATTCTAAATGCATCATCACTTCATCGCCAAAGTGATGATACAACTGCTCTACCACTTGCAAACCGCAATCACTAGGGAACATACTTTGTAAGTAGGTAATTGTAGTATCTACACTCCGGGCGTGTAAGGTAGTGTGGTTCCAGCTAAATTCTATTAAATGTGTTCCTTTGGCTGCTTCCTCGGCTGGTTTTTCATAAGTAATTTGGCCGCCATATTGCTGCACCAAACCCGGTAAGAATTCCAAACTCGATTCAGCAATTATCAAAGATACTGCGTGAGTCCCTTCAGGAATGTACTGTTGTAGGGCGTGAAAATATTGGGGTATTGGGGATGCAAAGACAGAAATCAACTTTTTAATCATGCCATCAGCATTACCAAGAGCCTGACCAAATTTTGCTGCTGTCATAAAGTCGTCAAATGTGACAATGACTTCTGCCCAAGGATAAGCTGGCCCCAATGGGATTTCTACTTCGGTAATAATGCCGTTAATTCCCCAAGCATGATTCACCTTGTATACATCATCACCGCGTAATTCGATCGCACGAGGTTCATCTTCTACAGTTATTACTCGCAGTGCTAAGATATTGCCGCGATCGCTTAGTAACCCATATTGGATCGAGCCAACACCCCCACTTCCCCCAGCAATAAATCCGCCAATTGTCGCTGTGCGGTAAGTCGAGGGTGCCATCCGAATTTCCCAGCCAATCTCTCTGGCTTTTTTATCCAAAGCCGCCAACTTCACGCCAGCTTCTACCCGCGCCACCCCCGGTTTTATCCAAGGAATCCCTTGCATCCGGGTCATATCTAAAATTACGCCACCATGCAAGGGTACGCATTGCCCATAATTTCCTGTTCCCGCACCCCTCACTGTCACGGGTATACGGTATTTCGCACAGGCGGCTGCAACTTTTAAAACCTCTGCTTCATTGGCGGGACGCACTACAATATCCCCAACTTTTCCCTCTAGTTTCGGTACCAATACCGGGCTAAAGTTGTGATAATCCTGGGATAATTTTGCTACTTGTGTAGAATCAGTAATGGTTTCTATACCTTCTAGAGAATTAATCAGGGCATCCAATTTTATCGTCATAGTTGATATCCTTTTTTTTGACGCATAGGGACGCACGGGTTCGCAGAGAATTAACTCCTCTGTGTTTTTAAATTTTAATTTTCATTTTTTACAGCACTTTCATGCCACTTATTTAATATAAATTGGTTTGCCTTTGAAGTAGGCAAGGATTTTAATTGCTGGGTTGGGATGTGTAATAAGACACCAGGGGTTTTTCTGGAAAATTGCTGCGACTGTAATTTTGGGAATACTTTGTGCTATTGCGTTCACGGCATCAATGCCATAAAGAAATCTACCGTACCCCCCATCAATAATTGAGTAGCACTGGAAAGCTGAAAGTTACTCATTTTGATATTGACATCTAAACCGTAGTCTTTGTAGATACCAGTGGCTATCACCTGGTAAAATTCGCCGTGTTCTGCTTGTGCTATCCAGTTTTTACCTAACGTAACTTTATCTAACTGAGAATTGCTAGTTGATGGTTGGTTGCTGTTAGTACAAGCAGCAATAACGCTGCTACCAATCCAGATAGAAGCGTATTGAATAAAATTGTGGCGAATAAGGCGATGAATTGCTGTTGATGAGGGTGATGACAGATTCATAAAACAGTATGATGCTCTCTCCTATCTGCCGTTGTAGCTGAATCTAAATGTACATTCTAGAATCAACTTTTGATTCACTAGTGAATAGGGCTGAATTTCTAAAGCACGTTTAAAAGCTCGGATCGCTTCACCATATTCTCCTAGTGCTGCATAACACAATCCCATACCGTGAAGTGCCCCAAAATGTATCGGATTTATTTGTACAACCATCTGACAATCTGCCAGAGATTTTTGATAATCACCAATACTGTAATAGAGGAAAGCACGACGATTCCAGGCTTCGGCAAAATCTGGCTGGTCTTTAATTAGTGCCGTTAGCGCTGTTTCAGCTTCAGCAATTTCACCCGCATCTAGCAACTTTTGACTACGGTCAATTATTTCCAGCCCATAGATTCCCTTTTGCTGAAACCAGATCCGCCAGATTTTTCTGGTTGCTTTGTCCCGGACTGTAGCATCGGGGTTTTTCAACTCTTCAAGTAAGGAATTGATAGATAAAGAATCCATGAATTTGAAATCAGTGAATATACCTTTGTATTAACTTTCTCACAAAATATATCTACTGAGCCATTTTTAAAGTCATCTTTAAATTCACGCTGATTAATCGCTATTTATGAATTTCCTGTGTGCTTTATTGTATTCAGCAATATGACTAATATTAGACTCGATATTCAGGGTCATAGAAATAAAAACTCGCTAGAGGTAGTTGACGCATTCCTAGCGACTAATAGCGGAGAAAACATTCCTAAAGAAATAATGACTATGCCTAATTTGGGATTTACCAGAAATTAGCAAGCACTTTGGGATTGCAGAAGCACAATTGCGTCGTACTTTATTTGAACAAACTGGGAGCATATTTATAGCGTTGTTGATGCGATCGCCTTTGAAGGTGTTTTGAGCAGTGATCTGGCTGCGATCGCTCATTCTAACAAGCCGTTGATGAAGTCTTTGTGTTTGGTGCAGATATATGTAACTGTCTGCTTATTCGCTGCACCATAAGGTATCGAGCTGGGCAATATTATGATGTGATATTCTATACATATTTAATAGATGATAATTTGGAATAATATAGCTGTATTATTCCTGGTTTGGCAAATGCAGGCGATGTCTACACTTATTGAACACAAAATAAGCTGATTACCCATCAACAAATTACCATCAATGCAGTAATTAATGGGAGACTTCATTAACATTGATTAATAACTTTTACATTCCTCAAATTAGATAATTATTTTAAACAAATCCGTAATAAATATATTGCACAACTACAGAAAAGTCTCTCCGTCTATTTCTTAAACATCTACTATAGCGTTTCCTAGTCTGCTGAGGTGCAAATCTCTGCGTACCTCTGCGCTTTACTTTGCGTCCCTTTGCATTTCAAAATATTATCTGTACCTCACATAACTGGGAATCGCTATAAGTAAGTTAGCATAATAAAACCAAACTATGTAAATAAAAATGAACTAGGCTAAAACCCTATTGCCTTATCCCAACGACAATTATTTACGCTCACTTATTTGTAATATTGAATACTTAAGTTTTGAGACTGGAATATGCCGACTGATTACCACTTCTAATTGATTAAAATCATAGGGTTTAGTAATACAATCATCAAATCCTGCAAGCATAGTGGATTCATCATCTTGTACCTCTGTTAGAGGGGTTACTGCAATAATTGGGATAGTAGCAGTTTTTGAATTGTGTTTGAGGTCATCAATTACTCGGTTAGCACTCAAATTAGATAGCATCGTATCTAGCAGGATTAAATCTGGTTGATGAGTTTGTGCTAACATCACAGCCCTCACCCCTTGCTTGGTACAAATGCATGAAAAATTTAATATTCTTAGATGAGAATTAAGTAGCTCTAAATCATGTAGATTATGTTCTACAACCAAAATTAAAGGCATTCCATTCATTAGCAGTTAGTCCTATCCAAAAAAGGCTACGCATAAAGACTCCGCTTATTAGGAAAACCAAGAGGTACTTTTTTCTGGTATATGCTTAAGTAAATATACGAGGGTGCATTCTGCCAACTAACTAGGCCATGAAATAAATAGACTGGTGTATAATCCATTAGGTTATCCATCTATGCTAAATTGTAAGAAAAACACAACATAACAATATCAAGCAAATAGTAGCATATATGATGCATGTACTGACAATATTGATTAAATAATCACTATTTTCTGGCTAGTACTACAGCTAACTCCCTCAATTTAGCAGGGAGAAGGAACGCACCCTTCAAGACGCTAGATCCTGGATTTCTCACAACTGAGAAATGAGCGTGAGTGTGGGGGGTGTGGTTCGGGTGGGGAGTGTAGGGAGTGTAGGGAGTGTGGGGAGAAAGAGGAGGAATTGAATAACTGCACATCAATGAACGCTGCATTGCCTCCCACACCTCCCACACCTCCCACACTCCCCACCCGAACCACACAATACGTGAGAAATTCGGGTAGATACACTTCTTTTTATTTCCCTTCTGCCTTTTCTTGTAATTGACGTGCAAAAGCGATCGCTTCTGTTGGCGTTGAGACTTTCCCCTCAGCTTGTGCTACGGCAATTTCTGTCAAAAGTTGTCCAATGATTGGTGAAGCTGGAATATCTAATGCTATGATCAACTCCTTCCCGCTCACTAGTAGAGAGGGATGAGCAACCAGATCGTCAGGGTTAAGGTAGCGGTTGATTAAAAGTGTCAAGACAAGGCAGTCCCTTGCTTTGGTTTCCAAACTTGTAGCGACTTGTGGCTTGTCACCAGACATCGCCTCTACCAAATTATCAAGTGCCACAGCTAATACTGCCGCAGTGGGAAACACAATATCTGCGTCACGGAATAATAAATATTGTTCTCGCAAAGACATATCAACTACTTTAAACTGCGGTAACAATTTTAAAGCAGTGGTTACACCCCGGATTTCGGCACGACTATAAGTTAGTTGTTGTAGCTCTATTTCTGCTAATTCTGGATTGGGATTGACAAGACAAGCAAGTTTGGCAATACCTAACCAAGTCGTTTTGATACTATCGCGGACATATTCTTGGAGTTTTACGCCTAATTGTTGCCAATTTTCTGTGATTAAGGCGGCTGCATCGTCAACTGCGGCTAGTTTGCTCAAGCTTTCACGAGTAGCATTTTTGAAGAAAGGAGCAAGTAAACCATCTTCCCAAGCACTTGCAATCCAAGGAGTACCTTGAGAATTTGACAGTAGATAGCCAATTTCTACCCGAACTCGTTCGGCTGCAACTTTGCTCAGATGTGATGCTAAAGAACAAATTGCAGTTCGCGTAGCTGGCTCAATAGTAAAACCTAATTGGGCGGCTTGGCGATAACCTCGCATTAAGCGCAAAGGATCATCTTCTAAGTTTGCGGGTGATATCATTCGCAAAATGCCCTGTTGTAAGTCTACATAGCCTTGTAGAGGATCGATAATTTCTTGTGTATGGGGATTATAGGCGATCGCATTTACTGTAAAATCCCGTCTGTGCAAATCAACCTCTAAACTATCTCCTTCCTGTTGGGCAAAGTCGGCTGTGGCGTGGGGAAAAACCACACGAGCAATTTGTCGTTCTGCATCGAGTAAGACAAAACCAGCTTTGTAGTGATGAGCGATCGCTCTTGCTACCTTTACCGCTTTAGATGGTATGACAAAATCTAGATCCAGATATTCACGAGTTCTGCCAAGTAGCGCATCTCGCACAGCACCACCTACCATGTAAGCGGGTTGTGGCAAGAATTCTAAACTAAAAGGCCAATTTTCGGGAGCTAGGGTAGAAGGAATTGATTCAAGCATTGTAATAAAAATCAACCCAGCAACTCATGAATAACGGTTGGGCTTAAGTTAGATTAACAATAAAGGCCCCTGGAGTTGGTTCTATTATGTGTATTTGTGTGAACTGCCACTATGTAGACAGCTGTGTTACCTATCATGCCGTAGAAGGGCAGCACCAACAGCCTCACTTGACTGAAACACCCAGTTTTGATCCGAATGAACCTTCTATCAATGTCAATATTCGGACAAACGATGATGTGATTGAGATGGAATGGGATGTTGTTGGTTGTCTCAGCTTTAAACGGGAAACGGGTAAGTGGTCGAAATTGCGTCCTGGTGAATTAGTGCCGACTTGAGAAGTCAAAAGTAGTATATTATACCTCAGTCCATTAATAACAAAATCTTGACAATTCCATCCCAAGTTTCCTAGTGAGAGTAAAAGTATTTAGTTTGACTTTACACACGTAGGTTATTCGTGGGGTAGAGCGATCGCTAAAACCCTTTTTCTTTCGTTCAACCCCACGAGATGCCTGCGTTGTAAGCAATTTGAGGACGGTAGACCCTTATCCTATTGTCAATAATTTAAGCTGAATGACAGGTAAATTAGATACCTGCTAAAATGAACCCTTCAAAAATTGTCATAGTAAGGATTATAAAAGGGTAGAGTTTTTCAATTACTTCCCCTCATGGGGATAAAAACAAAGTGAAAATTCATAACTATGATGTGCTTGAATAGATAAACATCGTCTACCTTAAAAACCATAGTTTTGTAGGTTGGGTGCAGCGATCGCGTAACCCAACATAAATAAGGTGGTAATGTTGGGTTGCGTTTCACTCCACCCAACCTACATCAATATATCTTTTACAAAACCTAGGTTTCAACATAGATGAGGTTTATATCAAGTTAACTATAGAAAAATCAATATTTTAATTAACTTTGACCACAGAAATAAAACACTTCACAACAAAATACGCTTTATCACTACACACCACTACTCCTGAATTAGGATTGGCAATTAGTAATTTTGCTGGTGAAAATCGCTCACAAATTTGGAATTTGGGGCGTGATTTATCTAGCTTAATCCATCAATATTTAATTGACTTTATCAAACCGCAAACTTGGGAGGATTTGTCATTCATCGCAGTTGCCAAAGGACCTGGTGGCTTTACAGGAACTCGCATTGGCGTTGTAACTGCTCGAACTTTAGGGCAACAATTAGATATCCCTGTATTTGCAATTTCAACTTTAGCTGCGGTGGCTTGGGCAGAAGCAGGCAAAAGTCCAAATCCAAAAACTATTGCTGTGGAAATGCCAGCCCAACGAGGTCAAATTTTTGCTGCTATTTATCAGTTTGACTCAGATGTTTCTAAACTAAAAGTGTGTTTAGCAGATAGAGTATTCACACCAGAAGCATGGCAGGAAACTTTAGGGAATTGGAACACTAATTATCAGCTAATTCAAGCAAAATCTGGGTTAGCAGCGACGGTAACAAGTATTTTGGAACTAGCTAATCTTGATTGGCAAGAGGGCAAGTGTCCTAATTGGTCAGAGGCTTTGCCATATTATGGGCAACATCCAGTAGACATTTAACTGATATGTGTCATAGTGCATAAATCCAAAATCAAAACAGCCCCAGCCAAACTGGGAGAGTAAGCAGCAATAGTATAGCCCCAGCAGCTAAGGCAGTAACTGCCAGATCGCGATCAAGATTGAATGCCTCCGCAATTACAAGTGTGGCAAAAGCTGGAGGCATGGCCATTTGTAAGACAATTACTTTTGCGATCGCTCCAGTTATTCCAAACACTGGTAGAATACTGCCCAATATCAAGGGAACTAGCAGCATTTTGATTCCCAAGCTCATCCCTACTTGTGGTAGGCTACCCCAAGATTTGAGCAGCGCCAGTCGCATTCCAATTAACACTAGGGATAAAGCTACACTACTCCAAGCAAATTTTTCTAACCAGAATTCCATAACTGTGGGAATTGTCACCTGCCGAAACAGCAAGCCAAATCCGAAACCCCATAGCGCAGGATTAATTAAGATAGACTTGGCAGTCTGCCAATGATTCTGGACACCGCCGCCAAAACGCGCTGCTAGTAATACACCCAAACCGTAAGTTCCTGGGAATGAACCTAACAAATCGTAAAATAACGCCCAAGCAAAGTATTCCTTGCCTACCATTGCTAAGGTAATGGGAAAACCAAGATAACCTGTATTACCCAACATTGCGGCTAATATCAAGCTAGCCTGAGTTGGTGGTTGGAGGACAGTATTTCTAAAATAGGCTTGTCCTTTAATTCCTAACCAAGCTAAAAATGCTCCTAGTAAAATGGCTAGGTAAGCGATCGCAGGTGCAATCCAAATTTGCCCTGACAAGCTGGATTGACGCAAAAAAGATACTATGCTTATGGGTACTCCCACCCAAAAAAGAAACTGTCCCAAACGTGTAGGAACTGTTATAGGTAGTTTGCGTCCCAGAACAAAACCTACCAGGACTAATCCTCCCAGCTTGACGTATAGTTCTAAAAGGTTTGTCAAGATTGCGCCTAAGAACCACAGATGTAAAATGCTACCTGTTACGTCTACTTTTGTCCAGTGCAAAATCTGTTATGGCTATCCCACAAAAACAGGAGTTTACCCTTGAATAAGGCAGGGTTTTCTGGAAAACCGCAAAACTCATCGAATGACCTTGGTGATGATATTCCAGTGGCTGTACGTGATACACCTGTTGCAGCACGCAAAATGTGGTTGCAGCCCCAAATTATGCTGATTGGCGGAGTGGTGGGATTTATCCTGCTGGCTTTAATTAGCGGTTTTTTGTTTTTCGTCACTGCACCCAAAAAAATCGCCGATTCTCAACCTTTACCAGCGACTTCTACTCCTCCGACTCCAGCACCATCTAATAATTCTAGTAATTCTAGCGATACTGTATTAGGGCATTTTCCTTACCCAGAAGCCCCTCAGTCAGAACTAGTAACCATCTCCGCAAATAGGGGCATTAGAATGCGAAAATCTGCTGCCCAAAAGTTTGAGGAGATGGTAGCAACAGCCCGGAGTGCAGGTGTAACTTTAGTGCCAATTTCTGGCTTTCGCTCACTTAAAGACCAGGAACAATTGTTTTTTGGTGTCGGTGCCCAACGAAATCAAACGCCAGCAGAACGGGCTGCCCTCAGCGCTCCTCCTGGTCATAGCGAACATCACACAGGTTATGCTGTGGATGTTGGGGATGGATCAGTACCAGCAACTAATCTCCAAACCAATTTTGACAAGACCAAGGCTTATCAATGGCTGCAAGCAAATGCAGCACGCTTTAGCTTTGAAATGTCTTTTCCTAAAGATAATGTTCAAGGTGTGAGTTATGAGCCTTGGCACTGGCGTTTTGTTGGCGATCGCAACAGCTTGGAAATGTTCTACAAAGCCAGAAACTTGAGACCCGCTAAGATATCGCCATAAAAGACAGCAGGCAGGAGTCAGGAGTTTGGTTTTACCCTTTCTCTCCCTACTCCCTCTCCTCTAGTGGAGGCTGAAGCACTACTTCCGTAAGGGCTGGACAGTAGTAAGCTAATCGGCATTTAAGTTGCAGAAAAGCAGGGCTGAAGCCCTTACTAGGAGCGAATCATTCTGGAAAAATGAATGACGATTAGCTTATTCAGCAATTTTCTTAGCGATCGCATCTGGTCGGGAAATTTTATATCGATGAGAAAGTAGAATTACGGTAATCCCAAGCCACAATTTTATACTTTCTTCGGCGCTGGTTTCTGATACTTACCTGGATACTTGCGCTGAAAATATTCCTCCATAATTTGTAAGATCATTGGCGCAGCAATGCTACCACCGCCACCGCCGGAATGTTCTGCAAATGCCACAATCACGAATTCTGGCTGTTCAGCAGGTGCATAAGCACCAAACCAAGCGTGATTTTGCTTAACACGTCCCTTCCAGGCTTCGGCAGTACCACTCTTACCCGCGACTGGGGGAACTGTTGGCTGATTCAAAGCCTTACCAGTACCTTCAGCTACTACTTTCCGTAGCCCTTGCCGGAGAACACTTATGGTTGGCGGCTTCATATTTAAAGATTCTCGCCAGCTTTTTGCTTCTTCATTGTCTTTAAGCAAATGCGGCTGGACTCTATAGCCACCATTCGCGGGCACGGCAAACATGATGGCGACTTGCAGGGGTGTAGTTTGTAAAGCACCTTGACCAATTGACATATTAATGCTGTCTCCTACAGTCCAAGGTATCTTCCAAGCTTTCTGCTTCCATGTCTCATCTGGCACTAAACCTTTTGCCTCTTCGTTGGCAAACTCAAAGCCGGTTTTTTTACCAAATCCATACTTGCGAGTCCATTCTATTAAAGTTGGGCCACCGACTCCGCGACCAATTTGATAGAAGAAGGTATCACTACTCCACTGTAATGCACCGACAAAGCCCAACGGTCCGAATCCGGCGTGATTCCATTCACCAAATCGGGTACCACCAAAAGTTAAGGAACCGTAGGTTTGCAAGACTGTACTAGGAGAAAATTTACCTGATTCTAGACCAGCTGTGGTAGTGACAATTTTGAAGGTGCTAGCAGGTGGAAAGGCGCTGAGGGCGCGATTTACCAAGGGATGATCTGCACCTTGTACAGTTTCCCAATCTTTTTGGCTGAGTTTCTGCTTTGAGAAAATATTGGGGTCAAAGGTGGGATGAGATACCATTGCTAAAACGGCACCGTTCTTGGGGTCAAGTGCCACGATCGCACCGTCGCGATCGCCTAAAGCTTTTTCTGCCGTCTTTTGCATATTTAAATCTAGGGTCAAGTGCAAATCTTTACCAGGCTTCGCTTGCTTCTCCCCCAAAACCCGGAGTGGTCGACCTGCACCATCGACTTCTACCTGCTGACCCCCCCATTCGCCTCGCAGACTTATTTCATAAGCTTTTTCAACTCCCATTTGACCAATCACATCACCTAATCTGTAGCCCTCTTGCTTCTTTTCTTTTAACTGGTCGGCGGTTAGTTCTCGCGTATAGCCTAATACATGAGCTAATTCCTTGCCGTGGGGGTAGTAGCGAACGGCTTCTGTATGAATTTCTACATCTTTAAGTTCTGTTTGATACTCCTTCAATGCCGTAATTTGTGCTTCATTCAAGTTACGAGCAATCCGTATAAGTGAAGAAGAGTTAGCACCTGCCTCTTCTAATTTCTTCTCCATCTCTTCTTGGGGAATCTCAAGAATTTGAGATAGACGTGCCCCCACAACTGACCATGCAGGCTTGGTATGTGCCATCGGCCACAAATATACAGAGCGAGGATAGCTAGTACTGGCTAAAAGTTTGCCATTACGGTCAAAAATATTACCCCGTTCTGGTTGTTTGGCAATCATCCGAATTCGATTTGACTCAGCTCGTTTTCGGTGGCTTGCTCCTTCAGTAATTTGCAAATATGCCAAACGAACACTGATTCCCGTCAGCATTAATAGAGTAAATATAATCAAAAATATCGGCTGGAAACTCTGTCCAACTGTACGTGTATTTTTTTGTCCGCCAAGTGGAGATGGTTTAAATATAGTCATAAGACAAAGAAGATTTCAAAATTAAGATTATCTGTAAACAATTCTGCTCATTTCTTAGCAGGTATTTAATAGCAAACTAATAGGCAGTGATTAATTGTTTTCAATTAATACCATAAGCTACTCTCTTCCATCTCATCGCCTAAAGGCTTTTTGAATTCTGAATTTTGCACACTAGTACAGGTCGACGGAAATAAACCACCCATTCCAAATGAATAAAATACTTAGGCTGTATTCATTTTTAATTTTTTTAGCGCAGCGTAAAGCCTTCGGCATGGCTTCGCTTAGAGCGAGTCTGCGATAGCGAAGCGTTAGCGACGCAGGAGCGTCGCGTCACTTTTAATTTTTAATTCCGCCCTGCGGCACTAGTCTCCAGTGCCATGTCCTGAATTCTGAGTTGTTGCTTCTGATGGATCAGGCTGAGATTTTTTATACTTACCTGGATACTTGTGCTGAAAATAAGCTTCTAGCACTTGTAAAACCATAGGTCCACAAATAGTACCGCCGTGTTCGCCAGAGTTTTCACCAAAAGCCACAACCACAATTTCCGGCTTATTACTAGGGGCATAAGCACCAAACCAAGTATGATTTGGGCGACCAACACCAGCTTCAGCAGTGCCACTCTTTCCAGAAGCTGGGGCAATTGTCGGCACGTCCAAGCGCTTACCAGTACCCTCACTCACTACCTTCCGCAGTCCATCGCGGAGAACTTTGATCGTTGTCGGCTTCATATTTAACGATTCTCGCCAACTTTTTGCTTCTTCATTGTCTTTGAGCAAATGCGGCTGAACTCGATACCCGCCATTAGCAGGGACAGAAAACATAATCGCCGATTGTAGCGGTGTTACTTGTAAAGCGCCTTGACCAATTGACATATTAATGGTGTCGCCTACAGTCCAAGGTGTCTTCAAAACTTTCTGCTTCCATATTTCATCTGGAACCAAGCCTTTTGATTCTTCGTTGGGAAATTCAATGCCAGTTTTTTGACCAAATCCATATTTGCGGCTCCATTGGATTAAAGTTGGGCCACCAACTTTTCTACCAACTTGATAGAAGAAAGTATCACTACTCATAGCCAGCGCTCGTGGAAATCCTAATGGCCCGAATCCGGCGTGGTTCCACTCACCAAAAGTCACCCCACCAACGGTAAGAGAACCAAAGGTCTGTAATATTGAGTCAGGAGAAAATTCACCTGATTCCAATCCGGCTGTCGTGGTGACAATTTTGAAAGTACTGGCAGGTGGAAAGGCACTCAAAGCCCGATTGACCAAGGGATGATCTTTACCTTGCAAGCTTTCCCAATCTTTCTGGGAGAGCTTTTGTTTTGAGAAGATATTCGGGTCAAAGGTGGGGTAAGATACTAGCGCTAAAACAGCACCGTTATTTGGATCAAGTGCTGCGATCGCACCTCGTTGATTTCCTAAAGCTTTTTCTGCTGCCTGTTGCACATCCAAATCTATGGTCAGATGCAAATCGTTACCAGCTTTTGCCTGTTTTTCGCCCACAACTCGGATTGGTCTACCCGCACCATCTACTTCCACCTGCTGACCACCCCATTCGCCTCGTAGCACTTTCTCATAGGCTCTTTCCACCCCCATCTGACCGATTACATCCCCCAGCCGATAGCCTTCCTGCTTCTTATCCTTTAACTGGTCGGCGGTTAACTCTCGCGTATAGCCTAATACATGAGCCAATTGCTTCCCATGAGGATAATAACGTACAGAATCTGTATTAATTTCCACTTCTGGAAGTTCATTTTTATACTCCTTAAGTGCCGTGATTTCTGCTTCATTGAGATCGCGAGCAATTCGGATGAGCGAAGAAGAATTAGCACCTGCTTGTTCTAATTTTTTTTCCATCTCATCTTGCGGGATGTTGAGAATTTGCGCTAGACGCGGGCCGACTACAGACCAAGAAGGCTTAGTATGTGCCATCGGCCACAAATATACAGAACTAGGATAGCGAGTACTGGCTAAAAGTTTACCGTTGCGGTCAAAAATATTACCCCGTTCCGGTTGTTTAGAAATCATCCGAATACGGTTTGCTTCGGCTCGTTCTCGGAGTTTTGGGCCTTCAACAATTTGCAAATAGGCCAAACGAGCCTCAATCCCAGTGGTCATTAAGAGGGTAAATACGATTAAAAATATTGATTGGAAACCACGTCCTACTGTACGTGTATCTTTTTTGCTGCCAATTGATGGGAATAAAGACATAAGACAAAGAATGATTCTAAGAGCGGTATTATCTGTATACAATTACCCTAAACTCATGCCCAAGACTGGGTATGAAAAAATCGGGCAAGTATATTCTTGAACAATTGTTTTTGGCGGATACAATAAACCAAAGTGTCAAATATAGTCTGCCCAATAGACTACTGACAAAGTTACGTAAGATCACGGCATTCTACTAAGGATTATGGCTCAAATTGTCATGCAGAATCAGAGGGGGATAACAACTTTTCAGCCACTTGATGTTGAACTGCGTAACGTGTTCAAGTTTTTTAACCAAGAACCAGCAGTACACGGAATAGACTTGGATGTCAGACAAGGAGAATTTTTTAGTATTTTAGGCCCCTCCGGTTGTGGCAAAACAACAACACTACGCTTAATTGCTGGCTTTGAAATCGCTGATGCTGGCAAAGTGTTGATTCAGGGTCAGTCTATGACTAATGTGCCGCCTTACCGCCGACCCGTCAATACTGTATTTCAAAGTTACGCTCTATTCAATCACTTGAATGTCTGGGATAACATCGCCTTTGGACTACGGTTAAAAAAAATCCACAAATCGGAAATTGAAATTAGAGTTCAAGACGCTTTAAAGTTAGTGAAAATGGAAAGTTTGCGATCGCGCTTTCCTAGTCAACTTTCTGGTGGTCAACAGCAACGAGTCGCCTTAGCGAGGGCTTTAGTCAACCGTCCCACCGTCGTATTACTAGATGAACCTTTAGGGGCGCTAGATTTAAAACTACGTAAAGAAATGCAGGTTGAGTTATCAAATTTACACAAAGACTTAGGAGTAACCTTTGTGATGGTGACACACGACCAAGAAGAAGCATTATCTTTGAGCGATCGTATTGCCGTCATGAACCAAGGCAAAATCGAACAAGTTGGCACTCCCAGCCAAATTTACGAACGTCCCCAGACATCTTTTGTTGCTGATTTTATTGGCGATACTAATTTATTTAGTGGTGAAATCGTAGCGGTAGACTCCTCTAGTATTAAAATTTCCACAAAAACAGGACTCTCAATTATCATTAACCGCGCTGAAGATACACCATCTCAATTATCACAAGCGGTAGTAGTGAGTGTGCGCCCAGAAAAAATACAGCTTTCGCTTTATCCACCCAATTTGCCAGCTAACTGCTTTGAAGGGCGGCTTATTAATGTTATGTATTTGGGCACACACGTTAATTATGTTGTGGAATTAACAAATGGTATTAGCATAAATGTATTGCAACCTAATACTTTTGGTGCTTTACCAGACCGTGACACGCCAATCTACGCTTGGTGGGCAGAAAATGATTGTTTAGCTATTAATCAATAGTTATAATAATCTGCCTTCTATAAGAGTTATTTTTGATTTTTGCGAAGCTAAGTGCAACTCAAAGAGCCTTTTTTCCCGTTGCCTCTTAAGCCAAATAATTATGGCTACGCCACGCTGGGCGAACAAAAATTAAAGCGCATTCCTATATAAAATTTAATAATGGAATAATAAATACCTTGACCCTGTACTAGGAATATTAACCCATGTCAATTTTTAAAAGAGTTCCTTGGGTGTCCCTGGCGTTAGTACTGCTTAGTTACAGTACCTTGGGCTGGGTAATATCTGAAACACACGCTCCTGTGTTTGTGTGGGTGCTGACTGTGGTTGCAATCTTGCTTTTAATAGTGACGTTGACCACTCCTTGGCCGAAAATGACCTATTATCTCAGGATTTTGCTTAAATCAAACATCAGGTCTTTTGGCGTTGCTGTCTTAGCAGCTTTCTTATTTTTTCTGATGATTGCCTGGTTTCGGGTATTTCTTGATACTTTACTCATCATTTCGGCAACTATATTAGTCAGGATAGATTTCCAAAGAGCAGGACTTAAAGAAGAGCTAGCTTTTTTTACTGCATCTATCTTTTCATTGGCAGGTTTAGCTTTGGGTGCGCTAATTTACGAGTTAATATATTCCCACATTCTCGTAAAGTTATGAAGTATATTCAAAAAAACTAGGGATGTCTGTGATGGGCTGCATCAAAGCTTCAAAACTGATATTTCTTACCTAAAGATTTATAAATGAAGGCAGGAGGCAGGAAGAAAACTGTACTTCCCTATGGGACGCTATGCGAATAGACAAGCTCTGCTACCACTAATTTTCCTGCCCTTCCCCCTTCAAAATGCAGGCTGGTCAAATAGTAGTAGAGAAAGGAAAAAATCCATGATAAAAATGGATACCCAACTAGTAACAACCGCCTTTGTTGCCGATTCTCCTACTTCCTTAGCTCCCCCCTTAGTAGTTAAACCCCAACTACAGCCGATGACAGCAACCAGCAAACCAAAAATAAACCCTTTTAACAAAATAATAAACAAATCTGATGGGTCTAAAAAATTTCTGACTGATTCTAAAAATGTTTCGGGAATAATTTTGTAAAAGTATGATCCGGCAAAAACTCCGCCGATAATCCCAGTAACTAAAGCCAAAATCGTCATCAAAGGCACCATCAAACAACAAGCAATTACTCTAGGAAGTACTAGATAATCAATGGGATCAGTTTTGAGCATATAAAGTGCATCAATCTGCTCAGTTACCCGCATTGCACCTATTTCTGCTGCAAAAGCAGAACCCACTTGTCCTGCCATAATACTAGCGGTTAAAATTGGAGCTAATTCTCTACAAAAAGCTAAGGCAAAAGCACCTCCGACAGCATTTTCAGCCCCAAATCGGACTAATTCTCTTGCCGTCTGAATAGTAAAAATCATTCCTGCAAAACCGCTAACTAGGAGAACTGGAGAGATAGAACAGGGCCCAGCAGTCACCAAATGTTGCATAATTTTGCGGTAGTAAGTTTTTCCCTGAATAAAATGTAGCCACACTTGACCGAAAAGCAGCACTGCCGCACAACAGCGTGCAATATGAGATTGCTCAAAATTTGTTTTTAATCGCAATTTTATCGTCCTTAAGACTGGCTTTTTTTTGCAAATTATTGTTATATCAATTCTTCAAAATAAGACTACAGACACAAATGCTGGAAACCCAGCTAGATGTAATCTGGCTTTCTCAATTACGTCGTAGACGCACGAAGTCCGGCTTTTTGCAGGATATTACGAATTGGTCTTAGGGTATGGTACATGAACACCATCATGTTTGAGACTTTTCTGCTCAATACAAATTGTCTATAGGACTCTCCTATAGCTGGTATTTTATTTTTACGGAGTTCCTAATGTTAAATGATTTTTTATGAACAGGATAAAAGTAGGAATATTTATGTTGCTATTAATACTAAGCTTATCCGTAGCACATCCAGCTTTTGCATCTGTATGCCGCAATTACGATTTCTACAACGGGCTACGCCAAAACCACCAGATTTGCATTCTCAGCATCAACCGAAGTGCTAAAAACTATTGGGAATACAGGGCAACCGTTAGTGTAGATGGAGTAAAAAGACCCACCGAGGTTTACAATTGCCGAGAACGAGTCAAGGTTCAACAAGGTAGAGGTGTTTTACCCTTTGAGCAAAAAGACCCTGGTGAAATGATATGTAGCTTTTTTAATTCTTCTCGGCGGTAAACACGCGCCAGATAATAAAGACTGTAAAACCTAGATAGGTGAATACTGTTAACCATTCTTGCCAGCTACCAAATCCATTATTCATCAGCAAAAGCCGGAAAATCAATATTTCTCAATCCTACACTCTGGCGCTACCAGTCGGTTACTGCTTGGAAGAGAAAGGAAGACTACTCAAAAATTTTTAGCTAATTTTCCGAAATCGATAACAGTCAAGCGGTATCCCTAATCAGAGCATCGATTTTATACTGAACTTCTATAACTAACCTTTGGGCAATATAGCCCCATGTTTCAACTCAAAAACCCGTCCATCATGGCCGGGTTTTTGATGTTGAGATTAATCAGACTTAGGGATGATTAATAGAAAAGATGTAGACTCAATAAGACTTGCAACAGAATAATGCAGAGCTACAGAGAACGCAGATAAATAAGAATTTGAGAGATTTTTTGTGTAAGTTCTCAGTTGCCGTTGACTCATATCTTGCACCTGATAAAAACTATCAGTATTAACCAAGAAAAAGAAAATAAAAGTAACACCTAAAAATTTAGCTTCTACTTTGTATACTGATATAATAAATTACATTTAGTGTCAGGATATATACAAAAGACATATATGAAGATGGGAATAATGTCATCTGCATAAAGATATTTTTATATGTTCGTAAAAAATGAGAGAAAAGGGCGTAGATAACATAAATAACAGCAAGAAATATGCAAACCATTCTTGCCCACGCCCATACCCTAATGTATACGATTCTGGCATTGATGCCTAGTCGTTATCAACGAGACAACTTGGAAGCGATGCTAGGGCTATTTCTGGCAGCAGATGGAAAACCTTTGCCACACTACAGCAAATCCAAATCCGAAAGCGCTTTAAGTAGATTTTTAAATACATATAAATGGCCTACTCGTAAGCTAATTCGTCATGTTCGTCAACAGGCGATTGAGCAAGTTAACAGTCATTGCCCATTGGGAAGAAAAGCATTTTTACAAGTAATAGTTGACCTAACAACTTTAGAGAAATGTGGTCAGTTTAAAGCATTTAAAAATCTAATAACCGTTTACAACGGGAAACGAGGTTTGCATATAGTAGTCTTATATTTAGTAGTTGGACAATGGCGTATCCCTTGGAATTTCCGTGTCTGGAGAGGTAAAGGGACGGCTAGTCCGTCTCAAATGGCATTACGAATGGTACGCCATTTACCCAAAGATTTAACTACACGATTTCGGGTGAAAATTCTCGCTGATACTGCTTTTGGTACTAAAGATTTTATCAACAATATTCGGAAACTAAAATATCATGCTGTTATTGGTATTGGTTGTAATCGCAAGTTAGTTAATGGTTATCCAGTTAAACTTCTACATCATCGAGGGCAACAGGTTAGACTTGTTGGATTAGATTTTCCTGTCACTCTTTCTTGGTATTACTTCAAACGCGATAATGGTAAGTTTGTTAAAAGATATGCCATCTCTACACAACCTCTTAAAGCTAGTACTATTTCCTGCTGGGGTAAGCGTCGTTGGAAAATTGAAGGTTGGTTTAAAACTGCTAAATATCGCTTTGGTTTAGATAGATTTGGACAAGGTACTCTTTTAGGAATTTATCGTTGGTTAGTCTTGTCTATTACTGCCTATTTATTAGCATATTGGACGTATCTTTCATCCTGTTTACCTGATTCTTTGGACTGGGGGCAAGCTGCTTTTCTTGCACTATCTACTTTTTTACCTCATTTAGTCTTGTCTTTATTGCTACTAGATATTGAACGGCTTCGGCCCTTAGCACTTAGTCATGGAATTGACATTACTATTTCCAGGTGCAAGATATGAGTTGAGCAATTCAGCAGCACTTCTTGAAAATATCTGCGTATTAAATAAAACTATTATTCAGAAACTTTTAAGCAAATTTATCGGTCTGGTTCTCCAAATTCTGCAAAAATTTAGCCAATGTCATCTTCTGCTCAAGGTATTCCCGGATTACCCGATTTGACGCATCCGATTGAGCTTGTTCAATTTGGAACCCAGGCGCTCAAAGCTTCACTGTTATTAGTATTTTTGATCGTAGCTTTAGGAGTTGCGATCGCACTGATAAGTTTTTCCCTCCGTCGCAGCCAGCCGGAACAGCTTATATTCATCGGTGAATGGGCTGTTGGCTATTCTCAACTGTTGCGCGGATTACAGCATTTAACTCTAGTATTAGTTCTGCTAATACCAGGATTTTTTCTCTGTTCAACTTTAAGCAATCGCTACCACTATTGGGAACAGGCAAAGGTGGCTCAAGTTGCTGAAAGTGTTGCAGGTGAAAAGCTCGAACAACTTGCCCCCCAAGTTCGCTACTCTATTCAAGAGCCATACTCATATAACACTCAAGTTGGCAACAAAATAGTCAAGGTAAATGAGACAAGACAAATTAACCGCTTCTTGAGCTTGGCTGGTTCGCAAATTCAAGTAAAGCTTGACCAAAGCGTAGATGTTCCAGGGCGTAGCTCAATTTATCGGGCAGATTATACTGCCGATTATAAAGTGGTTAACAAACTCAAGGATATTAATAATTTTTTCTTTGAAGCACCGCCACCCAACGGCTACACACTTCTTTCTAGCTATAAAATCGAGCGTGACGGGACAAGATTGCAACAAATCAATCCAGAAGATTATGGTTTTCCCTTTCGGCTGCAACCGGGGGAAGAAACTACCTTTCGAGTCACCTATCAGGCTAGAGGGGGGCCTCGCTGGGTTTATAGTGCAGGGGGACAGATCCTATCTAACTTCCGCCTCATAGCAATTGCTAACTTTGCTCCCGCTAATTTTGCCAGTGGTATTGAACCTGACGATATTAAATCTGACGGACGTAGTACGCAATTTACTTGGAAATTTGACGAGAATGTTTCAGTCAAAAATCCATTTGGAGTGTTTACCAACACCGAACCGATTCGTCATACGGGGGTAATTCCGCGTCTTTTATTGCTAGCACCAGCAATATTTTTGTGGTGGATTTTGTTGTTATATTTATCACTACCAATGAGTTTCAAAAATGTTGCGATCGCTGGTAGTATTTTCTTTGCTTGTCTATTGATTTTGACCTATCTGGCTCGTGTCATCAATGCTCAGTTGGCTTGGATTTTAATTTCCATCATATTACTGTTTTTGACATGGGGATTGGGAGCTAGTCGCAGTGCTTCTTTGGCTGCTATTATCTGCACTATTGCTGGAGCAGTATTACCAATTTTTGGATTATTAGTACCATTTAGCGGCCTCACCCTCAGCCTAGCGGGTTTGCTTTCAGCCGTTTGGCTAGCAGTTCGTCACTGGTATGGCTGGTACAGTTTGCATCCACAAGACCAAAGATTGCAGGCTCAGAAAAATGCTAAAGATTAGTAGATTTCGCTATGATTAGCAAAGTTTTAGCACATAGCATTTATGGATAACGATTTACTGGCTTTCTTTGCAGGTGCTGGGTTACTCGTCCTCTATCTCATCTTTTCTGCATTGACTGAAATGGGAACTAAACTACCTTGGAAGAAATAAGCTGATAGGGCGATAAAGTTACTAAAAAGTTACATTTTTCAACCTGATTGGGCTTGGAAAAAAGAATAAACATCCTTTAGGCTAAGTTAATATACTTATTTTTCGAGAGCAAGCCAAATGCGCGATCCACAAAAGAACCAGATTAAAATCGAGCCGGCAACCCTCGTATTAATTGTGTCCCTTCTAATACTTTTGCCTTTACTGTTTGTTGGTTTTTTCTCGCAGTGAGCTAGTGAGTAATACCAGATACAGCAGTTTTATTTTAGTCAATTTTTTTACGTAGACGCGGAGCGGCTTGCCGCAGGCTACCACAGAGGCGCAGAGGGCACTGAGAGAATAAAGAAATGCTTAACTGAACCAGCAATTCTCATAATGAGAATTGCTGTGCAGCGTCTCGTAGAGAAGTGCGGGCTATACTTACGCATTTTCAGAAATTCGGTTCTATGAACTTGTAATAATAACTTGTTATATCTGACACTACAGCGTGATTGACGCGCAAATTTATGCTGGCTAAATTACCACTACCTATATTTACACTTCTATTAGGACTTGCTATAACTCAAACCTTTGGATGCACGGTAGATAAAAAGAATTCAGCGATCGCTCAAACACCTCAAGCACCCCAAGAAATCCTGCAACCAGGAGTAGTTCTGGCTTTACCAGGTAAGTTGGATACAACGCCCGTTTTTAACAGCAATAGCCCAGAATGGATCAAAACTGAGGGTATTTTACTTTCTACTTTTCCTACAAAGGGTAAAAAAGTTGCAGCAGCGCACCTGAATTTCCCCTTCAAGGGACGCTTTGACTTATTTGCTCACCACTACACCCACACTCCCAAGGATTTACAAACGCTATATCTGGGCGTAATTGTGCATAACCCTGGTAAAAAACCTGTAACAGTAGATGTGTTACAAGCTGCAAGTTATTTGATGCAAGATGCGCTATTTGTTACTTTACCAACCTACGTAGAAAATAACGATGGTAAAGCTTACTCTGGACCAGGCGATCGCGCTGTTGGTGATGTACTCCGAGGTGTTCGACAAGCTGATTTTCCCGCCAAGCTGATAATTCCACCAGGACAAAGCCGGATGTTGCTAAATCATCCGATTCCTGTACGAAATCTAGAAAAGCCTGTGAATGGTCGCTCTAGCTTTATGCGGTTGCGTAGTAGTGATCAAGTTTATGCGGCAAGTTTAGCAATGTTTGCTAAGAAAAATTCTGATAATACAGAACGCTCACCGACTCTTGCAGAATGGCAAGCTTTACTAGATAACGGGAACTTTGCCGGGCCGCGAGATAAAACTCCGACTCCTCCAAATGCTACCAGTGGCGCACTAATTTATGGGCGTGTAGCTGGTGTATCACAAGGTTCTCAGTGGCAAGCAAAGTTGCTGGATAATCCTCAAAGCACAAATCTGACTATTCCCCAGCGTGGCAAAGCTATTTCTTATGTTTTAGACACATTGCGGAGCGGTCGATTGGGTACTCAACAAATCCAAACGGCCAAAATGCTAGTACGTTATCCAGATACGGCTTATGAAGCACATGGTAATTATGGGGTGGAATATAAACTCACCTTACCTTTAAGCAACAATACCAACCAAAATCAGACCGTTACCGTTACTTTAGAAACACCTTTGAAGGAAGATAAATTATCCCAAGGTGGTGTACGTTTCCGCAAACCATCCTTAGATTTTCCCTTCTTCCGTGGTACGGTGCGGCTGCGTTACTTCGATGACCAAGGTCAACAAAAGACGCGCTACGTACATCTATGGCACAGAACTGGTCAGGTGTTAGAACCATTGGTACAGCTTGTACTTCCACCTTCCACCAAGCGGATAGTACTGGTAGATGTGATTTATCCACCAGATTCGACACCACCCCAAGTACTGAGTGTAAGGACTTTAGACAAGTGAGGAGTTAGTTAACAATTCGTAATTTGTAATTACGAATGATTAATTATTTTAGGGATAGGTATCTGACTTTTCAAGCATGTAGGAAAGACCATAAAGACATTTTCAAAATGGGGATTTAAACCCTTAATTTACGATAAAATTTCATTTATGGAACCTTCTGGAACTCTTGCTGGTTTAGATATTCTGGTAATTGAGGATGATAATGATACTCGCTTTTTCATCACTACTGTGTTGGAAATGGATGGAGCAAGAGTTATACCAGTAATATCAGCGGATGCGGCGCACAAGGTATTGTCCGAATTACAGCCCGATGTTTTAATTTCTGATATTGGGTTGCCTGGGGAGGATGGCTACACTTTCATCCGCAAATTTCGTGCGCTCAAATCAAACAATTGTGGACGAGTCCCAGCTATTGCTTTAACAGCTTATGCTGATGCTGAAGCTCGTATCCGTGCCTTGGAAGGTGGCTTTGACACTCATGTATCTAAACCAATTGATCCAGACGAACTAGTTGAGATAGTAGCTAACTTGGTTGCTTCTTGTAATTGGTAATAATTGTAGTGCCCGATCAAGTGCGTTAAGCTACTGTTAACGCACTATTTTCAACCAAAAACTACTTAGGTAAAACCTGCCGCAGTGCTGCTAAAAGTTGGTCAACACTTTCCTTTCGACTATTAAAGCCCATCAATCCCACGCGCCAGACAAGACCTGCTAGTTCGCCAAGACCACCGCCAATTTCAATATTATGTTCATTGAGTAACTGCCGTGCGATCGCTTTCCCATCTACTCCTGCTGGAATGCGGACGGTGGTAAGCGTTGGTAGTCTATACTCCTGCTCAACGTGCATACTCAGTCCTAAATTCTCTAACCCTTCCCAGAGATACTCTACGTTTTTTTGATGCCTCTGCCAAGAGTTTGCTAATCCCTCTTCTGCAAGCAAACGTAGTGCTTCCCGCAAGGCATAATATAAATTAATGGGTGCTGTATGGTGATAGGTGCGTTCAGGGCCCCAATACTTACCCAGTAACAACATATCCAAATACCAGTTTGCAACCTTAGTTTGGCGCTGTTGCAATTTCTCAACTGCACGCGCACTCATGGTAAAAGGCGAAGCACCAGGCGGACAACCCAACCCTTTTTGGCTACAACTATAAGCTAAGTCAACTCCCCAGGCATCCAAAAATAACGGAACGCCACCCAAACTTGTCACAGTATCTACCAGCAGCAAAGTGCCAAATTCATTGCATAAATCAGCAACTCCTTCTAATGGTTGCCTTGCACCGGTGGAAGTTTCGGCATGAACTAGAGCCAAAATAGCCGGACGATGAGTTTCTAGGGCTGTTTTGAGTTCATCTAGATTGAAGACTTGTCCCCAAGGCTTGGTAATGCTTCGGACATCAGCACCATAACGTCCAGCCATATCTACGAGGCGATTACCAAAGTAACCAGCCACACCAATCAAAACTATATCACCAGGTTCAACAGCATTAGCGATCGTTGCTTCCATTGCAGCTGTTCCCGTACCACTGACTGCAATGGTGAGTGGGTTTTCTGTCTGCCATACGTAGCGTAGCAATGACTGAATTTCATCCATGAGGGCGAGAAAAGCTGGGTCAAGATGCCCAACTGGTGAGGTATTCATCGCTTGGAGAACTGTGGGATGGGCATTGGATGGCCCAGGCCCTAAAAGTAGGCGGGATGGGATTTCTAGCGGTGTGAGTTGCAAACGCCCGGAGTCGTTGATTGAAATTGTTTGCGTCATAATCTGTCTTCGCCTAGACGATACTTACCGGATCATAGAGCGAACGCATCACTGATGTTTTAAGGAATCTGTCATTTGCCAGAAGATGCGATCGCCGCAAAGCATTACACTGGTTCAAGTAAATGTGTGAGAGTATAGTTATTTACTTACCTGGAGACGTAACTATGGTTTTTGCTGGCAAACGACCGAATAATTTAGGTGTTAGCAACGGTAAATTAGCATCCTGTCCTAACTCTCCTAACTGTGTTTCCAGTCAAAGTGCAGATGCAGCCCACCAAATTGCACCATTGACTTTTACATCTACTCCAGAAGAAGCGATCGCTAATCTTAAAGAGATTATTCAGTCCTTACCAAGAACCAAAATCATTACCGAAAGCCAAGATTATTTATATGCAGAATTTAAAAGTGCTTTACTGGGATTTGTGGATGATGTAGAGTTTTATCTAGACCGAAATGCCAATGCGATTCAAGTTCGTTCCGCTTCACGCTTAGGTCAAAGCGATTTGGGTGTTAATCGTCAACGAATAGAAACGATTAGAGCCAAGTTGAAATAATTCGTAATTCGTAATTAGTTGAGTATTATACGGTGTATACACAAGTTGGAAATAGTAGTTTGTCAAGGAATAATTGAGGAGTACATTCTTTGTAGAGACGGCGATTTATCGCGTCTTTCTAACATGTCAGTCTTTCAGAAGCGATAAATCGCGTCTCTACATGAGGGCTTTCTGGATCTTACTTGTGTTTACACCGTAGCCTTTTAAGAGAGATTACAAAGTAATTAAATCTAATTGGATAACATCTGCGATCGCAATATTTGTGAAACTTAACTTATTTAAAAACTTTGACCCTCGACCCAGACTTATAATTGCTGTCGCACTCGCTGTATTAATTTCAGTAATACTTCCACGTTGGCTGCACTTACCGACTCGCATTCTCTGTGCTTGGAACTTTGGTGCTGACTTTTTCTTAGCTGTAACCTGGTGGAAAATGATCGAGGCTACACCAGAAAAAATTCGCCGTTATGCTGAGAATCAATATGAAGGACATTTAGCTATATTCATGCTGGTGATAGCTGCGGCTTGTGCTAGTGTTTTAGCCATTGGGTTTTTACTAACTGATAAAAAAGAGTTGTCAACAATTCTGCTTATTCTACATGTCATACTTGCAATTATGACCATTGTCGGTTCATGGCTATTAGTACATACAATGTTTGCAGTGCAATATGCACACAGTTATTACAAATATATTAATCGTAATCATAGTGAAGAAATTACCGCAGGTTTAGATTTCCCTAATAACGACTCTCCAGACTATTGGGAATTTTTATATTATTCATTTGTAATTGGCATGACAAGCCAAGTTTCAGATGTGGAGACGAGATCGCGCGAGATGAGACGCTTAACTTTGTTGCATAGCATATTATCGTTCTTTTTCAATACCACAATTTTAGCCATGAGTATCAATATCATTGCATCGCTGATTTAAAATTGCCTGACTCAGCCAAAAGTATGATTATTTACTTCTATTCTTCTAGAAAGAGGAAATTATACTGCCAGTTTTTTAGTATGAACTTAAGTTGAAATAATTGGAGATAAGTTTATGGCTGATAAAACAATAAATGAATTGCCCAATGAAATTAGAGAACAGTTACCTGAACACGCACAGCAGATTTTTGTAGCAGCATTAAATGCCGCTCAAAGTAATGGTTTTAGTGAAGAGGGTGCGCGTGATGTTGCTTGGAATAGTGTAAAGAATGAATACGAACCGGGCAACGATGGTAAATGGCAGAGAAAACCTGAAGACACTGCTATACATAATAAAGCTGTTACATCTGGTGGCAATTAAGCAAATTTAAGTTTGGCATCTTTATCTTTTGTTAGAGCTAAGACAAAAATTTAAGGAGAATTTCATTCTTACAAAGTGGACATGGAATTCCCCTTTTTTTTCATATTTTTTGCAAGATAATAGATATTTTGAACAAACTATAATTATTTAAATACTCGTTAGAAAATATATATAGATATGCTAATTCAACAAGACGAAATAGCTATTCGTCTAATGCAAGATGAAATTTATGATTATGAGTTGCTCGCAAAATGGTTAACTGATGCACAAGTTTTGAAATTTTATGAAGGAAGAGATAATCCTTTTCCTTTAGAAAGAATTATAGAAACGTACAAACCTATGATCGAGGGAAATGATCCGGTTGTTCCGTGCTTGTTCTACTATCAAAATATTCCCATTGGTTATTTGCAGTATTGCGCGCTCAATGACTTATCCCAAACTGACAGGCAATTGTATCACCTCGAACAAACTGATTATGTCTACGGAATTGATTTGTTCATAGGCGAAACCGACTATTGGAACAAGGGAATTGGTACAAAAATCCTGTCAGCAATTATCACCTATATTTTTGAACATCTGCAAGCTCATAAAATTGTCATAGACCCGCACGTTGATAATCCTCGTGCCATTCGCTGCTATGAAAAATGCGGTTTTGTGAAATTAAAGTTATTGCCAGCCCATGAACTACATGAAGGGAAATACTCAGATTGTTGGCTTATGGCAATAGACCGAAAAAATCCGTTGCACCCCTAATTTACAATGGTTTCTCAGTTAATGCCCGATCGGATACCGAGAGTTGCACAGAAGCCAATATAATAGCCGTAATTTTCTATAATATGTCAATAAATTAACTCGCGTGTTCCCAATCACTGAGTAATTCATGCTGTTGTGCTGTTTTCTTGCATTGGCGGAATGGTACTTTAGGGCTACCAATATTCATGCCAGGAAAAGACTGTTTTTTCGTTTTGGTGGGTTTATTTTCTATTGTGGTGGAACTGATTTGTTGGGTTTTCATTGATAAATAAATTTCCGATTAAAAGCTGAACACCAATGTATAACACCAATTTCCAAATGGCAAATTCCACAAGAGATAATTTATTTTATACAGATATTCTGGGATGCTGCGATCGCAAATCCCTTTAAATTCCTGCAATTTCTGAAAACTTTTGATCGCCCTTATTTAGCCATTACCGCTAAATTCGCGACACATTCAGGAAATTGGCGCTTTAGTGCTGGGAATACTGGGCAAGGCGCTTGCTCTTGTAAATTCTCTGGTTTACTCCAAGTAAAGGGGGCTTTCTGCGCTGCTGACATCCATACCAGACGCTTGGCCCGTGTCATCGCAACGTAGAGTAAACGGTACTCCTCAGATATTTTCAAATGCTTTGCTTGTTCCCATGCTTGCGTAACATCTGGTATGGTAGATTCTCCGTGGAGAGCAGCCCGAATTTGGGCGCGGGCGACTTCTGATAAGGTAAAATCACCTAAAAACTGGCTTTGCGGAGGAACCCAAAATCTACCAGGAATCAAGTTTTCGTGGAGAAAAGGAAGAAATACATAGTCCCAATCTAGCCCTTTGGCTTTGTGCATGGTAATAATGGTCAGTTGACCGCGCCGAGTGTAACGTTCTTCCGAATCTTCGGTTTCCACTGGTTCAAACCGTTCGGAACTGACGATTTCACTTAAAGCTGACAGCATTCCTCCCATCGAACTATTGCCAGCTATCTGCTGGTTTACCCGTTCTGCAAGTTTGTCAGCAGTTGCTAATTCTGCCTGGTCGTAATTTAAGGTTAAGGCGAGAAAGGAAATTAGCTGGTACAGGGGCAATTCCAAGCGGGCGCGAAGTAAATTGCGGCATAAGCGTGCAGCCTTTTGGACTGTTTCTGTCTGGGGTGCTGCTAGAGGGCCTGGATACAAAAATTCTTCTGGTAGACTAGCAAGGGCGTTGAGGTCTTGGGTAGGAATTAACTGGCGCTGTACTAATGCTTCTAAGGCAGCTTTGAGGTAATCCGGGGAGTGGGGGCGATCGCAAAATTGCAGCAATGCTAAAATCTCTTGGGGAACATGGGAACGGCGATCGCGTTCTCCCACATCGTAAAGTGTAATATTATGCTCTTTGCATACAGATGCTAGAGCTTCTGCTAACCATCGTCCTTGGCGATTTTCTCGTACTAAAATCGCTGCACTATTTTGTGTTGGGTCTTCGCCAAATAATTCGATTACTCTTTGAGATAACAATTCAACGGTGTGATGAATGTCACGCGGGGTATAAAGTTCTAATCCCTGTCCTATGGGTGCTGGGTTGGCGTTCTTTTGTGGATCGCCTGTTTCAACAGGGCGAATTGTCTGCAAGCGAAATGGTACTTGTCGGTTGTCAGGAGTCTGTTGTCCGTTATTCGTTTTTGCTAAGGATTGATTATTGATCCATTTGAGGGCAAAGTTAGCAGCTTCAATGATAATTCTCGTACTGCGACCAGCTTGATCCATTGTTGCCAATCGTTCGATGCGATCGCACTCTTCGCAAAATTGCCGAAAATAAATCGGATCGGCTGGGGTGAAGGTAGAATTAATCGCCTGGTTGGGATCGCCGACTCGGACTAGATTGAGTGAGGTGTGAGGAGTCAGGATTGAGGATTTATCACCTTTGTACCCATCACTCGCCAAAATTTCTAACAGTTTTGTCTGTAGCGGGCTAGAATCTTGAGCTTCGTCTTCAAAGACGGCGAAAACTTGGTTTTGCTCAATGCGACGGGCGCTATCATTTTCTAAAACGCGCAGTGCGGCTAAAATCATATCGTCGTAATCGATGAAGTCACGCGATCGCATTAAGTTTTGATATTGCTCATACAATCCCGCCGCTACGCTCAAAATTGTATATTCATCTGTGGTTTGTTTACTCCACTCCCGCAGTTTTTCTGGCGATATCCCCGAACTTTTTGCTTCATGAATTACCGTATTTGCCAATTCCGGTAATACTTCTGTTCGCAGCACCGATTGACGACGCAACCTTTCTGTCTCTTCTCCGTCAAATTGATGACCTTCTAATAACCGCAAATATATTCCGGGATTATTTACAATCCATTGTTCTACAGCAGTTCGGATAAAGCGATGACTTTGAGTTGGTGTAATTAATGTGACATTTTCTAACTGCAAACCGGATAAATCCGAATGGCGACTAGCAATATTTAACGCTAAACCATGTAGGGTATAGACAAAAAATCCCGTCTGGGGTAGAGATAAATCATCTCGTAAGAATTTGCGGATCTTCGCTTTAATATTGGCAGCAGCAGAGCGAGTAAAGGTGACGACTACCAAATGACGACGCGAGGATGGGCGCGACTGGGCATAACGTTCATATTGACGCGCGATCGCGATCGCTGCCGCCGCCGCCATCCCAGTAGATTTGCCTGCGCCAGGAACGGCAGAAATAGCCAAAGGGCCAGATCCCCAGTCAGCCATTTGTTGTTGTCCAGGGCGTAGACTGTTGCGAATTGCGAGAATCTTCTCCCTCAGGTTAGGAACAGGCGATCGCTCAGACAATTCTGAGTGGAGGGATTCTTGAGCCACAGGAGTAGTAAATTTAGAGTCTGACATATCAAATTTTATATTTAGAAGAATAATTCTTTAAGCAAGAATTCACAATTCAGCCATCTTAATGTTAGATTAGCTTAATTTGATATCTTTCTAAGCTCTAACTAACCAGAAAAATAAATAAACATGAAAATTCAAAAAATAATTACACAAGGTCTTAGCTTATCTAATAATGCTATTTCCTATCATGTTAGTCAGGAGCTAGCAGCTATTTATCCTAAAAAAGCATTGCTAGAAAGTAATGATAGTTCTTTCAATTTAGAAAAGTACGCTGAGGCAAATTTCTGCAAAATTAAACATGATAATCATATCCATAACCAGATACTTACTGGTTGGAATGGCATGGATAACGAGATTTATAAATATAATGAAAATGCCAGATTTCAAGTTTCATGGCAAGGAAATAAACTTGATGTTGTCTTAATGAGTTGGAATGAAGGTTATTGTAAAACTCGTTATTCTTGGATTTTGGCAGATACTTCAGAAGTAGCTGAAAAGTTTTTTGCCGCAGTTTGTGAGTGGAACTCAGAAATTCGTGATGAACTGTTAGTTTTTGAAGATGGTTGCTGGGATAAAAATCCCGAACTCTTTCAATCTATTCAAAGCTCAACTTTTGAAAATCTAGTTTTGCATAAAACTCTTAAACAAGATATTCAAGATGACCTAATAAACTTCTTTGCCTCCCGCGAAACTTACGCAAATTATAGCGTTCCTTGGAAACGCGGAATTTTGTTTATTGGCTCACCAGGGAATGGTAAAACGCATACAGTTAAAGCATTAATTAATCAAATGCAACAGCCTTGCTTATATGTTAAAAGCTTTAAGGCTGAGTATGCTACTGATAGCGACAATATCCGTAAAGTATTCAACCAAGCACGGCAGTCTGCTCCGTGTGTTTTGGTATTAGAAGATATTGACTCTCTCTTAAATGATGAAAACCGCTCTTTCTTTTTAAATGAACTTGATGGCTTTGCTTCTAATCAAGGAATTGTGACTATTGCAACCACTAATCATCCAGAACGTTTAGATTCAGCAATTAGCGATCGCCCCAGCCGCTTTGATCGGAAATATCATTTTGATCTGCCAGCGTTTCCAGAACGAGAAACCTACATCAGATTGTGGAATGATAAATTAAACAGTGAAATGGGATTATCTGAGCAGGCTGTAAGCCAGATGGCTGCATTGACAGAAGGCTTTTCTTTTGCCTACCTCAAAGAATTATTTCTCTCATCAATGATTCGTTGGATAGGAGCGATGGAAACTGGGGGACTAGAGAAAATCATGATTTCTCAAGTTGCAATTTTGCGAGAACAAATGAGCAGCACAACTGTAAGCAACAAAGATTTAGAAAATTAACATGAAATTTTATCGAAACAGAATTCAGAATTCTGACTCCTGAATTCTGAATTCTGAATTCTTCTTCAATTATTCATCAATCTGCCAGGAATCCTTAGTTAATTCTTCATCCAGAATTTTCTTAGGACGCACAATGATAATAATTTGTCCTAGTAAAGGAATTTCTGGCTCAGTTTCAAACCACTGAAAATCTAATTCACCACCCTTTTCAACAACAAAATAGCTAGAGGCATCCCATTCTCGTTTGGCACGATCTATCACAACTACAACGGGCCCAACTTGGCTTTGGGTTTGGATGGGAAAGCGATCGCTATTCGCTAAAATCACTACTGGATCTTCTGCCGCCAATAGCACTTGCCATCCTGGTAATGGAACCCAAGCTTGCTCTCCAGAAAACTTAACCAGACGAAATGGTTCAATTTCTGTCAATATTGGCACAGCTTGCAAATCTTGCCGTGATAATGGCAACTCACCCACTACGGGCAAAATTCGGGGTAATTGTTCTTCAAATTCCAGACGGTAAAAGGGTAAAATTGGCGCTGGACGCTGGGGAACGGTAGTAAAATCAGTCAGTAGTTGTTCGATTTTTTGCCTTGCACCTGGCGTATGAGCAAAACGTAAACCTTTGGCGATTAGGCGCGATCGCTGTTGTAAATCTGCATTTTGGCGTGCCAGTTTCCAAACTTGATGAGCAACAGCATCTCCAGGATGGGCAGAAAACCCTTCTGGTAAAGTGCGGTAATACGAGAATTCTTTAATTGCTTTTGCTATATCCCGTGCCTCATCAGCATCAACATTGTGGAAGAAGATCAGTTCGGCAGCGGCGGCGCGTTCTTCTTGGGTGAGCAAACGGAGTTCATATAAAACATCACTGCCGCGTATGGCATAGTGCGATCGCGTTTCTTCCGATACTCCAGAGTTTTCCAAAGAATTGTAAACTTGAGAACCAACAACTACCTGATTTTGTTGAATTGGCTCAAATCCAGTCGCCTCAAAAATTTCTTGGGGGTTGTAACCGATTTTTAGCAACGAGGCGATCGCCGTTCCCCATTCCACCCAGTTGCCTTGTTTTTGCCTCAGTCTTCGTAGTAACTCTTGTGCTACATCGTTGGTAGCATTTTCTTCGGGATTCTGAGCGTTGGGTGGTAGATCAGTCATAATCGGGATGCGAGCTTCAACTTGAGAGGATGATTAACACCTCATGAGCAAGTCTTATTCTAATCTATAGAATTACCCAGACCTACTGTCTTGAGTTCAGAAAGACGCAGGAGATTGGAATTTCAACCACTCTAATTCCAAGCCATTCTACTAGTAACACTACGCACATCTATGTGCCTTTACTGTGCTATCTTAATTGCAAAACTTTAGCTGAACCCTAATTTTCTTCTTAGGGCAATTCATCTAGACGGAAAGCGTAAACCAGTCCGGTGTAAGGGTTGTCCGGCATCAAGGAACTAGCGCTAGCGTACCCCTGCGGCAAAGAAAGCTACGTGCAGGGTCTTGTAGAGAAGTAAAGCTTCATCTGTAGTGCTTCCTACAGGCTATTGCCCCTACCGCGTGTACTTTTACATAAACCCTACTATGATTAAAATCGCCATAGCTATGCTGATTTAGTAGGTTTTTTTGGTGCAATATTTCCTAATTCAGATATTTGGGCAGGTAAATTTCCTCTGTATAGCTCACTCTTATAGTTTTAAAATATGCAAAATAGCTCCGTATAAACCCTTGGCAATTTTTAGCTATTCTCAACTAAGCTTGGTATGGAATATAACAAGATAGTGAATATTTAAAGGAAATATCTTATGGATAATCCCAGTGTCGAAATTGATAAAGTCCAATATCAAGTAATGACTCTCGAACGGCCAAAAAAGCTGAAAATCTTGGTAGTTGACGATGAGCCAGATAATCTCGATCTCCTTTATCGCACCTTTCGACGCGACTTTAATGTTCTGAAAGCTGATAGTGGAGTGAACGCCTTACAAGTTTTGGCCGCAGAAGGGGAGGTAGCTGTGATTATCTCCGATCAACGGATGCCAGAAATGAAAGGAACTGAATTTCTGAGCAAAACTGTACCTCAGTTTCCCGATACGGTGAGGATAATTCTCACCGGATTTACTGATATTGAAGACTTGGTAGAGGCGATTAATGCTGGACAAGTCTACAAATATATCACCAAGCCTTGGGACCCAGGAGAACTCAAGGCAGTAGTGCAAAGAGCAGCAGAAACCTACGACTTGCTCAAGCAACGTACAGAAGAATTACGCCGCGCTCATGCTCAAATGGCGTTACTGAGTGTTTTGGTACAGGTAACTCAAGCAGCTTCTAGTTTAGAGGAAACTCTCGCTCCAATCGCTAAGGCTGTGAGTGAGACTTTTGGGACAGAAGGCTGTATTTTACAACTTACACATGGAAATACTCTGATTGCAACTCAAGGAACTTACAGCGATACAGGTAAAATAGAGAATTGGCTATCTCAAGACCCACTAACAACCCAAGCGATCGCCACTGGGCAAATGCAAGTTTCTTTAAATATACCTAAAGACACCAAACTAATTGATGCTACTCACTACCAAAATACTGGTGTGCAAGCACATTTAGTTATCCCAATTAGCTACCATAATGAACTTTTGGGCGTATTATCGCTACAGTGGAAACAACCTTGCACTTTGCGGGAAGATGAATTAATGCTAATTAATTTATCAGCACAACTGGTAGCGATCGCTCTGACTAGCAGTGGATACCATCAACCCATTGTGTAGTTGTCATTTGTCCTACCCTGCGGGAAGCCGCTAGCGCGTCTATGTCATTTGTCTTTTACCCTTGGCAAATGACGAATGACTAATGACCAATGACCAATGAATTATTGACCAATGACTAACGAAGTTCAATCCATTTTTAACCGTATTGCTCCAGTTTATGACCAATTGAACGATTGGTTGAGTTTGGGACAGCATAGAATTTGGAAGGAAATGGCAGTTAAATGGAGTGCGGCTAAATCGGGTGATACTGCATTAGATTTGTGCTGCGGTAGTGGCGATCTAGCTTTACGTTTGGCAAGGCGCGTGGGAGCTACAGGATATGTATATGGAGTGGACTTTTCCTGCAACCTGCTAGAAACTGCTAAAGAACGTTCCCAAAAGCAATACCCTCAACCTGCGTTGGCTTTGCCCGCCGTAGGCATCGCCTGGGTAGAAGCAGATGTACTAAATTTACCCTTTGACGACAACCAATTTGATGCCGCAACAATGGGCTATGGTTTAAGGAATGTTAAAGATATTCCTCGCAGTCTTCAAGAGTTATACCGTGTTTTGAAACCGGGTGCTAAAGCTGCAATTTTGGACTTTCATCGACCGAGTAATCCTCAGTTACGTGCCTTTCAGCAGTTGTATCTGGATAGTTTCGTGGTGCCAGTTGCCAATTATTTAGGGTTAAAAGAAGAATATGCTTACATCAGTCCCAGCTTAGACCGCTTTCCCATAGGCAAAGAGCAAATAGAGTTAGCGCGTCAAGTTGGTTTTGCTGTTGCCACACACTACCCCATTGCGAACGGTATGATGGGAGTGCTGGTAGTCAGCAAATTTTAGATTTTAGATTTGGGATAGCGTGGCGTAAAGCCAATGGCATAGCTTCGCTTAGAGCGACTCTGCGAACGTCTTTTAGATTGGGGACTGCGGAATAGGTAATGGCTAATGGAAAATCGTTAGTAGTTAGTGGAAAAACAACTCATAACTAATAACCGCCAATTACCAATCCCCAATCCCTAATTTCTAATCTAGAATTCAAAATCCAAAATCCAAAATCCAAAATCCTGTGGACTGGTCTCATCTTTGGCTTTATGTGTCTCCCCCGGTACTGGGTGGAATTATTGGCTATTTCACAAATGATATAGCCATCAAAATGTTGTTCCGTCCTTACAAAGCAATTTACATTGCTGGACGAAGAGTACCCTTCACGCCTGGCTTGATTCCCCGCAACCAGGAACGTCTAGCTCTGAACATTTCCAAGACCATTATGGGGTCACTGTTGACACCACAAGAATTGCAAAATTTGGCGCGGCGTTTGTTGCAAACAGAACGCGTGCAAGCAGCAATTCTCTGGTTGTTGCGATTGGCGATTGAACAAATCAACACAGAAAAAAACGAGAAAAGTGCCAAAATTGTCGCGGGAATTTTGCGGGATTTGCTAGGGGAATCCTTACCTCGGTTACTCAAGGTTTTAGCGCGACGTGAAGACTTTTTGGAAGCGCAAATCAATCAAATTTTTGACCAAATATTGCTGGAATTTCAACTGAGTGAAGAACAAGCGACAAGGCTTGCTGATTGGTTGTTAGAAGTAGTTTTACCACCGGATATGCTGCGCCAAGCGATAGTTGATTTTTTGACCGATCGCACCATTCAAATTATTGATGAAGGGTTCCGCGAAAAAACCAGTGGTACTTATTGGGTGGTAGCAAATTTGTTTGGCTTACGTAATACTCTTACACGGCTACGAACTTTTTGCTTAGATGAGAAAGAAGCTACCAACAATCGTTTGCAGGAATTGACTCAAGATTTACAAATACGCGATCGCATCAGGAAATTCCTGCAAAATTTATCATTACAAAACTTGCCGATGGGTACAGTGCGTCAACTGCGAAAGACCACCCGTGAAAGTGTCCGCCATTACCTGCAAAACAGTGGCAGCGATTTTCTACAAGGATTAACTGATTCTGTTGATTGGGAAAATATTGCTGTAGTGCTATTGAATCGTCTTAGCACTTCACCAGTTGTCAGTACTTCTTTAGAGGTGATGAGTCAAGAGTTGGCTCTAATTTTAGACAAGTATTTGGAAAAAGATTTAGAAGTAATTGTGGCACAGGCGATTCCGATTTTATCCATAGATCAGGTGATAGTTGACCGGGTGAAATCAACTTCACCGGCTGATCTAGAAGCTGCTATCGAGGGAATTGTCAAAAATGAATTGCAAGCCATTGTGACTTTAGGTGGTGTTTTAGGTTTTGTTATCGGCTTATTGCAGACAGTATTTTTAGTATTAAGTCAATATTAGTTTTTTATCAGATCATAGCTGCAAGCTGCCCAAATTCTAAAATGAGTGAAATTGAGCGATCGGCTCTTGGCAAGAGATATGAGTTATCAATACCCAAGCAAAGTATGTAGTAAGTGTATAAATATTTTCCCTAAAACTCGTGCAACAAGGTAAGTACAGATGGATGCGATCGCTATGTACAGAGCTTTTTCAAAGATCAAACAGTAATCCTAATACTCCAGCAACTATCTATATATAGATTAGATGCACCACCGACATTAATACAACATTAGGTATATCTATATTGTAAGGCTGGGCGATAAGACAACCGCGCTCGCCCCAGAAGTGATGCAACAAAGCTATTACGGATTGAAAATTCACGCTTGATTCCATCCTTAGTCAACACAGTGCATAAACCATTGTTGCCTAGAACCCGGCACTGTGGGGAGTTTCAGGAGACAAAGAAACAGTCCAAAATTATTTTGGAGAAAATAGTTGACACAAGGGAGTGTGTTCGCTATATTGAATAAGTGCCTGAAGCGGAGAGCTTGAAGCGACTCGCGAAAAGGGATACCGAACCTTGAAAATATTATAGTTTGAAAGCAATTATACAGCAAGTGTATTGCGTCAAGAAAATAAAAAGTAACTAAGCTGAAGTTAAAAAAGAGCAGCTAAAAGAGCTATAGAGCTTTCCAATTAAAACGGAGAGTTTGATCCTGGCTCAGGATGAACGCTGGCGGTATGCTTAACACATGCAAGTCGAACGGTGTCTTCGGACACAGTGGCGGACGGGTGAGTAACGCGT
>NZ_JACJSF010000160.1 GCF_014698035.1 Desmonostoc muscorum FACHB-395
GAAATACTTCATTTGTTCTATTTATCATTCCATCAATTTTTACAATTATCTATGTCATTTTGAACTCTCTCTTAGTTTTTATTAGTAAATAAGGTGCGTTTCCCCTAGTTGTACTGCCAAACGTACTGATAACTTTTAAGACCGATAAATAGCAAACCAAACCCTGCATCACTGTGGGGGAAATTTCCGTGCGTCAATATAAACAGGAGATTGAAAAATGACTGCAACTATTACTTGTCCCAAGCCCAGAAAGGCTGCTGTTAGCAAGAAGGAATCCCCATATAAAAGGCTTCATGTCATTATTCCCATTGAAGATTTGCTCTGGGCTTCGCAGCAAAAGCCATCAGTTACGCAACTGTGGCAGGAATGCTGGACGGCTGACCCCTATGGTTCCCGGTGGATGCCTTTGACCTCAGCTTTGGGGTATAGTACTTTTATCTCTGCGAAGAAAATTCTCTCTGACAGTGGGCTGTTTATTTTTAAGCCCGACAAGTCCATAGAGGATGGTAGGGAAACGGCTAGCTGGATGGTGAAGAATTTGCATGGTAGCCGGATGAAGGAATTTTGGGAGAAAGCTAATTCTGAAAAACAAGAACTAAATTCTCTAAAACAAGAACCAGATTCTGAAGAACGAGAATCAAATGCTGAGATTTCAGAGATAGATGCTGGCTGTGAAGAAATGCGTGCTTTATATGAAGCGTCTATTTTAGGTGAAAGTCTGTCAGAGAAAGGGTTCTGTGAAACCTCACGAACTGCTCAGGAACACCTCACAAACTCTACAAAAGAGTTTGTGAGGTGTAACTCTGACACGCAACCCGTTATTTCGCACTGTGAGGAGACGGCTCATGCGCCCTTGAGGGGCGCGTCGCCTCCACGTATCGAAAGCGCGTCAGAACTTGAAGACTCGCCTACGGCAATGGACTGTACATCGCTAGCGCTTTTGGAAACTGCACCGAGTCAATCTGCTTCGTTGTTCGCTGAAAAGCAAGTCTCTGGTGTTGAAGCGATATACCCTCATGAAGGTACTTGTTCCGCCGCGCCCGTCGCTCAAGATGAAAAATCTTCAACTTCAGCGATCGCTAATCAAACACAGGGGCAAGCAGAACAAAGTAATTCCGCTTCGTTGTCGGGAGAAAATCAAGCCTCTGGTTTTGAGCCGAAACACTGTGATGAAGGTACTTGTTCCGCCGCGCCCGTGTCATTAAATCAAAGTGAGATATTTGAATGGTTAGATAGGGCAAACCTTGGAGAATGCCCCCCATTGTGGGTAATTCAATATTTGCTAGACAGCAAGTATTACGCCAGCATGAGGGCAAGCATCAGCAAGTTTGAGAAGCAGTGGAATATATCTGTAGTCAATTATCAAGTGCAAAAATCTAGTGATACCATTTCACGAAAAATCTGATACAGATGTAAGGCGTGAAAGCTTTGCTGCATCTAAGTTTTTTAATTGCGAATTGAGAATTGCGAATTGCGAATTGGTATGAGGCGTTGTTTACCCCCGAACACATCGCCATCAGATCCAAAGCTAGACTATTGTGAATGGAGAAACTGAAGATGGCTTCTCTGGTTGGGGAAAATCCTGGTTTTGACTTCCTCCAACAATGCTGGAATGATGACCCTGCTTTGCAGATTGTGATCAAGAAACTGCTGGTGAAATATCCGCAGTGGGGGGTTGCTTGTGCGGATGGGGTGTTGATGAAGTGGAATAAATCCAGTCTCTAAGTCACTTCAAAAACATAAATTTAAAAATTATGTTTTTTCTGTAAAACTGACTTTATTTTGTAACTTTATCATTGCAAGATCACACACTACTCAAAAACCGTTGTTTTTATTATCTACTTGAGTTTGGACTAATTGGCATTTAGCAGCAATGAATAGAAGGCGACAGAAATTAACCCAACTTCTTTTAGAGGCTGAATTAAGTGGAATCGTTAAAAAAGAAGCAGAAACTAAGCAGCAGTTAGGTCAGCGTTCTTAAGTGATTCTTCGGTTTTAGGTTTTTTAGATGGGTATTTTTTGAAAGTGGGATAACGCTTACGTGGAAATGGCTGATGCCCTTGGGCGCGGCCTGGTGATTTACCGCAAGTTTTAGGGGATTGAGCAGGAGTGCCAATGAAGGCTAAAATTAGCGGAAAGGCTTGTGCCACAAGTCCTAGAGACAGGATATTCTGATTCGATTGCCTTGGCGCTAGCCTCTCCCTTTGGGAGAAGGCAATGGGGAGTCGATGCAGGCCACTCAAGTAGCCAGAGTTGCCAAGTTAACAGGGGCATCAGGTCACTCCATCGCTCTGCATTACTTTCACTCGACCAACTTTCGAGTCTTCAACTTCTAAGTTTCAGTTGCCTCTGGCCAAGTTTCAGGGTCATTAAGCTTAAACTTATGACCATGCTTACATGGTGCGCCTCGTCCTTTGTAAGCACTGGGTGTACCCCATACGTATCGGTTAGAAGCTAAACACAGCAACAGGTCTGCGTCAATCTTCTCCGTTGCTTGGACAAATTTGGCGAAGACAAGGTTTCCTAATAGGAAAGATGACTATCTTGCAGTGAGTGCTGCATAAATGCTCGACCATTGCCGTCGAAATACTGGGCTTTGTGACAAGCTTACAAATGATGAGATACTCGGACTTGTTAATACTGCATCCATCAATTCAAATACTGCATCTTTGGCCTTCCTAAAACTATCGTAGATAGCGGGCGCGGAATTTTTCTAATTGTGTCAGGATCATTACGTCAATGATTTATCAATTACTTTCATTGACTTTACGGCAGTCAGTGTTAATGCTGACTGCTTTTCTCTAGTCTTTTAGTCCAAAGTCCAGTTTTAACTTTCTTCCTCAGAAGGCTTTTGTTTACGTTTAAACAAGGCTCCGAAACCTAAAGCTACGACACCCACTACAGTTGAAGGTTCGGGAACAGAAGCTGTTCTTAAGGAATAGTCGACATCTCCTTCCCCATTTTGACTAATGATTCCTAAGTCATAGGCAAAATAAGCATCCTGTAAGCTATTGGTGAAAGAACCGGAGACAAGGCTAAAACCGGGTACGTCCACCGAGTAATTTAACCCTAAAAGGCTTCCATTAAAAAAGTCAACGCTGGCTGTAGGATAGTCGTTTTGAGTATAGTTAATTTTCTCAAAACTTAAACTAAAATTGCTGATAGGTAAGGATTGATTTCCACTATTAGTTAAGGCTGAATCGTCAAAACTGAAAAAACCCGAAAGGGGTGATCCAGACAAAGGTCCTGAAGTCGGAAAAATATTGATGTCATAGGTAACAGTAGCTGCTTTTACCGGATTGAAGTCCAAAACTAAAAGACTTAAGGCTAGGCTAGCCGCAGTTACAGTAAGATTTTGCACAATTTTACTCATTTGATTTCCTTCCATAATCAATTTAAACCTCAGTACCAAAAAATATTAAGTGAGAAAAACGGATGCAAAAATTCATGGACAATTTAGCATCCGTTTTCAGGGATTAGAACACAAAGTTATGATTGCTGGGATTACTCAAATCACTCACTGCCACATTTTGCACCAGGATAAAGGGTCTGAGTCTACCAGAACCTGAGAAACCATCTGGATCTACACTAATAAGACTATTACTAACGCCAGATGAGCCAATTTGGACGTATCCATCGGTGATTGCATTAGACGCAGAGTAACCAAAACTCTTGAGCAAGTCTGTCAGGACTATTTTATCGTTCCCTAAATCAAAGTCTGTGATGGTATCCCCAGCATCGACTAAGCTCTTATAGACAAATTCGTCTTTACCAACTCCTCCAGTGAGGATATCTCGGCCTTCATTACCGATAATAATATGGTCGATAAAGTCCACGTTTCCATCGAAGCGATCACCTCCAGAAGTGCCAAAAAAAGTCTGTTTTTGCCCACCTATTTGACCTGGACTCACGGGAAGCGGAATATCGGCAATGTCGGTATAGGCAGTCCCGGCGGGTAACAGCGAGTCATCGAAGATAGAACCTGCGCTATTGAAGACGAAGTTACTGTTGGTCAGTTGTGTAGCATCAATTCCTGGCAAGATAGCCAGAGTCCGGCCAGCGACACCTACCGTTCCGATCGTAATTCCATTGTTGTTGATGCTGGAGCCGAGAGTTAATTTGTCAAACGCATCGATTCCTGGGGCGACAATCCCGATTTGATCCTGATTAGTAGTGAAATTCGTGATGGTAACTGGCGGGTTAATAGCTGGTAGGCTACCTAAAGCTAGCCAGAAGCGATCGCTGTTGTTCCCGTTACCACTAGCCGATTGATTGGCCGCTGGGTTAGATAAGTTGAAGTCAAAAACCGACGTGGCTTTTACTGTAGCGTTCAGCAGAACAGCCTCTTTGGCCTGCCCATTCACGATCGCTGTTGTGTTGTTACTATATGACAGATAATCGCCATTAGGCAAAGTGTAATAGCCGACGTTGTTGGGATCAACAGGCTGAAACTGCGCTGGATTGTAGTACTGGAGAATTGCACCGATGGGTATAGCCTTGATACTCTGGCCACTGGCAAGCTCAATTTCAACGTTGCCGGTAATGGTTATCGGCAGTTTAAAAGGCGAGCTAAACGTCTTTCCGGCAATCGTCACCTCAGCCGTGGTTACAGCATTAGCGGGGGCTGTGATCGTTGCAGCTGACTGATTTAACTTTCTACCACCACTACCATCAATATGACCTGTAGTTTGCCCACCACTAGCTGTAGCTGAAAAGCTAAGTTCGGTAGTGTTCTCTACTCCGCCCAAGAGTCCGCCAGTGCTAAATTTAGTAGTATTCTTGATGCCTATTGTAGAACTAACTGTCCAAGTGCTAGAGAACGAATCACTGCTAGTCCAGTTATTTTCATCGGCAAAAGTAAACTGAGTCTGTTGTGTTGAAGTGGTGTTGTTGCGAAAAACCGCCTTGGCTGTCCTCAGGTTGTCCACATCGACTGGCGAAGGATTGTCATATTTGATCTCGCCTACACTAAATTGAACGCTGGAAGCGTCAATATTACTCACTTGATCACCTACAGATGCAGCATACCCGTCCGCCCATTTTTGGACGAGGGCGCTGATGTTGTTCAAATCTTCAGCCGTTATGGTTTTCAAGATACTGGGCTTGAGGAGGTCGCGACTGTCGACGCGAACTCCTTCAACCCGCGCCCGCGTTGTCCCACCAACTTTAATCAGAGTATCGCCGTTCTCAAAGCTGAAGCTTACGTTCGATAGTTCCCCGCGAATGTCGATCTTATCGCTATCATCACCGTTGCTCAAGTCAGAATCGCGCTCGAAATCTGTGATCGTCATTAGACCTCGACCGAGGACAAAGCGATCAGATCCGGCTCCTCCGGTCGCTTCTACGTTGCCAATTCCACCCACTAAGGTGTCGTTCCCGTCGCCTCCATTTAAGGTATCGTCCCCACCGACATCCTTGGACAGGGATGATATTACTCCGGTTCCACCAGTAAAGCCGACAATATCCGCTAGTCCGTCGCCATTAATATCAGCTACCTTTCTGGGAACCAAGTTGTCGTCACCCCAACCTTGGACATTAACACCATAATCGCCAGGCAAGGCACTGATCGCATTAGCAAAAGTGCCGTCGCCATTAGCTAATGCGACCCGCACCCCATCTCCGGCAAAGCCGATAATATCGGCACGCCCATCTCCATTCACGTCAGCTAAGGTTCGGGGAGTAAGATTATACGTAGGCCATCCACCATTCCTAGTGAAATTGGAGCCTGTTGTAGCAGTCCTCACCCTCGAGAATGTGCCGTTTGGCTGACCCAGCGCTGAAAGGACATTTCCACCGGCAAAGCCGACAATATCTGCCCGTCCGTCCCCATTGATATCACCCACTGCTCGGGGAAAGTTGTCGTAGCTCCCCCAACCACCGACATCTCTACCAAAGGAGGCTATTGCGTTGATCGCATTCTGAAAGGTGCCGTTGCTGTTGGCTAAGGCTACTTGTACTCCGGCTGCCCCAAAGCCTATAATATCGGCTCGCCCATCTCCGTTCACGTCACCTAGAGCGCGCGGGAATTCATTATAGGAAGGCCAGCCAGTGCCACTAGTGAAATTGCCTTCTAAAGCTGTCTTCCTTGGCAGAAATGTACCATCTTCCTTACCCAGGGATGATAATACTCCAGTTCCACCAGTAAAGCCGACAATATCTGCTCGTCCGTCGCCATTAATATCACCTACCAGTCGGGGATTCGTATCGAAAGGCCCCCAACCTTGAACATCTCGACCATAATCACCGTCTAATGCGGAGATCGCCGTTTGAAAGGTTCCGTCTCCTTTAGCTAAGGCGACTTGTACTCCCAGTCCGCCAAAGGCGACAATATCTGCTAGTCCATCCCCGTTCACGTCGGCTAGAGTACGCGGGAAGTCATTATTGGAAGACCAGCCAGTGCCAACAGTGAAATTGCCTTCTAAAGCTAGCTTCCTCGTCTCAAATGTACCGTTTCCAGTTGGGGCATAAAGGATATCGTCACCCGCCCCTCCTTGGAGTGTATCATTGCCAATTGTGCCGTAAATCTTATCATTACCATTGCTACCATTTATCAATGCCATCTATAAAATTCTCCTTATTTATTTGAGATCAGGCCAAATACAACTAAATGAACTTGACACAAAAAAGTTGCTAGTGTGCTTGCTTTTTGCTCTCGAAAAAAAACTCATTTATTGATGAAATAAACAGCAAATTTTGCTTGCTGTTTATACCCGTTCCTATGCACTGAAGTACACCTAAAGCTTCTATATCAAAACAAGGAGCATTAGAAATATACTTCACTAGATTTAGAAACATTCTGCTACCTAAATTAAATATATGAATTGCCGATTGTTGTCAAGTATTCTGTAATACTTACACACGAATTTCTCACAAACAATAGAAAATCAATTTATATCACTTAATTCAAGACATTTTTTATACATTATTAATTAAAATTTATGAGGTGTAAACAAAGTAAGTATAAATTAGCAATTGTCCAGATAAAAGAATTACTATTTTTTCGCTTATACTGAAATCAAAAACACTCTGTTCATAAAATTAATCATCCAAAATAAGACTCAAATAAAACCAAGTCTAAAGTATTATTAATTAGAGAGAAATGAAATGCTGCTACTCAATCTTTGCTCTATCTTGACTCGTCTTGGTCATTTGAATTAAATGACTATTTTGGGGCAATCAAAAAACTTAGTCAACTCCTGTTTACGACTCACACCATGTCATTATATCGTCTCTGGAATAGGCACTATCTCAACGTACTAAAATCTCAACTTTCTTGCATTGAAGACGTATTTATTTAATCACTCTCTGTAGTTCTAAAAATGCCCTGGCTGCTGGGTCTATATTTGAAGGTCTAAGTTTGGCTGCTAATAAGTGTTTTCCGCAAAAGATATAAAGTGGAGCATAGCAGTATCCTCCATAATAACTATTGAATAAAACTTATTCCTGATTACCATGTATTAAATCATCAGTTACATCCAAGTCCAAAATGATTTTTTGTGGTGGTTTCGAGTAAAATTCTAGAAATATCCTCACAAATAGACTTTCAATGTCTTCTGGCAAATAACCTATTTTATAGTAACGGCTGTCTGCTCGTTCTTCTAAATCTTCAGGACAATGTTCTAGTCGATTTAATGTACTTTTACCTGCCACTATTGCAGGCTAATTCTCTAGTCAAATTCTTTTTCCTAATGCTATAGCAAACATCGGATCATGACGTAATTCTTCATGGTCGTTTAAGTCTTCGTATCCCATGACCAACCCGTAGATTTGTTGTCTAATTAAGTTTTCTATTGAATGGTCAATTCAATAAGGCTTTTGGTAATCTTGGAAACATAGTGCAAACTGTGATGTGATTTGCAGTTTTCTGTCTATTTCAGCAATTAAGCTGAATCCTGCATCAGATGTTACTTCTTCACCCTGGAAACTAACTACGACTGGAGGCGATTTTAGCTGCTCAAATTTGAACTGTTTTGATATCGATCGCCTTACTACTTGTGTGCTTACTTATAACTGCTGAAATACTTGTCATATATACATTTTCGTCGCAGCTTTTGACCTCGATTTTCTAAGGTTTTGTGAGAAATCCGGGTCGTCCTTCTCAACAATGGGGGAATACCATAACCCACCAAGCGACCAAAGCTTTGAACAAGCAGGTAAAACTTGCCCTAGAGAAAACCATTGATCTGCGATCGCCTACGGCGGGCGGGTACGCCATCGCTGGCCCAGGAACCCCCCAAGGAAAATGCACAGGAATGCTTACGGCTGATGGGTATGGCGCTCAAAAACTTAGCCAGTGCCATGAACAATACCCAGGCATTGGAGGCGGCAGCACTAATACTAGGGAGTGAGCCGACACCACAGGCTATCGCATATCGAGCCGAGCAACTGGAAATGCTACCCCAGGCAGTTAGCGACATTAGGGCAGTGTTAGCTAAACCTGGGTGTACATGGCAGGAGTTTTGGGATGTTGCCCAAGAGTACGAGGTGATTAAATCGGATTACTGGACAGAATTGACCACCCAAGAAACAGAATTAATTACCGCGCTCCAAAAAGCATCCTCTCAACCAAACACTATTGGCATCGGCTCTATCGTTGCCCATGCTGATCCTTACCGCACTTTATATGTTGCCAGAGGCGAGGTGATTCAGGATTTGGGAGATGAGGTAATCGTTGCCTGGGATTGCTGGAAGGAGCAATCGAAAAAGACTGATAGGTATTTCCGAGATGAACTGCGATTCTGGCAAGGTTAACTGATCTGTTGCCCATACCAGTAATTCTTTAGACAACCAAATACGAAGTACCAAGCCCCGCATCACAGTGGGGGAAATTTCCGTGCGTCAACATAAACAGGAGATTGTACAATGACTGCAACCATTACCCGTCCCAAACCCAAAAAGGCTGCTGCCACTAAACCACAATCACCGTATAAGCGGCTTCATGTGATTATTCCCATCGAAGATATGCTTTGGGCTTCACAACAAAAACCCTCCGTTAATCAGCTATGGCAGGAGTGTTGGACGGCTGACCCTTATGGTTCTCGGTGGATGCCGCTAACTTCTGCTTTGGGTTACAGTACTTTTATCTCTGCGAAGAAAATTCTTTCCGAAAGTGGGCTGTTCATTTTTAAGCCGGATAAGTCGATTCAGGATGGCCGGGAGACAGTGAAGTGGATGGTGCAGAATTTGCATGGTAGCCGGATGAAGGAATTTTGGGAGAAAGCTAATTCTTTTAATCAGCAACCAAATGCTGAAAAACAAGAATCAAATTCTGAAAAACAAGAATCAAATTCTGAAAAACGAGAATCAAATGCTGGGGATTCAGAGATAGATGCTGCCTCTGAAGAAATACGTGCTTTGTACGAAGCATCTATTTTAGCTAAAGACCAGTCAGAGCAAGGGTTATGTGACCCCTCACGAACTACTCAGGAACAGCTAACGAACTCTTTTGAAGAGTTCGTTAGCTGTGTCTCTGACACGCTTTATGAGATTTTGCAAGTAGAGGAGACGGCTCATGCGCCCTTGGGGGGCGCTTCGCCTCAGACTGTTGAAAGCGTGTCAGAGAAAGAGAAAGACTTGCCTGTGACAATGGACTGCACGACGCTAACGCTTGTGGATGCTGCATCAAGTCAGTCTACTTCGTTGTTGGTTGAAAACCAGGATTGTGGTGTTGATGAGAAAGGCTGTGATGAAGGTGCTTGTTCCGCCGCACCCGTTACACAAAATGAAAAATCTTTAAATTCTACGATCGCTAATCAAACACCGGGGCAAGTAGAACAGGGTGAGTCTGCTTCCTTATCGGGAGAAAATCAAGTCTCTGTCTTTGAAGTGAAAGCGGATCATGAAGGCGAAGGTTCCGCCGCAGATGCCCCCAGTACTGAAAAATGGTCGCATGAGGCGATTGTTGCAAGGTCAAATGTGCGACCGGAGCGGATGCAGAAACTCAAAGTTGCGGCGAATTCGGGGCAGAATCCGGGGTTTGACTTTTTGCAAGAGTACTGGAATGATGATCCGGCTTTGCAGATTGTGATTAAAAAGTTGCTGGTGAAGTATCCGCAGTGGGGGATTGCGATTGTTGATGG
>NZ_JACJSF010000161.1 GCF_014698035.1 Desmonostoc muscorum FACHB-395
TTGTCAGGTTTTCTAGTGTCAGCCCTGACAGATTCAATTCCCCGTCCTTCTTCAGGTGAATATTTAATGCTTTGCGATGGGTTTGGTCTTGTTGCTCCATATATTGCTACGCCCAAAACGAGGGTTAATAGCAGCAGATTTAGTACTGCTGCTAATCCAATCAATTTATTCGGTCGCATTTGTTGGGCTAATGCCGAAAATACCCGCAACGAGTTCGTCACCGATTGCACGAAAGGAATCTACATCAGCTTCTTCCTCCATCGCCTTAGAGACAAACTTACTCACCACGTCTTTAGGAGCATTGCGAATCGTTGATAACAATTGGTCAGCTTTATCAGTTGTGTAAGCATCAATCCCGACGTTGAGAACATCCTCCAAGGATTGAATTTCTTGGTTTGAAACCTGAGATGCGTGAGCGATCGCTCCTTGCAATGGAGGAATGGATTTACGGCGGGGTGAGTTTTTACCGAGTTTACCATTGCCATTTTTGGACTTGCTATTGGTAGCCAGTTTCCCGGACGCAACCCTTTGCTCAAGAATGTGTTGTGCGATTGTCTGTGCGTCAGAATCACTCAGTTGCTCAATGTCTGCACCAACTTCAACACAGAGTTTAGCAATTTCCTCAAAGCTTACTTCAATGTTATGAGGCTGTAAGAGTTGTTGGATTTTGTCCATGTAACCTCTCTGATAGTTATACCCTCAAATATACCTCAATCTAATCACTATTGTGATGCAAATACGATGATATTGACCTATAATTAGAAAAATTTCTTTCACAAATGCAATGAATTTGGGATGATAATGTGATGAATCCACTCGCAGAACTTCCTACAGACATGACTGACCGTTACCAAATCACCATTACTCTTTGTAAAAAAGCTTATGACCAGTACAAAGAAGTTTCTGATTGGAAAGAAATTCCCATGGCCACTTTATTGCGCCAAATACTAGAACGTGAGCAAGAGTCCCCGGCTTTCGCTTCTTTATACAGGAGGGCTGCCGCCAAGGAATAAGAACAAAGAACAAACTATGGAAAAAAAATATCCCTTGGACTGGTTAAAGCTGTCTTGCGAAAAAGTTTATTGCTGTTCAATTACAGATCGCACTTGGCGCAAATGGCTTCGACTGTGCCAAGTTCCTCAATATTCCCGTGAAGTTGAAACCGAAAAGGCTATTTGGCTTTTAACTTTGGCTTACATGAAAAAACTTAAGCCTTGTCAAAAATTTACTCTCCTTCAGATTAAGTTCAAACTCAAAGAAAACCCTTTTTCAGAATTACATATAGCTGAAGCCATTTATGATGCTTGTTTCACTAATGCCAAGGGAGCAGATTTACCAGAAATTATTTTGAGAGTTACTGGAAGACAAGTCGGTTTACGAACTCTCTACCGTTGGGCACAAAAACAACAAGTTACTTTTGGTGTGGGAAAACAGTTAACTCGCCCAGAAGTTGAACAATGGATTCGATGGGCTACAGCTTAATAATAAGCCAATCTTTGACATTGGCGACTTTAGACTGAGCAAATGGGTGCATAGTAATCAGTCCAAGGGAATTTTAACCTTTACCCATTAATATGCATCCTTTCTTTCATTAATTAGAGAAGTGGCTGCTCCTACAAAACCAGGATTCTATTTTGAATTTCCCGCCATATTGAAAATTCACATAGGCTTTGGGTGTAGATTGATGAAAAAATCAGTTGAAGTTTATGAACTTTTGTTAACTAGTGCATAATTCTTGAAAGCAAGACTGAGTAAGTAATAGTAATTAATGGTGAAGTTGAGGAGCAAAAGAAGCCTAATTCTTTTTTAATCTTCCAAGAAGGGTACCTATAGAATGTGAATTTAGTGCTATAGAACCTAATTAATCGGTTGGAAGTTTACTGAGATGAAGTGACTTATACAACAATAAACTCAATCACTCAATAACTTTTGGAAAAACAATTTCAAGATTTTTTGAGGAACTGCTCAACCAAATGAGCAAACCACCCATACTAAACTAATTGAGAGAATTTGCTTTATGGCTAGACTTAGTATTCCATCAAATTTCATCGGTACCCTCGGTTCCGATGCTCTAGTTGGGGAAGAACTGAATGCCTCCCCAGCAATTGGTATCGATATTTTAACTGGAGGTTACATCCGTACACTTTCAGGAAAAGACAGGCTGACTGGTATTGGTACTGGCAGCAACGGTAAGAATCAGTATGGCTTAGAGGGCAGCAATGGCACAGGTATCGTTAACGATGGCAGTCTAGATACAGGGTGCCAAGAAGACGCGATCGCTGGTACAGGTAATGGCGGCAACGGCGGCAGCGGCCGCGATGTCGTCGGTGATATCGGTAACGGTGGCAAGGGCGGCAACGGCGGTACTGGAACTGGGATTGCTAACAATGGCAAACTGAATACAGGAAACGGAAATGACGCGATCACTGGCACAGGGAAGGGCGGCAATGGCGGCATCGGCGGCCATGTTTTCAATACCAGTTACGCCTCCGGCGGTACTGGCGGCGATGGCGGCAACGGCGGTACTGGAACTGGCATCGCTAACAGTGGCGAATTGAATACAGGGAACGGAAACGACTTGATCACTGGCACTGGTATTGGCGGCAACGGTGGTAATGGCGGCACCAGAGACAGTGATAAAATATTTCCCCTCTCTGGCACCAACGGCGGCGGCGGTACTGGAACTGGGATTGTTAACAATGGCGAACTGGATACAGGGAATGGAAACGACGCGATTACTGGCACGGGTAATGGGGGTAACAGCCCCAAGGGTGGCTTCGAGGGTGACGGTGGTACTGGAACAGGCATCGCTAACAATGGCGAACTGGATACAGGGAATGGAAACGATGCGATTACTGGCACGGGTAATGGGGGCTATGGCGGCTATGGGAGCAACGGCGGTGCTGGGATCGGCATCTTTAACGTTAAAGATGCCACCATCACTACAGGGACGGGCAAGGACACAATTACGGGTAATGGGAACAGTTTAGGAGCAAACGCCACCACCTATGGCATCTTCAACGATGGAGTCATTGATACAGGCAAGGGTTCTGACAAGCTTACTGGACAGGCTACAGTAACAAGTGATGGTTACGGTATTTATGGACGAGGAATCATCAAGACTGGCGATGGCAATGATCAAGTTATTGCCACTAGTATCCTAGATGGAGTTCAACAAAAAGTCTCTATTGGTGGCGGCATCAAAATTGATTTAGGGAGTGGGGATGATTACTTCAAAGGGTTTGGCGTTGCGACTGTTGATGGCGGGGAAGGTTTTGACACCCTCGATCTAAGAGCTTTCAATCGCTCCGAACTGCTGATATCTGGCATTACTTCTGGCAATACTCTTAAAAGTGCCAACATCACATTCAACAACAATCAAAACCCCATTAGCTTATCTACCACTGGCTTTGAACAATTTATCTTTGCAGATAGCTCTTTCTGCTACAGTACTTTGACCAACGGGGTATAGTAAATGGCATTTATATAAGCGAATGAAAAAATCAGATATAAAGTTGTGTTAATAATTAATAGTTGTATGTGCCAATTTTTGATTATTAACAAAACTAATTTGATAGTTTTATCAGAACCATTTGCAGCTCTTTACTTAAACCCCAAAGTTAGTTTAAAAAAGTACTAGTTCGCCCTTGAGTGAACTTATTAAGGTAAGAGGCAATCGCCTCTCTTTTTTTTGTCCTCTAGGAAAGGATGTAATACTTTTCAGTTAAACCCAATAATCTCTCTTTTGGTCTGGGGAAAGGTTAAGGGGGAAAGGGGAAAGGGAAATTCAAACCCTTTCCCTTTCCCCTTTCCCCCTTAATCGAAAAGTATTGGGAAAGGATGTCACAAAACAACCCTTCCGTGTCACAGTTAAAATGCCTCAAACCCTGATTATTGCGTTGTGACACCCTTCCGCTTTTCGTGCAACCCAGTTGTTTCTAGTGTCACAGCCTCTAAAAAAATAAAGCCTTATTTAGTAAGGGTTTCAGGCATTTAAAAGCGCTACCCTTCCGCTTTCCGTTCCGCTTTTTATTTTGAAGGCTAAAAAGGAAGAGTCAAAAAGCCCTGTAATGTATTCATGATAAGCTATTGAGGTGTCACAACTCAAAGCGGAAGGGTTGACGACGAATTAGAAAAACCCCCACTTTCTACCTTATTTAGATTTCGGCTAACTCTTGCATTAACACTGTCATCTTTTGTTGGTAAGCTACGATTTCTCCTGTGAGCAGCCTGTGTAATTCTTGTGTAGGAAGTGGTTGTACTTCATGTTCTTGCAAATCTTCTACTTCTTTATCTTTACTATTGCTGCTAACTTTTACTGTGTACTGCCATGACCCATCGCTGGATTGGGCAAGTAAATTGTTAGGCAATCGATATTGAATGCCAACGATAATTCCTTGTTTGATACGTTGTCCTAACGAATATTTGGGTGATGTCCAATAATTGGGAATAGTCACAACTTTTGAAGTTTCCATGCGATTTCTCCTATTATTGTCTTAATTGTGTTTGTACTACTCGCTGCTGCCTTTTATCTACCAAAACCTGACCGACAGCTCCCCCAGTACCCAGCCCCAACATTCCTGTCGCAATCATGTACATTGCATTCTTGCCAAAAATTTGTACTCCTAAATACCCGATAGATATGGCCGCTAATGTGCCAGTGAGACTTACAACCATTACTTTTAGCTGATTCCGTTTCATAATTTAAATTCCTTTGCTTAGTAGAGGTTATGAATCCTTCTTTTGTTTGACTAACACCGAACGCAAGTACTGCCGACAAGCTGCCTCTCCCTTATAAATCAGAATCCGCAGAGCCTTTACTTCCTGGATCGGAGAAATACAAATCTCAGCGATGGCTGGAATTAAATTCTGTTGCTTCTGCACGTAAGAGAGATGCTGCTGCTCTAATTCCTGAATCTTGGAGTTTAACTGTTGTATCTGCCGTAATGCTTGAGTTAAGGACGATTCTTTATTTTGAGAGCGATTATTCAAAGTGAATGTCATATTATTGCTCCTATGTACAACATTAGATTGCTCGGCTGACCAATCAGAACATTTTTCATCAAGTAAGCGCGGGGATGAACAGTATTCAGTACTGCCCATTGAGAAAGGAGGCTCATCTTTTATTGTTGGTTTTTTCTGCGGTTCGTATTTGGATAACAAAGTGCTGAAGTCGTAAATCGTTACTGTTGGTTTGAGTTCTGGCTCAGGTTTTGGTTTCGACTCTATGGCGAGTTCAGGAACGCCTAAACCAACTGCATTTTTAATTTCTTGCTCCATGACTGGATTCTCCTTGTTGAGAAAATTGCTCCACCTGATCAATTGCGTCAACTATTTCTCCCAAAATACTGAAAGCATCGTTTAGCACAACATTATTTGAGGTAGAAAAGACTAACATCATCCCCAAGCAGGTCTTTTTATGTTGCTGCCAATGTTGAGAACTTGTGGCAATCTCTATTCCCCAGCACCCCATCGCCCCTACTCCTGCAAATCCGGTAAAAAGTAAAGAGATAATTGCAAATGTTTCTATGGTGCGATCAAGAAAAGTCCTGGGATTGAATCTTTTTCGAGTCCGGCGTAGAACTAATTTATTACGAGTGTTTGAAGGTAAGGATGATTGATAAGTCGCTTTCTGTGTTTTCATTTGGCATCCTCCAATTCAACAAAAAATCCCGCGCCAGTATTATTAATCTTTACCAACTTTTGATTGACCAATGTTTGAATCACCCCCAGACTGAAGTTGATACTGCACAATCGAGCGCTACCTCCACAGCGCCGGAGGTATTGTATACACAGTGAGGACTGATCAGTAGAGATGGGGTAAGTGGATTTTCTCGGCATAATCTTGACTATGAATCTATGATTTGTAAATGATGTGGATTGAAAAAAATTCCTTGACCAGTTGGCATATCTGAGAAATGAACGCAAACCATGCCGTGTCCTGAATACTGAATTACTGTACCTGTTTGCCCTAACCTGGGGTCTTTTTCTGTCAGTGCTTTAATGACTTTTACAACTGAATTAATTGGTGGAAGGTTAGCCATTTTTAATCCTTGGCTGAATAGCCGATTATTGATTAGTAATTCGAGTTTTCACCGATACCATATTGCCATCTTAGAAAACTGACGGGAGTACAAATTTCTTGCCAATCACAAGATCCTATTGGTGCATTCCAATCCTGTCGGGATTCCTCTCCAAAGTATCCCATTCCCCAATGCCAACCATCATATTCCGGCTGTGACTCCAATCCAAACCAGAGAGCAACATTTACTTTAATTAGATAGACAAACTTAATAATCCATCCGCCATCGTAATCAGAAATAAAATCGTAATAGTCTCCTAGAAAGCGTTCATTTGTTAATGCAATTAAATCCATTCTTGACCAAAGGTTCATTTTTTCTTTACCCCCTAGTTTGAAGTATGATTTCTCTTCTCAATTCAGTTCTGGTAATTGTGCAAGCGCTCCTTCCATCCATGCTTGAATCGCTTCCATCTCAGAAACACCTCGCAATACAGCATCAACGACGTGTTTCTGATAAGAGTTAATAGCATGATCAGGATGTCCAAACTTATTCCCAGCCCAAGCCAAACACATGGTTTTCACTAGCTCATCAATTTGAATAGAATCAAGCTCACTTGGACTAGTCACATTTCGAGAATGCAGCCACTCTTTCACCAAATCGAGTGGATAATTTAAAAGTGTGCGAACTTCTTTGACTCGCAAATCTTTTGGACTGATTGATGATGGAGTTACAGCTTGTTTTGGTGGCTGGACTCTATACTGTTGATTGTCTTTGCGGGGTCTAATGTTATTCTGTGCCTGTTCAGGCTTTTGAGGAGTAGTTGCGCTTTCAGCATCATTATCTTCATCTGCCGTCACCGATAAAATTGCACAAACCGCATATCGTCGTGCATAAGTTAATGCTGCACCAAACTTCTGAGAATCACTGATTTCGGGTAGAGGATAAGTGCTGGTGATATTTTCCCCAGATTCATGAAAAACATGAGTCCGTAGCACGGTTTTACCTTCAAAGATTTCGGTAGTTTGAATTATTACTAATCCATGTTTACCAAGCGCAGGAGTGACAGCATCTAATACAGCATCTAAGGTTGCATATTTGCGCTTGTAGTGAGGATTAGTACCGTCTTTTTGAATCGGATTAAACTCTGACTTTGCCTTGATTAAAGCTTTGACTAGTTCTTGCATTGTCCAGATCCTCTTTTACCAATAATTTTCGTTGATATCACCAGAGACTTTTTTGCTAGACTTAGCTTTATTTATCTGAAACTCTGAGGCTTTTAGTACAGGCATTGCCGCTTGTTTTACTGAAGCTTTGGCTTGATGATAGAGGAATTGGGTTATTCCGTCAGCGTCTTCTCCATCCTCGACTTGTGCCCATAAAGAACAACCTAGTTCCAATGATTCATAGTCACCGAGATTGAATTTTCTGGAGTAGCTAACAGATACAGTTGTGAATTTCATTTTGGTTATCAATTCTCTTCGTTACTATCAACCATCTCAATGCTGAGTCTCTTACATAAATCACCAGCTTTTACACCAATAACTCCTGGCTCAATTTCAGTAGCTAATTCCCCTAAAACTGAGTGAAAGCTTGGGGATTCATCATTGATTTCCACCTCAATTAAACCTGCATTATTGGATATAACGGTTGCCCAATCTGGCAAAGTTTCAGGAATACTGGTTGCATAGAGTTTCATGATTTTGATTCCTGATTAAACTTGATTTCAACGACTTCTTCGACACAACCCATTGCCTCGCTCAAATAATGCAGCACATCGCCCAAATGAGTTGCTGCCTCTGGGTCAATCTTTTTGTTAGCAATCAACAAGAGCCAATTTTCATCTTGAGCTATTGCCTGAATATTCTGGTAGCACGAATTGAACTGGTTCAGTATTTCTGTGGTTTTCATTGGTATTATTTATGAAGCTAAATAGTTTTATTGAGGAGGTGGGCTGTCATCTCCAATTCGCAATTACCAATGGGCTAACGCCCCGCTCCGCTAACGCAATTCGCAATTATTACCCCACGTATGAATGCGGGGGTTTGAAGATTGATACTACGTGTTTTATTGTTTCATCAATAAATAGAGGGGCTTGTACCCTAAATGAATCAATTATCAATTACATCCGCAATTGCGAATTGCGAATTGTTTGGTCAAGACCCACCTTTTTCCTTAAGCTGCTACCAAATCGCTAGTTTCTGGCGTTGGCACGTATCTCTTCAACCGTTCCCACTCCTCACTCGTCAGTGCATCAAATTCAATATCAAGCAACTCTTCTTCCGTGGGTAATTGCTCTGTAGCCGTTGTTGATACCCTTGCCACCTTCATGAAATCATCTAACCCAACTGCTGCATCAATCGGCTCGGCGTATCGAATCTTATCTACAGCATTCGACCAGTGCGTAATGTGTTGAAATATCACCCCAATCATGGAATCATCTGTGTAGACTCGATAAGTTCTGGGGCAAGCTCCATTGACGTATACGAGTTTGTAGGGAGGAATTTCTTGCACTTCTGCATTGGGGTCGCTTGGAGGTAAGAGTATTTTCTCTGTTGGATCATTCAACTGGGCTGCCTGAAGAGAAAATGTGCTAATCATAGTTTGTGTGCCATGATGATTTCGATTGTTTAAATTTGTTATGGTGGCGATTGCTTTTCTCTTGGAGTGCGATCGCCTTTCTCACTTCCAGTGCTAGGGATTTCTTACACTTCTGCATTCGCATCTGTAGCAGGTAGGAGAATATTTTCTTGACACTCACCTACTTGAAGTAAGAGGTTACTTGCTGCACTCTGTGTCATGATTATTATTTCTAAAGCAGCGATTGAGCTTTGGAGGCGATTGCAGTTGCTTGGGAAGCAATCGCCCTTTCTCCTTCAGCAACTAAGCTGCTACTGCCGCTCGGACTCCCAACGACGCAATCACTTGTTCTGCACTCGGAGCCACGCGATTGAGTCCGTACTGTCTGGGTCTTGCGTACCAGCCTTGTTCATTGCACCCGACGAAGCCGACAAAGCGCCCGTCTTGGTAGAGTTTGGTGCTGAAACTTAGCCAGTCAATCTCACCGCAATATAGACCAAAAACAGTGCAGGCTTTTTCCAATTCATCGCTTAAACGTTCGTTGCGTTCCCGTGGTGTTTCGGGTAATGTTGCCTTAACCTCTGCAACTCTTGTAGCGAACCAGTTGCGATCAAATGGCAGCCGTCTCCCTTGCACGAACTGCACCCATACCGTAATCCCGCCTTCTATCCAGATGGTGCGAATTGATTCGGGTTGGACTTCGATAATCTCGCCAATGATGCGGCGATCTCTGCTGGTGAGAGGATCTTGGGTTGGGGCTACAGCTTCGGCTTGGGATTCGAGGTGGGTGTATAGTTCTGCTTGAGCTAGGGCTTGCTCATCACGGAAAGAAGTAGGAATTGCTTGCTGTGTATGTGTTGTATAAGGCATAATATTGATCTCCATTCAGTTGGATAAAAGGCGATCGCAAACTTTCCAGGGTTGGGCGGTCGCCTTTGTTATGTGTGCAAACGACGTTGTGGTTTGGCACAACGCTCTCAAAAAGATTTGGCGTAGCCATCAAAGCTAGTTGCTAAGAGCATTCTCAAGACAGCAGACAGCAGCATCAGGGGATGTGTAAGGAAGTGCTGTGTTCGCAAGAGGACACTCTACTAAATTCAGCTTTGCTGTAAAATCTTTGATTTCTAGACGAATGGCACTAAATAACCAGTTTTTTAAGACTTGGTAGGTCATCGAGATCATCTTCGCTGGCTTGAGCATTACAAGTTTGGCTTCCGGCTGCTAGTCCCGGTGGCACTTGGTTTTGT
>NZ_JACJSF010000162.1 GCF_014698035.1 Desmonostoc muscorum FACHB-395
GTTTTTTGCCGACCAGCCATAGTACCGAATGCTTGAGGGATAGTCCACGTATCCTCACCTTACCGTCAACAATTTACCCCTGTCAATTCGCTACGAATTTAAGCAAAACTGTACTTAGGCTGTGCGTAAACGTTCAATATCCCTTATCGGTGGCGCACCGAACATCCGGGAATATTCGCGGCTGAACTGTGAGGGGCTTTCATAACCCACCTGATAGGCAGCATTCGCCGCATCGGAGTTTTCGGCAAGCATCAGACGACGTGCTTCCAACAGTCTTAATTGCTTTTGATATTGAAGCGGACTCATCGATGTCACTTTTTTGAAATGGTGATGGAAAGATGAAGAAGACATACTTGCCTGCCCAGCTAGCTCCTCAACCCGCATCGGCTTTGTAAAATCAGCCTTGATGAGTTTTATCACCTCGGCGATGCGCTGCATATTGCTGCCAGATGTCGCAATTTGGCGAACAGCTTCGCCCTGTTCACCTATTAAAAGGCGATAATAGATTTCCCGGATAATCATCGGTGCAAGGATCGGGATATCCTGGGGCGTATCCAAAAGCCGTGTCAGTCTCATAGCGCAATCGAGCAACGGTGCATCGATGGTGCTGACAAATAAGCCTCTGACAGAGTTCTTCTTCTCCTCAATCACACTGGTTTGAGCAGTAATAATATCGCAGAGTTGACGTGGATCTAGATTCAGCTTGAATCCTAAATAGGGTTGCTCTGGGGTTGCCTCAACGATAAACGCACTCAATGGCAAATCAACCGAGACTACCAGATATTGAGCCGCGCTATAACGATAGGTTTCTTCACCCAGCAACGCTTCTTTTTTGCCCTGAACAAGGATGGCAAGGATAGGTTCGCAGACACCTTGTAGTGAGGTAGAAGCAGAAGATTCTCGCTGAAATTCCAGCTGCTCAATAGCTGTTTTATGAAAACCGTCCCCTTTGCCATCGGTGTGACGAGTGACTAGTGCTGCCAATTCTTGACATTGATGAGCGATCGCACTTTGGTTTATGACTTGGTTGATGATTTTGATCGTCACAATATTCTTCGATTAATTTAATCATCCTCTTGTAGGCATTGTAGAACATCAATTTGGAGAATTAGGCAATAAAGCGCGAGGTCTGTGTATTCCAAACCTTTGCACTTACTCATACGATGAACACATCCAAAATTTAAATTAACCTCAACAGAGGGAAAAATAACCATGTTAAACGTAGAAAATAAAGTCATTGCGATCACTGGAGCCAGTAGCGGCATTGGTGAAGCCACCGCTAAGTTACTCGCTAAAAACGGTGCAAAAGTCGTTCTAGGGGCACGGCGCACCCAAAAGCTAGAAAAGATTGTCGAGGAGATCCGTAACCAGGGTTACATAGCGGAATTCAAAGCGGTGGATGTTGCGAATCGTGAGGATATGAAAGCGTTCATTCACTTCGCCAAAGATAAGTTTGGTCGTGTCGATGTCATCTTCAACAATGCAGGCGTAATGCCCCTATCGCCGATGAATGCCTTGAAAGTCGAGGAGTGGGACAACATGATTAATGTGAATATCCACGGCGTATTGAATGGTATTGCTGCTGGTTTACCAATCATGGAAGCGCAAGGAGGTGGACAGTTTATCAATACCGCCTCCATCGCTGCACACATGGTAGGGCCTACCAGCGCGGTCTATTCCGCGACAAAATTTGCTGTTTGGGCCATATCCGATGGATTACGTCAAGAATCGAAAAATATTCGCGTGACAATAATATCCCCTGGTGTGGTTGAGACTGAACTCGGCTCTGATATCACAGACGAATCAGCAACAGGCTTCTTGAAAGAACTTCGGAAAATCGCACTGACCCCAGATGCGATCGCTAGAGCCGTATTATATGCCGTATCCCAACCGGATGATGTTGATATCAATGAAGTGATTGTCCGCCCGACGGCAAGCCCATTCTAAGGCTAGGAAGGTATGTGAAGGGGAATGTGGGTATTGGGCAGGGGGAAGGGTGCAGAGGAGGGGAATTTTCTCCCTGCTCCTTCTCTTGGAGCGATCGCTCCAATTATTCTAGCCCAGAGTAGCAGTTATAAAATACTTGTATTATAAATTGCAGCTTATTAACTTTTAGTCCCTATTTAATTTAGTAAAAAGTATATTTTATAACATAAAATATACCAGTCTCGGCAGCCATAGCATTTTTAAGTCTAGATTTCAACTCTTCTTAAAAAATTCACGAAAATCAAATATCTAGTAAAAATACGTATGCCATTTTAAGTCTTCTCACTATATGAATAGTAGAATTAGCCCATAGAGGAGAAGACAGTGACACTCTTAAACCAAGCTCAAGTAGAGCAGCTAAAGGAAATAACCACACATTTACGACAAGTAAGGCAAGAAAAAGCCATACGCATAGAAGAAATTGCCGCTCAAACACTGATTAGAGCAGGTGTTTTGCACGCTTTAGAAGAAGAACGATTTGAAGAATTACCTGAGCCTATTTTTCTTCAAGGCTTCATCCGTCGCTATGGAGATGCTTTAGGGCTGGATGGAAATGCTTTATCACATACTCTTATAAGCAATCCTGTAGTCCGCCAAGACCCCAAGAACGATCATAATAATTCTGACAACAAATCAAATACATACATACCTCTTGTCGTTACCTACATTCTGTTATTAGTAGCTGCATCTGCTGGTCTTTTACATATACTTAATCCACCACAAATTACATCTGAATCTCTGACTCCAGAAGTCAATAATCAACAGTCAATAGTCAGCAATACTAACAAATTGACAGAAAAGTAAGTACGTTGGCGCAATTAAAGCTAGCTGGCAAGGCTGTCATTTGTCCTTTGTCATTGGTCATTAGTAAAGACTTTAAGCCTGTTTACGTTTCGTAACATAATTGGTTTATTTCTGCTAACTTACTTAGAGGAAGTGGCGAGTGAAGGATAAGAATTAATCACCAATGACAAATGACAAATGACAAATTCAAGATATTTGTGGTTTACGCAGATGCCAAGTAGTAGCTTGTTCATAAGCGTAAGCTACTTGAAACAATTGGTCTTCTCGGAGTACATTGCCAATTAGCTGTAATCCTATTGGTAAACCCTGGTCATCAAAACCACATGGCAAACTTAAACTAGGTAAACCAGCAAGATTCACAGGAATAGTCATCAAGTCAGTTAAATACATACTCAAGGGGTCAGTAGTTTTTTCCCCTGCTTTAAATGCTGTAGTGGGAGATGTGGGACAAACTAACACATCAACCAAGCCAAAAGCCTTTTCAAAGTCTTCCTTAATTAAGGTGCGGACTTTTTGCGCTTTCAGGTAATAAGCATCGTAATAGCCAGCAGAAAGGGCATAAGTGCCGATCATAATCCGGCGTTTGACTTCTGTACCAAAACCAGTGGCACGAGTACGAGTATACATTGATAGTAGATTATCGGCATCAGGAGCGCGGTAGCCATATTTAACGCCATCGTAACGAGCCAAGTTTGCTGACGCTTCAGACGGGGCGATAATGTAGTAGGTGGGTAAGCCATAGCGAAAGCGGGGACAGGAAATTATATGAATCTCTGCTCCCAAACTTTGTAATACATCTACTGCTTTGGTAACAGCTTGTTCCACTACAGAATCTAAACCTTCACCAAAAGTTTCTTTAACGATCCCAATTCTTAGCTGACCTCTGGGTTTGAAGTCTGGTTTGAAGCTGGCGGCGTAGTTGGGAATGGCAACTTTGAGGCTGGTAGAGTCTTTGGGATCGTGACCTGCGATCGCACTTAATAATATTGCCGCATCTTCTACTGTGTTTGCAAATGGCCCAATTTGATCCAAAGACGAAGCGTAAGCCACTAAACCATAACGAGAAACCAAACCATAAGTTGGTTTCATCCCCACCACACCGCAGAAAGATGCAGGTTGACGAATTGAACCACCAGTATCAGAACCGAGAGCAACTACACACTCTTGGGATGACACCGCCGCCGCCGAACCCCCCGAAGAACCACCTGGAACTCGTGACAAATCCCAAGGATTAGCCGTGACTTGGTAGGCAGAGTTTTCTGTGGAACTACCCATTGCAAACTCATCTAAGTTGGTTTTGCCTACCATTACCGCCCCAGCATCTGCCAGTTTTTGCGTCGCCGTTGATTCATAAGGCGGCACAAAATTCTCTAGAATTCGGGAGGCGCAAGTGGTAGGAATTCCCTTAGTACATAAATTGTCCTTAATCCCAACAGGAATGCCTGCTAGTAGCCCGATTTCTTCCCCGGCAGCAATTTTGGCATCCACAGCACCCGCCTGCTCTAATGCCCGTTCTGCGGTAACACATAAAAAGCTATGTAATTTCGGCTCTAACGCTTCAATGCGCTCTAAAGCTTCTTGGGTAATTTCAACGGCAGAACGTTCTTTTTTAACTAGTTGTTGGTGCAACTCGCGGATGGATGCCATGATTGCTCTCTTTGTGACTCAAGTCATTGATTTTAGTACATATTGACTGAGATTGGGAATGGGAAATGGGGAATGGGGAAGAGGACTTGGGGACAAGGAGAATTGGGGACAAGGGGAAAGACTTGTTTCAAGTTCTCACCCCTTGTCCCGAATGGCACGCTTGTTAATCGCAAAGCCCTGATATAACTTGCTTTTTGAGTGTGGGGAGTGGGGGAAGTGTGGGGAGAAAGAGGAGAAATTGAATAACTGCATATCAACAAATGCTGCATTGCCTCCCCATCCTCCCACACCTCCCACACCCCGCCAGCAAGGAGGTTTCAGCTTTTCAAGCGTGCCATTCCCCCTTGTCCCCTTGTCTCCTGTTCTTGCCTACTCCCCACTATTCATAAATAAGACTGATACCTCTCAAGAAATAAGTAATTGTGGGGTTGGAAAAATTGCGAGACTTAAACAAAATAATATAAGGAATTTAACATCATCCGTAAATAGAGGGACTACAATCAAAACGGACAAATGTTTCATGCTCCAACAAGAGAGGATTACAAAGCTATGTCCGACTTAAATCGAGGAATTATGAAGTTTGAGGGTGCAGATTCCCCAAAAGTAGTCACTATCTCTACCGTGTTGCTTCTGGGATCGATCGCTGCTCTCATCATCTGGGCGCTGCAAGCTGCCTATGCGCTAAACTAAAACCATTAATAGTCTAGAAGGGCACTTGTCTTAAACGGTTTCCGTCTTAGCCAAGTGTCCATTCCATGACTAATAATTGACGAAGAATCCAGAATCCAGAATCCAGAATTCAGAATGCTTTTCCTTTGATGATTCAAACTACTACCTAATCGTAGACCACTAAATCTATGATTTTGATCGTTTTAAACCCCTGTGTTCATCCCTGTGCCATACTCGAATCCATTCTGAATTCTGACTCCTGAATCCTGAATTCTTTCTATTAAAAGCGCCCTAATTACCATCAAAAATTTCAGAAAAACTTTAGATTTTAGATTTGAGGTTTTAGATGGAAAATTTAAATCTAAAATCCAAAATCCAGAATGTTTGAACCTTGGGGTGTTTTAGTTATTTTAATTATCTGCCCCCTCTTGGGCGGATTACCCCTGATTGCATGGATAGCTTACGCGCTTACGGGTAAGCAATTATCACAAGTTGGTACACGAAACATTAGTGTATCAGCTGCCTTTTATCACGGTGGTAAGTTTGTCGGAATTCTGGCAGTCTTGTCAGAAGCTTTTAAAGGAATTGCGGCAGTTTTCCTCACCCGTCTTTTCTTCCCAGAGGGATCGTTTTGGGAATTGATTGCCCTCATCGCTCTGGTAATTGGTAGATACTGGATAGGCAGAGGAGCAGGTACAACAAATGTCGTCTGGGGATTTGTCGTACACGATCCCCTGGTGGCAATATTTGTTTCTTTCTTTGCAGGTATTAGCTTTACAATTCTGCCATCAAAACAGGCAGTCAAATTTGGGGTTTTGCTTCTCTTTCCACTGTTTGTAGCAATTTTGCATCTAAGCGATATCCCCAGAATGCTTGCTGCTGTGGCTTTAGCTGGTTTAATGGCCTGGATTTATGCAAACATTCCAGATGATATGAACCTACCAGTTCAAAAGGCACAAACAGAATCGCAAGCGATGTTGGAATTTTTACGGGGCGATAGCGCGATGGTTTCTTTAGATGAAGAGTTGGATGCTGCTATTGTCGGAGAAAAGGCGGCTACATTATCCCAAATTAAGCGCTGGGGCTATCCAGTGCCGAAGGGATGGGTACTAGCGCCAATCGACGATCCAAAAGTGTTGACAGAATTTCTCCAGCCATCAGAATTATCCCCTTTGGTGGTGCGTTCTTCCGCCATTGGCGAAGACTCAGAACAGGCTTCTGCGGCTGGACAATATGAAACAGTTTTAAATGTTACTAGCCCAGAGGCATTACAGCAAGCGATCGCGCAAGTTCAAGCTTCTTACAATCATCCATCTGCTGTACAGTATCGGCGCGATCGCGGCTCAAGTGATACAGCAATGGCTGTTTTGATTCAACAACAAGTCCAAAGTGTATATTCCGGCGTTGCTTTCAGCCGCGATCCCATTACTCAGCAAGGTGATGCAATCATCATTGAAGCCCTTCCAGGCAGCCCGACGCAAATCGTTTCGGGAAAAGTCACACCAGAACAATATCGCGCTTTTGTCGTTGAAACAGAAAAATCTTCCTCTGTGCAATTAGAGGGTGAAGGACGAGTTCCCCAAGCATTAATTAAGCAAGTTGCATACTTAGCTTACCGACTCGAAAAACGCTATCATGGCACTCCTCAAGATATTGAATGGAGTTACGACGGTCAAACGCTGTGGGTATTGCAATCTCGACCAATCACCACTTTACTACCAATTTGGACACGCAAAATCGCCGCCGAAGTGATTCCTGGAGTAATTCACCCCTTAACATGGTCAATTAATCGTCCCTTAACTTGTGGAGTTTGGGGAGAATTTTTTACTCTAGTTTTGGGCGATCGCGCTTTGGGTTTAGATTTTAATGAAACGGCAACTCTGCACTATTCCAGAGCTTATTTTAACGCATCCCTCTTAGGAAATATCTTTCTGCGTATGGGATTGCCGCCGGAAAGTCTGGAATTTTTAACCAGAGGAGCTAAATTAAGTAAACCGTCCTTGCAGTCAACTTGGGAGAATTTGCCAGGACTAGGAAGATTGCTGAAGCGGGAATTAAATTTAGAAAAAGACTTCAAGCAGGATTATCACCAACGGTTTATTCCTGGGTTGTCGCAGTTGGCGCAAGAAAATGTAGATAATTTGGAACCAGCCAAGCTCCTAATCAGAATTGACTTTATTCTGGAGTTGCTGCGCCACGGGACATATTACAGCATTTTAGCTCCCTTAAGTGCTGCCCTGCGGCAGGCGATTTTTCGGGTGAAGGATGGCCAAATTGATAATAGCGTGACTCCAGAGGTGGCGGCATTGCGATCGCTCAGTGCAATAGCCACAGATGCCAAGCAAGTATTGCTTGAGTTTGAACCACAGCAGGTATTTGAGCAGTTAAAGCAAACCCCAGAAGGAGAGAAAATCCTGCAAGAATTTGACGAATTGCTTCAGGATTACGGCTATTTAAGTGAAGTGGGAACTGATATCTCCGTTCCCACTTGGCGGGAGAATCCCCAGATGATTAAGCAGATGTTTGTGCAGTTAATGCAGGGGAACGAACCACAAGCAGGCGCTAAAGACGCGATTAATAGTATCTTTGCTGGTAAACGCAAACGTTCTTTTGTCCAACGGCGTGTAGATATTAAAGGGCGAGTTACCGAAGTTTATTCACGGCTGTTAGCTGAATTGCGTTGGAGTTTTGTCGCTTTAGAGAAGATTTGGTTAAAATCCGGCTTCCTCCAGAAAACAGGAGATATCTTTTTTCTCAACTTTGATGAAGTGCGGCGTTTAGTCGAGGGTGACGATTCTAGGCTGATTGAAGAGTTAGATAAGTTAGTGGAATCGAGGCGATCGCAATTCGTTCAAGATAGCGAGTTCATTCAAATTCCACTTTTAGTTTACGGCAATACACCTCCCCACCCCTTAGCTCCTTCTGCACTCTACTCTGACCAAATTTTACAAGGGATTGGAGCCAGTCACGGGCAAGCTGAAGGCAGGGTGAAGGTGTTGCGAAATTTACAAGATGTGCCAGAGATTGACCGAGATACGATTCTGGTAGTACCTTACACAGATTCCGGCTGGGCCCCTTTGTTATTAAGGGCTGGGGGATTAATTGCCGAAGTTGGTGGACGGCTTTCTCACGGTGCGATCGTGGCTCGTGAATACAGTATTCCTGCTGTCATGGATGTTCGGGGTGCTACATGGCTTTTGCAAGATGGTCAACGGGTAAGGATTGATGGGTCTAGGGGTATTGTGGAATTATCTAACGATTTAAGACCCGAATGATTACCAATTCTCTGAAAGACTTACCAGAAGAATCTGTCTCTCACAATCCCGAATTTAAGAAAAAGGTGATGTTACGCTTCGGCGATTTGCCTCACCTAACTAACTTTTCTCAAGCGCGTTTTGCTCCCGGACAAACCGCACCAGCACACGCGCATCAAGATATGTGCGAAGTATTCTTTGTGGAAGCTGGTTCAGGAGTAATTCATATTGATGGTACAGAATACCCCCTGCTTCCAGGGAATTGCGTAGCGATAGAAGTGGGAGAGGTACATGAAGTTGTCAATAGTGGCTCAACTGAGCTTGTTTTGACCTACTTTGGTTTGCGTGTGGAAAAATCAGCGTAATTATTGGAATATCAAAAGCTTTAGTCAGGGTTCAACAATATTATGCCCTCACTAAAGCTTGTGGATGTTGTTTAAAACAAAGATAAATTTGTAGAATCTTAATATACCAAAGGTGTTGCGCCGCGCATCTGACGTAAAGAATTTATACAAGCAGGACAATCGCAGCCAAATAAGTCGATTGCCACATTGCTTTCTTCGTCATTGAACTCCAACATGGGAGCGTCTTCTTTAGAAAACTCTATTTCACGCTGGTAGTTAGGAATTTGAGCCAATACAGAAGCCCTGGCACATACTAAACCCACTTTATGTTTATTGCGGATACAAGATAAACGGTCTGTGGTTTGGGTTGCTGATTGTGGCTCTATAGCTTGTGCTTGATTCAGCATTACTCCCATAGAGAGAATGGAGCTAATTAGCACAGGAGAAGAAAGCAAACTCAGTAGGAATTTGTTCATTGATTTTCTTAGAAAACAATTGCGATCGCTCAGGTTATCCGATTAAATCTTACAGTGCAAGTAAAGTCTATCAGGAATATCACTAAGATATCAGCACTGGGGAAGTTCATCTGGATATCATCTGCGGTAAATAGTTGCCAGTGAAGCATCTGCTTTTTCCGATCTCCGTCTTCTGTTAATCAACGAAAAACTTTAGAGGATGTTTGAAAAGTTCTTAGTGATGTATCAAATCTTTTTAGATCCCCCTAAATCCCCCTTATAAAGCAGGGTGGATTAATTGTGCGGAGAGAAAATTTGTAATCCCCGTAACCTCGTCAGCCTGCTAACAGGGGAACTGGATTTATGAACGCAAGAATGAGGGTTTTAATTTTTCTCTCTAGACAATTAATCCACCCTGCTTTTTAAGGGGGGTTAGGGGTAGGGGAAACGCACCTTATTTACTAATAAAAACTAAGAGAGAGTTCAAAATGACATAGATAATTGTAAAAATTGATGGAATGATAAATAGAACAAATGAAGTATT
>NZ_JACJSF010000163.1 GCF_014698035.1 Desmonostoc muscorum FACHB-395
AGAGGGAGTGTGCCATCATTCCTGCCAAGGTGAAGGAATCGCTGTTGTTGAAAGTACTTCCCTTGCTTCCAGCCTAATCGCTGTTTGCTCACAGTTGGGGCATTTTATCTTTGTGAAAATCACTGAAGGTCGTCCTTTGTACTCGCCCATTACGGGATCTCCAGTGTACTCGCTGATTATCCCTTGCTTGCAGTGGTAGCACTCGAATATCACACGCCCTACCTCCGAGTTGCAATCCAGGAATTGCATGTGCTGACAGGGTTCTGGCGCTAACTCTTCTTCTTCATCGCTCTTTGTCAATTGACCATGTTGCTTGGGTTGTTGCGGTAATTTGGATTTTCTCTTGTCAGAAGAGGTACCTTTGGCTTTACTTTTGTCTAAATGTTGCGGTTTTTCAGCAGCGTTTGTCTTTGACCTTACAAGAGGTATCACCTCTGCTTGGGCTGGCTGCTCAACTGACGGCAGATCAACACTGGGAGTAATGTCAGGCTGAGAGGTTGGCTGCTGTTTTTCTACTGGTTTATAAGCAACAAGGTCAAGCTTTGGGCTTTGGTCGTTGGGTTTTGGCTTTTGTTTAGGTAGCTTGGGCGATTGCTCTTTTGATTTCATCAGAAAATTTTATGTGGACTTTGGGAAATAAGTTTATTTTAAGCGCCAATTTATTTCACTAAATCGCTCCTCATCGCCAGAATGAAAGTATAGTTAGCTTTTTAGGTAACAAGCAATTTGGAACATTAGTTTTTCATTACTTTGGTGTAAAACTTGTGAAAATCTTTGCGGTCTACTTAAATTGTCATAGAATCAGTTCATTCTGTAACTAATATATATATGTTTTTTCATCAAAAATCGCATAGTACTAAGAAAATATGATTATCGCAGTTACTAATCAAAAGGGAGGAGTAGCCAAGACAACCTCTACTATTGCACTAAGTGGATTGCTGGCAGAAAGTTCCTCCTGCCTTGTAGTTGACTTTGATCCCCAAGGCAATTTAACCACAGGTCTAGGAATCAAGATTCAGCCAGGGCAGATGACTGCCTATGAAGTACTTACAGATCGTAAACAGAGCGCATCTGAAACTATTATTGACACCGAGTATGGCATCAAGCTGATTCCGGCTGACATATCTCTAGCATCTGGAGAAAAGCAAATTTTGACCTCGGCAGATAATAGCCGAATCCTGAGAAAGAAATTGAATCCTTTACGGCAAGAATTTGCTCATATCCTCATTGATTGTCCACCTAGCTTAGGGATGTTGACTCTAAATGCACTAATGGCAGCAGATGCAGTCTTGATCCCCGTTCAATGTCAGTTCTTTGCTTTGGAAGGCTTACGACAATTATTGGAAACTATCGAAAGTCTTCGTGATGAAGACACTCACCCCAATTTGCAAATTTTAGGAGTCTTGCCTACAATGGCAGACCGTACACTCACGACCCAAGATGCTCTCAAAACTCTTAAAACTAAACTCCCTGGGGTCAAAATTTTTGAACCAGTGCCTAAGTCTGTTCAGTTTCCAGAGTCTAACTTGGCGCGTCAACCAATTCATCGGTATACCACAGAAAGAAAATTGATTGAACCTTATCAAGAAATCGCCAGAGAAATGGCAGAACAGGGGTAATATGGCGAAGCGGCGCTTGTCAATGGCAGATGAAATGGAATTTCCGAATAAAACCAAACAATTCCTGGACTTAGTAGGAGTTACCAAGAATCCTCAACTTTCGGAAAATGAATCTATTGAACAATCTTTATTAATAACTCAAATTCACCTAGCGGCTCATCAGCCTCGGCGTTATTTTTCAATTCAAGGAATGGAAAGTCTAGTTGCTTCTATCCGTGAACATGGCATCTTGCAGCCATTGCTTGTCCGACCGTTAGAATCCGGTAATTATGAATTGATCGCTGGTGAACGTCGTTACCGTGCTGCTCAAACTCTTGGAATGGAGCAAGTTCCGGTTATTATCCGCCATCTCAATGACCAAGATGCTTTCCAAGTCGCCCTCCTCGAAAATTTGCAACGGGAAGATTTAAATCCGGTTGAGGAAACTGAAGCTATTTTGCAACTGTTATCTATCCGCTTGGAATGCTCTCAAGGAGAAGTTATTTCCCTACTCAATCATATTGCTAACCTCCAAAAGCAAAAAACAGAAACTACGAACAACGTTGTTCGTAACCAATGGGAAATGGTAGAAAAGATATTTTCAGTAATAGGTAGGGTGACTCCAGACAGTTTTCGTAGTCATCGCCTACCTTTACTAAATTTACCTAAAGATATTCTAGAAATTTTGCGCCAAGGACAACTAGAATATACCAAAGCCCGTATCATCGCTCAATTGAAAGACGAAGATCAGCGACATCAACTTCTAGTGAAAACTATTGAAGAAAATCTTTCAGTTAGAGATATCAAAAGTTACATTCAATCAGTTCAACCTCCTAAGTCTTCTCAGCCGAATATCCTGCCTAATCGGATGAAGGAAGCCTATCAGCGAATTAAGCAAGCTAAAGTCTGGGAAGATCCTAATAAAGCAAAAGTTTTAGAGAAGTTGTTAGGGCAAATTGAAGCTTTATTAGAGTAAAATCTACGGTTTTTTACAACATATCTCACTCTTACCAACCTTTGAGGTGTAGCTTGCATAGCTTGCGCTCGTAGTCATCGTATAGCGAAGCAGCATTTTTGACTTTCTCATCTAATATTACTGTAATCTCAAAAAGGTATAGTATTTATGTACTACGTTCATCTGAATTCCAGTATTATAATGATGTGCGGCATCTGATGATAAGCAATGTCCACTCCCCCTAATCTTTCTCCTCAACAAGTAAGCGCCTTTCCTCAACACGAAACAATCACCGGAGTCGTAGAACGCCTAACTTTTTACTCTGCTGAATCGGGTTACACAGTGGCAAGGCTGACCCGTCCCCGTAGCACCGAACTGACAACAATTGTCGGCAGCTTTGCTAATATTCAGCCAGGTCAAACTCTACAGCTAACTGGTTTCTGGCGTGACCATCCACAATTTGGCCCCCAGTTCCAAGTAGTCAACTACAAAGAAACCAAACCAGCCACTCTCACCGGAATTGAGAAATATTTGGGCAGTGGACTGATTAAAGGTGTTGGCCCAGTCACAGCAAGACGGATTGTTGCCCACTTCGGGCTAGAAACCCTGGACATCATCGAAAACCAAATCGAGCGATTAATTGAAGTTCAGGGCATCGCTAAAAAGCGGATTACTTTAATCAAAAACGCTTGGTCAACTCAGAAAGCGATCAAAGAAGTGATGGTATTTCTCCAGGGGCATGGTGTTTCTACCACTTATGCTGTGAAGATTTACAAGCAATATAAGGATGAGGCGATCGCCACTGTTACCAAAAACCCCTACCAGCTAGCAGCCGATATCTATGGGATCGGTTTTCTGACTGCTGACAAGATTGCGAGAAATATCGGAATTGCCCCGGATTCAGAATTTCGTTACCGTGCAGGAATTATCCACTGTTTAAGTGAAGCTGCCGAAGATGGCCACTGTTACCTGCCACAAAGCGAATTGATTGAGTCGGTAATAAAACTACTGACAACCGAATCTCATCAGCCCACAGAAGAAGCAATTGCACAAATCATCAAAGATATGGCTCTAACAGATGAACTGATTAGAGAACGGGATGAAGAGAAAACACTACTTTGCTACAAGCCAACTTACTTCCATACGGAACAGAATTTAGCTCAACTGATACGCCAACGCTTGGAAAATCCTGTTGGTACTGACATTGAGCGTGTGCGTGATTGGATTGAGCGCTTTACTGCTAGCCGGAAAATTCAGCTTTCAGAACAGCAACGCCAAGCTGTAGAAACAGCAGCCTATTCCAAAATCATGATTTTGACTGGTGGCCCTGGCGTTGGAAAGACCTTCACCACCCATACCATTGTCTCGCTTTGGAAAGCAATGGGGAAATCTATTGCCCTGGCTGCACCAACTGGACGGGCTGCTCAACGCTTAGGTGAAATGACAGGGCTGGAAGCCAAAACCATACATCGCTTGTTAGAATTTGACCCCCGCTCAAGGGGTTTCAAGCGCGATAGCGAAAATCCTTTGACTCACACGGCAATTATCGCTGACGAAGCTTCGATGCTTGATTTGTTTCTGGCTTACTCCTTGGTTAAAGCAGTATTGGCTGGCGCTCTACTATTGTTGGTGGGTGACATTGACCAGCTACCATCTGTGGGCCCAGGTCAAATACTTGCTGATTTTATTAATTCTGGTTGCGTGCCAGTAGTGCGGTTAACTCAGGTATTCCGCCAAGCTCAAACAAGTGCAATTATCACTGCTGCTCATCAGATTAATCGAGGAATTTATCCCACGATTGAAGCGATTTCTGACAATCCTGTGTCCGATTGTATTTGGCACGGCGGCGGACATCAGCCTGAACATGGAGTGCAAGCAATCTGCGAATTGATTACCGATTTGATTCCCCGCTTAGGTTTTAATCCTGTCACTGATGTGCAAGTGCTTTGCCCGATGACACGGGGAGTAATCGGGACTCGTAACCTGAACACAGTATTGCAGCAGTTGATCAACCCACCCAGCCCGAGCAAGGTGGAGATTAACAGAGGTGGGAATTTATTACGCGAGGGCGATCGCATTATCCAGCTAACCAACGACTACAACCGCGAAGTTTTCAACGGCGACTTGGGAATAATCCTCACCATTGATACTGTCGAGCAGGAAGTTACAGTGCAATATGGTGAGCGGACTGTGGTTTACGATTACGCTGACCTGAATGAAATTGCCCTTGCCTGGAGCATTTCGATTCATAAAAGCCAAGGCTCAGAATATCCGGTGATAGTTCTGCCAATCTATATGCAGCACTATATGATGTTGACCCGGAACCTGTTTTACACCGGGCTGACCCGTGCCAAGAAATTAGCGATCGTAGTTGGCGCAAAAAAAGCGATATCTCTAGCGGTGCGCTCTACTGATGACCAACGGCGGTACACACGGTTACAGCAGAGGTTACTTCACCCAGGACTGCATTGGTGATGAATTTTGATTATTAAAAATAGAAAAGTTTATCGAATTATTTGATTTATACTTTTAAATCGCCCGGTAAAAAAAGCCCAAAAGTTTGTATGTCCAGCCTCAGTTCAGACATGGTTCGCATCTATTTGCAAGAAATTGGTAAGTATCCTCTATTAAAACCAGACGAAGAAATTGCTTATGGTAGACAGGTACAAGAAATGATTGCCATTGAGCAATCTAAAAATGAACTCACCCAACAGCTAGACCGTGAACCAACTTTGACTCAATTAGCTAATGCTGTCGAAAAAACCGAAGCACAAGTCCGAGCAGCACTACACCTTGGCCAAAAAGCCAAACAAAAAATGGTAACAGCTAACCTGCGATTGGTAGTATCTGTTGCCAAGAAATACCAGAACCGCAATTTGGAATTTCTAGATTTGATCCAAGAAGGAGCGATCGGTTTACAACGGGGTATAGAAAAGTTTGATCCCAACCGGGGCTATAAGCTATCAACCTACGCCTACTGGTGGATTAGTCAAGCTATAACCAGAGCAATAGCAGAACAATCGCGCACTATTAGATTGCCTGTTCACCTCACTGAAATACTTAATAAAATTAAAAAAGTGCAGCGAGAAAGCTTTCAAAAACTTGGTCGTCATGCTAGTGCTGAAGAAGTGGCTGCATCATTAAACATCAGCCCAGATAAGCTTCGAGAATATCTCAGTGCTTCTCGCACAGCCATCTCTTTGAATAAACAAGTCGGAGACGAGAAAGAGACAGAATTGGGCGAAATTTTAGCAGACGTTAGCGCTTCACCAGAAAAACTGCTCACCCAAGAACTTCTATCGCAAGACGTAGCTAAATTCTTAGAACCATTGACACCTATACAGCGTCAAGTGTTGACTTTAAGCTTTGGGCTAGAGAACGATCAGTATTTCAATCTCGCTCAGATTGGCCAACAGCTAAATCTTAGCCGAGAAAGGATTCGTCAAATCCAGGTCAAAGCTATAAGCATTCTCCGCCATCGACAAAACGACATACAAGAGTATTTATTTGATTAAACCATCATGTAAAAATAGTTGTACAAATTTCAGTAGACCAAAAAGTTTGGCGTGAGCTTTGCTCACCGTATTAGCATCAGCTAGTAAGTTTGTAGCACCGATTTTTCTTACTTGACCTTTTGTTAAGTTTTCTCACCGGTCTTAGACCCAGGTTTTACCCTGCATACCAAAAAGATTTCCAAATGGGTCCCACATTTGACAAATTGCTTGTTGTCCCTCAATTACCAAAGGGCCTCGATAAAGCCTTGCACCATGCTTTTGAGCATAATCTAATGCCTGCTCAAAGTTGTCTACACGCCAATACGCTACTTGACCTGCGTTCCCCGGACGCATTTTTTCATCTGCCAGATGGAAAAACATTTCAACGCCGCCAACATCAATCAATGCTCCCCGTATTTCATTTTCTACATAAAAGTAATTCATTGGTATATTTAAAAGCTCGCTATACCATTGAGCAGCTGCAACAACATCATCTACGAAAAAAAATATAGCTTGAACGCCCTTAAACATATACTGCTCAGTTTCTCCTTAAAATCTATCCTACTTGCCAAAGCATACGCTCGTCACTGCTATTGTGACTCTTCATTTTTCTACATTCTAGGTATTCCACGTCAAAGCTATTACGTATAATTACCTTCATTTTGTACAATAAAAACACACTCTTGTTTGAGCGAAAAATAAGCTGATGTATTTATTAGATACATCAGCTTTTGACTTATCCCAAGATTGCAATCACAGCCGCGAGAATAGCTGGGGCTTTGTCTGAAACCGGAATGAACACCCGCTTTTTCCAGTTGATGATCTCGGTGAAACATCCAACAGCTAACAGTCGTTCTGCCAGTGAGATAGCATTAACCAGTTCTATGCGAGGTTCTGCGGCAATGTAAGAACGCCGTAAAGTAACGCCACCCGGTAACTGCTGGGAATAGCCTTCGTTTAGCACTAAAGAGACTAACTCCTGTGGGCTTAACAGCTTATCCTTCAGTCCGAGTTGTTCAGCCACAGACTTAATATCTACTGCACTGACCACCCGACCCAGAATTTTCTCGCCATCGCTGGTCTGCAACCGATATACTCGATTGTTCTTCTGGGGTAGCATTTTCCAGATTGGCAGCAATATCCCAGTCACAAGGTGAATATAATCAGTAGTGAATCTGGGCAATTGGTCAACTTCCTTCGACCAAGCTGCAACAAAGGCATCAGCCGAAACCTGCTTCCAAGTGGACGATTCCAACTTATCGACAGGGACACGCGTTTCTTTCTGTGGACGAACGAGTAGAACTCTTGGAATCACCCCGCCTTGGTCATCAAAGAAGCTGTGCGTAGGAATGCTCACAGCCGCATTACCGGATTTCTCATTGCTCATGAGTTGCCCTTGATACTTAACAACAAACTCAAGCATTTCATCAGCCGTTTTAATGTTGTTCTTTTGGACACGCTCAATCTTTAAGTAATTGGTCACGCTACCAGTTTGAGGATGAGTATAAACTGATTCACAGCTTTCGATACTAAATCTATCAGCCCGAAGTGTTTCTACTCCAACTTCAAACACACCATTAGCGATCGCAGTCTCGATTTGTTGACTTAATAGCAACTCGAAACGCTCGAAAATCGTATTTTGCATCCCGATTGTCAAAGCCAGCAGGCGATTGAGGAACTGTCGCAAGGGTGGGAGGTCTATCTTCATTCCACCTTCAGTGGAAGTGAGCGAGAGTCCTGTCATCTGTTCAAACTTCCCCAGAGGAACTTCATAAAATCGACCTTGGAAAATCTGCTTAAACAACTCGTATAAAGCATATTCAGCATAGTTCGACTCTAGATTGTCTTTGGCATCAAACATACCGTTACCGCCAGTTTGCCTCTGACCACGGGTGAGTGCGCCCAAGCTGTCCAGCCGTCTAGCAATGGTGCTGATGAATCGGCGTTCACCGCGCACGTTAGTAGTCACAGGACGGAAGACTGGTGCAGAAGCTTGGTTGGTACGGTGAGTGCGCCCAACGCCTTGAATTGCGTTGTCAGCACGCCAACCAGCTTCGAGTAAATAGTGCGATCGCCTTCTACGATTTACAGCATTTAAGTCAGCATGATAACTTCTGCCTGTACCACCTGCATAGCTCCCGTATTTGCTTATCTCCGGCCATGAATGCGTTAGTCTCAGCAATATTGGCACCACTACCCCGTGAATCCACAAACAAGCGTCCGGCTTCGTCTTTCAATACTCGTTTGCTACGACCTGTGACTTCAGCTACTTGCTTGTTACCGAAATGCCACAGCAGTTGTTCTAATGCACCAGGAATTGGTGAAAGGCTGGCAAGTTTGTCTACTAAGGCATCTCTCAAAGCCACAGCTTCAGATGAAACAATCGGTGAACCATCGGCATCAAAGGCTGGTTCAGAGCGTTCGTCTCCATCAACGCCAGAGTGAATCTCATGCAGATGTACGGGAAAGGCACTTACTAAGTAGTCAAGAACATACTCCCGTGGTGTTAAATCAAGGTTCAAATCCTGCCATTCTTCGGGTGCAACTTCATTGAGTCGGCGTTTGAGTAATTCTTCATTGGTGGAAACTATTTGAATTACAACAGCATTGCCTTGGGCTAAATCATTCTCAATTGCTTTAATTAACTGTGGGCATTTCATGCTAGTTAATAAATGATTGAAGAATCTTTGCTTATGCGATTCAAACTGAGACATGGCAGACATTTTAGCAGCACGATTGTATGTTTTCGCACCAGTGATGTTGCAGGCTTCTAAAGCTTTATGCAAGTTATTATGGATAATTTGAAAAGCGTCTGCATAACTGTCATAGATACGTTCTTGAGTAGGAGTGAGTTCGATTTCTAACATCTCATACTCCACACCATCGAAGGAAAGGCTCCGCGCCAGATACAGCCCCAAAGCCTTGAGATCCCTGGCTACCACTTCCATCGCAGCGATACCACCGCCCTCAATGGATTCCACAAAATCCTCACGGGAGGTAAACGGGAAATCTCCAGTCTGCCAAAGCCCCAGACGATTTGCATAAGATAGGTTGGAAACCTTCGTTGCTCCAGTAGCAGAAACGTAGATAACCCGTGCCTGCGGTAATGCGTTTTGCAACCGCAGCCCAACAATGCCTTGCTGGGATGCTGCAACCATACCGAGTTTACCTTCCTGCGCCATCGCGTTGCCCATTGCATGGCACTCGTCAAAGGCGATCGCTCCTTCAAAGTCCTTACCTGCCCATTCAACGATTTGCTTAAGCCGACTTTTGCCATTCTTTTGAGAACGCAGAGTTGAGTACGTACAGAACAGAATGCCTTGGGTGAAAGGGATGGAGTCGCCAAGTTTGATGTTGCTTAGGTCGATGATATCTTTTGCATCACCTCCTAAAGCACACCAATCGCGTCGGGCATCCTCAATAAGAGCAGAACTCTTTGATACCCAAATGGCTTTTCTTCGTTCCTGACACCAGTTGTCGAGGATGATTCCTGCACATTGTCTTCCTTTCCCCGCGCCTGT
>NZ_JACJSF010000164.1 GCF_014698035.1 Desmonostoc muscorum FACHB-395
TAATTTTTTTCTTCCCGTGTATTACACGGAAAGGGTAATCTACCTTCCCATGTAATACACGGTAAAATCGGCGTTTTTATGTTAAGTAATGTTTCGCCAACAGTATCGGATACGCGCAAACTGGGACACGTTGTAAAGTTATATTACGCAGATGTTTGCAAATGCTTGATTTTGCGTTGTTTTAACACCAGTTCGAGCGCGCCACTCCCCGCGAAAACATCCCCTAAAACAACCATTTATGGGCAAGTTTGAGAGACTCAATCGCGTGAAGAGTTGATATTAGTGTGCAAAAATTTGAATGTCTCAATACCATTTTTGGGCAATTTAGTAAATTGCAAAATTGGTTTCTGCAATATTTGTTTACAACGTGTCCCAATTTACAGGTATCCCGGCTGTACCCCATGTTGGCGTATCAACATTTACTTGCTCTTCATCGGATGGAGTTTCAACTGTCGGTACTGCTTGGGTTGACTCAAGCGAGGTAAGTTCAGCAGATGCCATGATTATTGTTCTTTGATTGTTAATAGGGGAGAAATCGCAATCTAATTCAATCTTAATTGTCTATCGAGTGTCTACATGAATGGCGGCATTGTCGATGCTGCAAAATTCCCGAATTGGGTTTTACATCGGTGACAATAACTGTTAACTGATTTAACACCCTAATGCAGAAATTTTATCCAATCACTCCTGAAGATTTCTAATTGACATAATTGACCTTTAAAACCTCGATAATCAATTGTTGCGCTACAAAAATATGTTTCCATTAGTTGAACGCTCTTAATGATTCCGACTTGCCACTTGCGAACACTGTCGTTGAAAAACTCAACTTTATCCCCCCTTTTCAATTCCGGGGAAGATAATTCGCTTTCTCGTGTATTTATCAATTCACCATCTTGTCGAGGAGAAAACCCAGTCACAGCAGGGCTGTCCAGGCTGTCCAAGGAGTTTTCGGCGGCATCTTCATCTTGGACAGGCTCAAAGCCAGTCACAGCAGGGCTGTCCAGGCTGTCCACAAAGTCTAGGGGGACTGAAGGGTTATCAGTTAAATTGACAAATTGATTAACTCCAGTTTCAGAATTTTCTTCATCTTTTTTTTGCAATGCTAATTCTTGGGGGGGGACAATTGGACAGGGTGGACAGCCCTGCTGTGTAAGGGTTTCAGCCTGTCCAGGGTCAAATCGAGGGGTATTTAGTGGGTGGACAGGGTGGACAGCCCTGCTGTGTAAGGGTTCTGGCGTTTTGGTGGGGTGAAAAAACTCCTCGAATTCTTCTATTCCCCCTTCAAGGCATTTATCTTTAAAGCAATACCAAAATTCCGCTTTGCTTAGTGAGCTATCCGGTGGCCCCTCCGGTACTTTCATCTCAAAGACCCCAGCCAGTGGTTCAATGAATGCAAAGTGGGACTGAATTCTTTCGCGCTTTCCGTTGACCGTGGGTGTCCAGCTACGTTCCTTGAAGTTGTGGGGCAAGACTGTTTTTAAATGGCTAATAAATTTGGACATCCCCAAAGGAGCATAACCATGTTCCCGGCAGTAAAGTACATACCAACTGTGTAAACGACTTTGTGGGATAAATGTTTCGGTCGTTGAAGGGCGTAAGCACAAGTCTACAAAGGATTTGGTCGAGTCCCCGTACAAAGATGCCTCTAGCGCCAGATTCTTTGCCCGATCTGAAGAAGGAGGCGATAACAAAATGCGATCGCGTTCTGCTCGTGGCATCGCTAAAGCCCAAGAAATTATGTCCGACTTCACCTCTTGTAGCTTCAGCCACAAGTCTGGGTCAGGGGTTATATCTCGGTTTTTTACTGGGATTGGGTAAGCTCGACGCATCCAGCCGTCGCCAGCATTTTCGATTTGTAGATGACTTACAGAGGCAATCCAAAACCGAATGTACCACTGGATTGAATAAGCTACTGGATTGAATAAAGCGCGTCCGCTCATTGGCCCATTGTCAACTAATTCGTAAAAAGCTCGGACTCCTTCGGCATAACCTCCTACGTCAGGGAATCCAAATATCCGCTTTCCACTTAAATATTGATGCCGTCCTTCAGGTGTAGAAATATCCGCAAAATGTGTGGCGCTACTAGAGCCGGACTCGCCAAATAAACTACTCCAAAACCTTCCCAATGTCCCCTTGCCCCCACCACTTAAGCCAATTAAGTGGGGAAACCGACCATAAGGGGCAGTTGGGTCTAAAAACATACTCGTGAACGCCCGAATCACTTCAACCAATTCTGACCCAAAGCTTTCATTTAGAAATTTGAGAAAAACTTCTGGGCATGGTTTGTTGGCTTCATAATCGTGAGGAATGATATTAGTCAGGTAAAAATCTTTGCGATGAGGCATTTGTTCACCAGTTCGCAAATCAACAACACAATTGTTAAACCCTAATAAATGAGTATTGGTTGGCAGTGGTTCTGCTGGTTCTAACCGACTGCGGCAATATTTAAAGGCAGATTCCTTGTGTGCGTTAGTTTCGTAAGGTTTGGTTATTCTCCAACCAAATGTCTTTGTGTAAGAGAGCTTGTAAGCGGATTCTCCAGCGTCAGCGAGGAGCTTGTAAGCTTTATTATCATCTTGGTGCTGCCATTGCTTATTCTCTTGTGACCACTTGTAAAAGGATGAATTTACTACCATCCATTCAGTTTGAGGAAAGATTTTTCGGTAAGCCCAGCCATCAAAAGTACCCGCCGTCACGCAGTTAGAATAGGGTAAATTCATGGCAGTGCATACAGGCAAGTAAAATGCCTCTGGGTCTGCTGGGTCAATATCTATTTTGGAATTAGATAAATCCGTAACTTCTTTTTCAATAGTTTCGGATTCTGCCAACTCAAGCGATCGCTGCGCTACGGCCGCGTGAATCTCCTGCTCTAACCGACGGATAAATTCTGGTGTTTCCATCTGCCCCAAGATTTCTTTGATGTCACTTGATTTATATGGTAAATCGGGGCAGATGTCGTGAGGGTTAATTCCAATAAATCCAATCCCAACCTCGGCTGCACATTCAGAACACGTCTGGAGTTTTTTCAAGCCAGTGTCATCGGGGTCATGCAGAAAAACAATTAATCCTATGCCTGCTTCAATTGCGCGTTGATATTCTCTTGTGATAGTCTTTTTATCCCATCCACTGCCTTGGAACGTAATCCCAGCAAGACCATGCTTTCGACCAACTTCTACGCATCCCTCACCTTCATGCTGGAGTAGTGCTGGGGTGACATTTACTGATTTAGCACAGGCTAAAGCTTCATCAATGCGATATGCTCCCCAAGGCAAATCGCCTTTTTTCATTTGGGGTGTGCCATCAAGTCGCCTATGCCATTGCCGAAAGGTCTTGCTGTAACCTTTCTCCTTATTCGCATCTGGCCACTGGTAGCGAACCACCCATTGCGACTCTGAGTAAGGATAAATTGTTTCGGTAGCACTGCCCTCAACATCTTTTGGTGGTTTACTCGTTAATTTTTTCGGTTGGGGAATATCGGTTACAGTAGAGGTCAACATCACCAAACCTAATTCACCATCTGGAATTGGTGCTGGTTTGGGCAAGATTCTCTTAGGCTTCGCAGCCAAACGGTTTAGGGATGGAGTGTAATTAGCCCCTGCCCTTTCTGCCACCACTTCAGCCCAGGGTTTAATCGCCTCTCTGACGTGTTTGCACTCACAGCCGTTAAAGCATCTGTACTTCCCGGTTTCTGGGACAATAGATAAGTCATTCCCGCCACAAACTGGACAAATAAACTTATCTTTAGCTTTAGACGGTTCTAGCTGGTCTTGAAAATTTCGGATGTCGAAGGAGGCGAACGCCCCTGGCATAACGGAGCCGCCAACGGTCTCTTGTCCTTTTAAAATCGCTACCATTGTGAAATCCTTGTGAGGTAAATTGTGTGGGCTTTACCTCCCCCGAAGATTCACCAAATTTTTAATTAAATTTCTCTATAACCTGTTGTAGGAAGTTGTAAGAAGTACTAGGAACTGATAACATTAGGTTATAAAGAAATTTAATAGAGATAAAAATGACTGGGTGTCTTCTAGGACTGTTAAACAACTTGCTTCAACAAGTTGAGTCTTGGGGAGGCATTCTTTTCTTATGTATATCTGGTGACATGGCACTTAGAAAAGATGGACTAAGGGTATAGTCTTATTACATAGTAAATTATCTCAGGTAAAAAAAATAATAAATATCTCAGCTTTATAAAATAAAACAATTTATCTATTGTTCTTAAGCCAAGACGCAGCAAAGCTTTTACCACTTTTTAAGTAGTATTAAAAAGCAAATAAATACCTTATTATATTAATAGCATTAGCGTGACTAAAACTAATTCAATTTGTTGATGCTGCCTTAATAAGACATTAATCTAAAATTTTGACTGACTTAATACCTTGGCTGCATTTCTGAACTAACAGCCATCTTTTAGCCTCTGGCTCTAGCGCGGGCATGATTCGGAAGTTGAAAACATCTGCCCAAGTTTCGACCCCGTGAGCGTTTGCAAAACTGACTTCAAGTTCCTTGAACCGCACCCAATCGCGATCGCTGATAGCCGTCAAAACGGGGATAAATGTACTCAGTGGCATTAGAGTTGCGGTTTCAGTCATCGGTGTAATCCTCAAAAATACAAACTATTGGTAACGGTTCATCTTCTGTATCAATTATTTCTACTAATCGTCTACCTGTCTTTTTGGCGATTCGTCTGCAATACTCCTCGGATGCAGCTACTTGCCAATCTCTTGTTTCCGTAACTGGGTCAAATTTTCCTTTGGAGCGTTTTATGTCATCGGTCATGCTGCACCATCTTGCTTGGGCGGTTTCGCTGAGGGTAGCTCTCCTTTTTCTCGCGCATCCCTTACAAATGCTTCTACAAGAAAAGCAACCAAGGTAGCGGTCGGTCTCCCTTGGATTCGTGCGATCGCCTCTAAATCTTCAAAAACATAATCTGGAACGGTTACTGAAAATCTTTTACTCACATGCCTGTTTTTATCTATAGCCACATTATCTACCTCAATGATACATTTTGCTTCTGTAATTCGCTTATTTAGAGTCTTTTTAGCTTCCGTAGTCTATCACAGCTAAAAAGTTTCTAAATAAGCTCGTTAAAACATCTATTTAGATGCTATATTAGCAGACATAAGGCAAAAGCGCCAACGGCAGACAAGATACACGTATTCTTGGCGACTTCAGCCTGCAAATTTATTTTGAGGAGAACTTATGCGAGTAACAATCAGGCAATCCTTACACCCATTTATCAGCAATAAAGCGCAGGAATTAGGCATTAATGACCATGCAGAGGTAGTTAACTTCCTTTTACTTCAGATTTTGCAAAATTCGATGCTGTCACAGACTACTGCTACTGGGAGCCAAGATACTCAGTAGTGTTTCACAGAAACGTTTCATGAAACAGTTTCAACGGTTGCATCAATGTTTCAGCCTCACAAGAACCGTGAAACGCCACTTACACCCGCCGGAAACATGAAACATGAAACATGAAACGTTAGTTGATGATGACTACTTTCCTTTGTGACAGTGACGATAAAAAGTTGAGGGTAAAACGATATGTCAAGACCTAAAAAACAACCAACATCTATAAGCGCGGATGCACCTAACACAAACGAGCCTGAAACTATAACAGAGAAAGCATCAATGCCATCAAAAAAGGTAATTCATTTGATGCTAGATGCTGGGCGCTCCAGTATTAAATATCAGGCTTTCGTTAATAACGAAACTGGCACAACACCAGTGATGAAGACTGAATCTTTGGTGTGTTGTGTGCCATCAGTACCATTTGGAGAATTAGGAGCTTTCAGCCTAAGCCGGGGTAAGGACGAGAGCAACAAAGATATTACTGAGCATTGGGTCGTTGGTAGCTCCGCCAGACTGCAAGGTAAGGAATATATAGCGATGAGTGATTCCGAGAATCACAAAGTAGACTACTTCCCCATCCTTGCATTAGGCGCAATCGCATCTCTGCCGAATCTACTTGAGTTGTCCACGGGTACAAGCGCCAAGCGTAGAACCTTGCACATTCGTTTATCAACGCTCTCGCTAGCTTCCCCATTAGAACTAAAAAAAGCCATTGAACAATGCAAGTGGATAGCGGTAGATGGTGTTAGATACCGCCTGTGCTTCTCAAAACTTGGCTTTCTGGGATTTCCAGAGGGATATGGCGCGTCACTTTGGGCAAGCGAACGCTTTGACGATAAACAGTTCCATACTTTTGATATTGGGTATGGTACAGCCACAATCAGCGAATACAGCAATCTCGGCAAATTACCAAAACGGGTAACTTGTAGTCCGAACGGTGGCGGTGGCGTTGCCACACTCATCAAAGAATTCTCCAGAGCATTGAGCAACACCGATTCTTCTAAAATGATTCGCCCCTCCCAATTGCGCGAGATTTTAGAAACTGCAACCGTTGGTGATAACGGCATAAGTGCGATTGCACCTGATGGGGAAGACATTGGGACTGAGTTAGAGAACGCGATTCATTCATGGATGAAAGATTCTCCCTTGGCTTATGCCCTAGATGACGTATCCGTGAAAGCCAGACGCAGCAAAGTAACTTTGTGTGGCGGTGCGTTTGCGATCGCGCCTGTGCAGATGTTGATCAAAGAACGATTGCTCAAAGGGAGCATTCCAGAAAGTAATTTGTTGATTCCCGAAAATCCGGGAACCGTTGCTTTATCAGAAATGAAAAAACTTTACTTAGGAGAAACGACCGATGTTAAACAAGCGGCTTAATTACAACGTCCCTCAAGACTTGACTCCAGCCATCAGAATGCTTGCAGAAATGGATGGCACAACCCCAGCTTACTGGCTGAGAAAAGCTCTAGAGAAAGTAGTAAATGAAAGATTTTCTGTCAATAACAATCATCAAATTAACTTAGGGGATTTGGAGGGGATAAGAGGTGAATAATATCAAGTTTAACTTTCAAACGAGGTGCGAAATGAATAGCAACGTTAGCACAGAAGAAATCGTAATCATTCTGGCTGGTGTTGAGCAAACTTTAAGGTTGATTCAAGCTACTCCCGAATATAGAAGGCTGCAAACATCGAAGCATTTTACTACATCAAATGACTTGGTTTTGAATGATGCCATTCAATCAATTTCTGAAGTTTTAGATGGCATTGAAAAAGTACAACTCGCTAATAGTTCTGATGAGTATTAATTGTGCGAACGCTTGCCCGGAGAAGAAAAGCGTTCGCCCAGTTGTGACTTATATCAGGGATGAAATCAGTACACACATTCAAGGATACCAAAATGGCGCACCCCGTAGGATATTACTCTCTCTCTCACGACAATGCACTCATTAAAGATATGTGTGAGACATGGGGCGAAGGATTAGAGAAGATGAGCGAATCAGACACACTCTGGTTAATTGCAAAAATCGCTCATCAAGCATGGTTAGAGTGTGAATCTTCTACTGCTCCTAGCAATGAAGCAGAGTCAGTATTGAAACGACTGCATGAGTTAAAGCAATGGGAGAAGTTTGCACTAATCAGCGCGATGGCACAGTGAGATGTACAAGAAGCAATTGTATTTAGCCTTGATCGGTGTCGGGGTCTGCTTCTTGCCTGTAATCATCCCTTTAGTACCCAAGTTGGGGGCTTATGCAGAAGCCGAAAGATTAAAAGCCACCGAAGGATTAGAACGTCAGCGCATAGAAGAACGGGCAAAAACCAGCGATGCCTTATACGAGGCGGGAGTCATGCCCACAACCCGAAAACTGAGGATTACGAATTATTTTGACAGCAGTAAACGCAATCCCAGACCAGACACAACCCTTTATCAAGATGACGAAATTGTTGATGTTTTTGATGCTTCTGGGCGCTGCATAGGTCGGATTGAAGAAGGGATTTGGAAGTGGAAGCACAAAGCCAAAGGGATTTGTAAAAGCGTTCAAAATATCAAACCAGTGAGGAAAAAGTAATGGCGTTAGGAACATCTGGTGCAGAAAGTAATAGCACTGGTAACAGCGATGGTAAACCTAAAGGTAAGAAGCGAACGCTTGGTGAAATTATAGATTTTTGCGCCAAGGCTGTTGTGATGATTGTTGGCTTACCCATTAGGGCAGCCGCCGCTATAGTCAATCAGTTTGTTGCTAACGGTGGCGCGGGTCGTGCCTTGGTAGGTGGGATTTTATTTATCGGCGGTTCCATAATTAGTGCTGATTCAACTTGGCAATTAATCTTTACTGGGCCCCCTGTTTGTCCTTGGTTTGAGCCGACTTGGAATTGGCTAAATGTGCCGTTTGCAGCGTTCAACCCTTTGTTTTACTTGGCATTCATAATTTCTGTAGGCGTTCAGGTAATCGAAGCCCACGCCCTACGCGGTAAGAACCCAGATTCAGCTAGGCGGGAACTTCAAGACCACATGGTTTATGAGCTTGAAACCAAGCCCAGTGGCAAGATTGACTTGGTAGGCCAACTCTGGGCGGATTACAAAACCGCAGGTACATGTAGCGACCTGCAATACTAATCGCTCAAACCTGCAATCAAGACATTTACAAACCAGGATTATCTGCAACTATAATTGTGCTTCAGCCAGGATTATGGTTCTTGGCAACTTTTGGTGATCATGAAAGGTTACGCGCTTTAAGGCAGAAGGCAGAAGGCAGAGGGCAGAAGTCGGAAGGGTAGAAGTAATAAATTCAAGCTTTGAGTTTGTTTAAGCTAGCAACTAATATACTTTGCATTTCCTCAACCTCATTTAATAGAGGAGTGAAAAGGTTTCTGTCAGCTAAATCTACTTCTTTGGCAATGATTAATTGTGTATCTAGCTCTCTCAAAGAGCCTAAAGCAATATGTAAAAACTGTATATATTCTGGTTTTGAGCGCCTTCCATAGCCTTCTGCTATATTAGATGCTACAGATACAGATGAACGCCGTATTTGACTAGTTAAACCATACAATTCTGATTGAGGAAATAAGCGTGTAAACTTATAACAATTAATGGCAAGTTGAACTGCTCTTTGCCAAATGAACTGATTTCTGTAACTCATAAGTCAAGTTTGAAGTTAGTCAAAAATAAGTTTTAATTTCCAAAAATTATCTCTCAGGTAGCTAACAAAAATCGTCGCTCAAGTAGGTCTATCTTGGCACGACCATACATCTGTCGTTTTAACATTTTCAGTCGATTAATATGCCCTTCAACGGGGCCATTACTAATTGACATAGTTACACCTGCCTTCACAGCATCGTAGTCTTCGTGCAATCGTTTAGCAAAGCGGCGAAAAGCAGTCAAATTACTACTGTCTGCAACAGTCAGCCACTGTTGGAGTTGTTCAGGCCTAGCGTGGCAAAACTTACTAGAGAAGAGCGGAAATCCTGTAATCTTGACCTTGTAGCGAAATAATGGTGCAAAAACTTGGCAAGAAAAAGTTTAAAACCAGAGGC
>NZ_JACJSF010000165.1 GCF_014698035.1 Desmonostoc muscorum FACHB-395
CATTCTTATTGTATTTTCTACCTAATTCTCTGAAAGCCCTGTGTGGTGTAGTGTTGGGGAATTCAACCTTGATTATCGACCTTTAATATTTAGATGCGTTTGCCCTAGGGCCAAGAGTAGATTTGGCAAAGTCAATTTTGTTAAAGGGAATTTGATAAATAAAAGACCCAAAAATTACACTTAACACTATGATGAGCAAGATTAGCATCCCAAACATAGCTTGACGATTACGCCGAAACTTGCGCCATGCTTCTTGAGTAAGTGTTTCTGGCTGAGAAACAAAATTGGTGGATGGTGGAGAAACTGAACCCTTAGATGCTTCGGAAGTTTGATTAAGCGATCGCTTCAACATAAAAGATATTATAAATTTAATTTGTATACTACCGAGCAGAGAGTTAAAAACACTTTTGAATAGACTTTTTATAACCTTTAGGCATTTTCAAAATATTGACTTGTTCAAGGGTAAAAAGCCCTACATATTTTTTCTTCATTTTTAATTATTTAGCTACTTCATATACTTGACGCGAGGATCTAGTAACCCATAGAGAATATCTGCAATTAGATTAAAAATAACAATTAAAATTGCATATATAAATGTAATTGCCATGACTACTGGTGTATCATTCTTATAGATAGAATCAATTAATAAAGCACCAATACCTGGAACACGAAAAACCTTTTCTGTTACTAGAGCGCCTGTAAACACGCTAGGAATATCCAAGGCCACCAATGTAACTACAGGAATTAATGCATTCCGCAAAACATGACGATTGATCACCAAAAATCTGGGTAATCCTTTAGCAAAAGCAGTACGCACATAGTCTTGATGGATATTTTCTAAAATTTCTGAACGTACAAAGCGCATGAGCATCGCTGTCTGCCAGATTCCTAATACAGATATAGGCATAATAGATTGTTTAACTTGAGCGATCAAACTCTGCAAATCTGTTACCTGTAAGGTACTGTTATAGATGAAAGGAAACCATTTTAACTGGATACTGAAGATAATAATAAATAGTAAACCAGTAAAAAATGTTGGTAAAGAAAACCCAAAGAAGACTAAAGTAGTCAAAACTGTATCAACAATGGTATTACGTTTGAGAGCCGAAATTACCCCCAAAGGAATAGCTAATAATACACCAACTAGGTAAGCAGAACCCACTACCCATAAGGTTGTTGGTATGCGTTGGAGAATTAAACCAATTACGGGACTACGGCTAGTAAAAGAATAGCCCATATCTCCAGTGATAAAAGCGGTAAACCACTTGACATAGCGGATATAAATTGGTTGATCTAAACCTAAAGATTTTCGGATATTTTCTCGCACTTCAGCTGTGATGGAAGGATTCATGGCAAATTCTCCCATTGGATCGCCTGGTGCTAATGCCAGAATCGCAAATATCACAATACTGATGGCAATTAAAGTCGGAATAGCAATTAGTAATCGATTGATTAAATATTTATTCATTAGTCATTACAAAATCAGCTTGACCGATAGGATGCATCTGGCGATTCAGGGGTATCATCTCTCAACTGCACGATTTTATAGGTTTACAACGCAATCCCAATATTAGTAGGTAGACGTGCAATATAGTTCGGATAAGCATTCTTCATCTCTGATATCGGCTGTGAAAGGAATAAGGGGAAAGGTTTGAAATTACCCTTTTCCCTTCCACCTAACCCTATTGGGACATCGCCTGGTTCAAGTCGGGATGATGAAACTACCTAGCTAGACCAACTTTTGTAGCTTCAGGAACTTCAATTAATTGCCCTGTTTTAACATTGTAAATATAACCATAAATAGGGATTTCAAGGGGAACTAATGGATGCAAACGAATCCTTTGCACATCTGCATAGACGCTTTTCGCAAGATCATCAATAGTCAGCCAATTGATAAACTTGCCTTCGCTTGATCCCGGATCAGATCCAATATCAGACCAACCTGTTTCATCCAGTTTGGCTGTTTTGAGGCTACTAGCAAGTAAATTACTGATGATTTCATTTGTGAAGGTTTCCATCCCGCAATTAGTATGATGAATTACGAACCATTCACGAGTACCAAGTAATTTATAAGAAATTACTAAAGAGCGAATTGCATCATCGCTAGCACGTCCACCTGCATTACGAATTACATGAGCATCCCCTTCAGCTAATCCAGCAAATTTAGCTGGGTCAAGTCGAGCATCCATGCAAGTGAGAATTGCAAACCGACGAGATGGGGGTATGGTGAGATTACCCTTTTCACCGAAGTCTTCAGTGTAAGTAAGATTAGCGGCCAGAACTTCTTCTACAATTTGGCTCATTTTTAGTATGTGTAGGCAAGCACTTGATTAGCAAACTAAAAGCTAAATTTATATCTATTTACTCTAGTTTCGATAAAATTATAAGTATATACTACAGTAAATCGATAGGATTTTGCTATTTTATCAAGAGTAATTTGCCACAAATTAATACAAAAGGCAAGTTACAGAAAGTCGGCGCTTGATTGCCCATGTCCCATTTCCAATGCCCAAAAACTTCACGCATAAGGGCATGGAGTTTTTCATTGTTCCCTATTCCCTACCATGAAATGGTTTTTAATACATCAGGTGTGATTTACCACTTTTGCTCAGGAACCCAGTTGTTGTTTTTAGCCCAGCTACCTGCTTTTTCCAGTTCTTGCAAAATTATTTTCAAAATATCTGGATAATCGCGGACAAAATCTGGTGCAGCATAATAAAATCCAGGGCTTTCTACAGAAGCTTTATCACCAAATACCGTAGTATTATCTGCCAACAGACGAGTACGCAGCTTACGTTCAGCTTCCGCAGTATAAGGGTCCCAGATTACCCATGCGTCAAAATCATTGCGCTCAAATGCTGGTAAAGCTTCGGCTGGAGTTAGATAGACAGGTTGAATATCTGTATATTTCAAACCTACTTTTTCTAAAGCACGTACAATCATGTATTGTGAACTTGAGCCTTTAGCAAAAGCGACTTTCTTACCTTTTAAGTCAGCAAGAGTTTTGATAGGTGAATTTTCTTTCACCAAGATTGCTGAACTCCTGGTACTACTCGTACTCGCAGCCACTCGCAGGAAAGATTTGTCACTGGATTGAGCAAAGACACTACCTGTACCGCCGCCACCGCCAAAAATAATCGCACCTACACCCATTCCCTCAAGTAAAGGTGCAGTCGAGGAAAATTCATTCCAGGTTACAGAAATACCTTGAGGTTGTAAGCGCTTCTCTAGACTACCTTGGGCTTTGAGGATATTCAGCAGCGCCATCCCTTTTTGATGCCCCATTTTCAACACAGTTAACTTGCTGGCTTGGGGTTTTTCTGTTGGTGCATTCGCTGAATTACTGGGAGCGCAAGATGCGATCGCTAAACTCAAGCCTAAACCCATGACAAGTAGTAATGCAAACGAGCGAATTCCAGGTTGCTTAAAAAACTTAAACAAACCTCTCTTATTGAGCCAATCTAAACACTGATTTAGCTGTTTTTTGAACATATTTATTCCTTTGTATTCTGGCACTAAAATTGCATTGAATTATATTTTTATACATATAAAAAGTTTATTTTGATTTCAAAAATTAAAATTTAAGCATTAAGTGTAGGGTGTGTTGTGCCATAGATTAACGCACCGTAAAATGTTGATAATGAGTCGATACGGCGCTTGACGACAACATACCCTACTATTTTATTTCTTTGGTTCAAATTGGAAATAATAGCAACTTATTTATTAATGGAAGTAAGTTGAGGATGAGGAATATCTAGCAAATAGGAAAGTACTTCTTTACGCCAAGCATCATATATTAGTTCAATGCCTTGGCTATTAGAGCCATTAAAGTTTTCTGCATCTTGCCAGCGCTACTGGCAGCTTGCACAATAGATAAATCATGACCACCAGTAGCAGCCCAATATTGATAGAAATGCTCTTTTTCTTCTTCTGTAATTGGCGGACGGCTAGGGTGTTCACGAGTCAATGGAACGTGTGGCGCGTACTGCCTAAAGAGTTTTTCCAGGTTTTCTTTTTCAAACTCTATAGTCCAGCTTCGAGTCAAATTTTGATCCTGTGTGTGAGTTGTTAACTTATGTCGAAGAGAGCCGATTAATCTGCCAATTTTAAACTTTTGTGACGCGAATTTATCAGTTACAATCTCGCATCTTTTCCTTGTTTGCTCGGAAAATTTAATGATGCATTGTGCTAGCCAATTTGTTGTTATCAACACATTTTCTGCAACTGTGGGATAGTCCTTGGCTCATAATTAGGTAGGGTTTGAAAGAATGGTGAGTCTAGTTGCTCTAAAGGGGAATTTAACTCCCATAGCTAGGTTCAGACAAGCTTTCCAGAACCTTTATAATCGGCAGTTGGCAGTTAATTTTTAATTTCTTGAGCCAAATAATACAGTAACTTGATCGATAAGCCGTATTTTATAAATATGAGATTTGCATATATGACGATAAAAACAAGGGGTGACAGTCTTAAGCTTGCTTCTTCAGGTAAACTATGGTAGGTTCATATTGAGTAAATACAGTAACTCGACTGACTTTTCGTAGTTAAATAAGAAATGTTACCAATCTACTCCAAAGAGTTGCTGTGCTAGATAATTTCAAATCTAACTTTGGGTAAATAATAATGAGACGAAAGATTTTATTAGCGCTGTGCGATCGCGTCTGTTAAAAAAATTAATCAAATAATTCTGCCAATAGTTTGACGTTGCAGCCATCTGAGTCGTAACTGGCTGCATTTATTAAATAATCTTCTATTCATAGGAATTGAGAATCATGGTGCAAACTTCCATCGTCCGCAATGGTACTCTTCTTAAACCACCAACCTTTACCTCTGTAGAAGCAGAGCGTCGTCATCGCAAAGAACGCTTGGCTGCTGCATTGCGAATCTTTGCCCGTTTAGGTTTTGCCCAAGGACTAGGAGGACACATCACAGTCCGCGATCCTGAACTCACTGACAATTTTTGGGTCAATCCTTTTGGTATTCACTTCAGTCGCGTTCGTGTATCAGACTTGATCCTAGTGAATTCTGAAGGTAAAGTTGTTCAAGGTGATGGCGCACTCAATCAAGCAGCTTATGCTATTCACTCGCAAATCCACGAAGCCCGTCCAGATGTAGTAGCGGCGGCTCATGCTCATTCCTTCTATGGCAAAACTTGGTCATCGCTAGGTAGGTTAATCGATCCGATTACCCAAGATTCTGCTATTTTCTACCAAGATCATGCTTTATTTGATGATTACAAAGGCGTTGTGTTAGATACCAGTGAAGGAAAACGCATTGCAGAAGGATTAGGTAATAGCAAAGCCGCAATTCTCCGCAATCATGGATTATTAACCGTAGGACACACTGTAGACGAAGCAGCTTGGTGGTTTATCCGTCTAGAAGATGCTACTAAATCCCAGTTATTAGTAGAAGCCGTAGGTAAACCCATCCCCATTGAACACGACCTCGCCTTAAGTATTCAAAAACGTAATGGTAGTCACGAAGCAGGTTGGCGTGCATTTCAATATTTATGGGATGAAATTACCCGCGATCAACCAGATTTATTGGAGTGAAAGGGAACAGGGAACAGGCAATAGACAATAGGTAGTATTCAGGAGAATTATCATGTCACTATCTTGGGTGTGACAGAAGAACAGGCTTGGGAAAAAGCCAGAAATATTTTAGGGCGGATTCAAGAACAACGAGGAGGTGCAAAAGTCGTTCCCCCAGCTAGACCACAGGCGGTAGGATCGCAAAGGTTACTGGATTTCGCAGCTAAAAGCGAAATCTACGATAAGCGTTTATGGACACCGATCGCTGCTGCTACTGGTGCTGCTGGCAACACAATGGCGCTAGTAGGAACACTGGAACAAGTTGCAGAAGCTTTAGTTGATTACTATGATGCAGGTGTAACTACCCTGTTAATCCGGGGCTTCGATCCGCTACAAGATGCCATTGATTATGGGCGCGAAGTCATTCCTTTAGTGCGGAAAGAAGTAGCAAAACGAGAACGCCAAGCTGTTGCAGTTGGAAGATAAAAAATTATGGTACAGACATCTACCTTATCTACAAGAACTGTTGAATTAATTACAGTTGATACCGCATTAGCAGCAATAAAAGCAGGTTTAAAAGAAAGCCAAAATCTAGGTGCTGACGTATCTATTGCTGTTTACAACTCGCTTTTAACTTTAACAGCAGCTTCAATTCGTCGCCCTACAGGAAATTTTGCCGATCATCTGACTGTGGCATTACCGTTAGCTTCTGGCAATTTATTAACAAATCTCGGTGGTGGTTTGCCCATCCGCTTTGGCGGCGTGCATGTAGGAGCCATTGGTGTTGGCGGTGGTACTGTCGAGCAAGATATTGCCATTGCCAAAGCAGCGTTGAGTGTGATTGGTGCGGAACCAATAGATTAGTTATCTACCTAATTTGAGCAATGATTCTTAGCCATCACCCCGGTTCAATTGTCGGTAGCGATCGCTTTCTGGCTCCAACAGATTTTGCCAACAGCCCCCTCTGCCAAGCATTGCAACAGCCTGTATTGTTGGGGTTATTTCTCCCCATTCAAGCAGGTGGTTGGAGTGCCTCCACACTACCACGCACTACAGACTGGAGCTTTGAATATAATAAGGCTCTTGTGCTGCAAGCCGAGGCGCTGGGGTTTGATTTGATATTTGCGTTGTCACAGTGGTTACCCAAAGGTGGCTATGGCGGAGTGTTCAACGGCCAAGCCCTGGACTCTTTTGTGACCACAGCTGCACTCACGAGCCTGACACAGAAAATAATGCTGATCTCCACCATCCATGTGTTGTATGGGCCGATTCATCCCTTACACTTAGCCAAGTATGGCGCAACACTCGACCATATATCAGGGGGTCGCTGGGGTATTAACGTAGTGACTGGACACCGCGCTGTTGAACACGAGATGTTTGGTTGGAAGCGCATTGAGCATGACCACCGTTATGAACTTGCAGCTGAGTTCATCGAAGTGCTGCAACGCCTGTGGGGTGAAGACGAGAACTTCTCATTTGAGGGCAAGTCTTCGTGGAAGCTCAATGATGCCTATGTTACACCTAAGCCGAAATATGGCCGTCCAGTGCTAGTCAACGCTACAGGCTCAGATGCAGGAATTTCTTTCGCTGCACGTTATTCTGATATTGTGTTCATCACCAGCCCCGCAGGTTCAGATTTCAAGAGCGCCATTGAAGCGTTACCTGCACATACTAAAAGAGTGAAGCAGGCTGCACGCGATATAGGGAGGGAAGTGCGAACACTCCTCAACCCGATGGTAATCAGCCGCGAAACTGAGCGGGAAACTTGGGACTACCACGATGCGATCGTTGCTCATGCTGACCCATCTGCACCTTTGGGCTTTAGCCGATTCAACAGCGACGCGCACGCTTGGAAAGGTCGAGTGGGTAAAGATGAACCGAAACGTCGGGCTATTGGCGGTAACATCGAGGTCATCGGTACACCTGAGCAGGTAGTCGAGCAGTTTGTAAAGTTGAAAAATGCTGGTGTTGATGGGTTGCAGTTGAGCTTTTATGACTTTAAGCCAGACCTGGAATTTTTTGGCGATCGCATCTTACCTCTGATGAAACAAGCGGGTCTAAGGTTATAAGTTGCTTGAAAATCAAAATGTATGCTTATAAGTATATGAATTAAATGCCAAAATTCTTTTGCTATTTAATTGTTTTTATAAAAATTATTATCAAATTTTTATACTGCTTTCCAATTTAAATTTCGTTGATATGGGAAGTACTTATAAAAGTATTTATCTCAAATAGCGAAGATTTAGATTTAGCTATTGAGATATGGACTTGCTGACATCATTAAAAATAGTGCTGATATGAAACTAAAACGCCGTGATTTACTGGGTTTAGGTAGATCAACACCAGCTTTAGCTGCTTGCAATAAATTTGCCTGAACACGGTTTGGGTTCATGGTGGTTATAATGGCGACCTATTTATGCGTTGGCTTATGGATTTTTATCGTTGGATTGTGCAAGTAGTGCTGCGACCTCAACAGCGCAAGGGATTTGTTTCGCTCCTAAAGCGTTGGGTGGTTGAGCGTACTTTCGGTTGGCTCAACTGGTGCTGCCGACTTATTAAAGAATATGAGTAATTACCCCAAACTTCCGAGACTTTTATTTATCTTGCTATGATTTGGATTATTGTTAGACGACTTGCATAATTTTTTACTGGCTTTGACTTTTTAAACATCCTCTAACCCACGGTATTTATTCGGCATTCCTTTAACCAATCGGCCATTGCAATTAAATCAGGGGTAAAACACCCAAATCGGCGAACATTTTTATCTGCCCTATCAGTGGGGACACAAACCCAATGTTCTCCACTACCAAGGTCTATTCCGGCTGCATTCTGGTTAATTTTTTCTAAAGTGGATGAAGGTTTTACCACAGGTACAGGCTGGTTTTTCTCTTGATTTGCTGGCAATTTCATTGCTTCAACCCTGTTCTAGTTATTATGGATAGTCCTGACCTGGGGATGTACTCATAAATAATCTTTCAAACGGGATAGGAAACGCAAGTCCTTCACCAATGTCATAGCCATAATGCCCCAGAACCATGCTCCTAATCAGGCTCAACACACTATTGTGGGTTCGGTTTTAACTGTCAGGATAATTCTAATGTACTCGTTCATTAGTCGCCTCAAAATAGTTTCTTTCATTCATAGCGGGTGGCAGTGCCACCTGTGCAGTTGCTCCTAAGAAAACAGAATGGTTTCTTTCATCCATAGTGGGCGATCGCTCATGAACAGCTTTTGTCACTTTCCGGGTATTCTGAATAAAAGAATAAAAAAAGAAAACCCTGAAAGGTAAGTAAGGCAATGGATGTAAAATTACAAATCTTGAAACGTTTGGCTCTCTTATGCTCACCCAACAGTTGCGACCATAGATGAATATTGTGCAGATTATCAAGACCTGTTTAAAGAAGTAAGAAATTATGAGTGCTTCAAATATTTACATCTGGGAATAAAGGGATCAACAGGCGAAAAGCTGACAAAGCTTCTTCACCATCACTAGCTGTAACTACACTGTAGCCAATCATTTCTAACCGCGTCTGTAAAATTCGGCGGATGCTGGCTTCGTCATCTACTACTAAGATTGTGCCTTTCTCACCTGAATCCCTTAGTGGTGCAGAAAACTTTCCGAAGTCTCAAGTTGAGAACACAGTGACACGGGAGAACTCAATTTGTTGCTCTATCTGCGTTCGTTTTTTAAGTGAAGCAG
>NZ_JACJSF010000166.1 GCF_014698035.1 Desmonostoc muscorum FACHB-395
TAATACTTGTTAGAAGAAAATCATAATCTCTTACTATTTTAATGTCCCTAAATTGAAAATAAAAATAACCCTTAATTATACCACAAAATATTTATGCAAGAGTTCTACTGTAATTACGGCTTCGGTTCCACTGGTTTTGGTGTCTTCCGGGAACTCGTGACTCATATCAAGACAACCAACTGGGTATTGTCGGGGGCAATTGCCACTTTCCCACTGATGTACCATTATCGGATTATTCCTTTCTCTGGGCAGCGTGCGGATGTCGATATGGAACGTCTAAGAGATTATGTGGAGTACTGGGGCAATAGTGCCAACGCCGGGAATTATATGTTAGATAGAGCGATCGCTAACTATGAGTTGCTTCTATTTCTAGAGTACATACCGTATGTTCTGGAAACATGGCTGCAAGACAACCCTAACAAACTTCAAAAACCCCTGGATGACTTACGCACGACGATTACCTTTTTGAGAAAGAAGGGAATCATCCACTTTGACGCACATTTTCGCAACATCCTCACCGACGGTAAGCAGACATATCTGACCGATTTTGGTTTGGTACTTGACAAAAGTTTTACTTTGACGAAAGATGAAAAGTCTTTTTTTAAGCAGAACGCATTTTATGACTATGGAGAAGTCCTGCGAAATCTTGGTCATCTGATTCGATCGCCGTATGATTTGTGTTCGGAGAACGATAAACGCAGGATTATGGAAAAATATGACATAAAAGAAGGCTTAAAACCTTATGAACTGCGGTCTATATTACTCGACAACATCGAGCAGATACATACTGATGGAATCATGAAGTTGGATAAGTTCTATGTTGCCAGCATCGTCAAGTACCGTGGCATCATTGCGCTGATGCAAGATTTCTTTTCTGATATGTGGGCAAATAACAATAAGGACACGAAACTTCGTGACGCAGAACTACGGCTGCTGCTTAAAAAGACGAGGTTTATCTAGAAAGGCAGAGGGCAGATAGTTGCGATCGCTGGATAAGAAATACACCTATTTTGGATGTTTACTTCGGTCTACAGCTTTCCCAGCCTTACCATCTCACTATCACCGCAGTGTGCCCCTAAATGATAGGGATAACATAATAGTCTCCATAAATAAGAGTTTATATATGACCAATTACGGCTAAAAGGAAGTTATAAAATAAGCAAAAAGAGTAAATCATAGTGTAAATATAATAGTCTCCATAAACAAGAGTTTATATATTAGAAATTATTACTATAGTTAAGGAAAATAGATAAATTTTTCCTTATACATCCAATCTAATATTTGTTTAATAATTCGAGATACGGAGTGAACTAATTTGGCTTCAAAGGCTGTAAACTGATTTCAACAAGGTGAATGATGTCTCTGCGTCACACTAGACCAGAGCCAATAAATTAGCCGAGTTTTTATATAAGTAGCCGTGTCATTGATGAAATGGCTGAGTTTACATTGTCAATATAGCTTGATTAATCATTAGACAGTGCAAGAAAGATATCGTGTTTCTTGCCTAAATTGTCATAGCTATAAAAAATAAAATTTACCTTCAAAGGAGATATTATGACAGAATTTTTTAATCAAATTTCTCGCCGTAAATTCATTTTCGCAGCCGGAGCATCTGCGAGTGCTGTATTCCTTAAAGGCTGTTTGGGTAATCCCCCCGAAAACTTAACTGGTGGAAGCACTAAAGCACAACCAAATGCTCAGTCGGTTGCTAATATTAGTTCCGAGCAAGCACCAGAGACTACTACAGTCAAGCTAGGATATATACCCATTGTAGAAGCAGCCCCTTTAATTATTGCTAAAGAAAAAGGATTTTTTGCAAAGTATGGCATGACTGATGTTGGTCTTTCCAAACAAGCTTCTTGGGGTGCAGCCAGAGACAACGTAGAAATTGGTTCTGCTGGTGGTGGTATAGATGGCGGTCAATGGCAGATGCCAATGCCACATTTAATTACAGAAGGTTTAATTACCAAGGGAAATAAAAAAATTCCCATGTATGTCTTATGTCAATTAATTACACATGGGAATGGAATTGCGATCGCAAACAAGCACCAAGGCAAAGGTATTAGTTTACAACTCGCTGGCGCTAAGTCTTTGCTTAAGGAATCAAAATCTTCAACACCCTTCACGGCTGCATTCACCTTTCCCCACGTCAACCAAGATTTGTGGATTCGCTACTGGTTAGCAGCAGGCGGCTTAGATCCAGATGCAGATGTCAAGTTGCTCACAGTACCTGCGGCGCAAACTGTTGCCAACATGAAAACAGGAACAATGGATGCCTTTAGTACAGGCGATCCCTGGCCTTATCGCCTTGTCCAAGACAAAATCGGCTATTTAGCAGCATTAACCGCAGAAATTTGGAAGAATCATCCTGAAGAATATCTTGCCATGAGAGGCGATTGGGTTGATAAAAATCCCAAGGCTACCAAAGCAATTTTAAAAGGAATTATGGAAGCCCAACAATGGCTAGATAATTTTGATAACCGCAAAGAAGCGGCTCAGATTTTGGCTGGACGAAATTATTTCAATCTTCCTTCACCAGAAATACTGGCAGATCCATACCAAGGGAAGTATGACATGGGTGATGGTCGCAAAATTGATGATAAATCAATGGCTGCTTATTACTGGAAAGATGGAAAAGGAAATGTTTCTTATCCATACAAGAGTCATGATTTATGGTTCATAGTTGAAAACGTGCGTTGGGGATTCTTGCCAAAAGATTACGTAGACAATAATGCTGCTAAGGCTAGAGAACTTATCAACAAAGTCAACCGCGAAGATATTTGGAAAGAAGCTGCCAAAGAAGCTGGGATTGCTGCTGCTGATATTCCCACAAATACATCCCGTGGTGTAGAAGAGTTTTTTGATGGCATCAAATTTGACCCCGAAAAGCCAGAAGAATATTTGAAGAATTTGAAAATCAAAAAAGTCAGTATTTAGAGGCACAATTCATCACTTGTAGAGACGCGATGAATCGCGTCTAGAACAAATAACAAATAAAATTTGCGGAGAATACAACATCATGACAATAGCCCAAAAACGCCCTGCAAGCCCTAGATTGAGTAATGGCTTTATATCCAGCTTGAAAAAGCAATTTCCTGACCTGATACCACCTGCGATCGCGATCGCAATTTTCCTGACTATTTGGCAACTCTTCTCTTGGACTCCGGGCGCTACATTACCAGGGCCAATACAAGTTGTTCAAGATACTTGGATTCTCATTTTCTGGCCATTTTATGACCGGGGTGGACTTGATAAAGGTTTATTTTGGCAGATTCTCGCCAGTTTGCAACGGGTTGCGATCAGTTATACCCTAGCTGCGATCGTTGGTATTGGCTTGGGCGTTTTGATTGGGGTTAATAAAACCATGTCCAAAGCTTTAGACCCCATCTTTCAACTACTGCGGACTGTACCACCTCTAGCTTGGGTTCCGATTTCTTTAGCAGCTTTACGACAAAACGAACCCGCAGCCTTATTCGTAATTTTCATTACCGCCATTTGGCCCATCTTAATTAACACTGCTGTCGGTGTTACCCAAATTCCCCAAGATTACAACAACGTCGCCAAAGTTCTGCAACTTAGCCGCAAAGAATATTTCACTAATATTTTGATTCCGGCGGCATTACCCTACATCTTTACCGGCTTGAGAATTGCGATCGGTTTAGCTTGGTTAGCAATTATCGCCGCCGAAATCGTCATGTCCGGTATTGTCGGCATCGGCTTTTTTATCTGGGATGCTTATCAAAATAACAACGTTAGCGAAGTAATTTTAGCTCTAGTTTACATCGGTGTTGTTGGTTTACTCCTAGATAAAGCGATGGGTTGGCTGCAAAACAAGATTTTACCAGCAGAGCAAAAATAGTCATTGGTCATTTGTAAAAAACTAAGGACTAGGGACTGTTTTCAAACTCGGAGATCCCCCCTAACCCCCCTTAAAAAGGGGGGGAAATAAATTCTAAAAGCCCCCCTTTTTAAGGGGGGTTAGGGGGGATCTTCAAAGACTAGGGTGCTTAAAGAGAAGTTTGAAAACACAACCTAATGACCACTTACCAAGGACAAACGACAAATAACAAAGGACAATAACAAAGGACAAATGAGATGTTCGTAGCTGTCGATCAAATTGAAAAAGTTTTTGAATTAACTGGTGGTGGCAAATATATCGCCCTCAAAGGAATCGACCTCCAAATTAAAAAAGGAGAATTCGTTTCTTTGATTGGTCACTCCGGTTGTGGTAAATCCACCTTATTAAATATGATTGCCGGTTTGGATTTGCCAACTGAGGGTCTTGTTACCTTAGAAGGACAAAGAATCACCAAACCTGGCCCAGACAGAATGGTGGTGTTCCAAAATTATTCGCTATTACCTTGGCGGACGGTAAGAGAAAATATTGCCCTCGCCGTGGACTCGGTAATGAAGGGTATATCCGCCGAGGAACGCAATGCCATTATCGAAAAACATATAAATATGGTGGGTTTGCGTCCCCATGCTGATAAACAACCAGGAATGTTATCAGGTGGACAAAAGCAGCGAGTTGCGATCGCCCGCGCCTTAGCGATTCGTCCCAAATTACTCTTGCTAGATGAACCCTTTGGTGCGTTGGATGCACTCACACGCGGCAATTTGCAAGAACAACTGATGCAAATTTGCGAAGAAAATCAAGTTACCGCCGTAATGGTGACACATGATGTCGATGAAGCCGTGCTGTTATCTGACAGAATTGTGATGTTAACCAACGGTCCCGAATCTAAAATTGGTGACATTTTAGAAGTGGATATTCCCAGACCCCGCAAGCGGATGGAAGTGGTAGAACATCCCAGCTACTACAGCTTGCGGAGTGAGATGATTTACTTCCTCAATCAGCAAAAACGAATCAAAAAAATTCGGGCGCGGAAAACTGCCGACGTTGCCCGTCATGGATTAGAAAAAGTTAACCTAGAAATTGGCTTTTTACCTCTGACAGCTTGCGCCCCTTTAGCAGTTGCTAAAGAAAAAGGCTTCTTTCTCAAACATGGTTTAGATGAAGTTAACCTGGTGCGGGAAAGTAGCTGGCGGGGTATAGAAGATGGCATAAGTGGTGGTTACTTAGATGCGGCTCAAATGCCTTCAGGGATGCCGATGTGGTTAACTTTGGGAGGACATAATAACCAACCTCTGCCCGTTGTCACCGCCCTTACCATGACTCGCAACGGTAACGCCATCACCTTGGCAAAACGCTTTCTCGACCAAGGTGTACAAACCTTATCAGACTTCAAAAGATACCTGCTTCGCACCCGTGACCAACGGCACACAATGGGAGTAGTACACGCCGCATCGATGCACAACTTGTTGCTGCGTTACTGGCTAGCGGCTGGTGGAATTGACCCCGATAGCGATGTGGATATGAAGACCATTCCCCCAGCGCAGATGGTAGCCGACCTCAAAGCTGGAAGCATTGATGGTTACTGCGTAGGCGAACCTTGGAACTACCGCGCTGCTGTGGAAAATGTTGGCTTTACCATCGCTACCGATTTAGAAGTTTGGCTGGGACACCCCGGTAAAGTTCTTGGTGTGCGGGAAGATTGGGCAGAAAATTATCCAAATACGCATATCGCCTTGACTAAAGCATTGTTAGAAGCTTGCCATTATTGTGCAAATCCCGAAAATACCCAAGAAATTCGGCAAATTTTAGCAGGGCGAGATTATGTCAGCACTGATTTAGAATACATTCAACTCGAAGATCCAGATAGTCTCACCTGTGACTTAGACCATCCATTGCGAGACTATGCCCATCTCCAGTTCTATTCCGATTCTGCCATCAACCGTCCTAGTCGCACCGAACAAATTTGGATTATGAGTCAATTGGCGCGTTGGGGTGATACTCCTTTCCCCAGAAATTGGGTAGAAGTTGTTGAACGGGTGTGTCGAGTGCGTGTTTTCAGCACCGCCGCACGAGAATTAGGTTTGGATATTAGCTATATTCGCCAACCGATTCAACTGTTCGATGGTACTCCCTTTAACGCCGATGATCCGATCGCTTATCTCAACAACTTGAAAATTAAACGTGATTTTTCAGTCGCGGAAGTTGTTCTTGATGCACCGAGAAGGAGACTCGCGTCATAAAAAAGTCGTGAGAGAAAGAGGGAGTGGGAGAAGTAGCACATCACACGCGAACCTTTTATCTCCGTTAACGAGTATTTGAACTGGATGAATCCACCTTTTATCTCCGTTAACGAGTATTTGAACTGGATGAATCCACCTTTTATCTCCGTTAACGAGTATTTGAACTGGATGAATCCACCTTTTATCTCCGTTAATGAGTATCTGAACTGGATGAATCCACCTTTTATCTCCGTTAATGATCTGACTTTTTATATCATCTGAAAAAATCAGCAAAAGACCTAACCCCCTACCCCCTTCCCTTGTAGGGAAGGGGGATATTCAAAGCCTCTCCCCTTCTAGGTCAGAATATTCATTTTCGCATCGCCTACATTTAGCTTTTTAATCCCCAAATACCAAATACCATGCAAAATCGTAACTTTACAGCTACAAGCACACTAGGAAAACCATTCGCAGCTGCAACCACCAGCCGCAGACCTTTCCTAGAAATTAAAGACGTTACCAAAGTCTATCCCACAAAGACAGGCCCCTTCACCGTACTAGACGGCGTTAATCTCAACGTTGAACAGGGCGAGTTTATTTGCGTCATCGGTCACTCTGGCTGTGGCAAATCGACACTGTTAAATATGGTATCCGGTTTTAACTTTCCCACCTCCGGGCAAGTCTTACTCGAAGGAGAACCCATTACCAAACCAGGCCCAGACAGGATGGTTGTCTTCCAAAACTATGCCCTGTTACCTTGGCGAACTGCTTTTGAAAACATCTATTTAGCTGTTAACGCCGTTTATCCCAACAAACCACAAGCCGAAAAAAGAGCGATCGTGCGCGATCACTTAGCAATGGTGGGACTGGCTGATGCAATGGAAAAGAAACCAATGCAAATGTCCGGTGGGATGAGACAACGGGTTTCTATCGCCCGTGCTTTGGCGATTCGTCCGAAAGTTTTAATTTTAGATGAACCTTTTGGGGCGCTGGATGCAATTACCAAAGAAGAATTACAAGAAGAATTGCTGAAAATTTGGGGCGATAACCGTTGTACAGTGCTGATGATTACCCACGACATCGACGAAGCACTATTTTTAGCAGATAAATTGGTAATGATGACCAATGGCCCACACGCGAAAATTGGCGAAGTTATGGAAATTCCTTTTTCTCGTCCCCGCGATCGCGCCCGCATCATGGAAGATCCACAATACTACCAACTACGCAATTATGCCTTAGATTTCCTCTTTAATCGCTTTGCACATGATGACGTAGGTTAAACTAATCGTCATTCTCCTAATTTTTACAATGCTTCCTTCCAAACGAGTTTATATGTTGTTAGTTTTAGGTATAGCGATCGCCCCGATCCTATGCCTTTTTTTCAACATTAAAGCAGCGATCGCCATCATTGTGCTATTTGATGCCATAATTCTTGGATTGATGGTTGCAGATGGCTTGCAGGTGCGGCGTTCTCGCGTACAAATTATCCGCGAATTACCCTCACGATTATCCATTGGGCGGGATAATCCGGTGATGCTAAAAGTAACATCGCCAAATACCAACGCCTTAATTGAAATCTGCGATTACTACCCAACAGGGTTTGGTGTATCAGCGCCCACACACCGAGCGATTATTCCCAGTAATACCACTCAGGAATTGACATATACCGTCAACCCAAAACAGCGCGGCGAGTTTCCTTGGGGAAATATTCAAGTTCGACAATTGGGAATTTGGGGATTAGCTTGGGATGATTGGCAAATTTCCCACAGTCTGCCAGTGAAAGTTTATCCTGATTTGGTGGGATTGCGATCGCTGACAATTCGTTTAACATTGCAATCATCAGGATCAATGCGCCAATCTCGCAAAACTGGTATTGGTACAGAGTTTGCCGAACTACGCAATTATCGCACTGGTGACGATTTGCGCTTTATTGATTGGAAAGCTACCGCCCGTCGAGTTGGTGCTTATGGCAATGCAACGCCATTGGTGAGAGTTCTAGAACCAGAACAAGAACAAACTTTAATAATCTTGCTCGATCGCGGGCGTTTAATGACCGCAAAGGTGCAGAATTTGCAGAGATTCGACTGGGGTTTGAATGCAACCTTATCCTTAGCATTGGCGGGGTTACATCGAGGCGATCGCGTGGGTGTTGGTGTATTTGACCGCCAAATGCACACGTGGATTCCCCCAGAACGTGGTCAAAATCATTTGAATCAGCTAATCGATCGCCTCACTCCAATTCAACCAGTATTATTTGAATCTGATTATTTGGGGGCGGTAACAAATGTTTTGCAACGTCAAACTCGCAGGGCGCTTGTAGTTGTAATTACCGACTTAGTTGATGTCACCGCCTCTACAGAACTCCTGGCTGCACTATCCAAATTAGCGCCTCGCTATTTGCCATTTTGTGTTACTCTCCGAGATCCACAAGTTGACCATTTGGCACATACTTTTACAGATAATGTTACAGAAGCTTATGCCCGTGCAGTGTCACTCGATTTATTAATGCAAAGACAAGTCGCATTCGCTCAATTGAAACAAAAAGGTGTATTAGTACTAGATGCACCAGCAAATCAAATTGCCGATCAGGTAGTTGAGCGATATCTGCAATTAAAAGCGCGGAATCAACTTTAAGTATCTAGGCATAAATAAATTTAAAGTTTGTAGTCAGGACTTTAGTCCTGATAATCCTTGCTCTGAGCGATAAATCGCTTACTACAAACTAAGAGTTTATTTTATATTTAATTATGTCTATCTACTTAGTAGAAATGCGAAATTGCACTTTGCGCCCCTATACTAATATGTCAATACGGTTCAAAGAGACGCGATAAATCGCCGTCTCTACAAGTGTTTTTGTCTTATCTGAACTGTATTGACTAATATGTCTCTACTAATTTATTCGTTATTGGTATTTTAAATTATTTCACTTTTAGCGGCTTTCTTTATTTTAGGTTTTAACCAAGATTGATTTCAATACTGCTCGGTTAAGGAGAAATAGAGGGTAAAACAAGGAAGATTTTGTTCGCGTAAACTGTCCGCGAATAAAATAAATAATTAGACTTACTTTTTCTCTTTGAGGCTATCGTACAAGTCCACCCAATTTTGACGAAGAGAGTCGATGCACTCTGTTAAGTAATCGATTTGGGTTCT
>NZ_JACJSF010000167.1 GCF_014698035.1 Desmonostoc muscorum FACHB-395
TTGAGATGTTTTTCTGAAGATGTGCCGCAACTATTTTTTCTCGAAAATCGACAGAGTATGACTTCATTTAAAAATATTTATATTTTAATCTAGTGTACCTTATAACAGACGGAAGTGCTGTATTCAAGTATTTTAGTGCAACACAAGCAAGATTTGCCGTGTTGACTAATGGAATCCATTATTGGTTCTACACGGATACAGAAAAAACTCACATTATGGATGAAAAACCTTTTTTTGAGTTTAATATATTAGATTTCAATGAGTCGTCAATAAATGAACTTAAAAAGTTCTCCAGGGAAGTATTTAACCCTGATGAAATGGCTAGTTGTGCAAAACAGCTTTTATATAAAAAGGAAATTAACCGACTAATTTCAGAACAGTTTACAAATCCTTCTTCTGATTTTGTTAAGCTCTTTGCTGCTCAGGTGTACAAAGGACACATGGTTGCGTCAGTTGTAGAAAAATTTACTGAAATTTTCAAAGGTTGTCTTAAAGATTATATTAACGAGCGAATTAATGACAAGATAAGATCCGCTATGGATATCGATATTTCTGATACAACAAAAACAGACATACCAGACCCGGCTACAATAACAATCAATCTCAACACCGAAGTTATTGATACTCTTGTAACTACAGCAGATGAGATGGAAAGCTTTTACATTATTAAATCTATATTGCGTGATGTTATTGAATTGCCTCGCATTCAATATAAAGATACAAAAAATTATTTTGGAGTTAACATTGACGGTAAAGCTGGCAAAACTATTTGTCGTTTATGGCTTAATTCTGATAAAAAGTATATTGGTTTTCTGGATATAAATAATAAAGAAATTAGAACGCCAATTAACTCTTTAGACGAGATTTACAAATTTGCCAAAATATTAAAAGATAGGGCAATATTTTTAGCTAAAAATAAGGTAGAAGCAGAAGTAACTGAACAATAAAATTTTGATTAGGAATTTTTACCAGCGTTGGTGAAGCCTTTGCTAGAGAAGCAAGGTATTGGTGATATCTGTGTTTTGTTGAAGCAGTAGAAGCGATCGCTTCCCTTATTTCTCCCCTAGTTCTCCCCGATCGCACTTTAATCTTAGAAGTCTAGGAAACTTGAAGCTCTAGGCGCTCTCAGGAACGAGGAGAACAATGCAACTAAAACACAGCCACATTTTCCGCCAAGAAGCTCTGGAACGCTTATCTTCACCAGAACAACTGGATCAAGCAATAAATGTAGTCAAGCCTCAAGCTTGGTTGACTTTATCTACCATGAGTTTTGTAGTTGCTGTAGCTGGCCTTTGGAGTGTGTTCGGCAGAATTCCCCTGACTGTCACAGGTCAAGGTATCTTGATTAAACCGCACCATGTTGTCGAATTTCAAGCGCCCAGTTCTGGCCCGTTACTAACCCTGAAGGTAAAGGCGGGAGATATTGTTAAACAAGGTGATGTGCTGGGTATTATCGACCAATCAGCGCTAAAGCAGCAACTACAGCAAGAGCAAGTAAAGTTGCAACAACTGCAAACCCAAAATCAAGAGACTGACAGGTTACAAAAGCTGCTAATTGACCAACAAATCATTACTCTTGGACAGCAGAGAATGGATTTGGAAAATAATCTGCATCGAGAGCAAGGTGCGCCAAAGTTACGTGATCAAACATTGAGAGCGATCGCTCAAAAACGTCAAAGCATTAACTCTCGCAAACAACAAATTAATTACTTACTTAAAACTCTTAAAGGACGAGTTGATAATCGTCGTCACCTTTTTGAGCAGCATGTCATCAGCCAAGATATGTTGGTGCAAGCTGAACAGGAATATTTTAACACTCAAAGCGAACTGTCAGATATTGACGTGCAACTAAAGGATCTCGAAATCCAAGAAACCACCACACAACGAGAATATCTGGAAAATCTTAATAGAATTGACGAAATTAAAACGAAAATTAAAGACCTGAATACTCAAAATACTAAATTACACGAGCAAGACCTGAAGCAATCAATTGACAAAACAAATAAAATTCGGGAAGTAAAGCGCCGTATAGCCCAATTAGAACTCCAACTATCTCAAGAAAGTAGAATCATCAGCAAATACAATGGTCATATTCTGGAAGTGAGTGCTGTCCCCGGTCAAATGATGAATCCGGGTACTCGCTTAGGGTCAATCGAAGCTGAAGAAGCAAATTCAAAGCTTATGAGCCTTGTTTACTTTGCTAATAAAGATGGTAAGCAAATCAAGCCGGGGATGGCTGTACAGGTAACTCCTAGTTTTGCCAAACGTGAACGCGAAGGTGGTATTGTCGGAACGATCGCAGATATTTCTTCATTTCCGGTAACTACACAAGATATTACAGCGATCGTTGGTAACAAAGAAATGGCTGCCAGTCTTGCGGGTAAAGGCGAAGGTCAGGTGCAAGCTTTTGTCCAACTCCAAGAAAATCCGACATCAGTCAGTGGCTACAAATGGTCATCTTCTGACGGTCCTGCTTTAAAAATATCCTCCGGCACAACTACCTCTGTTCAAGTAAAAGTTGGAGAAAAAGCACCGATTTCTTATATTATTCCTATGCTGCGATCTTGGACGGGGATTTATTAATTTGGGGATGGGGAATGGGAAATGGGGCATTGGGGTTAAAACTTGAATATTCACCCTCGGAAGCTCAACATTCACCCTCGGAAGCTCAACGTTCACCCTCAGAAGCTCAACGTTCACCCTCGGAAGCTCAACGTTCACCCTCAGAAGCTCAACGTTCACCCTCAGAAGCTCAACGTTCACCCTCAGAAGCTCAACGTTCACCCTCAGAAGCTCAACATTTAAGTTTTAACTCCCCAATGCCCCATGCCCAATGTCCCATTCCCAATTCCAAAATTTAAACCAAATCGTGTCCGCACTTCTACACTTTTACAAATGGAAGCGGTCGAATGTGGTGCGGCTGCTTTGGGAATAATTCTTAGCTATTACGGCCGGATTGTGCCACTGGCTAAACTGCGTGAAGAATGTGGTGTCTCGCGGGATGGGAGTAAAGCTTTTAATATTATCAAAGCTGCCAAAAACTATGGACTCAATGCTAAAGGTTTAAAACTGTCTCTAGAAAAGGTGACAGCTACCCGTCTTCCCTACATTGCCTTTTGGAATTTTAACCATTTTCTCGTGGTAGAAGGATATAGCAAAAAACGCGTCTACCTCAATGATCCTGCCAATGGTCGGAGAACAGTGAGTTGGGAAGAGTTCGATCGCGCATACACTGGTGTTGTGCTGACAATGGAACCAGGAGCGGACTTCCAGAAGGGCGGCAAAAAAAATCACATTATTTCGGCTTTAACTACCCGTTTACAACACTCACGAGTTACTATCTTGTTTTGTCTGCTGGCTGGGTTGTTGTTAACATTGCCTCGGTTAGCGGTGCCAGCCTTTGCTCAAGTGTTTATCGATGAGATTTTAATCCAAGACCGGCAAGATTGGTTACGACCTTTGTTGTTAGGGATGTTGTTAACTACTATATTGCGGGCATTCCTTGCGAGACTGCGGCTGACTTATCTGCGGCGATTGATGGTTAAGTTGTCAGTCAGCACATCAGGACTATTTCTCTGGCATATCCTGCGATTGCCTATTGGGTTTTATGACCAACGTTTTGCAGGGGAAATCAGTAGTCGGGTGCAACTGAATGACCGAGTGGCGGAAGCACTCTCAGGGCCTTTGGCAACCACATTAATTGACGCAGTAATGATGGTTTTTTACCTGCTGATAATGATTCAGTATGACCAATTATTGAGTGCGATCGCAGTTGGTTTTGCTGCAATCAATATTTTCGCCCTCCTATTTTTATCGCAAACTCGTGTCGATGCCAATATCCGCTTGGCTCAAGAATATGGCAAAGTCGGCGGCGTAACAGTTAGTGGCATCCAAACGATAGAAACTATCAAAGCTTCTGGGCTAGAGTCAGATTTATTTGCTCGGTTTGCGGGTTATTACGCTAAAGCACTCAACGCCCAACAGGAATTAGGCTTAAAAACTCAAATTCTCACCACATTACCAACGATTTTGACAGCCCTGACCACAGCTTCTATTCTACTGGTTGGCGGCTTTCAGGTAATGAATGGTAATCTCAGTATTGGGATGCTCGTTGCCTACCAAAGTTTAACACTGAGCTTCTTAGAGCCAGTTAATAGCCTCGTTAATTTCGGTAGTACACTCCAAGATTTAGAAGCTGATTTAAACCGCCTTGATGATGTGCTGCAAAATCCCGTTGATTTGGAAGTGGAGGGAGGCAAGGGAGCAGGGGAGCAGAGGAGCAGAGGGGAACTTATTACAAGTATTCCCCATGCCCAATGCCCAATGCCCAATGCCCCATGCCCAATGTGGCAATTACAGGGACATATTGAATTACGAAATATCAGTTTTGGCTACAGTCGCGTGGAACCTGCCTTAATTGAGAGTTTTAGCTTAACTGTTCAACCTGGACAACGCATAGCGCTTGTGGGGGGAAGTGGTTCAGGGAAATCTACGATTGCTAAATTAATTTGCGGTCTTTATCAGCCTTGGGTAGGGGAAATCTGTTTTGATGGTGTAGAGCGATCGCAAATTAAGCGTTCTGTGTTGGCTAACTCATTGGCAATGGTTGAGCAGGATATCTTTTTATTTGCGGGGACTGTGCGAGATAATATCACTCTTTGGGATTCAACTGTGCCAGAAGCTGATTTGGTGCAAGCTTGTCAGGATGCAGCCATTCATGATGCGATCGCTTCTATGCCTGCCAAATATGACTTTGAATTGATTGAAGGCGGTATGAATATTAGTGGTGGGCAACGCCAACGTCTAGAAATCGCCCGCGCTTTGGTGAGAAATCCCACAATATTAGTACTGGATGAAGCAACCAGCGCCCTCGATGTGGAAACCGAATTGATTATTAACCGTAACTTGCGACAGCGTGGTTGCTCATGTATTGTAGTAGCCCACCGCCTGAGTACAATTCGTGATTGCCATAAAATTATTGTTCTAGACCAAGGTAAAATTGTCCAAAGTGGTACCCATGAGGAATTATGGCAGCAAGGCGGAACTTATGTTCGCCTACTCCACGCAGCAGAGGCATAGTTTAGCAATGAGTAGCCCGCAGGTGAATCCTTCTTCTGAACTGTATTCCTTTCAGGCAAACGAACCAGTATTGTTAAATGACTCAGAAACACTCTGGATAGTGCAGTCTGGAACATTAGCTGTGTTTGCGACTGGAGTTATTGAAGGAGGCTGGAGGCTGGAGGAAGACCGCCCTGTACGTCCAGCTTTCCTTGATAACAGTTTACTAAGGCAGCAGCGCCGCTATCTGTTTCATGTCAACGCTGGAGAAGCATTGTTTAGTGCAGCTTTGTTACCGAAAGAAAGTAAGTGGAGTTTTGTCGCGATCGCAATTGAGCCTACCCAATTATGCCAGATGTCAATGGTTGACTTGGTTCAGGGAATTGCAGCGGCTGACTCTCAAGCCATAAAGCTTTTAGAAGGTTGGGTAAATCATTTAAGTCAGTCTCTTAGTTCCCAGCAAACAGTTTTGACAACGCCATTAAACATTGTGCAGACATCGGCACAGGATTTTTCATTATCGACTGGTGAGGCACTAAATCTGTGGCAACAAACACTTGTGTGGGTGAAGTTGCAGCAAGGTAATGTTAGCTGGATGGGAGTTGAGGAACTAACGTTGAATCCCACCTCGCCAGCTTTTCCCCTGACGAGTGCGATGTGGCTGGAGGCAGAAAATGCAGTTATTGGACAAGTATTAACAACCGCAGATTTACCAAGTCACGAAGAAATACCCAGTAGCTTGGTATGTTTACATACTTGTTTTTTTCACTACTTGAGTCTGCTAGCAAACAAACAAGCAGAAACAGAATTTCGGCAGTTTCAGCAAAGAGAGCAACTTAATCAGCAAGTAATTGAGGGCGCACTCTCTGAATTAGCAACAGTATTGCAACCACAGCAAGAAGCTTTATCTCAAGAGGGACCGCCTCTATTGGTAGCAATGGGAGCAATTGGACGGACATTAGGAATTGAGATTCGTCCAGCAGCAGATAATTTTAGTTCTATTAAAGACCCTGTGGCAGCGATCGCCCAATCATCGCAAATTCGTATTAGGCGTGTGACTTTGGCAAGTGGCTGGTGGCGGCAAGATCAAGGGCCAATGCTAGCTTATACTCAATTAGAAAAGCGCCCAGTAGCTTTGTTACCCACAGATAAGCGGGATTATGTGATCTTTGACCCAGTTGCGCGAACTCGCATCCCTGTAAATGAGGCAGTAGCAAAAACACTGACAACATCTGCCTACGTTCTGTATCGACCGTTGCCCCAAGTTGCACTCAAAGCCATCGATTTACTTCGGTTTGGGGTTAAAGGTTATGAAAAAGACATCGCTAGTATTTTAGTAGTGGGGCTACTGGGGACGATATTGGGAATGGTTGCACCACAAGCAACAGCAATTTTAATCAATAATGCCATTCCAGATAGCGATCGCGCTTTACTGTGGCAGATAGGATTGGTAATGTTTGCAGTTGCCTTTGGGCAGCTAGCTTTTCAAATTGCCCAAAGTATTATTACCCTCCGAGTTGAAAGCGCCACTGATAGCGTATTGCAGCCAGCTATTTGGGATCGTCTGCTGAGATTAAGTCCGAGGTTTTTTCGTCAGTATACTGCCGGAGACTTAGTTAACCGCGTTATGGCGGTGAGGGAAATTCATCAAAAACTGAGTGGTGCTACCCAAAAAACGTTATTGAGTGGGGTTTTTGCCTTACTCAATTTAGTGTTGATGTTTATTTACAGCTGGCAATTAGCGCTGGTGGGAGTGGGTTTAGCAATCTTTGCTGCTGCGGTTACGACAGTTGCAAGTTTCCGCTTGGTGAAGAAATCCCGCAAACAGCAAGAACTCAATGGCGCGATTCAGGGACTCACTGTCCAACTAATCAACGGTGTTGCCAAACTGCGGGTAGCAATGGCAGAAGAACGGGCATTTGCTGCTTGGGCAAAAAAGTATAGCCAGCAAATCCGGCTAAAGGCGAATTGGCAACAGATTAAAGATGGTATGTCTGTATTCAATGAAGCACTACCTTTAGTCAGTTCTATATTGCTTTTCGGATTGGCGATGCTGTTGATGCAGCCACGCCTCACACTTGGTACATTTGTTGCTTTTAACTATGCCTTGACAATTTTCATCAAAGGGATAATTGACCTGAGCAATACTGTATCTGAGATTTGGGGGATTGTACCAATATGGGAACGGGCAAAACCAATTTGGCGATCGCAGCCTGAAGATGGCTCAACCAAAGTTAACCCTGGTCAATTAAGTGGTCGTATTGCCCTAGAAAGTGTGAGTTTTCGCTACTCAGAAAATGGCAACTTAATTCTCAATAATGTCAGTTTCCATGCTGAACCAGGAGAGTTTGTGGCGATTATTGGCCCTTCTGGAAGTGGTAAATCAACGATATTCCGGTTGTTGCTGGGATTTGAGACTCCACTAACAGGCAGTGTCTACTATGATGGCAAAGACTTAGCAGATTTGGAACTTCAGGCTGTACGCAGGCAGTTGGGAGTAGTATTGCAAAATGGCAAATTTGGGACTGGCTCAGTTTTTGATAATATCACCGCCGGAGCCTTGGTTTCTCTAGAAGAAGCTTGGGAAGCCGCACAGATGGCAGGTTTGGCTGATGATATCAAGCAAATGCCGATGGGGATGCATACTATCATTGCTGAAGGTGGTACCAATCTTTCTGGGGGACAACGGCAAAGATTATTGATTGCGCGATCGCTAGTTGCAAAGCCCAAAATTATTTTAATGGATGAGGCAACCAGCGCTCTGGATAATCACACCCAGGCAATTGTGACTGAAAGTTTAGCCAAATTAAATGCTACCAGAGTGGTGATTGCCCATCGCCTCAGCACAATTCGTCATGCAGACCGCATTTATGTTCTTGATGCAGGTAATGTAGTGCAGATGGGTAATTTCTCAAAATTGATTGCAGAAGAAGGGTTATTTGCCCGACTTGTAGTTCGGCAGTCATAACACCTTTTATTCTTAAGACAATACAATCATTGCTATGCTGATTGATTGCCGCCACAAACAAATTGTATAAACCTAAGTAAGTGGGCGTAAATAATTTTCGTTGGGATAAAGCAACAGGCAATAGGCAATCAATATTTGTCGAGTTTTGGGGAAAATGCAAAGAGAAAGGGGGTAAAGAAAAAACCTTTACCCCAATAGTTCATTTAACAATTTTTGGTTTTAAGTCAGGTTAAAATTAGTGTCTAAAACTCATCCGATAAAACTACTTTTAATTTGGTGTTAAGCTTTGGTGCAAAACCACTTCCTTCAGCTACATAAGTAATTGCTCCTCCAGCTTCTAAAACAGCAGGGCCACCACAGGCTTTAATTAAATCAACACCGTTCTTCACCTTAATATCTTGACAACCAAATTCAAGTCCATTTGGGCCAGTAATTTGAATCTTATTGATTGTTCCAGTTTCACCTGCTGGTAAAAAAAGTTTAGCAGAGCGAATAACTGTTGTCGCTGGCAAAGGTGTTGTTGTTGTGTCAATACTGAACTTGCCTCCAGTAATTGCCGCTTTTTCCGTGATAATTAAAGTAGCAAGGGTGCTTGGTGCTGCGATCGCCTCTGTAGAGAAACAGAAAATCAGAAATGATAGAGCAAATGCTAAAATTTTGGTCAAGCGCATGGACTTCTTGAGTGAATTCATAATCATTTTTTGTTGAACCTGTAATTTTTAATGCCAGCTAGAGGAAATATTGTCTCCATCGCTGTACTCAAAAGCTACAATATCAACCAAAAAACGTATTTAATAGTACCCTTGAGGGTACCATTAGGCTGAGTTGTCGTTTTATGGCAGCTTCGATTTTTCCTATCTTCCCTACGAAGCGCTGTTCGCGTCCGCTTGAATACCGTCGTCAGTGCGATCGCTTTTTTCCAAAATTCAAGCATCCCCCCAAACTGCCATCTAGCTCTCGTTTGGGCAATTAGACGGAAAAATGACCACTCCAGCTTGATTGGGGCGGCCACTTTACCCGAATTTCTCACGTATTGTGTGGTTCGGGTGGGGAGTGTGGGAGGTGTGGGAGGTGTGGGAGGCAATGCAGCGTTCATTGATGTGCAGTTATTCAATTCCTCCTCTTTCTCCCCACACTC
>NZ_JACJSF010000168.1 GCF_014698035.1 Desmonostoc muscorum FACHB-395
AATTCTTCATCAATATCAGCAATATCGGGATTGGGAATACCAGTCGGTGAAGGTGATTGTTGTGCTGGTGGTTCTGGGAGTGTAACCAACCCTTGCAACTGATATTCTGCTATCCATCGGGGGCGCTCTTGCATTGGTAGCCGATTCACATAATCAGCAACTCGGCGTTTGGCTGCGATCGCTGTAGTCACATAATTGTATGCTGCCTGACCCTGTAAATGCTGTTTGAGTGCTTTTAAGTCAGCTTCTAGCAAAGACTGGTAAACTTTTTCCTTACTTTCGCTGATTTGGGCGGATATACCAAACAAGCCAGCACTGACCGTCCCAGCGCCGAGTAAGATTCCGGTTGTTATTCGATCTGTATTTAAGAAAAAAGGAGCAGACAGACATAACACTGCACTCGCTCCTAAAGAACATAAAATAGTCCGTTCTGCATGAATGGCACTACTGGCAGTTAGTCGTTCCAGTTCAAATGTCATTGCTATCGCACCCCCAACGCAACACCAGCTGCAACTAATGTTAAGAAGACAAACAGGAATATCACCCCAGGCATTAACCCAATGGTAAAAGTCTTGCGGTTAAAGCCAAATCCTTTGACGACTAAGCCAGCAAAGTTAAAGAAACCAACTGCCAAACCGCAAATGCAAATCATGCCAATGATCCACACCAAGAATTGACTGACTGGGCTAGCAACTGAGAGAAACCCCATCAACATTGACAGCCCGACTCCAGAGACGGCATATCCAACGAAGGAAAGCTTAATTTGCATAATTTAAGTTGCTCTATCTACATCCTTAAATATTTGAGCAATACGAACACAATTGTCTGAAAAACAAAGGACTACACAAACCCCAAACTGAGGGCATTCATAGTTTTGAACACCAACTTCGTTTAAGTAACAATTCCAAATTCCTTGACTGCATTGACGCATATCACAAATTCTTGTCATGATTTTCATTTTTAAAATCGGAATGAATCTCCCACTTCATCAAATGCTTTCTCGTATCCCCCCAACTGGCGCTGCTGTTCCTGGGAACCAAAGGCATGACGGATCACCGCTTCCCCATGTAACGCCCTGGTTCGCTGCAAATCTTCCTCAATCTTCATGGCTTCTTGGGAATATGCCAATTGGTTTTTATACATCTCTGCCAAGGATTGCAACTGCTTGAGCCTGTGCCGGGAAAATTTAGTGTGCAACCACTTCTGTGCTTTTAGAGTGCCAGCCACTTCTGCTTCATCAAGAACCTGCTTTGCTGTAGTGTAAGCTGGCAATGTGTAGCGATCGCGGATTGATGAAGGTAAATTACCCTCAATTTGGGTAGCATCCCCAACTCTTAAATCCGTTGATACTACTCCATCACCTTTACCGCCAAATAAACCAGGAAGCCATTTACCTAACATTGCTTTCTCCCCTTTAACTACTAATTAAATAATCCAGAAGTCAGTAGTCAGGAGCCAGAATAAAGAATTGTAGTACTGAATGAATAGGCTATGAAACATTAAATTCTACCTGTTCAGTTCTCCTGAATTCTGACTCCTGGCTCCTGACTCCTGTGTATAAGTCTGCTGAACTTGTTGAACTTGTGAGCCGATATATCGGGTTATGCCATATATGCCCATGAATGAAAACATCAATATAGTAAAAGCTGCGATCGCAGTTTGAGCCATCATTCCCCGTTGCATCAATTCCTCAATCTGTCTATTGTCCTTTGATCGCACTCTCGACTCATCAATAATTTGCTGGACTACCAGGAATTCTTCTGTTGTCAGATTTTCTAGTGTCAGCCCTGACAGATTCAATTCCCCGTCCTTCTTCAGGTGAATATTTAATGCTTTGCGATGGGTTTGGTCTTGTTGCTCCATATATTGCCACGCCCAAAACGAGGGTCAATAGCAGCAGATTGAGTACTGCTGCTAATCCAATGAATTTATTCGGTCGCATTTGTTGGGCTAATGCCGAAAATACCCGCAACGAGTTCGTCACCGATTGCACGAAAGGAATCTACGTCAGCTTCCTCCTCCATCGCCTTAGAGACAAACTTACTCACCACGTCCTTGGGGGCATTGCGAATCGTTGATAACAACTGGTCAGCTTTATCAGTTGTGTAAGCATCAATCCCGACGTTGAGAACATCCTCCAGAGATTGAATTTCTTGATTTGAAACCTGGGATGCATGAGCGATCGCTCCTTGCAATGGAGGAACAGATTTACGGCGGGGTGAGTTTTTACCTAACTTACCGTTGCCATTTTTGGACTTGCCATTAGCAGTGGTCAGAGCATTTGATTTCTTGGCTTGTACAACTTGAATTGCCACTTCTTGAGCTTCGGCATCATTCAAACTATCAACATCCATGCCAATAGCTGATGCAGCAGACACAATATCTGTGTCATCGAACTCGATACCTTGAGCCAGCAAAATTTCTTTGACTTTTCGCATAATTTAGCTTCTTATATGTTACTACACCACTAATATATAATATATTTAGCTAAGTAGCATATAAGAAACCAACAAAATTTTTAAATTTGTCGGCTTCTTGTCCCACAAGCAATATCAGTTGATAATTTGGGTGATTAAGTATGGATGCAACAATGCCTAGAACGAAAGCACAGGGAATGACCCGGATTGAACTCTACGTGCCAACAGCACTATTTGAAGAAGCAGAAGAACTGGCCGAGTTTGAGGGTTGGAAATTATCAGAACTGCACCGTGTATTTTGGGAAAACGGTTTTGGCGTTTATGTTGAACGCAGTAACAAGAGAATGATTAACAAACGTCTTCGTGGAAAACTGGAGGACAATACTGAGTCTGTAGAAGATTAAGCTGGAGCGCCCAGGAAAACCTGGGCATTAAATTATTAGAGGAGATATGGATCAAAATATGTACACCCTTGCTTGGGTAAAAACAGCTTGCGAACACGTTTTAGGTAAGAATATTTCTCAAAGAACTTGGCGTAACTGTTTGCGAATATCTGGTGTTCAGCCTTACAAGCGAGAAGTCAAACTCAAAGAATGCTGCTATTTACTAGGATTATTTTATCTCAAACGTCAAAACCCTTTCAAAAAGTATTCTTTGTCTGACGTTTCATTATTATTGATGAAAGAGAAAGAACGACTTTCCAAATTTGGCATTGATTTAGAAAACCCGGAATTTCCACTTTTGGGGCGAGAATTACCAGACTATCTCTATGAAAAAACAGGCTACAAAGTGACTTTGCGAACCCTGTACCGTTGGGCATCTAAACGCCGTATGACTTTTTCTAAGTTACACATTATCAACCAAAAAGAATTGAGTCGATGGCTAGAATTGGCAAATATAGCGAAGGCACAGTAGTTAGCTTTTTGAGATGTTGACTTTCAATCTCTGGCATTTTTCTCTAGATATTGGCGCACTCCAGCACTCATTGCTAATAGGTTAGGTTGTATACTTTTCCCTAAAAAATCTTCGACTACATTAGCAATTGTACTTGTGAGAAAGAATGGTACTCCCTTGATTTGTTTCGCGTCAATCACTAGTTCACCACGGCTTTCAATTACTGTACTATTACCATCTTGCAAAAAGCGATTTTTGCCAGAACACTTAACTGCTTCTGTAAAAGCGTGAGTTTTAATACGCCATTCAACTGTCAAATCTGCCTGATTCCAGGTATTATATTCTGTCCAAGAAAGCATATCTTCACTGAGCAGAACTCTTGCTGCTGCTGGAATTTCACTGCCACCGTGCCATTCATTGACAGTATAAATATTACTGCCTGCTTCCCTACGTGATACAAGTGTGATCTGACGCACGTTTGGCATATAGGGAACTAGTTCAATTAGTTGGTCACGATAGGTAGTATAAACCAGGGAGCGTGGAAAAGGAATTTTGGTATCAGCAGAGATGAGCATTAATTCATACCATATCTAAATATAGGCACAACGGGGAATTATCAAGAGTTTAACGAGCGTAAATGAGGTTTTTTTTGGTTGATCCGCCTGAATTCTGGTTAAAACGCTATCTATATTTTACTGTTGCATCGGATCACAAAGCGGCATAAAAAAGCAGCAAGGTTTGCCGTGACATCCAAAAGCCTTACTGTGTATAGATGTCACAGAAAGCGGCCAGATTGGGTAAAACTCTAGAACCCTTGCTATTAAAGGAATGTCACAAAAAGCGGCAGGGTTCAATTATGAACTTGGTGTCACTTGAAAGCACTCAAAGCCATACAGGGTGGGTGTCACAAAGGAAGTGGCAGGGTTGACGAAAAAAAATAGGAATGAAAAAAAGCCCCGTTTTTGGGGCTTTTCTATGAAGTGGGATCGACAGCCTCTGATGCTCACAGAACGTCTGCTTTTAAGTATGGGATTCCCTACACCCTATCCCTACAAGCTTTTCATGACTGATACTGAAATTTATTTCCCAAGCTTTCTATTTTTTATTTTGCAAGTTTTTCTTCTTCTTTCGTTTAGGGCACTGGATATCGGCCATCAATCCATGCTCAAATACAATAGTGTGTTTTGGATCTGCTCCATCAGCAAGGAGAGTTTTTTTCTGTTTACTCATCAACTTCATTTCCTTAATTGTGTTCTCGAAAAAATGAAGTTGATAGCCACAATCACACTCAAATGATGAAGGAAATATTTCTTTGGGCATAAACTAGCTTTCCATTTACGACTTATTTAGAATTTTGTTTGGCTGGCATTAAGGATAGACAGTCTGTTGTGGATGTAGAAGTCAAGCTCGAAATATAAGCCTCCGCTTGATTGATAATTTCTTCGCTTTGCTCAAAAGTAGTTTCCTTCCGCTTGACCAAATCGAAAATATAAGGCTCTGATTTAAGATGGAATAGATTTGATTGAAACCATTCATTAGGATGAATAAATTTTCCGACATTGGTTACGTCAAGGACATACCTCAACAATTGGTCACTGGTGTAAAACCATTCACCAACCGCTCGAATTTCATCAAAATACTCGTGGAGTATTCTTTCTTCTGTTATCCCTCCTTCAACACAACCTATCAAAAACAGTTGAAATGGATTACCTGTTTGAATTGAAGATAACCGATTACGAACATCTTTTGAGGTTCCTATTTTTATTGCATTTGCTGGGTCACAATTTACAAAATAAACAACTGAACCAGAACGAACATTTTCTTCTCCCCATGTAGAATTATTTGATTTCCTCTGTCTCTTTGGATACTTAGTATTTTTCCGACTTTTACTCTTGTTATTATCACACCCTACGGTGTTGGTACTTCTGACATCATCTTTCACTGATGAATTGTCATTTAAAAACTTTTCGGCTGCTAATAACAAGCTTTTTTCTAGCTCAGTAATTCGGCTGAATGCTGAATCTAGTAGCTTTGACATTTCCTGATTCTCGGCAGAAAGCTTAGTATTTTGTTTTAACAAAGACTTTCTCTCCTGCCGCCAAAGTGCAGCTTCAAGCCGCAAAGAAATTAACTCATTTGAATTGCCAATTATTTCAGGTACTTCCGGGTTAGACATTTTCAATTTCTCCTAGCTGTTGCTTGAGAATTACAATTTCAATTTGATACGCTTCAATCTCAGCTTCAAGTTCAGCACGTAATTCAATTGATGTAAGCGGATGAATTTTCTCCTCTTCAAGATGTGCCACTTCTGAGAAATCGTTTTTATCCAGCACAGCATAACGCCAAGATTCGGTACATAAACCAGTCAGTAGATTATTGGGTGGATAATACTGAACCCCTACAATCATCCCCTGCTTGGTTCTTTGCCCTAACGAGTATTTTGGTGATATCCAGTGATTCGGGATGGTGACAACTTTTGAAGCTTCCATGCGATTACTCCTATCTTTGTTTTGATTGTGTTTGTACTACTGGCTGCTGCCTTTTCTCTACCAAAACCTGACCGATAGCTCCCCCAGTACCCAGCCCCAACATTCCTGTCGCAATCATGTACATTGCATACTTGCCAAAAAATTGCACTCCCAAATACCCGATAGATATGGCCGCTAATGTACCAGTGAGACTTAAAACAATTACTTGTACTTGATTTCGTTTCATAACTAGAATTCCTTTGCTTGATAGAGGTTATGATTTGAATTTGTTATTAGGTAATCTCGCCACTGGGCAATTTATGATCGAATTGACACCGAAACAACAAATTTTTATACAAGATGATGTACCTACCCGTTTGCATCATCTAGCTGTACACCTTGATCAAATTCAGTCTTTGTGGACTCAAGGCTCGTCGCAGGAATTGATACTGACTCTGATAAAAGAAAGTCGGTACTTTATTGAGTGGACTGTACCAGATATGGTAAAGGCAGATGATATTGACCGAGCCTGTGAATTAGTTGATTTAGTTCGTCTTCTGACTCGTTGGCTATTCCATTGGGACGATATCTGGACTGATGCTGAACAAAAGCAATCTGCATCTCAAGAAATTTCATATTGGTTACAGCGAGTTTTAGAAATATCACGTACAGAACCAGAATCAATGAGTGTTTGATCTCTATGAATTCTTCCTCTGTTTGACCAACAGCGATCTCAGGTACTGCCGACAAGCTGCTTCTCCCCGATAAATCAGAATCCGCAGCGCCTGTACTTCCTGTATCGGAGAAATACAAATCTCAGCGATCGCTGGAATTAAATTTTGTTGCTTCTGCACATAATCTTGATGCTGCTGCTCTAACACAGCAATTTTGGAGTTTAACTCCTGTATCTGCCGCAATGCTTGCGTCAGGGACGATTCTTTGTTTCGAGAGCGATTATCTAGAGTTAACGTCATTGTCTTACTCCTGTAAATTTAAATGGTTGAAAAGAACGAATTTCCATTAGTTTCAACTTTGAAGAACTGAATCAATTTCGCCGTTATCAATAGCCTTTTTTGCGTGGACAACAGCTTGCGTATGATTATCAAAAGTTTGAGTTGAAGGAGATGCCCAGGTTGTTTTCAAAAAGCCCTGCTTCCCAACGTGAACATCCACAGCACCATCTGATAACTCGGCAGTCTCAATTTTGTAGCCGCCATGTTTGGTTTTGTACTCTTTCATTACCGTTAACTCACCTAAAATTTATCTCGTTGAATACTTACACTTGCTCCGACTAAAGAACTGCCTAAGAAGGCGGAAAAACTGACCAGCATTGCACCCAGGCAAATATTTTTTTGCTGCTCCCAACCAGAGATGATGATGTTGGAGTCAGCATTCGTTTCAATAATCTCCATTCCCCAGCAAGCCATTGCCCCTACTCCAGAGAATCCAGTAATCAGTAAAGAGATAATTGCAGTTGTTTCTATGGTGCGATCTATGAATACTTTGGAGTTGAATCGTCTTCTTGGACGATGATTTTTAACTAACCGGACTTTTGGCTCTTGCATACTTGAATGAGCAATTTGTTTGTGATTAGCCATCGGTTTCACCTATTTTTATGAATTACTAGGAAAAATATGATCCTCTACAGATAACTTGAACTGCTTTATTCCTCCGCTATAGTGTCTTTTGATGCCGGAAATGATTTCTTGTTCTGTGAGTTCTTCAACTTCTTCGGGGCAGGATAAATCGCGCCAAGGCAAACACTCTTTTATCCAGTCTTTCGCCCACAAAAATTCGTTAGCAGTTAACTGTGCGACTTGTATTTTCATTTCGCTTCATCCAACTCCACAAAAAATCCTGCACCAGTATTTGTCACTTTCACCAGCTTTCGATTTACTAGTGTTTGTATGACACTAAGACTAAAACTGATGGTACATAATCGTGCGCTATCCCCACAACGACGAAGATACTGTAGGCATAGTGAGGAATTGTCAGTAGAGGTAGGGGGAATAGATTTTCTTGGCATAATGTTGACTATGACTCTATGATTTGTAGATGATGTAAATTGAAAAAAAATTCTTGAACTGGCGGCATATCTGGAAAATGAACTTTCCTTATACTGAACCCACAGACTTGAATTAATGGAACTAGCTGATAATCTGATAAAATTCGTTCATGTTTGATAACACCTGCAAATTTATCGCTGAGATGTATTCTCCTGATTTTGCTACTTGGCTATTAGGAGAACCTATTACTTTAACCAAATTAAGTCCTACAGAATTGTCTTTAGAACCTATTCGTGCTGATGCCTTAATATTGCTGCAATCGGATGAAGTTGTTCTCCACATTGAATTTCAGACCAAACCTGATGACGATATGCCGTTTAGGATGGCTGATTATCGTTTAAGGGTGTATCGCCGTTTTCCCAATAAGCGAATGCATCAAGTGGTAATTTACTTAGCCAAAACTGAATCAGAGAAGGTGTATCAAACAACTTTTACCACTGAAAGTTTACGACATGAATTTACGGTAATTCGTTTGTGGGAGCAACCCCCAGAGGTATTTTTGGCAGCACCAGGATTACTCCCCTTTGCAGTTTTGAGTGCCACTGAGAACAAGGTTGGTACACTACAACTTGCATCTGAAAGTATTGATAAAATTGCTGATCGTCGGACACAAAGTAATATTGCTGCTGCCTCAGCAATCCTGGCTGGGTTAGTATTAGAACAAGAAGTGATTGGCCGTTTATTCAGGAAGGACATTATGCGCGAATCAGTGGTTTATCAATCAATAAAGACCGAAGGTAGCGATGAAAAAGCCCGTCAAATTGCTGTTAATCTCTTAAAAGAGGGCATGGCTGTTGATGCAATCGCTCGGCTGACTGACTTATCAGTAGAAGTAGTGCAACAACTACAACAGGGAGAATCTGAGAACCAAGGGTGATTTTGATACGATTTCTGTACCAGATCGGGTCAACTAGGGCTGCTTTTCAAGTCCCCATATTCTCCGACACTCAATGACGATGGTTGCTTTGTGACCTTTTATAACCATCCCAATTTCTAGGATTATGATGTGATGAGATTGATTCTTCAAAGTCCCAGTTCTGAGAATTGGTGTCGAAAAACTCAATCGCTGCATCAAACCCACACTGTAAAAATCTGCTGTATGATTCTTCCGAGCAAAGAATAGATTC
>NZ_JACJSF010000169.1 GCF_014698035.1 Desmonostoc muscorum FACHB-395
AAAGTAAGTCGGCTTATAGCAAAGTAGCCTTTTTTCTTCATCCCGCTCTCTAATCAGCTCGTCTGCCAGAGCCATATCTTTAATAATGATCGCAACCGCTTCTTCTGGGGACTGATGAGATTCGGTTGTCAGCAGTTTGATTACCGACTCAATCAGTTCGCTTTGTGGCAGGTAACAGTGACCATCTTCGGCAGCTTCACTTAGGCAATGGATAATCCCCGCACGGTAACGAAATTCTGAGTCAGGCGCAATTCCGATATTTCTCGCAATCTTGTCAGCAGTCAGAAAGCCAATACCGTAGATGTCGGCTGCCAACTGGTAAGGATTATGGGTAACAGTGGCAATCGCTTCATCCTTATATTGCTTGTAAATCTTCACAGCATAAGTGGTAGAAACACCATGCCCCTGGAGAAACACCATCACTTCTTTGATCGCTTTTTGAGTTGACCAAGCGTTTTTGATGAGAGTGATCCGCTTTTTGGCAATACCCTGGACTTCAATCAGTCGTTCAATCTGGTTTTCGATAATGTCGAGCGTTTCTAAACCGAAGTGAGCGACGATACGCTTGGCTGTTACTGGGCCTACACCTTTAATCAGCCCACTGCCAAGGTATTTCTCAATTCCAGTGAGAGTGGCTGGTTTGGTTTCTTGGTAATTGATGACTTGGAATTGTGGCCCAAACTGCGGATGGTCACGCCAGAAACCAGTTAGTTGTAGAGTTTGCCCTGGCTGGATGTTAGCAAAGCTGCCAACAATTGTTGTCAGTTCGTTGCTACGGGGACGAGTCAGCCTTGCCACTGTGTAACCCGATTCAGCAGAGTAAAAAGTTAGGCGTTCTACGACTCCGGTGATTGTTTCGTGTTGAGGAAAGGCACTTACTTGTTGAGGAGAAAGATTAAGGGGAGTGGACATTGTTTATGATCAGATGCCGCACATTATTACAATACTGGAATTCAGTTTAATCATAGTACATAAATACTAAAATACACCCCCCAGCATTAGTGTCATCGAGATCAAGATACTAATACTCATGTAGTCTTGTTGCCTATTCTTCTGTGAGAAGCTTTTCTATTTCTGCAAGAAGCTTGTCAAACTTCTGTATCTTTTTGGAATCATCCCATACTTTGGTCTTTTTAGCTTTTACAGATATCGCCTTGAGACGGTTTTGGTATAATGCGCTTTTTTCAGACTTTGTTTTAGTAACGGCTGTCTTTATACTGGCAATACGCTCCTTAATTTGATTCAAAGATAACTTTTCAGTAATTGCTATTGTTAACAGTTCTTCTCGCTGGCTCTCGTCTTTAATTCGGGCTATTTCTCTTGCTTTTGTATATTCTATTTTTCCTTGGTGAAGATATTCCAAAATATCTTTTGGAAGATTGAGTAATGGTAAGCGATTAGTACGAAAACTGTTAGGAGTAAATTTTCCTATGATGTTAAAAGCTTCTAAAACTACCTTCCATTCATCACTGTGAATAACGTTATTCGCCGACTCCCGCTCAGGGTGAGAAACTACGTGGAACAGTGAGATAACTGCTTCTCTCGATTGATTAAGTTTTAAGGATAATAAGTCTAAAATACCTTCTGTTTCCTCAAGAGGGTTTAAATCCTCTCGTTGGAGATTTTCCACAAGAGCGATTTCAAAAGTTTCTTCGTCGGAAAAATCCTTTATGATAACTGGAACTGTTTCCAACCTAGCTTCTTTGGCAGCGCGATAACGTCGTTCACCTGCAACGAGTTCATATTGATTTTGCCCCTTGGGACGAACAAGAAGTGGTTGTAACACCCCTTTTTGTCTAATTGATGCTGTGAGTGCTTCCATTGCCTCAAGATCAAAGTAGCGTCTAGGTTGTTTTGAGGGGAGATGAATAGCTGATAATAAAACTGATTCTAGCGGTGTTTCATTTTTTTGTAAAAATAGTAAATCAACACCCTTGACTTTATAGGCAGGCTCAGAGCTTTTCTTATTAGTCATTGTAAGGTATCCAGACTTTTAGCAATTTTTTCTAAAACTTTTACTGTTGGATGGCTTGAACTATAAAGTGCCAAAGGCATGTGTTTTTCAGAGGCATCCGCAAAAGCTATAGCAATAGGAATAGTTTCGTAAACAGGGATTTGCGCTCCTAATTGACGGACGGAATCAAGGCTTCTATTACCTTGTGCGGTGCGGCCATCATACATAGTAGGAATGATACCAGCAACCTTAAGCTGTTGGTTTGCTCCCCTTTGAACACGAGCAAGTGTTTGAAATAGTAGCTCTGTTCCTCGAAGTGCTTTGTTATGTGTCTGAATGGGAATCAGTACATGAGTAGCTGCAACTAAGCTAATATAGCTTAATATTCCTAGACTAGGTGGACAGTCTATCAAAATAAAGTCATAGTCATTTACTACTGGTTCTAAGACTTGCTTCAGCTTAAAATCTCGCATATCAGCCATAACCAGTCCCAGTTCAGCACCACTCAAGTCAATATTGGATGGTGCAAGATCCATACCGTGAATGTTTTTGCTGATAGGTAAGGCATCACCATCGACAACTGCATTGTAAACTGTATCCTCTAACTCTGATGCCTCTAGACCCATGAACATCGTCAATGACCCTTGTGGGTCCATATCAACAAGTAATACTTTATTATTTCGTTGTGCTAAATGATAACCAAGATTCATCGTAAGAGTGCTTTTTCCTACACCTCCGGCTTGGTTAAACAGTGCCAGAATTCTTCGAGTCATAGTTCTTACTGATAATAAACAGTGATTTCCTGATAGACCCTGAGATTTATATAAGGGACTATCAGAAGCGAATAACGTTATTCGCCATTAGTATTTTTATTTTTAAATAAGTGAAATCAAGGAAATCGGCTTCAGTATTGTTCTCCTTGCTAGACGTAAATTTTAACGAAGAGTATATTTAGAGTCATAGTACATCTTAAATGTTGACTATAAATAAGAAAATTTCATTCTTTGTCCATGAGCAGAACGCACCTTGTTATGACTGAGATTAAGTTTTTGTGCAACCTGTTTTGCAGTTAGCTTCCCTTCACCCTCCAATCCAAACTGTAACATTAAGACTTGACGCTGATTTAGCTTCAAGTCAGCTAACAAATTTTCTAAATCTGACCGAAAACATTTTCTTTGTCAACGTACTCTTGAGCCGAAATTCTTTCGTCGGGTAATATTTCTTGCAGTTGAGTTTCTAGCTCTTCGCCAATTCCTAACTCTAAAGAAACTAGTGGACGAAATGCGTTTAGGCATTCACTTTCTTTTTTTAGGGGATGCGTTAACAGCCGTACTAATTTCTGTAATTGTGGGCTTTCGTCCTAAACATACAAACAGTTCTGTGTGTGCTTTTTTGATTTGGAGCAATCTTTGAGTCATTTCCTGGGGCAGGCGAATTGTACGCGATTGGTCTGCAATTGCTGCTGTAGTTGCCTGCCGAATCTGCCAGTATGCACAAGTCGAGAATTTATAGCCGCTATTTGGGTCAAACTCCTCTACAGCATGAAAGTAAACCAATAGCCCCTTGTTGAATCAAATCCAGAAATTATATCTGGCTCCAACGATATTTTTAGCTACGGCAACCACAAAAATTCGCAATGGGTTTCGCCCATTGCAAATTGGTTTGACCTTACTTCTCTTGCGTAGAAAAGCTCAAGTCTCAAGTAATAGTCTGTCGAAGTGACCAATTTTTCGTAGATAAATTTCAAGTAGATCAGAGCTTTGACTACACATTTTGCAGGGAAATAAATTGGTAACAGAAATATTCTTGAGTTTGGACTAATTGGCATTTAGCAGCAATGAATAGAAAGCAAGAAAAAGTTACCCAACTTCTTTTAGAGGCTGAGTTAAGTTGAATCGTTGAAAAAGAAGCAGAAACTAAGCAGCAGTTAGATCAGCGTTCTTAAGTGATTCTTCGGTTTTAGGTTTTTTAGATGCGTGTTTTTTGACAGTGGGATAACGCTTACGCGAAGGTGGCTGATGCCCTTGGGCACGCCCAGGTGATTTACCGCGAGTTTTCGGGGGTTGAGCAGGAGTGCCAATAGTGGCTAAAATTAGAGGAAAGGCTTGTGCTACGCGTCCTGGAGACAGTTTATCCTGAGTCGATTGCCAAGGCAAGGGGGAATCAATACAGGCAAGTCTAGCTAGCCATAATTGCCAAGTTAACAATGGCATCAGGTCACTCCATCGCTCTGCTGCCTGAGTAGAGCCAAGCTGAGGCTGTGTCCAATATAACCTCTGCTTGGCAAATCGATACCAATGTTCTAGAGCAAAGCGGCGGAGGTATTTTTGCCAGAGATCCTCTAATGGAGGCATTGTCTGACCCAACCAAGCTAGCCATAAGGGTTGGAACTTACGATTGCGTCCAACTGGTTGGATCACCTCGACGCGAATGATTTCCATTGCCCGGTTGGGAGATTGAAGAAAATGAAACCCACTCCAGCGCATGACTTTTACTCGACCAACTTGCGGGTCTTCAACTTCTAGAGTTTCAGTTACCTCTGCCCAAGTTTCCGAGTCATTGAACTTAAACTTATGACCATGTTTACACGGTGCGCCTCGTCCTTTGTAAGTACCGGGTGTACCCCATACGCATCGGTTAGAAGCTAAACGCAGCAACAGGTCTGCGTCAATCTTCTCCGTGGCTTGGACAAATTTGGCGTTGCCGTAGCCTCGGTCATAAGCAGCAAGCGGTCTTTTGCCTAACTCACGGGTTATTTGTTTAAGTTGGAATGCGGCTTTACTTGTTGGCGTTTCAAAGCTGGTGATCCGTTCGTGCTTTAACGGCAATGCCCAACTCCCATCCGCTTCTGGTATCCACGCTAACGTACTGTAACTTTGTCCGATGCCTATGCTTCCCCTGGAGTCCCCATGAAAAGTTCTTTCTTTTAGTGTCTTCGCTTCTGGTCTTGCCCAAAAGCTATGATCTCCTGCTAGAAATGGCTGTTCATCCGTCACTACCTCCTGTACCAGTAGCTTCATCAGTTTTCTTTTTGGTGGACGACTATCATGTAGTGCTGCATAAATGCTCGACCATTGCCGTCGAAATACTGGGCTTTGTGACAAGCTTACAAACGATGGGATACTCGGACTTGTTAATACTGCATCCATCAATTCAAATACTGCATCTTTGGCCTTTCCCAAACAATCGTAGATACCTTGGCGGAATTTTTCTAGTTGTGTCAGGATCATCACGTCAATGATTTATCGATTACTTTCATTGACTTTACGGCAGTCAGTGTTACTGCTGACTGCTTTTCTCTAGCTTTTTAGTCCAAACTCCAGAATATTGACAGTAAAGTATAAATCAAAGAGTCAACGATTATCTAATTTAATTTCTGCTGCGTTGATAAAAAAGATTTCAAAAATTCCTGATGGGGGCTGTATAGGGGCTATATATACCCCAACATTATCTCAGGACTTTGATGACACTTTGACCCCTATAGAGGGCACATATAGGTGCTAAATGGGGTATATTTGACTTTTTGATATTGTGTACCCCACTTAGCCCCCAAGGGGTTATGATAAACTCTTGGTTCTGGATCAAAAAGGAGTAGCTATTTTATTCTTCTCTCCCCTGCTCCCCAAAATTATCTGAACGGATAACTTTCACAATTTAAAGTGTATTACTTGGAGCCTATGTCAAACATTCACACCTTACAAAAAATTTTTCCTACTGGCTTTGATAACGGTTATGGAAGCCTAAAACTTTTAGTCGAAGGATTTGAAGTAGTTCGTGTGCCGAGTTATATAACCAATGCTGAGATGGAAGATGTTCCAGGGCGTGTAGTTTTTAACGGCACTGCTTACACAGTCGGAGAGTCTGCTTACCGCACAGGGAATTATTTTGACCGCAACACAGACAATAATGAAAATAAAGTCAACAACGCATTATTGACTTTATTGGGTGCATTGGCGCATCTACCACACCGTAAAGCTTGGCACTTAAAATTAGTCGTCAGCTTACATGATGTTGCTCTGGCATCAGAATTACAAAAAGTACTCAATGGAGAATATCAGCCAATACTTGCTGGCAAGCAATCAGACGTGAAAGTAGAAGTGCTGAAAGTTGTACTAGAGGGGATGGGTGCATTATTTGGGCATCCACTCCCGAAAAAATTAACCATTTTAGACTTTGGTAATGGAACAACCCTATATTCTCGTTACAACCGAGGTCAACGAGAAGTTCACACTGCTTACCCCATCGGTGTAGAAGTTCTCATCGATGATATCTCCCAAAAGATGAAACATTTAAATGGCGGAAAAATCGGAGATCCATCCAAAATCCGATTTTGTTTGGAAATGGGGCATACCCGATACAGCCGTGACATCGATATCAAAGATATATACAGCGCTTCTTTAAAAGATTGGTATGAAAAATACTTGAAGAAAGTGGTAAATCTCACATTGGATGCCAAGCACCAAGGGGATGAAATCTGGGCGATAGGTGGAGGCTGCCTCTTACCAGGATTTAAGAAGCTATTAGAGAAGAACGGCTTCAAAATCCTGGACAACCCGGTGGAAGCTAATGTCTTTGGGCTTTTAGAAATGGCAAAAACCATCAGCAGTAAGAATCCAGCATCTACATCTATTAAGTGATCGCAATGGCAGATAAAAAAGACTTAGCACCGGAAAAAGTTCGCCTCAAAGATAATTACCGAGAGCGCATATTTGCAGAATCGCAAAAACTAGATAAAAGTTACCTGGACACGCTTTACTTTATAGTTGATTGCTATTTTGTTTTCATCAAGGCTGGATTACCTGCACAACTTTTACCTTCCTCACCTATTAATACTGAATCAAACCAACTCACCTCTTGGACTCAAACTCCATTTGCAGACGAGAAAGAAGAGGATTCTTCAGGAGAAACATTCAGCCTTGATTTTGATTTGTAACCGTCACAGGAAGTTGGCAACGCTAAAGAAGGGGAATTAGCCCTGAAAGCTTTGCCAGACCTCAACTGTAACAATTAATGTAATAATTTTTGCAGCGCCAATTTTCTTACTTGGGGATTATTCAACTCCAGTAATAACAAAGTTGGACATTTTTTGTTATTCCCGGTAGGATTATTGCTATGAGCCTATCAAGAGGTAGCAGATGAACGTTTCTCTGACCATAGAACTGGAAAAGTGGGTGCAATCCAAAGTTGAAAGCGGTATGTACACTTCGGCTAGTGAAGTGATCCGTGAAGGTCTGCGGCTGCTCAAAGAGCAGGATGCCCTCAAAGCAATACGCCTTGCCGAGTTACGTAGGGAGATACAGCAGGGGATTGATAGCGGAGAATCTACACCGCTAAATATGGATGAAATTATCGAATTGGCTAAACAACAACGGCAGACGAGAGAATCCCCATAATGGCGACAATTCTTATAAAACCGTTAGCACAAGCTGATTTATTGGATATTTGGAATTTTATTGCCAGTGACAGCTTTGATAAAGCAGATCAGCTTCTAAAAAAAATAGACAGTCAGCTCAAAATGTTGGCATCAAACCCAGGTATGGGAAGAAAACGCGATTCCTTAGCACCAAATCTGCGAAGTTTTCCAGTAGGGAATTATCTAATTTTCTACCGTTCTATAAACCAAGGAATTGAAGTTATTCGTGTTATACATGGGGCAAGAGACATTCAAAGCCTTTTTGAAGAAGATGATGAGTAAGTCATTCTTCAATAGTTAAATTTTTGCCAACACTCCTGCTTTCTCTTTATTACTTGCGAAAAAATCAGTTTTGAACATCCTTACAGTTGGCTGACTGTATACCCTGCTCTAAAGCACTCGATAACTGCATCTAAATTACCTGACTTTAGATGTGCCAGACCTTGATTATAAGAAATCTGTACTTCCTCTAAATTAACCGTCTCCATAGCGTTGTTCTCCTTTTTCATCACCTTAAAAAGGCTATTTAAGATAAATCTATCTTTGTAAGTCTATTTGTTGTGTTTGAGATTTAGCCAATATTTTATCAATTTGAGTATTAACATCCTCAAAAGTTTGCAATATCTGTGGAGTTAGTTTATTAGTCTGCACCTGACCAGATTGCAAGTTTAAAATTACCTCCCCATTTTTCTGCGAAATAGTTAAATTTCTCTGCTGGGTATTGAAAGCCAAGTCATAAATCTTTCCTAGAACTTGAGTACCATTTTCATCAGACTTACCCCAAACCATGCCAATCCTTTGAGCAATTTGAGTCAACCGACTGATGGCTTCAAGTTCAAATGTATCTTGATTCATTACTGTCAACGCTTGGGCTGATAATTGCTCACCAGCTTTAAACCCATAAGCCACTTCTACAATGCGTTTTTTGTAATTCTCCGACTTCCCTAACTTATCTGCGGCATTGTACCAATTTCTCAAGTCATCAATAGTAACTGATTGAGTTTGGACTGTTTGGTTGGGTGCGGCTCTATTTTGTGGTTCAGGAAACGGGACTATAAAACCCTCCACATAATCCCCCAAGGGTTCAATATGTAGTCCCCACACCTGCTGTTTTTCGGTAAACAGTTCTGGTAATGCTTTGGGTGAGTGCTTTTCCATATCAGCCCACTGCTGTTGATAAACGGGGTCAGCAATCATATCAGGTGTGATTTGATACTGCTTACCAACTCGAAAGGCGACTTGCTTATCAATGCCTGTCGCCAGAGCAATATCACCTTCCTTAAACCCATACTGTTTGTATGGTTGATAAGCTCTGGTGGTATGAGTTCGACCATATCCTCTCATCGCATCAATGCAAGTATCTACAGGTAGTGGGTTCGGCTCACCATGCATCATTAAAGGGTAGTTCATCGGAATCGGTTTGCCTTTGATGACAGGAGAGGCGACGGCGAGATTTTGAACCTCTTGGTTTGGGTGGAATTGAGCGCTTTGTTGAGGCGGGGACAATGCTGATTGAGATGGAGGTTTCAAAAACTGTGGTCGTGTGGCGAGGGAATT
>NZ_JACJSF010000017.1 GCF_014698035.1 Desmonostoc muscorum FACHB-395
AGATGCTCAAGCCCAAGCAGATCCAAAATTTCAATCGACCTTTCTATATGCTCGTATCAGTGCCAGAGCGGTACGAGAAGCATTAATCAGTGAAATAGGTTATGACCACAGTCAATTGCCGTCTCGTCAAACTCTGGGGAAGATTCTTAATAGCTTGGGGTATCGCCTAAAAAAACACAAAAAACAAAGCCCTTGAAAAAGATTCCGCAAACAGATGCCATTTTCGACAATGTGTTTCAGGAAAATCAGGCATCGGATGAGAATCCCAAATCGTTGCGAGTCTCTATCGATACTAAAGCCAAGGTGAAGATTGGCAATCTTTCCAGAGGTGGTAAAGCTCGGACACTGGAAGCAAAAGCTGCGGATGACCACGATACACAGTGGGAGGCAGTCTTAGTTCCTTTTGGCATTCTCAACACACACAGTGAAAAGCTTACGATTTACTTAGGTCAGTCGGCTGAAACCAGTGATTTTATTGTCGATTGTTTAACTGCTTGGTGGTATGAGAATCAACACGATTACCAAGATTATGATGAATGGGTGATTGACCTTGATGGTGGTGCAGCAACTCGCAGTAACCGCACACAGTTTATCAAACGTATGGTTGAACTGTCTCAAGCAATTAATTTAAGAATCCGACTGATTTACTATCCTCCGTACCATAGCAAGTACAATCCCATAGAGAGGTGTTGGGCAGCCCTAGAGAACTATTGGAATGGCGCAATTCTGGATTCGATTGAAGTTGCCATCAAGTGGGCTTCCAATATGACTTGGAAAGGGATTGCACCCATTGTTCACCGTGTTGAAGCAACCTATGAAAAAGGAATCAAGGTTCTCTCACAAGAGTTAGAACACTACCAAACCTTCTGGCAACCTTCCGAAACTCTACCTAAATGGGATATCACAATTTTCCCCGTTTAATTGGTATCTTATTTTCTTGCAAATCCCTTAGGTAATCTCCACCGACTGCATTACCCGCCTGGGATTCAAATCCTAGTCTAATAAGTAGGCAATATAATTAATTACACAATATGATCGCAAATGCAGTGAAGCAAAATAAAGCGATCGCACAACCTAAAACTACTTCTCTACGATATGCTTTGCGAAGGGTGCGATCGTACTAACTGTAAATATTTTTGTTTATCTACTTAATGAGCCTCTGAACTCTGTCAACGAGCCTTTTAGCCCCGTCAACGAGGCTTTTATCTCCGTTAACGGGTTATAGAGATAGCGATCATGGTTAATTGCACCATCTTTTACACACATTCCACAGGATTTGAACCTAAATCCCAAACAGAAAATGTTTGTTTTATGCTAGTAATAAGAATTTTTCCATTTTCTTGAATAATCTCAAACTCTTGGTTTTCTCCTAATAGTTCTTTAGGGATTAATAAGCCTTTTTCTGTTGCTATTAATTTCATGTTTAATTACCTCGATTTATTTTGTAAGTTAATCAAATGAATTTGCTTTAAGAGGTTGTTTGAAAAGTGTTTCGCTGTGATTTTAGGCGCTTTTAGATCCCCCCTAACCCCCCTTAAAAAGGGGGGAACAGGAATCAAAGTCCCCCTTTTCAAGGGGGATTTAGGGTGATCTAAAACGTTTTTCTACCAAGAAAAGAACTTTTCAAACATCCTCTAAGGCGGGCAAGATGCCCACCCCACAAAATTGGATAAGGCTTACCAGTTACCTACAGGTTGAGCATCATGAGAAAACATTGAGGGATCAATTGAAATACCTAACCCTTCAGCTACACGGCGACCATAAGAAATATCTGCCCGGAAGAAGTGGCAAAGTTGGCGCATTTGGATGTCTTCCCTTGCTTGAGAGAGACTACCGACGATATTTTTAGCCAGACGCTCTTGCTGCTCAGGAGTTAGTAACCGATACAGATTACCTGCTTGAGTATAATCGTCGTTTCCTTCACGATGACTGTAACGATCGACTGTGACATCGCCCAAATGACTAGGTGGTTCTGCATAAGCTGGATTTTCTTTGGGCGTACCCTCAGCACTATTCGGTTCATAGTTAGGAACGCTACCGCCGTTGTTCCCCGGTGCCATAAAGCCATCTCGCTGATAATGCATCACTGGACATTTGGGCTGGTTGACAGGTAATTGCTGATAGTTACCACCCAAGCGATACCGTTGAGCATCTGGGTAAGAAAAAATTCGAGCTTGCAGCATTTTGTCTGGAGAGAAACTAACGCCAGGAACCACTGCACTAGGGCTAAAAGCGGCTTGCTCTACTTCGGCAAAATAATTCTCAGGGTTACGATTTAGCTCTAATATCCCGACTTCAATTAAAGGATATTCGCCTTGTTTCCAAACTTTAGTTAAGTCAAAAGGATTATCAGGATGTTTTTCCGCTTGCTCTTCGGTCATCACCTGAATGCACATCCGCCACTTAGGATAGTCTTTTTTAGCGATCGCTTCAAACAAATCATGAGTTGCATGATCTGGATCTTCGCCCTTAATCTTGGCCGATTCTTCCTCAGTCAAGGTTTGATGCCCTTGCAGAGTCTTAAAGTGAAATTTACACCAAACGCGATCGCCCTCGGCATTAATTAAACTGAAGGTGTGGCTACCAAAACCGTCCATGTGTCGATGGGTTTTGGGAATTCCCCGGTCTGAAAATAGGATCGTCACCTGGTGAAGCGATTCTGGACTGAGTGACCAAAAATCCCACTTTGCATTCTGGTCTTTACAATTGGTTTGGGGATTGCGCTTTTGGGTATGGATGAAATCAGGAAACTTCAAAGGGTCGCGGATGAAGAAAATCGGGGTATTGTTACCTACAAGATCCCAGTTACCCTCCTCAGTATAAAACTTGAGGGAAAAACCTCTAGGGTCGCGCTCGGCATCTGCTGAACCTTTTTCTCCTCCGACTGTAGAAAAGCGCAAGAGAAGTTCGGTTTTCTTGCCAATTTCAGAAAAAAGTTTGGCTTTACTGTAGCGGGTGATGTCATTGGTAATAGTCAAAGTGCCGTGAGCAGCAGCACCTTTAGCGTGGACAACTCTTTCAGGAATACGTTCTCTGTTGAAATGAGCCAGCTTTTCTATAAGGTGGAAATCCTGCATTAATACAGGGCCACGCGCTCCAGCTGTAAGTGAGTTCTGGTTATCGCTAACTGGAATACCATCAGCAGTTGTCAAGTTTTGGGGTTCAGTCATGGTTTAAAGAAGCTCTCCATGTAAGTTACTCAGATTGCCCACAGTACATTTTAGTCAGTAGATGGATACCTACTGATAGAACAATCTAATTCATAGTCATAATGAGTTTATATATAAATCATACTCGATATGATTATGAATTACCATAAATTTTTTTGTATTTTGGGAGGATATAGAGGCAATATACAGCCTCTATACTGCCTTTCAGGTATTTAAATGTTTGAGAATCAACGAGCAAACATCTGTCGCCTCAATTTGATGTTCGTCAACTAGGTGAGTTTGATGGGTGATAAATAGAGGCCCTTCATCTGGGGAAGTGGTGATATTACCGTGAGAGCCACGCACCAGGGAAGCATCCAGAGGAATCACATCCATTAAGTAGCGAAAACCCAGTTGTTTCTTAAGTAACTTGAGAGCAATTTTGCCTTGAGGAAATTTAATCTGTGGATCGAGGAAAAGTTCTACAGGATCGTAACCAGGTTTGCGGTGGATATCTACAGTTCTAGCAAAATCAGGCGCTTTCGCATCATCAAGCCAATAATAATAGGTAAACCAAGCGTCAGATTGTGCGATCGCTACCAACTCTCCCGATCTAGGATGATCGAGATGATAGGCTTGTTTACCCTCTTCATCCAACACCTCCGCCACGCCTTCAGTCGCTTCTAAAAGCGATCGCACTTTTGGGATATACGCCGGATCGTTCACATATACATGAGCAATTTGGTGATCCGCAACGGCAAAGGCAATGCTAGCACCAAAATCGAGCAGTTCTCGCCCTAATTCTTCTCGCACAGCAATTAAACCATTTTCCCGTAGTACGCGGTTTAAATCCACAGCTTTAGAAACTGGGGTAATGCCATACTCAGAAAGAATAATTACCTGAGTATTACGTGCTTCAAAATATTCAATTAAATCACCACAAACAGCATCAATTTCTCGCAAATCTGCTTGAATCTGTGTTTGATTGTTACCAAATTTTTGCAGACAGTAATCTAAATGTGGTAGATAAACTAGTGATAATGTCGGGCTGTAGCGTTCTTCAATCCATTTTGCAGAATTCGCAATCCATTGGCTAGAACTAATGGAAGTTTTTGGCCCCCAGAAATCAAACAGAGGGAAGTTTCCTAAATCAGATTGAATTTGCGATCGCACATCACTAGGATGGGTATAAATATCAGGTAATTTTCTCCCATCTGCGGGATACATTGGGCGCGGTGTAATGGCATATTCTACTGAAGAATACATATTGTACCACCAAAAAAGGTTGGCACAAGTGAAATTTGGATCGATTGATTTAGCTATTTCCCAAACTTTGGGAGCCTGGACTAATTTATTAGATTGTCGCCAAAACTTCACTTCACATTCATCACGGAAGTACCAACCATTAGCGACAATTCCATGCTCATCAGGCAACTTTCCTGTTAAATAAGTAGCTTGAACTGAACAAGTTACAGCAGGTAAAACTTTTTCTATAGAAGCTACCTGCCCCTTCGCAGCCCAAGAAGATAAAAACGGTGTATTTTCTCCTAGTAAATTGGGCGTTAATCCCACGACATTTAGAACAACAGTTTTTTTCATAAACTTAGTTTCTTCTTAATTGGCGACGAATTCTTTTAATACCCACTCATACTCACGCTGAATAGAAGTCAGCATATCTATCTTCATTTCTGACGGCAATACATCCCAAGTGTAAGTTTCAATTTCTAAATGTGAGCAAGCATTATTTGTTTGAAGTAGATGCAAAATAGTAGCAATATCATCTTGCGTCGATTGCAAAATTTGATAATCATGAATAAAAATTGGAACATGAAAGTGAGTGCGCCATTCTTCAGCTAGAGATTGCTCTAAATGTGGTAATGCAGTTATTAAGTCGGGATAATGATGGAGTGTACCATCGCTGCGACATTCTATTACCTGGTGAAGATAGGTAGATTCTGCAAAAGGACGTAAGCGTTCAACTATCAAACTACGCTTCTCAACATCAGCAGGTATTTTTACTTTAATTGCAGCACTGATTTGAATTTTGCCAATCTTAATTCCTGCCGATTGCAAACGTGCAAATACAGATTGCGGTTCCTCATATTCAACTGAAAAATGGCAGGTATCATAACAAACCCGAACGTGTTCTAGCAATTTAGTTTCTGCTAAAATCTGCTCAATATTTAGTTTTTCTGATAAATAACTGCCACTAATGGGCAATAACCAATTTTGATAAAAATCGATTATTTCTGAGGTATTTTCAATTAAACCATCAGGCTCAGGCTCTAAATCAATATGAAGTATCTTGCCTGTTTCTTCACCGATGCGAATCATTTCTACAACAACAGATGCGATGTTCAAACAACTCTTTTTCAGAACAGCCTCAAAAGTTGCTTGGTCTTTTACCCACCAAGGCTTATAGGATAATGGTAGTGTAGAAATTCCGCCATCAAGTCCTTGGGGTAATAGACTAGCTAAAATGTGTGCCAAGTTTAATGTATAATTAGCTCGTTCTTGTGTAGACCAATCTGGTGCATAAACTTGGTCTTTTACCACCTGTCGATGGAATCCGCCATAAGGGAATCCATTTAAGGTGAAAACATATAAATCTTCTTGAGTCAGCCAAGCTTGAAATTTAGTTAGGTTATTACTTTCTAAAAGTTCTTTTGCAGCAACATCTGCTAACCTTAAGCCAATACCAAAAGGTTCTGTAGGTGATAAACGTGATTTGAGCTCGGGAATATACTTCTCTAAATTGGCGAAAACCTCTAGCCAACTTTCACCAGGATGAATATTGCTGCAATAAGTTAAATGGAAATTATTGGTGTTTGTAATTTTCATTTTTTAGCTTTATCCCTTGTATATGTAATCTGTTTTCTTTGACTTAAACTATTTCGCAAACTACTTGCTACATATTCATGGTTAGGGGCGCATATATGTGCGCCCCTATAGCCGATTAATGGTATTACTGGGTGTATACATTCAAATTTAAGTAACAGCAAATACTTTTGCTAACTTCATCGAAATTGGTAGCAAGCTTAGAACTAATAAACCGTAATACAAACCAGCAAAACCAGATGCAACAGTTGCATCTAAAACTATTAGAGATAAAACGCCTATTTTTACCGCATTTCGGATATTTTCGGCTATCGGTTCCCGCGCCGCTTTGATAAAGTTAGGTAAGATTCTGATGGCTAAGAAAATAGCGAATGGTAGTGCTGCGATCGCTGTATACTCATCCAATAATCCTAAAGCCAAAATTGCCGTCAGAACTATTGCAATCAGCAGTACTGCTAAAACTCCCGTAATCTTCTTACCACCGTGAACTTCACCCTGGCTAATTGCAGTGATAGCAGCAATATAAAGAACAGGAATTAGTGCTAAATACCAACGTTCTCCAATGATTGCAGGTACAGCACTTACGCCTAATAATAAATTACTGCCACGACACAAACCCATATTTAAAGGGCCAAAAAAAGGATGATGTTTGGCGAGTGAGTCGTACAGTAGGGATGAGAGAGTGATAAATATAGCGATCGCTGCACTCACCAACGATACTTGAAAGGCAGCTATAATCCCGATGGCAAACAGTATACTCCCCAATAAAGCAGCATTTTCACGAGATACCCGACCGCTAGGAATTGCTCTATTTGGTCGCTCTTTTGCATCTAATTCTGCATCGAAAACATCATTAAAAACTATACCGCCGCCGTATAAACCAGTTGTAGCCAATAACAACCAAGCTAATGGAATTAGTATGGCAAAACTTGCTTCTCCATTGATTAATTGAGCAAAAATAATCCCAGAGCCGGAAGCAGCGAAACCTACAAGAATATCCGCCCAAGCAGTAACAATATTAGCAGGACGCATCAATTCCAGATAACCCCGCCAACTTTGAAAATTTAAGCTTGCAACATTCACTTATCTGCCTCCGTGCCTACTAATTTCTCAAAACAAACCCGCATATTATAGATGAATCACCGAGAGACTCCATGAGTTACATTGACAACGCAAAGATGAAAATCTCTCTTGCAATACCCAATGCCCAATCCCCCCTTATAATTTTCTATTCAATCAACACAAAATCTGAAACTGATTTGATTCCTGGTTCTTGTCCTCGTAGCACAGAATTACCACTGAACATTTGGCGCTGATCGATAGATTGGGGATTGAGCCAGTCTGACGCTTTCATTTGCCCAGTTTGACTGTAAGCAGCTAGAGCATTTTCATAACAAACTGCTCGCACATGTTCTTCAGGAATGCCCCTATCTAACATCAACTGAGCCGTTTTCGGGACAGCCAAAGGATCGCTGATACCCCAATCAGCGCTACTATCTACAATGATGCGATCGCATCCATACTTACGAACAACTTCTACCATCCTGGCGTTACCCATCTTCGTCTGTGGGTAAATCGTGAAAGCCGCCCAAAAGCCCCGTCCTAATACTTCTTCAACCGTTTCTTCGTTATTGTGATCGATAACTACTTGTGAAGGATCTAAGCCATATTCAATACAGCGATCCATACTCCGACTAGCACCCGCCTTTTTATTGCGATGAGGAGTATGAATTAGTACCAACGTATCGAGTTCTTTGGCTAGTTCTAACTGTTGACAAAAGTACTTATCTTCTGCTTCTGTCATATCGTCATAGCCAATTTCACCAATGGCAACAACTCCTTCTTTACAGGCATAAAGTGGCAGCAGTTCCATAACTTCATCTGCTAGCGCTTCATTGTTAGCTTCTTTCGGATTTAGGCCGATTGTGCAGTAGTGTTGGATGCCAAACTGACTAGCACGAAACCGTTCCCAACCTACAAGGCTACTGAAGTAGTCTTTAAATGAGCCAGCATTCGTTCGGGGTTGTCCTAACCAAAAGGCTGGTTCAATAACGGCGACAATGCCATATTCCCGCATTACTAAGTAATCGTAAGTAGTACGGGAACACATGTGAATGTGAGGATCGATATACATCATGGTTTTAATAATTGGGCATTGGGATTAGGGGAGAGGTGACAGGTGACAGGTAATAGGGAATAATCTCTACCAATATTCATGTCTACCAGGTCAAACCGAACAAGGAGAGGTGACAGGTGACAGGTAATAGGGAATAATCTGTACCCTATTACCTGTCACCTATTCCCTTCTTCATTTGTCAACTGACAAGCGTTAGCATGGTTCGCCGCAGGCATCGCGGCTAAAACTGTTCCAAGTCAGATTACCTTGTTGGATGGATGACTGTAAATCTGGGTAGCGAGAAAGTAATGCTTGCGCTTGGGGTAAAGGAGACTCAGCACAAGCTAACGCTGCGGCTTCTTGTTCGGCTGTATCGCCATTAGCCAGTACTTTTTCCAAATCTGTAACGATCGCACTATCCGCAAACCGCCCTACAGGTCGCCAAAGTTCTGGCGTAACTGAGCGTTTAGCTGCCCAACGTTCATGGGCATAGTCTGCTAACATCTTCGCTAATTCTGGGTTAGCACGTTGGTCTAGTCCCCAAATTAGATGCAAAGGACTGCCGACAAACACAGCCTTCAGCACCATTTGATTCCAAGCAGCATTGTCTAAATAATTCGCTGGATAAGGGTTACGTAGTGCGATCGCTTGGAATACATTACTCATATTGCTGCGAATTCCCTCAGCAGCGCGATGGCGATGTAACTCTGGATGTGGTAATAGCGGCAAACTTTGATAAAGAGCAACTAACTCCCCCATATCGGCAGTGGAGAAGACTTGATCGAGCGTTGGCGTAGCCTCTCCAAAGGAGACTCGCACATACCCCTGGGCATCATCGTGGGGCAAAGCTAGAAGCAAGAGTGTGCGACCTGCTTGATCTACACTCCAATTACCAGGATACCAACCGGGAATCACATCTTCTGCTGCTTCCAAGTCCTGGAATGTTAGCTGCAAATCCTGTTTACCTAGATAACGCGGTACAGCACTAAATGCCGTGAAAAAAACTCTTTCAGCAGCGCCGCTAGAAATTTGTGCCTGCTTCTGCTCCAGCCAAGCAAAAGCTTTATCTGAAACAGACTTTAACAACCAGTGATGCAGTAACTTGTTTACTTTACTCATGATAAATTTCAGGAGAAGTTGCCCAACTTTTTTGTGGCAACTAAGTATAAAATCTACCACTAAACTTGATACTTTGTGTTTGAAACAGCTAATAATATACTACTGAGTTCCTAACTTTACTGAATCTATAAAGTTTTCCCGATTTTAGAGAAGATATTGTAAAGATCCTATTTTAATTAGATAAACTCTAGAATTAATTTACGGAAAAAATTAGAATTTTATCTAACATAAGAATATCCATTGCTAACTTCATAGATAAATCGTAGGCATCAGTTAAATTGTAAATTAATATTATTTTTAACTTTATCTACCATGATAAATGCAATTTAAAAGTATGATTATTTTAATTATTTTAAGGGGTTAAAAAATCATCTAAAGGCTGAATTATTTGATGATTTACTACCTTAAAATTAGTCTCAATTGTAATTGCATTAGTGCATATATTCACAGTTACTAAAAAATAATAATATTTTAAATGGCTATTAAACAAAAAACCGCTCTTAATCTGCAACCAATTAACCAATGTGTCCGCGTGACCTTCAACTATGATGTTCACTTCACTAGAGGTCTGTTTCAGTTAGATAATCCTTTATTTGCACAAGTGATTGCCGCAGATGGGGAAACAACCCCAAAGCAAGTACTAGCAGTCGTAGATGGAGGATTTTTACAGTACCAAGATGGCTTACTAAAAAAATTATCAGTCTATGCTCAGTATTATGAAGATGTATTAACACTGAGCGGTGAGCCGATAGTAGTTCTTGGTGGAGAAAGAGTTAAGAACGATTCTAGATTTATAGAGCAAATTCATCAGCGAATAAATGCAGCTGGATTGTGCCGTCACTCATACGTTTTAGCAATTGGAGGTGGAGCCGTCCTAGATATGGTAGGATACGCAGCAACAACGGCTCATCGAGGAATTCGGCTGCTACGAGTACCGACAACAGTATTAGGGCAAAACGATTCGGGTGTAGGGGTAAAGAACGGAATCAATGCTTTCGGCAAGAAAAACTTTTTGGGTACATTCATGCCGCCTTATGCTGTCTTAAATGACTTTGATTTTCTGACTAGCCTTGACGATCGAGATTGGCGATCGGGTATTGCGGAAGCGGTGAAAGTAGCGCTGATTAGAGATGCAGATTTCTTCGATTTCATTATGACTAATGCCGATCAATTGGCTAATCGGGATATGGACATAATGGAAAGATTGATCTATCGCTGTTCGCAGTTGCATTTAGAGCATATTGCTGGTGGCGGCGATCCATTTGAAATGGGTTCATCGCGTCCTTTGGATTTTGGACACTGGGCTGCTCATAAACTAGAGCATTTAACTAATTACAGTTTACGTCACGGTGAAGCTGTGGCGATCGGTATTGCTTTGGATACGACCTATTCATATTTAACAGGTCAACTTTTGAAATCTGAGTGGCAAAGTGTTCTATATACACTCAGTAAGCTAGGATTCACATTATACGTGTCGGCGCTGACAGAGCAATTAGATCAACTAGACCATCCCGATTGTCTATTTAGGGGGCTTACCGAGTTCCGCGAACACTTGGGAGGAAATTTGACAATTACCCTTCTAGAAGGAATTGGGCAAGGAATAGAAGTCCACCAGGTGGATTTGTCTTTGTATAGAGATGCTATTTTGATGCTGCAAGATTGGCAACTCTCGCATTGATTCTCTCTTGGCTTACTTAGCTGTTTTTTTAAGGGACTTCCAAGTAATAAAATATCCCAATATTTCTTGTGAGATGGGCATCTTGCCCGTCCTGTGAATTGGGCGGGCAAGATGCCCACCCCACAAGATTGAATAATTTATTTATTGGACATAATACTGGAGTTTAGACTAAAAGCAGGCCATCGTTAACCGCAGAATGTACGTGTCGTTACTATAAAATTTGTAGGTCTAAACTACAGTCAACTAAAACGGGAGCAATAACTTCAGAATACTCTTTTTTGAACTATTTTATTTCTTTCTTTGCTTATTCGAGTGATTTTACTCGATGTTTTTCGCTAACCAATTCTATCCATGTATCGCGATCGTTAATACCATCAAACTCTGGATCGATTTTCATAGGCAGCCTGATGCGCCAAAGCTTTTTGCATAGTACTGCCCAATTAGGATCGAGAAGTTTGGGTAAAATCTCTTGATACTCTTGCTCAGATATCTCAAAAGGTTTCCAGATAAAGTTGGGACTCATACTGCCACCAACCCAACCTTTGAGAAGAAGAATATTGAGAATATGAAGCGGTGGAAAAACGTTGCAAACAGTTAAGTTCGGCAGGTCATACAGGAAAGTGCTTAAAGGTTCTTCTAGATCGCCACAATCGCAGAGAGACCACTCTTGCCTAGAATATTTGATAATTCTTTCCATAGCTCCAATATCCGATTCGTCCCTCGCAGTTGAGCCAAAAGTAGCAATTGCGCCTTCTACCTGATCTGCCTCACTGCTAACTTGTTTTCGGTTTGATGTATGCGATCGCTTGTTTCCAAACGGTGGTTTGCTGACTGTTTTCATCAGCAATACAGATGCACTGTGGATCTTGCCATAAAACCTTTCCTGTGAGTACATCCTGAGTTACCAGCTTTAACTCAACTGGCGTTGTTTGTTTAATCAGGTTTTGGACTTGTCTAATACTGGGTAAAGTGGTGTCAAATTCGGTAAGCATTTTTAGTAAAGATGAACGTACAAGGCAAAATAAAGAGTAACTAATCCTTGATAATTCATCCTTGAGAAAATGGCAATCGAATTTACTAAGTATCATGGTCTGGGTAACGATTTTATTCTGATTGACAATCGCTCGTCATCTTTGCCCGTATTGACTCCAGAGCAAGCCATCCAGTTGTGCGATCGCCATTTTGGTATCGGTGCTGATGGTGTTATTTTTGCCCTACCTGGAGAAAACGGCACTGACTACACCATGCGGATTTTTAATTCTGATGGTTCAGAACCAGAAATGTGTGGCAATGGCATTCGCTGTTTAGCTGGCTTTTTGGCAGATTTAGAAGGTGAATCCCGGAATAAAGATTCATATCGCATTCATACTTTGGGTGGTGTAATGACTCCCCAACTCTTATCTGATGGTCTAGTTAAAGTAGACATGGGTTTACCCAGATTACTCGCTGGCGAAATTCCTACCACTCTTGCACCTGTTGAAGAAAAAGTCATTTCTCAGCAGTTGGAGGTGGCGGGGAAAACTTGGGATGTCACTTGTGTAAGTATGGGAAATCCTCACTGCATTACCTTTGTGGAAGATGTAGCAGCAATTGAACTAGAAAGCATAGGCCCGAAATTTGAGCATCACCTAGTTTTTCCCCAACGCATAAATACTGAATTTATTCAAGTGGTACGCCCTGACTATTTAAAAATGCGGGTGTGGGAACGGGGTGCTGGGATTACATTAGCTTGTGGAACTGGTGCTTGCGCTTCTTTAGTGGCTGGTGTGTTAACCGGAAAATGCGATCGCACTGCCACTGTAGAATTACCTGGTGGTCCCTTGCAAATTGAATGGTCAGAAATCGACCAACGGGTTTACATGACAGGCCCGGCTGAAAAGGTATTCACGGGGAAATTGTAACCGACTTACCACCGACATTAGGCAAGTATTAGAGTTACAGGACTTATGCAAAATCATGAAAAAACGAACCACAGAGGCGCAGAGGACACGGAGAAATAAGAGTTTCAGAGAGTTCTTGCGTAAGTCCTAAGTTATTTTGAGGGTTTGTAGTAAGGACTTTAGTGTTTAGAAAATCAGGACTAAAGTCCTTACTACGAACTTATTAAGATTCACTTTCTTGTAGAGATTGTATGGGGGGATTAACGCTAGATTTGATAGATCCTTGGTTAGAAATTGCTAAATATATACCCCCTAAAATTAATGCCAACCCTAGCAAGTTAAAAATACTCAAATTTTCCGAGAAAAGTATCCAAGCAAGAATAGCAACAATCACTGGATTGAGTAACAAAAGTAAAGAGATAAATCCTGAAGAAAAAGTTTTCAGGCTGTATACAATTAGCCCATGACCCAAGGCTTCGCAAATAGCAGCTAGTGCAAATACTACTAACCACCCTGACAAAGAAACTGGCAAAGGTTGTTTTTCAAAGATTAGCACTACTGGTATCATCAATGAAGTTGCGATGACACAGCGCCACAGAAGGATAGTAATAATTGAAAACTTATTGCGGATTTGCTCGATCAGTAAAAAGTTTGCTGCATAAAATATCGATGATATCAGGGCAACAGCATCACCTGTAAAATTATTATTAGAGCGTAATAAATCTTCAAATCCAACTGCGATCGCGCCGATTATGGCTAATATCAGACCGATGATAAATTTACGTCCAAAAATCTGATTAAAAAATAGCCATCCTCCTAATGTAGTAAATAGCGGATTTAGACTACCTAACGCATTAGCATTAGCAGCACCAGTCTGGGTTAGCGCCCAAGTCCAAGATAATCTACCTAATACATGAACTAGACCCACTGCTATTAAAAACGATATCTCTTTGATTGGATAAGGCTGCTGTGGTAATACAGGTTCATCATCTTTAATATGAATTCGTGCTTGGTTAATTCCACTCCATAATCCAAAGATAATAGTCGCTATCCATAAACGATTAAATAATGTAGCAGTAGCGCTCATTTCTCTAAGAGCAATTTTAATAAATATTGCTGTTGAAGATAAAGCTAATAATGCAATTATTACTATGATTATCGGCAGGATGTTTAAAGTTTTATCAGGCTTTTCTGTTGTTAGGCTTAATTGATTTTCTGCCATTTAGTTTATATTTATTATACGAACCACCAAGTGCGCCTTCTCTACGAGACACTACGTGAACGCGCAGCGTCTCGTTAGAGAAGGGAGAAGGAGCAATTATTTAGGATTACTTAGGTAATAGTGCCATAGAAGTCTTGCCGCAACTGCTCGCCACGGCCGCCAGTGCTGTGTCATTGCTTCCAGTTGAACTGGTGTTGGACGTGTCGCCAAGTTTTTGATTTTTTGCAAAGCGATCGCGATCGCTAAATCGCCTTTAGGAAAGACATCAGGACGTTGCAGCGCCATGAGTAAATAAATATCAACTGTCCAGTCTCCTATACCTTTGAGATGCTTTAACTCAGTTCTGATAGTAGTTTCATCCATTCTTTCCAGCTTGCTGAGGTCAAGCTGATCGCTTGCGATCGCATTCGCCAATCCACGACAGTATAGAATCTTTTGCCGACTGAATCCAATCCCTCTTAATTGAATATCATCCAATGTCAGAAAATTTTCTGGCGTTAGCGGTACAATAACCCCACATAGACGGTTAAATACAGCCCTTGCAGCTGCTACGGAAACTTGCTGTTCTAGAATTATGCACAGAAGCGTTGCAAAACCTGGTTCTCTTGACCATATTGGTGGAGGCCCGAGTGTTTCTAAAATCCGAGCCAAATCGCTGTCAAGATTGGCAAGCACCATTAAACCACGGGTGAGACTTTCTTCAGTCAATGATTCTAGTTCAGGTATTTGAGTCATCTTTAATCGATTTCGATTCTTGTACAAGTAGTTTTTGTTTGCGCTCAATCCCCCAACGATAACCACCAAGACTGCCATCACTCCGCAGCACCCGATGACAGGGTATAATCACTGCGATCGGGTTAGCTCCACAAGCATTCCCCACAGCGCGGACTGCTTGGGGTTTGGCAATATCACGGGCAATATCAGTGTAGGTACGAGTTTCGCTATAGGGAATTTTTTGTAATACTTGCCAAACCTGTTTCTGAAATGCTGTCCCACGGATATCGAGTGGTAAATCGAGATGTATTTCATCTCCCGCAATCAAGTCGAGGATTCCTTGTATCCATTCTTTGTGTATGTGGTCATCACGTATGATGTGCGCTTGGTGAAATTCTTGATTCAAGATGTGTTCAAGTTTGTCTGCTTCACCACCTAGTTTAACGGCACAAATCCCCTTGTCTGTTGTTGCCACCAGTAAATATCCTAGCGGACATGGAGCGATCGCATAGACAATGTTGATTGTCTTTCCAGCTTGTTGGTAAATTTTTGGTGTCATTCCCAGTTGCTTCGGTGCTTTTTCATAAACTTGACTACTTGAACCATACCCCGTGTCATAAACTGCATGAGCAATTTCCTCCCCTGACTGGAGACGCTGCTTTAATCGTTGGCTACGCAGCGCATCTGCATATTGAAAAGGGGATACACCAATTATTTGCTTGAATACCTTTTGCAAATAACTGGAACTCATTTCCACCTGAGAGCATAATTCTGAGAGGGTGGGGATGCGATCGCTTTGTGCTTCAATGTATCGGCATACTGCTAAGACTTTCGCTTTGGCTGGATTTGAAACTGTTTCAAATTGTGGCTGACAGCGTTTACAAGGTCGAAAACCTGCACTTTGAGCCTCTTGTACCGACTGGAAGAAACAAACTTGATTGCGATTTGGTCTGCGACTAGGGCAAATAGGTCGGCAATAAATGCCTGTGGAACGAACACCGTAGAAAAACTTGCCGTCAATTGTGGCATCTCGGTTGAGAACGGCTTTCCAGAGGGTTTCTTCAAAAAGTTGTGTCTGTTGTAATTGCATTCATGCCACCTCTGCCCTTTCTGTTACGCTATGTACAAAGCTGCTAACACTAGATTAAGTGGATTGAAAACCACTTTCTATCTGATTGTTGTGATCGAAGTCGGCTTTGGTCACTGCAACCACGGCTAGACGGTGTTCTGGGTGCGTAATTTTCGAGAATAATTTATGAGAATTTAGGATTATTTGGGTAGATGTTTAGCGATCGCTTTTTTGGAGTTTTGCTACTTTTTACTGTTCTCGTGTTTTCGGCTTGGGTAACAGTTCACTATGAATATCTACTCAGGATGATTCATTCAATATATCTAAAAGTTCTTGAGGAATTTTGAGAGTCTGTTTATACAGCAGTTTTCAAATGGATAGCTGTGTAGCGACTATCTTAAGTGTCAAGCGATGCCTACAGCGGTAAACTACGCACTTTAAAATTATGCTACTTTTAACGACTTTTCTAGTGTTTTTTTTTTAACTCTTTTACTTCTCTAATTGTGCCAACTTTTGTTGAGCAAACTCTTGCACTTGCTCATCTGGGTCATTCTCTGCTTTGTCGCGCAACAGTGGTAAAGTCTGGGGATGCTGAGGAAATTGCTTGATAATTATCTCAAGTGCAACGCGCCGAGGGTTGATTTCATAGTCTTGCTTACGCTCAAAGGGGTCATTTACGGTGCAGTTGTAGTAAATTTCAAACAATTCAGGCTGACTTCTGAAGTGTCTAGCTAATACTTGGATGGCTGCACGTCGCACATTCCCTTCATTATCAGCAGTAGCGCGTTCTTTGAGAAAGGAGCGGATGTCTGGGTCATCTTTGAAATTGCTGGCTAATGCTTGGATGGCTGCACGTCGCACATCCTCATCATTATCAGCAGTGGCACGGTCTTTGAGAAAGGAGCGGGTGTCTGGGTCATCTTTGAAATTACTCGCTAATGCTTGGATGGCTGCACGTCGCACATACTCATCATTATCAGCAGTAGCGCGGTCTTTAAGAATCAAGCGGGTGTCTGGGTCATCTTTGAAATTGCTGGCTAATGCTTCGATAGCCCCACGTCGAACATCCCCATCATCAGCAGTAACGCGGTCTTTAAGAATCAAGCGGGTGTCTGGGTCATCTTTGAAATTGCTGGCTAATGCTTGGATGGCTGCACGTCGCACATCCTCATCATTATCAGCAGTGGCGCGGTCTTTGAGAATCGAGCTGGTGTCTGGGTCATCTTTGAAATTACTCGCTAATGCTTGGATAGCTCCACGTCGAACATCCCCATCATTATCAGCATTAGCGCGTTCTTTGAGAATCGAGCGGGTGTCTGGGTCATCTTTGAAATTACTCGCTAATGCTTCGATGGCTCCACGTCGCACATACCCATCCTTAGAAGTGGCACAGCGTTTAAGAAAGGAGCGGGTGTCTGGATCATCTTTGAAATTGCTGGCTAATGCTTGGATAGCTGCACCTCGCACATACCCTGATTCATCAGCAGCAGCAGGGTATTTGAGAAAGGAGCGGGTGTCTGGGTCATCTTTGAAATTACTGACTAATGCTTGGATAGTTGCACGTCGCACATCTCTATCATTATCAGCAATGGCGCGGTTTTTGAGAAAGAAGCGGGTGTTCGGGTCATCTTTGAAATTGCTGGCTAATGCTTGGATAGCTGTACGTCGCACATCCCTATCATTATCAGCAGTAGCGCGGTTTTTGAGAAAGGAGGGGGTATCTGGGTTCTCTTTGAAATTGCTTGCTAATGCTCGGATAGCTGCATATCGCACAGACCCATCCTTAGAATTGGCACGGTCTTTGATAAACGAGCGGGTGTCCGGGTCATCTGGTAAATTACTGGCTAATGCTTCGATGGCTGCACGTCGCACATACCCTGATTCATCAGCAGTGGCGCAGTCTTTGAGCCAGTGTAAGGTATCGTTGTAATCTTTCCAAATTGCGGCGACTGTTGCAACTGCTTGAGTGCGAACTTCTTGAACTAGCTTAGTTTCTTCGTTATCCAAGAAAGAGTAATAGTACCAGAGATCATATTTAGTTAAGTCTTGTAGCTTGTTAAGCAATTTATGAGCTGTTGACGCAATCACTGAGCGATTTCTCACTTCTGCAAGGCACTTAGCTGCTAAAAACAGGTTGATAAACTTTTCCTCTTCCCCATCTTGCGCCATTAAGTAATCAAGAATTTCACCAACAAATTTCGCATCAATCATTCCCGCAATTAGCAGCAATACTTCATGCCAAGTTTCATCTTGCCAGTGTTTGCCAAAAACTTCAGCTTTGAGATACTCAATTGAAATACTGCGTTCCTTCTCAAACTGCCAGACAAACTCCCAAGCACAGAAATATTCTAAAAAAGTCCGATGCACAAAGGCATAGTAATCTGCACCCAAGAAACATAAAATAAAGTTGCGATCGCGCAGTTGTTTCATCAACCGTCTGGCTTTATCTCTAGCATCACTTACTGGTATGCTTTGCAGATATTTAGTGAAAATTGCTTCTAAATCATCCGCATAGATAATGTTGCCAGCTAAACCTTTTTCACTGGTTTGCATTTGATAAGCAACTTGACGCAACATTGCCTGTTTATCTTTATAATCAATAATGTCCAGACGTTCATCCGGCTTTAAATTGCGTCCCTCGTCCCAATTATGCAACAGAACTTCTGAAGCATCTTTATACAGTTCACTTCTATCTCTGGGCAATTCTCGCTTGAGATTGAGAATTGCCATCATGGTTAACAGCAGAGGATTTTGTGCAAGTTCAGCAATTGCTTTCGATTCATTAATTACTCTTTGTAGCCGCTCTCGTTTAATATTTTTATCTCTTTCTTCCGCTTGACTAAAAGTTTTATCATGCCAACGTTCGATAAAATCTTGAATTTGTGCTGGTTCTAAATCTTGCAACATAAAGTGGCGAAACTCTGCATCTCGCAATTGTTGCTGCTTATAGCCGATAATCCGAGAAGTGACAATTACCTGCACATCGGGATATTCATTAGTGAAGCGATGAATACAGGTAATTACTTCTTCCCGCTTCGCCGATTCAAAGACTTCATCCAAACCATCAAACATGACTAAAGCGTTACCAGCCTTTAGCAGCTCATGCAATTTATGCTGATTGAGGTGATAAAAACAATTGGGACTATTATGGTAAAATTGGAGAAAATTATTACAACTACCCGCATCGCGATCGCGCATATAATTGCGTAATTCAATCAGCAAAGGAATTGGCAGATTAAAATCATTCTGTTCGAGAGTTTTTTCTACCCAATCCAATGCTAGATATTGCAACAATGTAGACTTGCCGGAACCAGGATCGCCTAGAATAACTAAATAGTTCTTACGTTGCTTCTCTCGGACAACATCTAATACTGAACGGATTGGCTGTTCAAAATAATTGCGTTGATAACGTTCTGTTTCTTCTTGAAACTTTTCTATTTCAAATTCTGTATCTAATTGGTTACTTTCTTGGAGTCGGCGGAGATGTTCTTTAGGCAGTTCTGGTAAAACCTGATAAACTTGCCGCACATTTTGCGGGATAAACATTTGCCATAGATTTACCGGATGTTCGCGGGATGTAGTTTCTAAACTATCTAACTTCAGATTACCATAGCGTTCACGAATAGTTTCTAGATATTGCGGTAAATTAAAATCCTTGGGAATGTCAGCATTTTCTTTTAAAGTCTTATCAATACTGGATAATTTTTGAAGTTCCAAGATATAGCGTAACTCTTCTGAATCAGAAAGAATATCTTGAACTTGTATGAGATACTGTTCTGTAATTGTTTGCCAGTTAAATTTAGGCGGTAGAGGTTCAAGTTGAAGTCTTTTCCAACTATCTGCTAGTGTTTTAAAATCTAGAGAATCACATTTAATATCAAAAGCCTGACCAAGAATTTCTTTAACCGTTTTATCACGGATAAATTTATTGATATCTTCAGCGTAATTTTGAATTTCAGCTTCAGAAACTTTGCAACGAACCTTGAACTGCTGCTGCATCAGTTGCAAAAATTCTGTCAATGCCATAACGACAGCTTTCTGAAGTGGTTCTTGTTTGAAGGGCGCGGTTACAGCATTATTAAAGATATGTTTGAAAAAATCTTTAGCGTAGTCCTTGACTAAATCTTTGAAAAATTCTTCGCTAATAATAGTTTTGACAAGAAATCCAACCGCTTTTTGACCTATCCACAGAGTGAACCACTCAACTATCATACTCACGCCTGCTAAGTGCTTGACTACGAGTATATACACCTGTCAGAGAAATCTTTCCAGATTTGTGGGTTTTTAACTTAAAAGCGATGCTGGCTGAAGATTTGTTAAAAATAACTAATATACTGTGCATTGATATTAGGAGTAATTTTATGGTTCTACAAGTTAACCCCATCCAAAAAGAACCAATTGTTACTTGGGAAGCACTTCCAGCCGACTTCATTTTACCAGACGATCCAGTGGAAAATATTCAACAACCTGCGATCGCTGCTGCGCTTACCGATGCTTTGGGAACCGCAGCACGCATCCAACCTCAAATGCTGATTGGCTCTAATTTTGGACTTGTAGCCACAGTCAACAAAAAAATCGTTGTCAAAGCCCCAGACTGGTTTTATGTCCCTCAAGTGCAGTCTGTGGGAACAAATGTAGTTCGTCGCAGCTACACCCCGAATTTAGAAGGTGCTGCTGTGGCTGTAGTGATGGAATTTCTCTCAGATACAGAAGGTGGAGAACTATCAGTCCGTTCAACTCCACCCTACGGTAAACTCTATTATTACGAAAAGATTCTCCAAGTTCCAACCTACGTAACCTACGACCCTTACGAACCAAGCATAGAACTACGATGCTTGCAAAATGGACAATATACCTTGCAGCAAGCAGATAGCAATGGACGCTTTTGGATTCCTGAGTTAGAGTTATTTCTCGGAATTTGGCAAGGTGAAAGATTATGCCAAACCATGAATTGGCTGCGCTGGTGGGATACAGAAGGAAATTTGCTGTTATGGAGCAGCGAACAAGCCCAACAAGAACGCCAACGTGCTGAACAAGAACGCCAACGCGCTGAACAAGAACGTCAACGTGCTGAACAGGAAAGCCAACGCGCCCAACAGGAACGCCAGCGTGCTGATATATTAGCAGCTAAGTTACGTGAGCTAGGTATTGATGCGTAGGCGTAACCCGTTGTAGATATCGCATAACCTAACAAATGCTGGGAATAATAATTTTGGTACATCAGCACCAAAATTCATTCCATGAAACAGCAAAAAAATCAGTTCAGCCATCTTACTGCGATCGAAAGAAGTTATCTATCATTTCCGGCACAGTTTTTATTAAATCAAAACCTTCTCCAAGGCAAAATATTAGACTTTGGTTGTGGTTTTGGTAATGATGTTAAAATATTGCGCCAAAAAGGTTGTGATATTACAGGCTATGACCCTTATTATTTTCCAGAATATCCTGAGAATAAATTCGATACAATAATTTGCTTTTATGTTTTAAATGTTTTATTTACCGAAGAACAAACTAATGTCCTAATGGAAATATCACATTTATTAAAACCAGGAGGTAAAGCTTATTATGCTGTGAGAAGGGATATCAAAAAAGAAGGGTTTCGAGAACATTATGTTCACAAAAAACCTACTTATCAGTGTATTGCCAAACTTCCTTTTACTTCAATTTGCTTAGATGAATATCGAGAAGTATATGAGTATGTTCACTATAATCATCAGCGAAATTCATCTAGCTATTGTATATTTTGTAATCCCCATAAAACTCTCAGACTATTAACTGAGTCAGCAACTGCTTATGCTATTTTTGATGGCTACCCTATAAGTAAAGGACATGTTCTAATTATTCCTAAACGTCATGTTAGCGGCTATTTTGAACTCCCATTTAAGGAGCAATCTGCTTGCTGGTTTATGGTGAACAAAGTACAAGAAATTCTCAAAGCAGAATTTGAGCCTGATGGTTTTAATGTAGGAATGAACATCAATAGAGCCGCAGGTCAAAATATTATGCACGCTAGTATTCATATCATCCCTCGTTACAAAGGTGATACTGTCTCTACTAAAAGTGGAATTAGGAACGTTATTCCTAAAAAGCAATAGTTTTTTAGTTGACAGCTTCAGTTGGAAACCCGAATTGATAGTGAATACATAAATTCTGGAAAACCAGATTTATTAGTCTTGTCGAAAATATTGCAAAATATTTCAGTTAACCCAAATTATCTGGATCGATTCCTAGCGCTCTTAATTGTTCTGTCAATTGTTGTACCCGTTGTTCTGCTTGTTGAGCGCGTTGCGATTCTTGTTGAGCGCGTTGTTCTGCTTGTTGAGCGCGTTGTGCTTCTTGTTGAGCGCGTTGTACTTCTTGTTTTACTTGTTCTGCGGGGGTGAGATATCGTTGTCCTTGCTCATCATACCAATACATCCATTCCCGCGTTACGCCACAATAATTTCCTCTTTCGTAACCAATTCCTAAACCAATTTCTGGTAGCCAAACGGGGTTTCCCTCTTGCAATTCATACTTACCATTAACTAACTTATGTACTTCCAGATGAGGTTTGCGGCGGCGACGGGAGGAATAAATCACATAGTAAAGTACGCCCAAAGCCTCATATTCATCCAATTTAGTCGTGTATTCCTTGCGATAATTTTGAGAAACTACTTCTAGCACGAAAATCGGTACAACATTTTCATCCCACAGCACATAACTGGGACGCAACTCTTCATCATAAAACCGCTCTACCCCTAAGCTCAAAAATCCATCTGGCACAATAGGCGGTTTATCGGGGTGATAATAAATACCCATATCTATGGCAAATAGCCAGTCCATACGTTCTGCCCAAAGTATCAGCAGGATCGCCTTCAGTAAACCTGGTATCAATTCTTGTAGTTCATTATCCACAGGCGTTTCATCAGAGTCTGGTAGTTCCTCGGCTGAGGGCAAGTGCCTTGGCAAGTTGTAGTTTAACATCGCTAGTTTCCCCAAAAATCAAAGGATATTTGGCTCTATTTGGCTCATCAGAATTATAGCGATTTCTCCACTAGCAATATCTACAAAAGAGCTGTTTGGTAACGCACGTAGATTAATGATTAGGATTTACGTCTACTTACTTATTGCGATCCGATAATCTTGATAATGTAAATATTTTATTTTGACTAAATGATACCACTTGTGGTATTGGTAAATAACTAAGATTTTACAGATAAAATAGTTACTAGCTCATTTGTTAGTTGTGCAGAGCATTGCCTCAGCTAAAGTTGCAGCCCAGTCAAGAATGTAAGCGTTTCTACCCCACAAAGGAAATTGCTTAAGGCAATAAAATTTTGGTAACTCTTAACTATTAATAAATATATAGGTGCTTAGTGCTATTAATGCTTTATATTTAGCGACAGGGTGGTGCAAACGGCCACTCATCTTTAAATACTTAGGAGGCAGTACCCACCGGGAGCAACTCACGCTTCGATACCATCAGCACGTAGCGTAAGTAAAGGTGAAGTTGATATTAAAACGAATAATTTTTGCTGAATTGCGACAGATAAAGACTAAACTAAAAAGTCTTGTGCAGCAAAACCTGTAGCTTTAAATGAAGTAATCATGTCTAAGGTTCTTGTCTCAGATTCTATTGACCAAGCTGGAATTGACATTCTTTCGCAAGTTGCTACTGTTGATGTCAAAATAGGTCTAAAACCAGCCCAACTGCTCGAAATTATTGGTGAATATGACGCACTGATGATTCGCTCTAGTACGCGGGTCACTCAAGAAATCATTGAAGCCGGCACTCAGCTAAAAATCATCGGTCGTGCTGGCGTGGGTGTGGATAATGTGGATGTTCCCGCAGCCACACGCCGGGGAATTGTGGTAGTCAATTCTCCAGAGGGAAACACAATTGCCGCCGCCGAACACGCGCTAGCAATGATTTTGGCTTTGTCTCGCCACATCCCCGATGCTAACGCTTCGGTGAAACGCGGTGCGTGGGATCGCAATAGCTTTGTTGGCGCGGAAGTTTACAAAAAAACTCTCGGCGTTGTCGGCTTGGGTAAAATTGGCTCCCATGTTGCGGCTGTAGCTAAGACAATGGGGATGAAACTCCTAGCTTATGACCCTTTTATTTCTACAGAAAGAGCCGAACAAATTGGCTGTCAGTTGGTGGAGCTAGATTTACTCTTCCAGCAAGCAGACTATATCACCCTACACATCCCGAAAACCCCAGAAACTACCCACTTAATCAATGCCACAACCCTGGCAAAAATGAAACCCACAGCCCGGATTATTAACTGCGCTCGTGGTGGGATCATTGATGAAGTAGCTTTAGCAGCAGCTTTAAAAGCGGGTAAGATTGGGGGCGCAGCCCTGGATGTGTTCGAGTCAGAACCATTGGGTGAATCGGAATTGCGATCGCTAGGCAAAGAAGTTATCCTCACCCCCCACTTGGGAGCCTCTACCGCAGAAGCTCAAGTAAATGTGGCCATTGATGTTGCCGAACAAATTCGGGATGTCCTTTTAGGACTACCAGCCCGTTCAGCCGTCAACATTCCTGGACTTGGGCCCGATGTGTTGGAAGAACTCAAACCCTATATGCAACTAGCAGAAACTCTAGGTAATCTAGTAGGACAGCTAGCTGGCGGACGCGTGGAAGTACTCAATATTCGGCTGCAAGGCGCACTTGCGACAAACAAAAGTCAGCCTTTGGTAGTAGCTGCCCTGAAAGGTTTACTTTACCAAGCTTTGCGGGAACGGGTAAATTACGTCAATGCCAGCATAGAAGCCAAAGAACGCGGAATTCGGGTAATTGAAACCCGCGATGCTTCTATTAGAGACTATGCCGGAACGCTTCATCTAGAAGCCACTGGTACTTTGGGTACTCATTCTGTCACAGGTGCTTTGCTAGGTGAGCGGGAAATCCACCTAACTGATGTTGACGGTTTCCCCATTAACGTCCCACCCAGCAAATATATGCTGTTTACCCTGCACCGCGATATGCCGGGGATTATCGGCAAACTTGGTTCCTTACTCGGCAGTTTTAATGTGAATATTGCCAGTATGCAAGTAGGCCGTAAAATCGTCCGTGGTGATGCGGTAATGGCTCTGAGTATAGATGACCCTTTACCAGAGGGCATTTTGGATGAGATTATAAAAGTCCCTGGTATTCGGGACGCATATACAGTAACACTATGAGTGCTGAGTGCTGAGTAACGAGTGCTGAGTGAAAAAGTTAGGAGTGAATAGTGAGGAGTGAGCAGTTAAACAGGAGAACTCCTAACTCCTAACTCCTAACTCTCAAACTCATAACTCAGCACTCAGCACTCAGCACGGGCTAAACGCCCCGCTAGCGCTAACAGAACTCAAAAATGGCAAATACCTGGTGGGAACTACAGATTTTATGTGAGCCAGACCTAGAAGATTCGATCTTTTGGCGACTGGAAGATTTTGGCTGTCGTGGAACAGCTAGTGAAAACAAAGGAAATTCATCTTTAGTTAGGGCTTATTTATCGACAATTCAAACACAGCTACTAGATTTGGCAGCTTTATCACTGTGGCTGCGTCAAGATGCCCTTTGTGTAGGAGTTTCATCTCCTTCTCTGCAATGGCAGTTAATTGATGAGGAAGATTGGGCAACTAGCTGGAAACAATATTGGCATCCCCAAGAAATTGGCGATCGCTTCCTAATCAACCCCGCGTGGCTACCATTACCAGAAACAACAGAACGGTTGGTAATTCGTCTTGACCCTGGTGTAGCATTTGGTACGGGCAACCATGCCACCACTCAGTTATGTTTGGAATCACTAGAAATGCGGTTGAGTGGAATTCCTCAGTCATTTGTAGGTAATAGTGGCAAACATGAACATCTGGTAATTGCAGATATTGGCTGTGGTTCTGGTATCCTTTCCATTGGGGCGCTGCTACTGGGAGCCAAAAAAGTCTATGCAGTAGATAATGACCCTTTAGCGGTGCAATCAACTATCAGTAATGGTGTCCTGAATGACATTGGCTCAGAACGTTTACTACCAGCACTGGGAAGTGTAGATGTTTTGACAAAACTGCTTGAGAAACCCGTGGATGGTATAGTTTGCAATATTTTGGCTCATGTAATTATTGAGTTGATTCCCGAAATGAGTGCGATCGCTAAACCTGAAACTTGGGCGATCTTCAGTGGTATTTTACTAGAACAATCTAAAGCTGTTGCTGACGCTTTAGAACAAAATGGTTGGGTCGTTGCTACCCTGTGGAAACGGAAAGAATGGTGTTGCTTGAATGTACGGCGTTCTTAACCGACACAAAACTGGGCAATACCCTGCGGGAAGCGACTTTGCGTCTACATGAATTGCTCTTAGCTGAAAATGAAGGTTTCAGCTATGGTTTGCGCCAGCCTTGTAGAAAAAATAGATGATAACGCCGTGTGCAACTTTCTCTCAGACCTAACCCCCAACCCCTTCCCTTGTAGGGAAGGGGAGCAATAATCAAAGCCTCTCGACCTTTCGGGGAGAGGAATGGAAGTGGGGTTTTAAGAATTAGGTCGCCCCTCGCGTGATGATACGTTTTAACAGTATTCGACTTAAGTATAAGTAATCAAGCAATCTGAAGTGACATAATATATAGATTAACCACTATTGACTTTTGAAACCAGCGATGAAAGAACGGCTACAAATCCACAAAAAAGCTGACTCATCCGCTTCTAAGTCAGAGCAAGGTCAGTTGCGATCGCACCTTTTAACTACTCACTCTCCACTTGGCTCCAACAAGCCTATATTACAGGCGAAAGTAGAAAATCAGAAATTTCAAGAGTATCAGTTTGAGGCAACAAAACTCCAAATCCAAGCCAAGCATGGCACGATCACGCCAGACGGACAGGAACGACTCACAGTATTACAGGCAAAGATGAATGAGTCGTTGCAGCAAGGAAAGGAACACTCTTTTCAGTTTGGTCATAACATTGACAAAATGGCGATCAAACGTGCTGGTACTGTGTCACTGGCACAAATGCAACCCCTTCAAGAACCACTAATACAGCCAAAACTCACTGTTGGTCAACAAGGAGATCAGTATGAGCAAGAAGCTGATAGAGTAGCTAATTCTGTAGTTAGCCAACTTAATCCACCTATTTTGCAAAGCCAGGAAGGACAACAGACGACCTTACCAGGTAACAGAAACGAGCCAGCAAATTCTGAAGAAATATTAGCAGCAAATAACTCAGCAGATAAAAAACAAAAATTTTTACAAGATTACTCACTAGCGAAAACATTAGTAAATGGGATAGACGACACATTACCAGAAGATAAAATCTTAGAACAACTATTCAAAAACTTTGGCAATATCCAATTTCAATACACAATGGTGAGCAAGAGCCAAGAAACTCTCTTGAAAGGCTCTCCAGAAGGAGATTGTCAGACATTAGCTCGTGCGTTTAAAAAAGTTGCAGAAGAATATTTTGGCATCGAAAAAATAACAGTTGAAAGCATTGCCAAACCTTTTTTGAGTGAAGCTGGAGTTACACCATACCAAGGCAAAAAGCCTAATTGTGATGATGGTAAGCGGTGGTTTTTCCAAAACCATTATTGGGCTAGCTGGAACGGAAAGGTTTACGATGTTTTATTCCTCAGCCATAAGCGAACCGAAGCAGATATGGCAAAACAGGTGCAACCACTTACATCTATGTTGATGCCTGAGCAAGAGTACTATGAAACAGAAAAAGGAAAAATTGTATATCCAATTGTGAATAAGTACTCAACTGTAGAAATTAGTATATTTGAGAAACTGAAAAACTTTGTGAATAATCTTGGTAGATTTTTCTCTGACAATATGAGTGCAATAATAAATAAAATTCAGTCTTTATTGTCTAAAGGTGGAAACAACGCTAGTGGTTTTGATTCTCTAATGAGAGAACTAGAAAATGACAAAACCAGTACTGTGGTCTCAAATAATCAAAATCAATAATTATAGACCTTGATGGGATCGTTAATGAATGCGATCGCATTTTTACTTGGTACAAGATTAATCCAATTGCGATCGCACCCCAGACAAAGGCAAATCAGTTATTTTGGTTAGCAATCTATGCGATCGCAGTAATTAAACTCACGTTATATTCACAACGGTAAAGGGAAAGGATAAAAGAAAAACTTTTACCCTTTAATCCTATAAAATTTTACATACTTCGGTTTAATCGTACTTAATTACTTGGATAATCCTGACTTGCCTACAACTGTTGCCTTTTCGGACGATCAACTGCAATGCTTGTTTACGTAGGCGTAGCCTGTCGTAGACATCGCACCAACATGCCTTAAGTACGGAATACGGCGCTTTGTGCCTGTTCCTCAAGGGTTTTCAGGCTGCCTTACTTATAAAAAAATCCGATGTCTTAATTAAGTGCAGATCAAGCTTCCATATAATAGTTGAAGAAGTGCAACAAAATTAAACATCAAGTAAAGTCCCTCCTCTGTCACTCCCTCTCCAACATACCCCTGTATGGGCAATACATTATAAACGCCTTAAGGCAGTTTTCTTAAAAGTATTGCTCCTGCAAGCTTAACTTTGGCTTGGCAGACTAGATAAATCGGGTCTGGTTGGCATCTACGCGGTTCAATTCAAAATCTTGCCTTTGGCACGCTACACGAACACAACAGGAGAACACGAAATCTATGACCAGACTAGAAACCCGCACTGAACCAATGGTGCTAAACATGGGGCCACACCACCCCTCAATGCACGGGGTTCTGCGGCTAATCATGACTCTGGATGGCGAGGATGTCGTTGACTGTGAACCGGTCATCGGCTACCTGCACCGGGGAATGGAAAAAATTGCTGAGAACCGCACTAATGTAATGTACGTCCCTTACGTTAGTCGCTGGGACTACGCTGCGGGAATGTTCAACGAAGCTGTCACTGTTAACGCCCCAGAAAAGCTTGCAGGTATCGCTGTCCCCAAACGCGCTAGCTACATCCGCGTGATTATGCTGGAGTTGAACCGCATTGCTAACCACTTGCTATGGTTTGGCCCCTTCTTAGCTGACGTAGGCGCTCAAACTCCCTTCTTCTACCAGTTCCGCGAACGGGAGATGATTTATGATTTGTGGGAAGCTGCTACAGGTTATCGGATGGTAAATAATAACTACTTCCGCGTTGGTGGAGTAGCGGCTGATTTACCTTACGGTTGGGTAGATAAGTGTCTGGAATTTTGCGAGTACTTATTGCCTAAAATTGATGAGTACGAACGTTTGGTAACAGATAACCCCATTTTCCGGCGACGTGTTGAGGGTATTGGGACTATCACCCGTGAAGAAGCAATTAACTGGGGACTTTCTGGCCCAATGTTACGCGCTTCTGGTGTGCAATGGGATTTGCGGAAAGTTGACCATTACGAATGTTACGACGATTTCGACTGGGATGTACAGTGGGAAACCGCCGGTGATTGCTTTGCCCGTTACGTAGTGCGGATGCGGGAAATGCGCGAATCTGTAAAGATTATTCGCCAAGCAGTTAAAGGACTTCCTGGCGGCCCTTACGAAAATCTGGAAGCGAAGCGTTTAGCCGCAGGTAAAAAATCTGAGTGGGACGCATTTGATTACCAATTCATCGGTAAAAAAGTTTCCCCCACTTTCAAGATACCCAAGGGTGAAATCTATGCCCGTGTAGAAAGTGGTAAAGGTGAATTGGGAATTTATTTGGTTGGCGATGATAATGTCTTCCCTGCACGTTGGAAGATTCGCGCCGCAGATTTTAACAACCTTCAGATTGTCCCACATTTACTGCGCGGCATGAAGGTTGCAGATATTGTGGTGATTCTCGGTAGTGTTGACGTAATTATGGGGTCTGTAGATAGGTAGAAAATATCTATCTAAGCAATTTTAGAGCAGTTGTATTGTAATACAACTGCTCTATTTTTTTAGTATTGGGTAAAACTGATGATTATAAAGCTTTTTTTAACCCAATACGGTTCAGTTAAGGCTAAAACTCTTTGTCAAAGTCAATTTTTTACGAACCACAGAGACGCAGAGGGCACTGAGAGAATAAAGAAATGCTTAACTGAACTGCATTGTTTTTTAACCGCCCTTTTAACGTTAATTTGATTTCTCTGGCTAGAAATATTTTTTACTTATATAACATAAGTACAAAATATTTGTCGAGTTTTAAATAATGCCTCGGATATTTGACAACATTGATTTACAATTACTACCGATTTTACGAGAAACCCTCAAAGTCTCTTATCGGGCAGATTTTTGTGTTGGCTACTTCAACCTCAGAGGTTGGCGAAGAATTGATGATTTAGTCGAACAGTATGTTGGTAGTGAAAATGCTTGTTGTCGTTTGCTAATTGGGATGCAAAGCTTACCCAGTGATGAAGTTTATGCAGCATTTAGCCTTGTTAGTGGTGATGGACGGATTGATAACAGTAGCATTGTGCGGTTTAAAAAACGTATGGCGGCGGAATTTCGCCAGCAGTTGACTATCGGTGCGCCGACTAATCAAGATGAAGCGGGGTTACGGCGGTTAAGTCATCAGCTAAAAAGTCAGAAGGTGATTATTAAACTGTTTTTGCGCCATTCTCTCCATGCCAAGTTATATCTTGTGCATCGCAATGACCCTAATAGCCCAACTGTGGGATTCTTGGGTAGTAGTAATTTAACCCTTCCCGGATTGGCGAAACAAGGAGAGTTGAATGTTGATATTTTAGACCACGATGCTTGTAATAAACTGCAAAAGTGGTTTAGCGATCGCTGGCAAGATTACGGTTGTGTAGATATATCCCAAGAATTGGCAGAAATTATCGATCAGAGTTGGGCTAGGCAAGAGCTAGTTTCACCCTACTACATCTACCTGAAGATAGCTTACCACTTATCCCATGAAGCGATCGCAGGGCTTTCAGAATTCCGCATCCCCCGCGAATTTAACAACTTATTTGACTTCCAAAAAGCTGCCGTACAGCTAGCAGCACGTCATGTAACTAGGCGTGGTGGCGTATTAGTTGGTGATGTGGTTGGTTTAGGCAAAACTTTAGTTGGAACCGCCTTGGCGAAGATATTACAAGAAGATTGTTATTTAGAAACACTGATTATTTGCCCAAAAAACCTAGTGTCAATGTGGCAAGAATATAAAGATAACTATCGGTTACTTGCCGAAATTATGCCAATTAGTCAAGTACAAAATAAATTACCAACACTCCGGCGTTATCGAGTTGTGTTAATTGATGAAAGTCATAATTTACGGAACCGCGAAGGCAAACGTTATCGAGCAATAATAGAATATATCACTGCTAACGAAAGTAAATGTATTTTATTATCTGCGACTCCTTACAATAAAAGTTATCTCGACCTTTCTGCCCAACTGCGGCTATTTGTGCCAGAAGACCAAGATTTAGGATTAAGACCAGAAGCTTTAATTAATGAACTGGGTGGCAGTTCTATAGGAGAATTAGAGTTTATTAGAAAGCATCAGTGTTCAGTCCGTTCTTTAGCGGCTTTTGAGAAAAGCGAACACCCTGATGACTGGCGAGAATTGATGAAGCGTTACATGGTGCGACGTACTCGCTCTTTTATTAAAGATAATTATGCTCACACAGATGAAACAGGACGGAAATATTTAGAATTTTCTGATGGGAGACGTTCTTATTTTCCTCAGCGTCTACCTCGTAGTCTCAAGTTTACTTTAGAAGGTTCTAACACAGACTTTTATGCTCGTCTTTACTCTGAGTTAGTAGTAGAAGTCATTAATCAACTTAACTTACCTCGTTATGGGCTAGGAAATTACGTTATTGCTAAACAAAAACAGCCGCCTACAGACACCGAGCAACGCTTTATTAATAGCTTATTTCGTGGTGGGAGAAGGTTAATGGGTTTTTCTCGCACTAATTTATTTAAACGTTTAGAAAGTAGTGGTGTTGCTTTTATTCAATCAATTGAACGCCATATATTACGGAACTTCATTTATTTATATGCTTTAGAGCAAGGTCTTGATATTCCTATTGGAACTCAAGAAGCTGAGTTATTAGATACAAGAAATAATGATGAAGATGCCGATTCTGTTGTAGCAGCTTTGTTTGATACAGAAATAGAAGAAGATGATTCTGACCTAACCCCCCAACCCCCTTCCCTAGTAGGTAAGGGGGAGAATTCAAAGCCTCTCTCTTTGCAGGAGAGAGGTTTGGAGAGAGGTTTTCCAGACGAGGATGAAAAGGCATTTAAAACAGAAAAAATATTTCGTCAAAGAGCAGAATCAATTTACCAAGAATATACAACTCGATATCAACGAAGATTTAAGTGGTTGCGTTCTACACTTTTTGATATTAAAAAACTGAAACGGGATTTATTAGAAGATGCCAAAGCATTAATTAATATACTGCAACAGTGTGGCGAGTGGAATCCTCAAAAAGATGAAAAACTGGCAGCTTTAATCAAACTGCTAACAAAAACTCACCCTCAAGATAAAGTACTAATTTTCACGCAATTTGCTGATACAGTCCGCTACCTTGAAGATAATTTGCAGTTGAATCATATTACTAATGTAGCTGGGGTAACAGGTCAATCTAAAGACCCAACGGTAATGACAGGAAGATTTAGCCCTGTGAGTAATGGAAAACGGGAGCAAATTTCATCATCAGATGAGTTGCGGGTTTTAATAGCCACCGATGTTTTGAGTGAAGGTCATAATTTACAAGACTGTGCAATTATCGTCAATTGGGATTTACCTTGGGCGATTATTCGTTTAATTCAACGCGCAGGAAGAGTAGACCGCATTGGACAAAATGCTGATAAAATTCTCTGTTATTCTTTTCTACCAGCCGAGGGAGTAGAACGGATTATTAATTTGCGGGGACGACTCCGCAAACGACTGCAAGAAAATGCTGAAGTGGTGGGAACTGATGAAGCATTTTTTGAAGATGATGATGCACGGGTAATTCTCGACCTCTACAACGAGAAATCTGGAGTTTTAGATGGCGAAGAAGATACAGAAGTTGATTTGACTTCAGAAGCATTTCAAATTTGGAAAAAAGCCACCGATGGTAATCCGGGTTTGAAAAAAACGATTGAAGAAATGCAAAATGTGGTTTATTCTACCCGCGCCCATATTCCCCAACCTGTGCAACCAGAGGGGGTATTACTTTATATGAAAACCACAGAAGGAAATGATTCTTTGATTTATGTTGACCGCGATGGAAATAGCGTTACTCAATCACAGTTAGCCGTGCTTCGGGTAGCGGCGTGTGAAGAATCTACCCCAGCGATACCGAGAGATAAACAACATCACAAGTTAGTACAAAAGGGTGCTGAATTGATTGCTGAAGAAGAGAAAAATGCCGGCGGTCAATTAGGGCGACCATCAGGTGCAAGGTTCCGCAGTTATGAACGACTGAAGAGTTATGTTCAAGAAATGAAAGGAACACTATTTGTTAGCGAAGAACTTTTAAAAGCAATTGATGAAATTTACCGTTATCCTTTGCGACAGTCAGCTATTGATACTCTGAATCGTCAACTGAGAAGTGGTATTAATAATCAGGTGTTGGCTGATTTAGTTGTGTCGTTACGCATGGATGACCGTTTGTGTATTGTGACAGAAGAACTGGATAAGCGAGAACCTCAGATTATTTGTTCATTAGGATTATTTTGTAATTCGTAATTCGTAATTAATGTAAGAGACATAATAAATCGCCGTCTCTACAATAATTAGCCCCTTGTAGAGACGGCGATTTATCGCGTCTTTATTATTTAGTAAAAAAATTGTAGGTTGGGTGGAGGCTTTGCGTAACCCAACATCCTGATATTTGTTGGGTTGCGCTCCGCTCCACCCAACCTACGTTTAATGCACTGTTTGATTTGCTTCCAACCAGTTAAATAAATCCTCAATGGCTGTAAAATCCAATAAAGCCTCGCCAAGTGCTTCTAATTGCTTTAAAGAAAGAGTTTGAATGCGCTCCCGAACCTCTTGTGGTAACTCTCCTACCTGTTTTTGTAGTAGGCGTAACACGAGGGTTTGTCCTTGTTCTTGTTTTCCTCGCTCGTAACCAATGCGCTCGCCTGTGGTAATGTAGCTCATAGTTCGCTCCTGCTCAAATTGCTTAAACTCTTGCCAAAATTCTGCTTCCAAGGCTTTTGGTAAAATCATAACCCAATCAATAAATCGATAAAGGTTACGAATATCTTTTTCTTGCAATCCCAATTCATACAATCGGCGAATCAGACTAAATTTCCAAGCTTTACGTTCTCCTAGCTTTTTACTTGTTTGCTGCGTCTTCAAATGCGCCATTACTACAGTTGCAAATGGGTTGTCGCTGGCTTCTAATTCTGTCCAACTATTTTGATAATCCAGCAGCTTGACAGTTCCAAATTCAAAGTTAAGTCTGGTATTGGGATAATTATAACTATATTGATTGGGTCGCCATGTTGGATCTGTATCGCACAAAATTGCTAAACTGATGGCAGGTTTTGCAAATCTGTCAAAAATTCGCAGGTTGTAAGAAAACATTCTTTCTGCAAAGATGTCTTCTGATTTTGCCTGGATTTCTACATGGATTAATAGCCAAATTTCTTGTCCTTGAATTTGCCAGACTTTAACTAATTTATCTGCATATCTTCTACCAAGTTCGGCTTCACGGGCTATTTGTTGAAATTCCTTATCAAGAAATTCGTGGGGACGTTCCCAATTAATTAGTTCTGCTGTTTGGGGAAAGAAAAATTGCATTGCTTGGGGAAAATAAGCTTCTAAAATTTCTTTCCACGGGCTATCATTATCTGCTCTTTCCAGTTCTTCTGTCATTAGTTTATTGTTATACCATTTAAAAATCCTAAATCATTTGTGAACAACAAGATAATCGAAAGCGCTTACACCCAATGGCAATAGACGCGATGAATCGCCGTCTCTACAATAATTAACCCTTTGTAGAGACGGCGATTTATCGCGTCTTTCTTTCTTATATTACGTAAAATACCGAAATTAGAAAGCAAACTGGGGTTTGAGAAAGTAAAAGCTCATTTTGCTTACGGAAAACACCGAAATGAGAAAGCAAACTGGGGTTTGAATAAGTAAAAGCTTCTTTTGCTTGCGGAAAACACCAAAATGAGAAAGCAAACTGGGGTTTGAATAAGTAAAAGCTCATTTTGCTTGCGGAAAACACCGAAATGAGAAAACAAACTGGGGTTTGAATAAGTAAAAGCTTCTTTTTAGAAAGCATTTCAGTGTTTTGAGAAAGTAAACAGACCTTTTTATAAAGCAATTAGGCATTTTGATAAAATAATCAGCAAATATACTTGGCAATTAAAACTAATCCAAGTTTATAGTGCGGTGTTCGGGACAATTAAATTGATGGATGATGGTATTCTCAAAACTAAGCTTGAAGATATAGAAAATTCCCATCCGTCACTACCTTATTTTATCAAGAAGCGGATTGTTTCTGATAACATCTATGGTATAGATATCATGGAGGAAGCAACGGAAATTGCTAAACTACGTCTTTTCTTAGCATTGGTTTCTTCTGCTAATGATGTGGAAGAGTTAGAGCCTTTGCCTAATATTGATTTTAATATTATGGCGGGTAATTCGCTGATTGGTTTAATTAAAGTTGATGATACTGCTTTTGATGCGGTGGGAAATTCACTACAAGGAAATCTATTACAGTCTTTAGCCGCAGATAATTATAAGAAAATTTTAGAAGAAAAGAATAAATCTGTTGAGTTGTACAAGAAGCACGCTTTTTTACCGAAAGCATTACCCGATACAGATACACCTCAAGATACTCGATTAATACACCTCCGCAAAAATATTGAACAACTAAATAAACAATCGCAAGAAAAGTTAAATCTTTTGCTGTTGGATGAGTTTAGTAAGCGTTTGGGTATCAAGTATGAAGAAGTTCAGTTAACTGGAAAATCACAGAAGCGGGTTTTGAAGGTTGAGGATATTGCAGCTTTGAAGCCGTTTCATTGGGGTTATCATTTTGACAAGGTTTTAGAACGCGGCGGTTTTGATGCGATTATTACTAATCCGCCGTGGGAAATATTTAAGCCACAGGCGAAAGAGTTCTTTGCACAGCATAATGAACTGGTGACGAAGAACAAGATGGATATTAAGGATTTTGAGAAAGAACAGAATAAACTCTTACAAAATCCCATAATTGCAAGTGCTTGGTTAGAATATCAAAGTCAATATCCTTATGTCAGTGCTTATTATCGTTCATCTGAACAGTATAAAAATCAGATTTCTATTGTGAATGGTAAAAAAGCAGGTACGGATATTAATCTCTATAAGCTGTTTACAGAACAGTGTTTTAATCTTTTGCGTTCAGGCGGTGAGTGCGGTATTGTAATTCCTAGTGGGATTTACACTGATTTGGGGACTAAGCAATTGCGGGAAATGTTGTTTAGTCAAACTAAAGTTACTGGGTTATTCTGTCTTGAGAATCGCAAGGAAGTTTTTGAAGGTGTTCATCGCAGTTTTAAAATAGTTGTTCTTACTTTTGTTAAAAATAGTACAACAACTGAGTTTCCATCTGCTTTTATGCGTTTGGATGTGCAGGAACTTCAAAGTTTTCCTAGTGATAATAGCTTGCAGATTAATGTAGATATGATACGTAAACTCTCGCCTGATTCGCTATCTGTAATGGAGTTTAAGAATGAGGTAGATATCCGCATAGCTGACAAAATGCTTAAGTTCCCCTTACTAAATGAAAAGATTGAAGGTAAGTTGAATTTGCACTTAACCCGTGAATTTGATATGACAAATGATAGTCATTTATTTAAACAACAGCCTGTTAAAGGAAGATTGCCATTATATGAAGGTAAAATGATTCATCAGTTTACTCATCTATACGCTGAACCAAGATATTGGGTGGATGAACAAGAAGCAAGAAAAGCTTTATTAAAACGGAATGAAAGTGATAACGGTCAAAAGATAGATTATCAAAGTTATCGTCTAGGTTTTAGGGATGTGGCGCGAAATACAGATAACCGTACAATGATTGCAGGAATTATCCCACCTAATATTTTTGCAGGTAACACACTAATTGTGTCACAGCAATTTATAAAACAAGACGAATTACTGTTTGTTGTTTCTGTGCTGAATAGCTTTACTTGCGATTTTATAATTCGCCAAAAAGTAACGGCGCATTGTAATATGTTTTATATTTATCAAACACCCGTTCCACGTTTAACAAAAAACGATCGCAACTTCAACGATATTGTACAACGCGCCGCCAAACTCATCTGCACGACACCAGAATTTGACGAACTCGCGCAAGAAGTCGGTTTAGGTTCCCATCAACAAGGCGTTACCGACGAAGCAGAACGCGCTAAACTCCGCGCAGAACTCGATGGAATGGTAGCACATCTTTACGGCTTAACCGAAGATGAATTTAGCTACATCCTCACTACTTTTCCGATTGTGAATGCAACTGTTAAAGAAGCAGCATTGTCAGCTTATCGTAGCTTTGTGCCAAGTTTGCAAACTCAGAATTAGTCTCTCGTTAGTTTCTCGTTCTCATGCAGAGTATGGAAACAAAGAATAGTATCAGTATGACTAAGTGGTTGTTTGAAAAGTAATTTGCTGTATTTTTGCACTTATTGATTCTCTCTAATCCCCCTTATAAAGCTACGGTGTATATACAAGTCTTATAGAGTTGCGTTACAGGCTTTTGATCCCCCCTAACCCCCCTTAAAAAGAGGGGAACCGGAATCAAAGTCCCCCTTTTTAAGGGGGATTTAGGGGGATCTAAAACGTTTTGCTACCGTGAAAATGATTTTTCAAACATCCTCTAATATCTGTAACGAGGAATACAAACTAAATTGTTACATTAGAGTTTGAAGTATATTTATTGCCTCAAGCTAGGGAAAGACAAAACATATTATTTGTAAATTTCCAAAATTCTTAACATTAAATTCATAATTTTGAATTATTTTTGGGGCGAATTAAAAATTGTAGTTTCTTAATAATTTATTTTAAATTTACTAAAAAGGTTGACTACGATTATGTTTCGTTAAAATCGAATTGCTGCTATAAATACAAAAATGTATTTAAATAAAGTGTAATAAATTACTATATAAATCCGGCAGCATTTACCTAGTCGTAATTTTAGAACCGTGCAAATTCATCCTCACTCGGAATTTAACCATAGCCGCGATCGCCGTGAACAGGGTTTGCAAATTTTGCTCGATCGCCTTGTTAAAACAATGCAGCGCGATGAGTTAGTGCGGCAAACGACCAATCAACTCAGAGAATCGCTTCAGGTTGATCGGGTGGTGTTGTATTATTTTTACAGTCAGTGGGAAGGACAAGTGACTTTTGAATCTTTGAGTTCTCAAGAATTCTCAATACTTGGTTCCACTGGCCCAGATGATTGTTTTAACAACGAGTATGCTGCTTTATACTTAGCAGGACGGGTAAAGGCGATCGCTGATATTGAATTAGAGCCAATCGAAGCTTGTCACCGAGATTTTCTTCGTAATTTGCAAGTTCGCGCTAACTTGGTTGTACCAATTGTCACACCTAAAGGATTATGGGGATTGCTAGTAGCACATCACTGTCAAGGGACTCATGATTGGTCGCCATCAGATATAGAAATGATGCAAACAGGGGCGCAAACTCTAGCAACAGATCGTAATATTTTGGAGAGCTAAAAAGGCGGTTAATAAAAAGGGCGGTTAGAAACCGCGTCTACACAGACAAAACCCACCTTCGTGGGTTCTAAACCCTGAATTTTTTCTAGTTAAGGAGAAAGAATTATGAAATTTGGTTATACGGTCATCTGGGTAGACGATGTAGTTAAAACGGTTGAGTTTTACGAAAAAGCTTTTGGTCTGGTTCGTCGCACTCTCCAGGATAAAGGACAATCTATCTGGGCGGAAATCGAAACTGGCAGCACTACATTAGCTTTCTCTTCAAGTAGCGAAGCACAAAAGTTATTTCCTGGTGGCTTTCATGCCAACGATCCCACACAACCACCGCCATTAATTCAGATATCATTTATTACCCCCGATGTTGGCAGTGCTTACATGAGAGCGATCGGCGCTGGTGCAAAAACATTAGATGCCCCTAAAAGCCAGCCTGGGGGACAAATGATTGCTCGTGTCCGCGATCTCAATGGTGTGCTGGTGTCGTTGGTGAGTGGCTAACGCTCTTCTATAACTCTGGAGAAAGAATAATCCAAGCGATTAGAAATCGCGGCTACACAAACAAAGTCCGCCTGCGCGGACTAACGCCAAAATAGGGTTTCAAATTTAATCTGACGAGAGTAATAAAAGAGCGCTAAGTAACAAATTGCCTTTTAGCAGATGTCTTGATCTAAATGGCTGCTTCTAGATTTGGCTTATACTGGGCATAGGAAAACAGCACTGCCCAGATATTAAAATGCTACTTATTCCTACTGTTACCCCGATTCCCCTTGTAACTGATGCAAATGGTGTTGTTAGAATTAGCAAAACTCGCATCACTTTAGATACAGTGGTTACAGCTTTTCTTGAAGGGGCTACAGCAGAAGAGATCAGAGAACAGTACCCATCGCTTCATCTTTGGGATATCTATTTGGTGATTGGTTATTACTTACAACACCAAGGTGAGGTTAATACCTACCTTCTAGAGCGTCAAAGACTTGCCACGAAAGTTCAGCAGGAAGCTGAAAAGCGTTTTAACCCTATTGGAGTGCGCGATCGCCTTTTAGCAAGACGCAACCCACAAGGGTAAATTACGATGCTGCGTTTTTTGGCTGATGAGAACTTTAATAATCAGATTATCCGTAGTGTTCTGCGTCGTAACATTAATGTTGATATTGTCCGTGTTCAGGATGTTGGATTGACTGAAGCAGACGATCCAACTGTATTAGAATGGGCAGCGCAAAACAGGCGTGTGGTGCTAACTCATGATGTCGCAACGATGACAACTTTTGCTTATGAACGATTACAAGCAGGCTTGGCAATGCCTGGGTTATTTGAGATCAGTCGTCGTGTTTCAGTTGGTTTAGCAATCGAGGAAATTTTGTTGCTAGATGAATGTAGCTTAGAAGGAGAATGGGAAGGACAAGTCCGGTTCTTGCCTTTGCGTTAACGATTGGAGGCGATTAATTCGGCTGATGTTGGCGTAGCCCGTCGTTGGTAAGCATTTGTTTTCTGTAGTCCCCAATCTAAAATCTGAAATTTTATGGATTCCAATGCTTTGCTGTGTGCAGCGATCGCAAATCACATTACCACCAGTCCTCAACAACGAATTACTTTTGCCCAATTCATGGATTTGGCATTATACCACCCTGAATACGGCTACTATTCCAGCGATGCAGTCAAAATAGGCTTTAAAGATAGTGATTTTTTTACCTCTCCCAACCTCTGTTCTGACTTTGGTGAGTTACTAGCAGAACAATTTTTCCAAATGTGGGAGATTTTAGGAAAACCTGTACCCTTTTCTCTGGTAGAAATGGGAGCAGGTCAAGGATTGCTAGCTTTGCATATCCTTAAATATCATCAACAGCACTACCCAGATTTTTTTACCGCCCTAGAGTACATCATTGTTGAAAAGTCTCCAAGTTTAAGACAAGAACAGCAGCAACGCTTAGAAGATTTCCCTGTGCGTTGGTGCAATCTAGAGGAGATACCACCAAATGCGATCGCAGGTTGCTTTTTCTCTAACGAGTTAGTAGATGCGTTCCCCGTACATCAATTCATCCTAGAAACGGGAGAACTCCGAGAAATTTATGTAACCACATCACAAAACCTAACCCTCCAATCCTCTTCAGATGAGTCTTCCTCCCCTCCCCTCATAGGGGAGGGGTTGGGGGAGAGGTCAAATTTTGCATTTATAGAAGTCACAGGAGAACCTTCAACCCCCCAACTGGCTGAATATTTAGACTTAGTGGAAATGAACTTTACCCAAAGTGCATATCCAGATGGCTACCGTAGTGAAATTAATTTAGCTGCTCTAGACTGGTTGAGTATAGTAGCAGACCGCTTGCAGCGCGGCTATGTGTTAACAATTGATTATGGCTACCCCGCCAGCCGTTACTATAATCCTAGGCGATCGCAAGGAACCCTACAGTGTTATTACCATCATCGTTTCCATGACAATCCTTATATCAATATTGGGCGACAAGATATCACTGCCCATATTGACTTTACGGCTTTGGAACGCTGGGGCGAACGGTGTAACTTAAAGAATGTTGGTTTTATCCAGCAGGGATTATTTTTGATGGCGTTGGGGTTAGGCGATCGCATTGCAGCCCTTTCCGAGCAAAAGCAACCTCTCTCGCAGTTACTACAGCATCGGGATGCACTACACCAACTTATAGATCCCACAGGACTCGGCGGCTTTGGAGTTTTAATTCAGAGCAAAGGTCTGGACAATACAGAAACTTCTCAAAAACTCAAAGGATTGACCCTGCCAGAATAAAGGTAAATTTGAAAAGTTAAAACTCTATTTAAGAATGCAGTATCAATCTTATTTAGACTAGCATAACAGTGAATACTGTAAAGTTAAACACAATACAAAAGTAATAATTATGTCCACCCATGACCTGCTAATGCTAGTAACACTACTTACTCCTGGTATTTTACTTTCAGTGATAATTATGGCGACTTTTGCGGCTGGTGGCTAATCAGCAAATACGAAGTTATCAGTGTTCAAAGATAACTGTTCACTGATAACTGATAAGCTAAAAAACATCTAATTTGCATAATCGAATAAACATAACTCTTGTGGGGTAGGCCGAAAAGCCCGCCCAGTTTGTGCAATTTCAATGTGGAACAGCTGATCAAAATCAAACAATGGAAACGCGATGTCTACAACAGACTACGCCTACGCTGTATTAAAGGAACGTGAAAAATGAAGGTGGCATTTCTGGGAACTGGACTGATGGGACTACCAATGGCTCAAAGGTTATTAGCCGCAGATATACAGCTAGTTGCCTACAATCGCACCCCAGAAAAATTAGCACCACTACAAGCAGCTGGGGCTGAAATTGCTACACATCCCCGCCACGCCATTCGTGCTGCTGAGTGCGTAATCCTCATGCTGACTAATGCCCCGGCCATTTATAATGTGTTGCTTTCAGATACTTCTTGGCAAACTCTGGAAGGGCGCACAATCATCCAAATGGGAACAATTACTCCCACAGAAAGCCAGGAAATTAGAGATGCAATAGTTGGTGGTGGTGGTGAGTATTTAGAAGCACCAGTATTAGGGAGTATCCCGGAAGCACAAGCTGGTAAGTTGAGTGTGATGGTAGGGGCAGAGCCAGAACAATATCAACGGCACTTGAAGTTACTCCAAAATTTTGGGACAGAACCTTTACTTATAGGGCCAGTAGGATCTGCGGCGGCGCTTAAATTGGCACTAAATCAACTAATAGCTTCCCTAACAACTAGCTTTGCTCTGAGCCTGGCTTTTGTCCAGCGTCAGGGTGTTGATGTGGATATGTTTATGCAAATCTTGCGCGACAGTCCACTCTACGCACCTACCTTTGACAAAAAGCTACAACGTATGTTGGATGGCAATTATGCCGATCCGAATTTCCCCACAAAACATTTGCTCAAAGATACAGAATTGTTTATCTCTGAAGCGAAATCTCGAAGTTTGGATCTCAGCAGTATTAAAGGTGTGCGGCAAATCTTGCAAACAGCCGTGAAAATGTCATTTGCCGATGATGATTATTCATCACTATTTTCTGTAATTAAAGAATGGGGAGAGTGATGGAAGATTGAAGAAGAATTCAGAAGTCAGAATTCAGGAGTCAGAATGAATCAGTGGATTTATCGACCAGTCGCACAAAATTCATTCTGTTAGCGGATAGCTAAGGTTTAGCCCATTCTGGCTCCTGAATTCTGTTTCGATAAATTTAAGTAGGGTAGCACAACTAGCTGTGCTACCCTACTTAAAAAGTTTTTTTACACCCCGGCATCCCTGATATGCCTTTTGAAAATGCTGAATTAAAAGGTTTTAATCTTTAAATAACGATATTACTGCCCATTAGTAGTTGATTGAGGAAATGGTAGAGATTCAGTCTGGGGTTGAGGCTGAGGTTCAGGTTTAGGATTCAGAAAATCCTGCCAAGTCTTAATTTGCTCTTGCGCCGCACTGTAAGCAGCACTACCGCGTGGAATCGATTTTGCAATATCAATCCCTCTAGCAATATCAGACTGACCTTGAGAGCGAGCTATTTCTAACAATTGCTGACTCCATTGGTCAATAGCCAGATTCGCATCCATACGTAAGATGCTATTGTTTGAAACCCGATCTGCCAGCCGTATTGCTTCAACCAAAGCTTCTGGCGTACCAGCCGCGCCAACTTCTTGGGCTTTTTTCCAGTTTTCTCTAGTGCGGATTTGCCCTTCCCAATCATTGATCGCAGCTTGCGCTTCTTGTGAAAGCGCCCTTCCCGATGAGGCAATTTGTTGAGCAGCGCTAATGGCGGCGGTGAGATTTCCACTCTGAGCCAGTTCTTGTGCTTGATCCAAGTAAGGTTGGTCTTGAATTCGCTGAATTTTTCCTATCCAAGTCCGAATTCTTTTCCGTGCTTCTGGATATAATGCCCGACCTCTACGAATTTCGCTGGCCTGAGCGATCGCAGCTTGTAAAGAGTTGATATCATCGAATACAGCTATCTGTTCGGCACGTTCTAAGTAAGGTTGATCTTCAATTGTCTCCACTTGGGCACGCCAGCGATCCATTTCTTGCCTAGCTTCGGTGGCCCTGGGATTATTTGCAGGTATTAACTGTACTTGTGCGATCGCTGCTGTTAAATTAGGGACTGTTCCCTGGCTAGCCAACAATCTCGCTTTTTCTAGATTGGCAACATCTTCAATTTCCAATTGCCAACGAGCAATCAGTTGCTGGGCTTCGTTATACACTGGTCTGGAAGGATCGATTTGTTGTGCTTGAGCGATCGCAGCCTCTAAACCAGAAACGTTACCTATCCAAGCACTTCTTTTCGCGTCAGCTATGGCGATAAAGTCGTCTGTTTCACCCTGTAGTTTCGTACTCTCTGGAATTTGTCTAGCAATATTCAATGCTTCATCGGCATCCCGCTTGTCTAGTTTTGCCTGTGCCAATTCCAGCATTTTGCGTCCAAATACGGGAATCGCTTCCTGAGCTTTTTGGTAAAGGTAACTTTCTTGCCCAATAGACTCGGCTAGCTTGATGGCTTCCAGTAAATTATCGACTACTTTGCTGCTTGCTAAACTTTCCGCTTTTCCTAACTTATCGCCATCTTCCCGCGCTCCGGCGATTAGACGATTCAATTGGTCGTATTTAGTACCCGCCCAGTATTGATTGTCTACGCGCAACATTTTGGCGGATAACATGAACGCCGATTGCCAGCGCCGCTCTTTTACTTCGGCGATCGCACCGTTGTATGTTTCTTCTGCCTTTGTCCAAATTGACTGCCATTTATCAACTTGTTCATCGACTAATTTATAAGCTGCCACATCTTCGGGTATCTTGCGAGCAGTAGCGATCGCTTCCTCTAAATTCCCTGTTTGGAAACTTTGATCGGCTAGCTTCAAAATATCCCGCGACCATTCTTCGATGAAACGATCAATTTCTCCATGCAACGGGTGATTTTGTGGTAGTTGCTTCACCAGAGCGATCGCTTGCAATAGGTCGTTCACTGTTTGCTTAGAAGCCGCCAACTGAGCGCAATGTAGCCGCACAGAAGCACTAGCTAGGGGCCAGAAAATCGAGGGGCAATTAGGGGCAGATGGCAACTTTAGCAGCATTGCCATTGCCAAGAATCCTACACTGCCGGGAATCAACATTAGTAGTACTAGCCACAATGTCCAGCTTTTCATCCAGCGTGGCCATTTCCCAGAAGCACTACTGAGTTTGGCAGTCTCTCCTGAATGACTATTTATAGGTAATCCTTGTGTATCGTTTTTTTTTCGCCGCTTCACTGATTTGGAAGTAGAACCAGTAGGTGGGACACCAAATGGTTGAGTTTCACCGAATTGTTCTGTTCGGGATAATCTTTTGTTTTGATCTGGCTCTCTATCACTGGCTGAAGACCAACTGTCTGGAATATCCCGCTCTGTCATCTCTCACACCAAAATAATTGAATAGCGCTCTGTTTTAGGTCGATAATTCCATTGATGCCATAGTAACTTTCTCGCGATCAAAAAGCTACTTTTTTTGATTATCCCTCTCCACAGAATACCATGTTCAATCTAAAAAATTAGTGTCTTTTTATACTTTATCCTGAAACAGTAGATTCAGCTTGCAAATCGGCAATTAGTTGAGCTAACTGATCGCTACTTGCCTGGTAAACGTTGCCGCAAAAGTCGCAAGTTGCTTCAGCACCATTATCTTTAACAATCATATCTTGCAGTTCGGCTTCTCCTAAAATTTTCAGTGCCCCCAAAACGCGATCAAAAGAACAACCACAGTGGAAACGCAGCATTTGCCGTTCGGAAAAGATTTCTAGGCCCATATCGCCCAAGAGGTCGCTAAAGATTTCAGTCAAATTCTTCCCGGCTTGCAATAATGGCGTAAATCCTGCCAAACCAGCGACCCGTGATTCTAAGGTTTCTACAAGAGCTTCATCTCTGGCAGCTTTGGGTAACACTTGTACTAGTAATCCTCCAGCCGCAGTTACTCCCCCTGCTCCCACAAACACACCTAAAACTAAAGCTGAAGGTGTTTGTTCAGAATTCACCAGATAATGAGCCACATCATCGCCAATTTCACCAGAAACTAGTTCTACCGTACTAGAGTAAGGATAACCATAACCAACATCTCGCACAACGTAGAGGTAGCCACCACCCACTGCACCACCAACATCTAGCTTACCTTTGGCATTAGGAGGTAATTCTATAGATGGATTCCCCACATACCCGCGTACCGTACCATCTAAGCCGGCATCTACCAATATGCCACTTAAAGGGCCATCGCCTTTCACCCGCACATTGACCCTTGATCCACTTCGCTTCATACTAGAAGCCATTAACAAGCCCGCCGCCATAGTGCGACCCAGTGCTGCCGTTGCCACGTATGAAAGCTTGTGTCGCTGCCGTGCTTCTTCTGTTAAACGTGTGGTGATCACACCTACGGCACGAATTCCACCTTCGGCTGCTGTTGCACGAATTAACTGATCCGCCATGAATAACCTTACATTTCTTAACAAGTTCACTTTTTCTATTCTAAGTTCTCTGCTGCAAGAAAAGTAACGTAGTGGGGTTTCACGTAAATAAACGGCTGTTATTGGTCATTGCTCACTTGTACTGAGCGAAGTCGTAAAGCCTACCGCATAGCTACGCTTAGGGCGTAGCCTCTCCAAGAGTTGTATTGGTTATTAGTTATTTCCAAAGGACAAAGGACTAATGACTAATGACAAAGACTATTTGCAATATTAGAAATAGCGATATCTCACTTTTAGGCAATCTTAGAAAAATGCTAGGTAATTTTCAACAAAGTCAACTGCGAATCGAAATTGAAGCGCCAACAGATGCAATTCGTGATAGTCTGCTGCATCCGGTACAACTAGAAAAATGGCTCTTAGCGCAACGCTTTGCGCCAGGAATGCCAGAAGAACTACTTCCGGGATTTCAGTTTACTACCTGGACTGGGCCAGTCTCAATTCATCATCAAGTAGACGTTGTAAAATCCAACTGTCTCCGTTTGCTACTCAGTGGAGGTATTGACGGGTTTCATGAATGGTATTGGGGAGAAGGTTGGGTGCAATCCCGCTTGGAAGGAGTTTCACTTTTGCCCTTAAATTTGGGTCAAACCTTGAGTTTGTTGAGCTTGCGTCAATTTCTGGCAACTCAAGGACGTTGAATCGACTGAATGTGAAGGGATTGGGAATTGGGGCACAAGAGGCAGAGGGGAAGAGAGCAGGGAGCAGAGGGGAAAGAGCTAATTTTTATTCTGCCCCTGTTCCCTTACTCCCTGCTACCGTTCGCCTACGCTGATGGCAAGCTTGTTCCCCGACTTCTTTCCTTAGTCTCTATGTCCCTAGCTCCCAGTTCTAGAAGTAGAAATAATACCTACAATAATTTTTACCACGACAGATAAATCTTCTGGAACTTGATAGCGTTTCTGGTCTTGAGTCACCTCAATATGGTTCGGATAAGGTTTTTTGATGACATGCCTTATGATCGCGTCTCTTGCCTTAACCGAACCGTATTGTGAGTCACCTGACGATTCGCACGATGATAAACTCCAAAACGCCAATCTTCACCAGTCATATATATAGGACTCATAATTTTATTTCTGAAAACATTCAGTACAACTCAAAGAGTCTTCTTGACTGTTGCCTATTGCCTATTGCCTATTGCCTATTGCCTATTGCCTATTGCCTATTGCCTATTGCCTTATCTCAACGACAATTATTTACGCCCACTTACTTATATTGAGTCTCTGATTAGTTAAATCACATACTTCAATTTACCTAATTCTAATTCGGCTTTACCACTAACACCGAACAATTAGCTTCTTCCACAACTTGACTGCTAACAGAACGCTGGACAATTCGCTTCATCCCAATCAATCCCCGACTACCAATTATAATTAGGTTAGCTTTGTAAATATTGGCAAGACGAATAATCTCTTCAGCAGGATCGCCAGTTACCAGTTCTAACTCACTTGGGACTGATAATTTTTCTTGATAGGATTGCAGCTGTTTTTCCAGTTGAAAATAAGAGAATGTTGGGGACTCTGGCTGAGGACGATCGGCAGGTATCTCCATTTCAGACTCTGGTGTAGGAAATACATGACAGAGAATAACCTTGGCATCTTTTGATAACACCAAATTATCTAAACTCTGAATTACTCGTTCTCCCATTTCCGAACCGTCCAGAGCTATCAAAATATTCTTTAGCACTGCTCCCGTCTCCTATAAGAGTAGACCCCGTTACATAAGTATGTAGTAAAACTTGTTAGCAGCTACACTAAATTATTTTTATATTTGCCTACTTAGTATATATTTTCGAGGTTATGCAATGAATTGGTTTCACCCAAATTTGACGCTAGTACATTGTAGAAAGATATTTTCGCCAGTCATTTGGGCACGCTAAAGCTTACTACATAATCAGTAATTACAATACAATAGGCGGGCAATGTCTAGTAGATGCCCGCCAAAACCCTGAAAGCAGGGTAGCAAATGCTTTATTTGCTACCTAAAAAGTGACTTTTGTCAACAGTATTAAACAAAATTAACCATTCCAAATCACTCCTCTTGCTGAATTCGGCGGCGGACTGAATCAGCATGAGAAGGTAAACCTTCTGCTGTTGCTAGCACATCAATAGCACCAGCCACATTTTGCAGCGCAGTTTGGGAGTATTGAATAATACTGGAATGTTTGAGGAAAGTTTCAACCCCTAACGCCGAAGCATAGCGGGCAGCGCCAGAAGTTGGCAAGGTGTGGTTAGGCCCTGCCAAATAGTCTCCTACAGCTTCTGGTGTGGAGTAACCCAAAAAGATTGCCCCAGCGTGGCGAATCTGTGGTAGGAGTGCCCAAGGGTCTTTTACTTCTAATTCCAGGTGTTCAGGGGCAAATTCATTTGACAGTTCTGCTGCTGCTTGGAGCGATTCCACAAGAACAATCAACCCATAATGAGCGATCGCCTTTTCTGTGTCTATTCGCCGTGGATGATCCACTAGCTGTCTTTCCAAGGCTAATTGCACGTTTTTTGCCAAAGCCGCATCTGTAGTCAGCAAAATGGCTGCCGCCATTGGATCGTGTTCGGCTTGGGCTAGCAAGTCAGCAGCGACATGAACCGGATTTGCAGTTTCATCAGCAATCACCAGTACTTCGCTGGGGCCTGCTAAAGAATCAATGCCAACGGTTCCATAGACAAGTTTTTTCGCTAGGGTGACATAAATGTTACCAGGCCCAGTAATGACGTTCACTTTCGGAATCGTTTCTGTGCCATAAGCTAAAGCGGCGATCGCTTGTGCGCCCCCAATACGATAAATTTCTTGCACTCCTGCTTCTTGGGCAGCTACCAAGACTGCTGGGTTAATTACACCCCCTGGGCCTGGTGGTGTCACCATCACTATATGAGGTACAGCAGCCACTTTTGCCGGAATTGCATTCATCAGCACTGTACTGGGATAGGCAGCGCGGCCACCAGGCACATACAATCCCGCTCGATCGACGGGGGTGTAGCGTTTGCCCAGCACTACTTCATCGTCGCCAAAGTGTACCCAGCTTTTTGGGACTCGCTGACGATGAAACGCTTCTATTTGGCGGCAAGCTAGCCGAACTGCGCCCAACAACTCCTTTGACACCTGCTGATAGGCTGCGTCTAGTTCCGAGCCTGTCACTCGAAGTTCTTCTGCTTTGAGGGTTTGTTTGTCAAATTCGGCTGTGTAATGCAATAGAGCTTTGTCGCCTTGGCGCTTGACTGCTTGCAAAACTTCGCGTACCGTTGCTTCTTTGTGAAGCACCTGTTCGTCATGGGTGCGATCGCAGATCCGTTGCAGTTCTGCTCTAACGTCTGCCTGCTGAGTAATGATTCGCAGCATGGAGTAAGGACAATGCCAAAATTATAATATTCACACCTGAGATTTAGTATTGCTCTTGACCCACTGGGGTGTGCAAGCTGACTCTAATTCTCTTCTCTAGCTTAACCTGGATTTTTTTGATACTCTCAAGGTTGCCAGCAGATGGTTTGCTTGAGAAGGCGACTTAATTGCTCAGTCCGACAACCCTTAGCAGGATAGCGGCAGGATGTGGGTGTGCCATTTCCCATTACCCTTATGCCCTTTCCCTCACTCCTTGCGGGGTGCAGGTGGTGTGTTTGCACATCCAATCCCCTAGATTTACAGGGGGTAGGGTCTGAGTATAATTTTTACTTATTTTCCTAACTTCTCAGTAGTTTACATTTGTACAGACACGATATAGTATCGCTTCTATACTTTGATAACCCTGAAATTTAGCTGTTTACAGTTCTTTGCCTGTGATAATAGATCCTAAAATCTAGGAAATATTACATTGGCAATCACATCGCTTTCTCAGGTAGTGGTGAGTTAGGATAACAGTTTTATTTGATATGGCTTATTTTAACGCATTTCCTAAATTGACGACACACTCAATTGCGGACTGAAGAGATTTTAGAAAGCAGGGGAAGAAGAACTATTGTCCAATGGCAGATTTTTTTTAGGAAATTATAACATTGGCAATTTGGATGCTATATTAGTAAGTCTAGTAGTGTGTGTACATATTAATAGTATTTTTGGAATTGACTGTGGCGAATACAAAGTCTGCTCTCAAGCGTGCCCAAATCGCAGAACGTAACCGACTGCGTAACAAAGCTTACAAATCAGCAGTCAAGACGCTGATGAAGAAATACTCTAATGCTGTAGCTGTCTATGCAGCTAATCCTACCCCAGAATTACAAGAAGAAGCACAGGCTCGGTTATCCGAAGCTTACGGCAAAATCGATAAAGCAGTCAAACGGGGTGTCCTTCACCCCAACAATGGGGCAAGGAAAAAGTCAAGATTGGCTCATAAACTAAAGCCCATCACTCAAACAACAGTAGCTGAATAGTAATTGTTGAGCTAATGCGATCTTTTAACTGAGTGAGTCACTAGGTTACAAATTTTCTGAAAGCTGTAGTAATTAACTGGCGTAAAACGCCAGTTGCTCATTTGAAGTTAGTGTAATCTTGAGGGTTTCCACACACACACCAATTTACTCTGTGCCTTTTAACCCTTCTACAGCAGGGTTGCACCATGAGTAACTGGTTTTGTTTATGCCAATTAAAACAAGTGGCGTTCCCTCTGGAAAATTTCGTGATCGCTTAGTGGCTACCACAGGAAAAAGATTTACCCGAAGGATGATTTGTCCTTAGTCGCGATCGGGGCTAACAATTTCATGACTAATGACAAAGAATGCAACTGATAGACACGCACGTTCATCTCAACTTTGATACTTTTCAGCCGGATTTAGCAATAGTGCGATCGCGGTGGCAAGAAGCAGGAGTAGTGCGTTTAGTACATTCCTGTGTTCACCCAGGTGAGTTTTCCACCATTCAATCCATAGCACACCAGTTTCCTGAAATCAGCTTTGCCGTGGGATTACATCCTCTAGATGCTGATAAATGGAATAGCGAAACAGCCGAGACAATCAAAACTTTAGCTAGTTCTGACTCGAATGTGGTAGCAATTGGGGAAATGGGGCTGGATTTTTACAAAGCTGATAACTATGAGCATCAGCTTTTGGTATTTGAGTCACAGCTAGCGATCGCATCTGAACTCAATTTACCAGTAATTATCCACTGCCGTGATGCTGCTGTAGCAACCAGAGAAGTGTTGCAAAAATGGCGGGAACTTAAGGGAGAAAGAGTGCGCGGTGTGATGCATTGCTGGGGAGGAACGCCAGAAGAAACCCAATGGTTTCTCGATTTAGGCTTCTACATCAGCTTTAGCGGGACGGTAACGTTCAAAAATGCCAAAGCGATCCAATCATCAGCTGCGATCGTGAGTAGCGATCGCCTACTGATTGAAACAGACTGCCCATTTCTCGCCCCAGTTCCTAAACGGGGACAAAGGCGTAATGAGCCCGCCTACGTGCTTTATGTAGCCGAGCAAGTAGCGAAACTGCGTCAAGAAACTGTAGAAGCGATCGCCCATCAAACCACCCAAAACGCCTGTGAATTATTTGGTCTGTCAATATAAAAGTGGGCTTTAATCACTTTTATTCAGTTGTGCTAAAAAAATAAAACTCTAGGGGGACAAAAATATGCTAATATTATTCCCTCAAAAACATTTTGCGTGCGCCATAATGATAAAGGAAGGAACCTAAAATTTCTGAGCCTAATTTTCAAATGATGTTATCGGCTTGGCCATCCTCCAAATCTCTACAAGCGGATGCTCTCCACACATGACTAACCGTGCCAAACCAGGTTGAGCTAGACTTTATTTTGCACAACATCGGCTTCTGTGTATTTAACCTATACAAAATCCTTAAACGAAATTGCCTTGTGAGTACAATCCAGCAAAACGAAGTAATTCTGATTCAAAACCGACAAGGTGCGGATCGTTCCCTCAGTCTTAGGATATCTAAGATATCACTGAGAGTATAAATAGCCGGGTGGATTTAAAACACACCGTCTAGAGCTGCGTCAGCAAATTAACGCGCTTTTTGGAGGGGAAATGAAGAACGTAGATAAAACTCAGGAATATCTCAACTGTATATTCTTCTTAAATCAAGACTATAGTGAGTTTTTGGTGTCTAAGTACCCGATTAGGGGCAATTATACCCTTGTCCAAATTGCTCATTCCAGCTTTAATCGCTGCGTTTGCCCACACCTGTAAATAGCAAGTGTGTCAAAAGTTCCCAAACAACTAAGGACACTGACTAGCAGTGGGAAGCGTAAAACAGCAGTGTCCAAGGGAAAATTTTACCAGGTTGACAAAGGAAGAGGCATGACTAAAGAAACATACATGGAACCCGCCTTTCTGTTGCCCGACTTGATTGAAATCCAGCGATCGAGCTTTCGCTGGTTTTTGGAAGAAGGGCTGATAGAAGAACTTAACTCCTTTAGTCCTATTACAGATTATACGGGCAAATTAGAATTGCACTTTTTGGGTCATAACTACAAACTCAAAGAGCCAAAGTATAGCGTCGAAGAAGCCAAGCGGCGGGATAGTACTTATGCCGTCCAAATGTATGTTCCCACACGGTTGATTAATAAGGAAACCGGGGAAATCAAAGAGCAAGAGGTATTCATTGGTGACTTGCCTTTGATGACCGATCGCGGCACGTTCATTATTAACGGAGCCGAACGGGTAATTGTCAACCAAATCGTGCGATCGCCAGGCGTTTATTACAAATCAGAAATCGACAAAAACGGGCGACGTACTTATTCAGCTAGCTTAATTCCTAACCGGGGAGCATGGCTGAAATTTGAAACAGACCGTAACGATTTGGTGTGGGTACGTATCGACAAAACCCGCAAACTCTCAGCGCAGGTACTACTAAAAGCTTTAGGGTTATCAGACAACGAAATCTTTGACGCTTTACGCCACCCCGAATATTTCCAAAAAACCATCGAAAAAGAAGGGCAATTTTCTGAAGAAGAAGCCCTGATGGAGTTATATCGGAAACTGCGTCCCGGTGAACCACCCACGGTCTTAGGTGGACAACAACTCTTAGATTCTCGTTTCTTTGACCCGAAACGTTATGACCTTGGTCGCGTTGGACGGTACAAACTCAACAAGAAATTGCGTCTTTCAGTCCCAGACACCATGCGGGTGTTGACTGCTGGCGATATTTTGGCAGCCGTAGATTACCTAATTAACCTAGAGTATGACATCGGTAACATCGATGACATTGACCACTTAGGCAACCGTCGAGTTAGAAGCGTCGGTGAATTGCTGCAAAACCAAGTAAGAGTAGGCTTAAACCGCTTAGAGAGAATCATTCGGGAACGGATGACCGTATCCGATGCTGAAGTGCTAACCCCCGCTTCCTTGGTGAACCCCAAACCATTGGTAGCAGCAATTAAAGAATTCTTTGGTTCCAGCCAGTTAAGTCAGTTCATGGATCAAACCAATCCTCTGGCAGAACTGACCCACAAACGCCGTCTGAGCGCCCTTGGCCCTGGTGGTTTAACCCGCGAACGCGCCGGTTTTGCCGTGCGGGATATTCACCCTAGTCACTATGGACGCATTTGCCCCATTGAGACACCAGAAGGCCCCAACGCCGGATTGATTGGCTCCTTAGCAACCCATGCGCGGGTTAACTTGTACGGCTTCCTCGAAACGCCATTTAGACCTGTGGAAAATGGACGAGTCAGATTTGACTTGCCTCCAGCCTACATGACAGCCGATGAAGAAGACGATCTACGGGTTGCTCCTGGGGATATTCCTGTAGATGAAACTGGGCACATTATTGGCCCACTAGTGCCAGTCCGTTATCGTCAAGAATTTTCCACCACAACACCAGAACAGGTGGACTACGTAGCAGTATCTCCCGTACAGATTGTGTCGGTAGCAACCAGCATGATTCCCTTCTTGGAGCATGATGACGCTAACCGAGCGCTGATGGGATCGAACATGCAACGGCAAGCAGTACCTCTGCTGAAGCCAGAACGTCCTTTGGTGGGTACTGGTTTGGAAGCCCAAGGAGCAAGAGACTCCGGGATGGTGATTGTATCGCGTACCGATGGCGATGTTACTTATGTGGATGCTACAGAAATTCGCGTCCGTCCTAAACCTAACACCTCCGAAATTAGATACACCCTTTCCAAGTACCAACGCTCAAACCAAGACACCTGTTTAAATCAAAAACCTCTCGTCCGCATTGGTGAACGGGTTGTTGCTGGTCAGGTATTGGCTGATGGCTCCTCCACCGAAGGCGGTGAATTGGCGCTAGGACAAAATATCGTCGTTGCCTATATGCCTTGGGAAGGCTACAACTACGAGGACGCGATTTTAATCTCTGAAAGACTGGTGCAGGATGATGTCTACACCTCAATTCACATTGAAAAATATGAAATTGAAGCTAGACAAACCAAACTGGGGCCAGAAGAAATTACCAGAGAAATTCCCAACGTCGGGGAAGATGCTTTGCGCCAATTGGATGAACAAGGAATCATTCGTATAGGGGCATGGGTAGAAGCTGGAGATATCTTGGTGGGTAAGGTAACACCCAAAGGTGAATCTGACCAACCACCAGAAGAAAAACTATTGCGGGCGATTTTCGGTGAAAAAGCGCGGGATGTGCGCGACAATTCCCTGCGAGTCCCTAACGGTGAAAAAGGCCGCGTAGTTGATGTGCGCTTGTTTACTCGTGAACAAGGCGATGAACTGCCACCAGGAGCCAATATGGTAGTCCGGGTGTACGTTGCCCAAAAACGCAAAATCCAAGTTGGCGACAAAATGGCAGGACGGCACGGTAATAAAGGGATTATTTCTCGGATATTACCGGCAGAAGATATGCCTTATTTGCCCGATGGTTCACCAGTGGACATTGTACTTAACCCCTTGGGTGTACCCAGCCGGATGAACGTCGGACAAGTATTTGAATGCCTCTTGGGTTGGGCTGGTCAGACCTTGGGAGTCCGATTTAAGATTACTCCCTTTGATGAAATGTACGGTGAAGAGACATCTCGCCGAATCGTGCATGGCAAATTGCAAGAAGCACGAGACGAAACAGGGAAAGACTGGGTATATAACCCAGATAATCCAGGCAAAATCATGGTGTATGACGGTCGTACAGGCGAACCCTTTGACCGAGCAATTACCATCGGTGTGGCTTATATGCTGAAACTGGTGCATTTGGTCGATGATAAGATCCACGCCCGTTCTACAGGCCCATACTCACTGGTGACTCAGCAACCCTTGGGTGGTAAAGCACAACAAGGTGGTCAACGGTTTGGAGAAATGGAAGTGTGGGCATTGGAAGCCTTTGGTGCAGCTTACACCTTACAGGAATTGCTGACAGTTAAATCTGACGATATGCAAGGACGGAATGAAGCGTTAAATGCGATCGTTAAAGGTAAGGCAATTCCTCGTCCTGGAACTCCAGAATCCTTTAAGGTGCTAATGCGCGAGTTGCAATCATTAGGATTGGATATTGCTGTACACAAGGTAGAAACCCAAGCAGACGGCAGTTCCCTAGATGTGGAAGTCGATTTGATGGCAGACCAATCAGCCCGTCGCACACCTCCTCGACCAACTTATGAATCTCTTTCCCGCGAATCGCTGGAAGATGACGAATAAGAATTAGAGAATCGGGCATCGGGCATAGGGAATGGGAAAAATGCCCAATGCCCAATGCCCCGTTCCCAATGTTGTAAAACTAAATATACTCAAAACTCATAACTCGAAACTCAGCACTTAAGTATGAGACCTGCCCAAACTAATCAGTTTGACTACGTAAAAATCGGCTTGGCTTCCCCCGAACGCATTCGGCAGTGGGGCGAAAGAACATTGCCTAATGGTCAAGTAGTCGGTGAAGTTACCAAGCCAGAAACGATTAATTACCGAACTCTCAAGCCAGAAATGGATGGCTTATTTTGTGAGCGCATCTTTGGTCCAGCGAAAGATTGGGAATGCCATTGTGGTAAGTATAAAAGAGTTCGTCATAGAGGTATTGTCTGTGAGCGCTGTGGGGTAGAAGTCACCGAGTCACGGGTGCGTCGGCACCGCATGGGCTATATTAAACTCGCCGCACCAGTAGCTCACGTTTGGTATCTCAAAGGCATTCCTAGCTATATTTCCATCCTATTGGATATGCCATTGCGGGATGTCGAGCAGATTGTCTATTTCAACTCTTATGTTGTCCTGAGTGCAGGTAATGCCGAAACTTTAAGTTACAAACAACTGCTGAGTGAAGACCAGTGGTTGGAAATAGAAGACCAAATTTATAGCGAAGATTCTGTGCTGCAAGGCGTAGAGGTAGGTATTGGTGCTGAAGCGCTGTTGCGTTTGCTTGCTGATATCAATTTGGAACAAGAAGCCGAAAGCCTACGCGAAGAAATTGGCAACGCTAAGGGACAAAAGAGAGCCAAGCTAATTAAGCGACTGCGGGTGATTGACAACTTTATCGCCACTGGTTCTAAACCAGAGTGGATGGTAATGGCAGTCATTCCCGTGATTCCGCCCGACTTGCGCCCAATGGTGCAACTAGATGGCGGACGGTTTGCCACGAGCGATTTAAATGATTTGTATCGGCGGGTAATTAACCGCAACAATCGTTTGGCACGCTTGCAGGAAATTTTGGCACCAGAAATTATTGTGCGGAACGAAAAGCGGATGCTGCAAGAAGCAGTGGATGCTTTGATTGACAATGGTCGTCGGGGACGCACTGTGGTAGGGGCAAATAACCGACCACTGAAATCTTTGTCCGACATTATTGAGGGTAAGCAAGGACGTTTCCGACAAAACTTGTTAGGTAAACGAGTTGACTACTCTGGACGTTCGGTAATTGTGGTCGGGCCAAAGCTGAAAATTCACCAGTGCGGTTTGCCTAGAGAAATGGCAATTGAGCTATTTCAACCATTTGTAATTAACCGCCTGATTCGTAGCGGGATGGTAAATAACATCAAAGCTGCGAAAAAGCTGATATCCCGCAATGATCCCAGTGTTTGGGATGTGCTGGAAGAGGTGATTGAAGGACACCCTGTAATGCTAAACCGGGCACCAACGTTGCACCGTTTGGGTATTCAGTCTTTTGAACCGATTTTAGTAGAAGGTAGAGCAATTCAACTGCATCCTCTGGTGTGTCCAGCATTTAACGCCGACTTTGACGGCGACCAAATGGCGGTACACGTCCCGTTGTCGTTAGAAAGTCAGGCTGAAGCGCGGTTGTTGATGTTGGCTTCTAACAATATTTTGTCACCAGCCACAGGTAAACCCATCATCACGCCTAGCCAAGACATGGTATTGGGAGCCTATTATTTAACGGCAGAAAATCCCGGTGCGACAAAAGGGGCAGGAAATTACTTTTCTTCGCTGGAAGATGTAATTATGGCTTTCCAGCAAGATCAAATTGACTTGCACGCCTATATTTACGTAAGGTTTGACGGCGAAATAGAATCAGACCAACCGGATACAGAACCCGTGAAAGTGACGGAAAATGAGGATGGTACCCGCACATTACTCTATAAGTTCCGTCGAGTCAGACAAGACGCTAAGGGCAATGTACTTTCACAGTATATATACACAACTCCTGGCCGCGTTATTTACAACAATGCCATTCAGGAAGCACTAGCAAGTTAATTCGTAATTTCTAATTCGTAATTCGTAATTAATCCTTTAATTACGAATTACGTAGCTTGCTTCTCGCGTTTGGCGAGTATTACGAATTATTAATTATTGATGACTCAGGACTAATGATTAATGACTAACGAAAAAATGATTTTTCGCAATCGCGTGGTTGACAAAGGTCAACTGAGAAATTTAATTTCTTGGGCCTTTACGAATTATGGTACAGCGCGAACCGCAGTGATGGCGGACAAATTGAAAGATTTGGGATTTCGCTATGCTACCAAAGCAGGGGTTTCCATCAGTGTAGATGACTTGATGATACCACCAACTAAGCGATTACTCTTAGAAGCAGCCGAGGAAGAAATTCGCGCTACTGAAACCCGTTATCAAAGGGGAGAAATCACTGAAGTAGAACGCTTCCAAAAGGTAATCGATACTTGGAATGGTACCAGTGAAGCTTTGAAAGATGAAGTAGTCGTTCACTTCAAGAAGACTAATCCCCTTAACTCCGTATATATGATGGCATTCTCCGGGGCACGGGGTAACATCTCACAAGTCCGGCAGTTGGTGGGGATGCGGGGACTGATGGCAGATCCTCAAGGGGAAATTATCGATTTACCGATCAAAACCAACTTCCGTGAAGGGCTAACTGTGACGGAATACATTATTTCGTCTTACGGTGCCAGAAAAGGATTAGTGGATACTGCCTTACGGACGGCTGACTCTGGTTATCTCACCCGCCGTTTGGTGGACGTATCCCAGGATGTAATTATTCGGGAATTTGACTGCGGCACCACTAGAGGTCTAGCGATTCGACCAATGACAGAAGGTGCTAAAACCTTGATTCCTCTAGGAACCCGCTTGATGGGACGGGTAATTGGCGAAGATGTGGTGCATCCGGTCACAAAAGAATTGATTGCAGCCCGCAATTCGCCAATTCCTGAAGACTTGGCGAAGAAAATTGAAAAGTCTGGGGTGGGAGAAGTTGTGGTGCGATCGCCCCTAACTTGTGAAGCCGCACGTTCTGTCTGTCAACACTGCTACGGCTGGAGTTTGGCACACGCCAAGATGGTGGACTTGGGCGAAGCTGTAGGGATTATTGCTGCCCAAAGTATCGGTGAACCTGGTACTCAGCTAACCATGCGGACATTCCACACTGGTGGGGTGTTTACTGGAGAAGTGGCGCAACAAGTTCGTTCCAAAATTGATGGGACTGTCAAGCTTCCCCGCAAACTGAAAACCAGAACATATCGTACCCGCCACGGGGAAGATGCCCTCTATGTTGAAGCTAATGGCATCATGCTTTTGGAGCCAACAAAAGTAGGTGATGTTACTCCAGAGAACCAAGAGGTTCATCTTACCCAAGGTTCAACACTATATGTATTTGACGGAAATAAGGTAAAACAAGGTCAGTTGTTGGCAGAGGTTGCCCTTGGTGGACGGACAACTCGGACTAATACAGAAAAAGCAGTTAAAGACGTAGCTTCTGACTTAGCAGGGGAAGTGCAATTTGCCGAAGTTGTTCCAGAGCAAAAAACCGACCGTCAAGGCAATACCACAACCACAGCCGCACGGGGTGGTTTGATTTGGATTTTGTCTGGGGAAGTTTACAACTTGCCGCCTGGTGCAGAATTGGTGGTGAAAAATGGTGATGCGATCGCTGCTAATGGAGTTTTAGCAGAAACCAAATTAGCCAGTTTACACGGCGGTGTGGTGCGCTTGCCAGAAGCTACCCCAGGTAAGAGTACCAGGGAAATTGAGATTATCACTGCTTCTGTGGTTTTAGACCAGGCAACCGTGACAGTCCAAAGTTCTCAAGGTCGTAATAACTACTTAGTATCTACTGGCAACAACCAGGTATTTAACCTCCGAGCTACACCAGGCACAAAAGTGCAAAATGGTCAAGTAGTCGCTGAGTTAATTGATGACCGCTATCGCACAACCACTGGTGGATTCCTAAAATTCGCAGGTGTAGAAGTCCAGAAAAAAGGTAAAGCTAAGCTAGGCTATGAAGTCGTGCAGGGCGGTACCTTGTTGTGGATTCCTGAAGAAAGCCACGAAGTTAATAAAGATATCTCCTTGCTGTTGGTGGAAGACGGTCAGTTTGTCGAAGCTGGTACCGAAGTCGTGAAAGATATCTTCTGCCAAAACAGTGGTGTGGTAGAAGTGACCCAGAAAAACGACATCCTGCGGGAAGTCGTAGTGAAGCCAGGCGAACTGCTGATGGTGGACGATCCAGAATCAGTCATCGGGCGAGATAACACCTTCATCCAACCAGGTGAGGAATTCCAAGGCAATGTCGCCACGGAATTGCGTTATATCCAGTATGTGGAGACACCAGAAGGCCCTGCCCTATTGAGTCGTCCAGTAGTCGAGTTTGCCGTACCAGATAATCCAGATGTGCCATCCACTACATCGGTAAGTCAACAAACCGGGCGATCGATTCAATTAAGAGCCGTACAAAGACTACCTTACAAAGATTCAGAACGTGTCAAATCTGTTGAAGGTGTAGAACTGCTGCGAACCCAGCTAGTGCTGGAAATTGAGCAAGAAGGGGAACAAGACCATAATGCTTCACCCCTGGCAGCAGATATTGAATTAGTAGAGGATACTGAAGACCCAGAAGTTCAACGTTTACAACTGGTAATTTTGGAATCCTTGGTAATTCGTCGAGACATTACCGCCGATGCCACCCAAGGTAGCACCCAGACAACACTTGAGGTATACGATGGGTTAACCATCGCCCCAGGTTCTGTAGTCGCACGTACCCAAATCTTGTGTAAAGAAGGTGGGGAAGTGCGAGGTGTCCGCAAAGGAACCGAAAACGTGCGTCGCTGCTTAGTGTTGCGTGACGCTGACAGACTTACCATTAATACTAGTACTCAGCCAAAAGTGAAAGTGGGTGACTTGCTAGTAGAAGGTACAGAACTTGCTCCTGGAGTTTTTGCTCCAGAATCAGGACAGGTAGTAGATATTAAAAATGCCGCTGCTGCATCTGGTGGGGAATCAGCTCTGAGTACTAAAAACTACGTTGTTACTACCCGTATCGGTCGCCCTTATCGAGTCAGCCCTGGTGCTGTGTTGCAGATAGAAGACGGCGATTTAGTACAACGGGGTGATAACTTGGTGTTGCTGGTGTTTGAACGCGCCAAAACCGGAGATATTATTCAAGGTTTGCCTCGAATTGAGGAACTACTTGAAGCTCGTAAACCGAAAGAAGCCTGTATTTTGTGTCGGCGAGGCGGAGAAGTTAAGGTAGTTTACGCTGAAAGTGGTGATGAAGCGATCGCTATTAAGGTCGTAGAATCAAATGGCGTGGTGACAGATTATCCTCTGGGCCCTGGACAAAACTTGATTGTGCCAGATGGATCAATAGTATTAGCGGGACAACCGTTAACTGATGGCCCATCTAATCCCCACGAAATTTTGGAAATCTTCTTTAGCCTAGGTTCCGAAGATGGAATCTATGCTTGTGCTAGCCTTGCTTTACAGAAGGTACAGACATTCTTGGTGAATGAAGTGCAAATGGTGTACCAGTCTCAAGGGATTGATATTTCCGATAAGCACATTGAAGTAATTGTTCGCCAAATGACCAACAAAGTCAGGATTGATGATGGTGGTGACACCACCATGCTCCCCGGCGAATTGGTGGAACTGCGCCAAGTTGAGCAGGTGAACGAAGCTATGGCAATTACAGGCGGTGCGAGGGCCCAGTATACCCCAGTATTGTTAGGTATCACCAAAGCATCGTTGAACACCGACAGCTTTATTTCCGCCGCATCATTCCAAGAGACAACACGGGTACTTACCGAAGCAGCTATCGAAGGCAAATCTGACTGGCTGCGCGGATTAAAGGAAAACGTGATTATCGGGCGATTGATTCCGGCTGGTACTGGGTACAATACTTATGAAGAACCCGGTGCGATCGATGATTATGCTGCTGAGATTAGCAGTAGTGTCTTGGATGAAGTTGATGATCCTCTGGATATGGTCTTAGATGACCGCACAGCTCGTACCTATAATTTAGATTCTCCGACTCTTGGGGAATCTGGTTTTGGTAGCAGACGTGCAGAGAGGTCAGTTCTAGATGATGAAGATGAATTAATCGCCGATGAAGTCGTAGACGACGACGATTTCGAGGAAGAAGAGGAAGACGACGAGGATGATTTCGACGACGAATAGAGACTTGAAATTTCGCGTCTCTATTAAAATCTAAAAAGTAAAAAGGCAAAAGAAATTTTCTTTTGCCTTTTTATTTTGCTTTATAAAAACACATTTTTAAATCCTCAATGTTCTGGTTTCTGGCTTTTAAGCTAGTAGTCAGTCAATTACAGCGATTCAAAAGTAACATCCTCATAAAAATCTGCAACAGCACACCGAAAATCCACACTTGCCAGATGAATTATATCTTCTTTTCCATAAGGATAAAGTACCCATTGGCTCTCTGGGTTACGGCGAAAACACTCAACATTTAATCGAGTTTGACTTATAAGTACATATTCCTGAAGTGATTCCATCTGTCGGTAGTCAGCAAATTGATCACCTCGGTCAAAGGCTTCTGTTGTCGGAGATAACACTTCTACAATTAAGCAAGGGTAACGCAGAAAGTTGTTAAAAGCTCTATCTCGTTGGTCACAACTTACTATAACATCGGGATAGTAATAGACATTAATCGACTCAATATGTGCTTTAGTGTCTGAGATATAAGCCTGACAACCACTCCCGCGCAAATGATTTCTTAGCATAGCAAACACATTTCCGCTAATAATTACATGGGTATTACTTGCTCCTGCCATTGCATAAACCTGTCCCTGTCTATATTCATGCTTGATAGGACTAGTTTCTTCTCCTTTGAGATAATCTTCTGGAGAAATATAGCTAGAATTTGGAGTTGCAACCATCTGTAATGACCTTGTGTGATGTCTTATATCTAGTTTAAAAGAAGCTTGAGCTAGCAGAGATTATTGTTTTTTACTCTGGAGAGAGTGATGGAAGAGCGTTAGTTTAATAGGTAATTGGTAATTAGAAAAAAGCTATACCAACTACCCATCATTTCTTACCGACTTTCCGCCTGAGTTGACACTGTTAATACTTGCGGTGGTGTGGCATCTGGTGGATAGAGAAAGTCTACTTCTACTAAGGAGCGATCGCCAGCTTTCATATTTAATGAAACTAAGGGTTCCCCTGGTTGACCCCTCTTTTGTACTAAATGTACAAACTTAGTTTGCGGCTGATTTTGCTCATCTTTGTAACGTACCCGCACTGTCCCTCGAAAAAATACTTCACGGGCTGGTGTACTCAGAAAGCGTAACCCCGGTTTGACTAACTGATTCTCCTTCAGTGGGGTTTGTATGGACACACTTACAGTTTGAGGACTTTGAGTATTGTTGTATAGGGGCAACTTGAGATTATATTGAATTCCATAGTTGCCATGAGCGCGATATGCGGTGTCAGGATAGCGCACCAGCATAGGCGAACTTTGAATTTGACCAGTTCCTAACATACCGCCATGTAGGGTACTCAGGGCGTAGGAAAACACTTGACCAGGCTGGGGAATAGTTAGATACCTGGCTTTAGGATTATCTACTAATAAGGCTCTCCATCTTGAACCACTGGCCACTCCAGCAACACGCCCATAAATTCTTGGTTTGCCAGTTTCCTCTAGAGGAGTGGGCGCTTTATCCCGTGGCCCAGCCAAATCACCATTATCTAGTAAATTCTGCCACTCTTCTAAAGTAGGCGATCGCTCGCTGCCATCAGAATTCACCCGTGCAAACATCGCTAGGCTAGCTGCATAGACAGTGCCATTACTTTGCAATCGGAGCAATGTCGACCGACCATTCAGAGGTGGTGTCAATCCCTGTACAGGGATTGGTAAATTTAGTAACATCCGACTTTGCTTTGCTGGAATCTCAATTTGGGCAGGGAAAATCTCTTGTCGTCGTCCCCGCAGCACATCAGACATGACGCGATCGCCTGGGCCAGCAAAAATTGTCCCTAAAGGATTTTGGCTAAAAGATGGTAATTGAATAAATGGTGCATCCGGTTGACTCAAATAACTCGCCGCCTGCCAAATATTTACCTTTACTGCTTCCGAACTAGGGTTGTGCAAAATTATCCCTAAATAGAGCGATCTCAAATTCTCTGATGGTTCAGCCCTAGCAACGTGATGGGCAAAAATATCAAATCGTCCCCGAAAGGGAAAATTTAAATGCGCTGTTGGCACTTTTTTGCCATCTGGTGGAAAAGTGGAGAGTAAAATTCCTTCTTTCAACACCAATTCTGGACTATTACTGTTAAAAGTTGGCACTGTATCCAATTGACCTGGTAAAGCACGTACTTCTTGTGTTTGTACAACTTCTTCAGGTGGTGGTGTGATAGGAGTTGATTGAGCAATTGGGAAAATTAGTAACAATGGCAACATATACTTAGATATTTCTTTCACCATACAGACATTAACAACTTGATGAAAGTGCCAGTTTGTTAATAATTAATACGAAATTTGCAAGAACTCCCATCAAATTTTCTTGATTTAGAACCGGGACGTGGGTAAAAAGACAACGGATCGTAAGTTGATTTTGGTCTAAGTAGTCCAAGCCTAAATAGTAAAAACAAATTGACCGCAGTCGTGGCTAATCTAAATTGATGCTTCTTTCTCCACTAATTTTTCTATATCAACTTCTAATTTCTCCACAGCTAGCAAATGCTTCCACACTTAATTGTGTAAGGATTGCAGCCTGCTCACAACAGATAATGTCTTCGGGTTGAATTGCATTGATTTTTTCCATTACCTGAGTATTGGCAAGTTGGACATCTACGGGTAACTGGCGTAAAAAATTTAAGTCATCTGGTATCAGATCGAGTTTGGTAACTTCAAGTAATAAATCATCAGAAGAATTTTGACTGTTGATATTTTAGGCAAATGTCAAAAGAAGTTAATAGAATTCTTTTCTTCATAACAAATATTATTTAGAATAGAAAAACCCTCCATTAATAAATTTACAAGGAGCAGGTAAATGCCAGTAATTGCGGTCGTAGACTACGAGATGGGAAATTTGCACTCAGTCTGTAAAGGGTTGGAAAAAGCTGGGGCAACTCCTAATGTTACTTATTCTCCAAAGGAATTAGAGCAGGCAGATGCAATAGTTCTGCCGGGAGTGGGAGCATTTGATCCAGCAGTACAACACCTGCGAGCGCGTGGTTTGGAACAACCTATTAAAGATGCGATCGCATCTGGTAAACCTTTTTTGGGAATTTGTTTAGGATTGCAAATTCTCTTTGAATCAAGTGCAGAAGGTACCCAACCAGGACTAGGAATTATCAAAGGAAAAGTGCGCCGATTTCGTCCAGAACCTGACATCACTATTCCTCACATGGGTTGGAATCAGCTGGAAATGACTCAGGCAAAAAGTATTTTGTGGGAGCATTTGCCGTCCGATCCTTGGGTATATTTTGTCCATTCTTACTATGTTGACCCAATAGACCCGCTAATCCGTGCAGCAACCATCACCCACGGTACTCAAACCATCACAGCTGCGATCGCTCACGAAAATCTTATGGCAGTTCAATTTCACCCCGAAAAATCCTCTAATATTGGATTGCAAATCTTGTCTAATTTTGTTGCTCAAGTCCGTGAAAAAATTCCTGCCTAATCTATTTTTGTCATTTGTTCTTTGTCCTTTGTCTAAAATTAATGACTAATGACGAATGACTAATGACCAATGACTAATAACCAATGAGCCTGAGAATTTACGGTAATCGCCAGCTAAAGACTTTACCAGGGAAAGAAACTAGACCTACCAGTGCGCGGGTAAGGGAGGCAGTCTTTAATATTTGGCAGGGAGAAATTGCAGGTTGTCGCTGGCTAGATTTGTGCGCCGGTACTGGTTCAATGGGCGCAGAGGCTTTGTGTAGAGGAGCCAGCCTAGCAGTGGGAATTGAACAATCGAGCCGAGCCTGTGCCACCATCCAACAAAATTGGCAGCAGGTAGCTAATGCCGACGAGCAAGAATTTCGGGTATTGCGGGGAGATATTACGCAGCAGTTAAAGACTTTATCAGGCAAGCAATTCGATAGAATTTACTTTGATCCACCTTATGCCAGTGGATTGTTCCAACCAGTATTAGAAGCGATCGCTCACTATCAACTTTTAGATCCTAGTGGCGAAATCGCAGTTGAACACGCCTCACAAGGTTGGACACCGCCAGAGATTCCCTCTTGGGAAATTTGCCGCGAGAAGGTTTACGGCAACACATCACTTACTTTCTACAGAATTGTGCAATAACAAAAGTGGGAGTGGGGAGAAAAATTGCTTATTTGCCCTCCTTAGTCTCCCCTACTCAGCACTCAGCACTCAAAACTCAGCACTCACTCTTCCTCAACCGCCCAACTGATTGGGGCGCTTGTATTGCTTATAGGCAGCGTAAAACAGTCCGGCGAGGGTGACGAAAACTAGACCAAGGACAATACCTGATAGCAGGGGTTCAACCACTGGAAATCTCCTCTTTGTAATGATTAAATATTCGTTGCCTGTTTTTGATTTTACCAAATTTAGTATGAATCCTGCGTCCTATAGACTTTTTGAAGGGCAACTGCTCAGAAAAAAATAGTCTTCTGTGCTTGCAGACACGATCAAGAACTTTTAAGCTATGTGTAGGAAAAGAAAACTTTTTAGCACACCTAGACATTCACCGCAAACCTTTTGGATAACCAGATTACCAAACCTGAAATTTTGATTCAGCGCATCGTTTTATTGACGCTGGCCATACTGCTATCAGTCCCTTTGGGCTTTTTTGGTGTTCAGTTGGTTCAAGCCTCCGATCCTTATGTCAAGAGTGTTTTATCTCTAACAGGAAACCCAGTTCAAGGACACGCAATCTTTCAAATTAACTGTGCTGGTTGTCATGGTTTGGAAGCAGACGGGCGAGTAGGGCCGAGTTTGCAAGCTGTTTCCAAGCATAAGTCTCAATATGGATTGATTCACCAGGTAATCAGTGGCGAAACCCCGCCAATGCCAAAATTCCAGCCTAGCAGCCAAGAAATGGCCGATCTTTTGAGCTATTTAGAGTCGTTGTAGACGTTAAATTTTTCGGGTTGCGGGATACGTACAGCAGTTTTCAAGTTGGGTATTGTATACAAGCTAAGTTTCAAAGCCAGGAATAAAGCGTGTTTTACTTCCGTTTTGCGTAGCCCATTCTCAATTATGACTCTTAAATTCTGTTGTAAATCCCTTATGGAAAAAGGCAATACATCAAAATGTTACCTTTTTCGATCTTAGAACTTACGCAAAACTACACGCGGGAAGCTGCTTCGCGTCTACATGAATTGCCCCTACCAGAGAATAAAGGTTTGGGCTATTTTTTGTGTAAGTCCTGGATCTCTGGAAACTTGTAACAAATGTTATCGAACAGAATTCAGAATTCATTCTGACTTCTGAACGAAAAAGCGGATAGCGCAGGTAAAGCCTTCTCTACGAGAGGCTGCGCCAACGGCATGGCTTCTCTACGAGCGTCTTGATTCTGACTCCTGAATTCTGACTTCTGAATTCTTCTTCAATGATCTATATTTCCAGAAGCGATCGCATCTAATTTCTTAGGATCGAGTATGATAATCGTCCCACCACGACGATAGTCAATTACTGACTTGAGACTTTTAATTAACCGCACACATTCTTCGTAAGTAATGCCACTGCTGCGAGCCATGCGATAATAAGACAATTTGACTTTTAAAGACTCGCCTTGTGGATTTAATTCAGTTCCTGATTCGGCAGCAAAATATTGAATTAATCTGGCAAGGCAAACAATAGCTCTTTCAGAAACTAATCCGTGGACTGTTTCATGCAATTGCTGAATCCGACTGTTAAACACCATCAGCATTCGTAATGCAATCTCAGGGTTTTGTCCAATCGCTTTTAATAAAGCATCTCTTTCTATAGTGAGAATTTCACAATCAGATTCAGCAGTTACGGTTGCTGGGGAAATTCCATTGCCTAATAAAGCAGGAGCCGCAAAAATTTCCCCAGCCGTTAAGGTGCGGAGAATCGTTTCTTTCCCCGTCATTGCTATTTTGGTAACTTGAATTTCTCCACTGGCAACAGCATAGAGTTTTGTTGGTAAGACATCACCCTCATGGAGAATAATCTCTCCTTTGCGATAGCGTTGCACCTGAGTATGAGGTTGCAAATTTACTTTGTCTGCTGTTTCTAAACCTGCAAACACAATAATTTGCGAAAGTTGTTCCAGGGATGCCTGCATGATTAGCCTGATATCGCAAAGGCTGGACGATGATGAATCCAAGGGTTAGCCGCTTCTAATTGTGCTGCTAGGTTGATGAGGGTAGCTTCAGCCGCAGGTTTACCAATTAGTTGCACACTGATGGGTAAACCCTTACTATCAAAACCTACAGGAATTGCGATCGCAGGTTGTCCAGTTGCATTCGCAGGTGGACAAGGGGCAATCCACTCAATAATATTTTGGAATGTCTCTTCTGGACTCAGGGAAGCCCATTCCCCAACGCGGATAGGTGAATGGAGATAAACTGGCAATACCAGCACATCCACAGTATCGAAAAAGGCTACAATCTGTCGTGCCACAATCTGCATTTGGGAAACCGCTTTGAGATAGTCAGCAACAGAACCTGTGCGTGCAAATAGCCAACGATTTAATGGTTGCATGGCTTCAACAGGAAGTCCTGACGCAGCTACCCCAGCTTGCCAAACGATTTGAAATGGTTCAACTAAACCGCTAAAATCTGGGGATTTCTGTTCAACATGGTGGCCGAGTTGTTCTAATAACTGGACTGTTTGACGGACACCTTGCTGACAGTTAGCATCAGCTTCTCCTAAAGGAGAAATATTAGTATCAAAGGCAATTCGCAAAGCACCCAATTTTGTCTGAGTAGCAGCGAGAAATGATGGTTCGGGATCTGGCAACCAGTAAGGATCGCCTGTGACATAGCCAGATATAGTATCCAATAGGGCAGCAGCATCAGCCACAGTCCGGGCGATGGGGCCGTTGACGGCAATTCCAGCGAGGCGTTCGCCTACGGGTGCTTTACTCACTCTGCCCCTGGATGGTTTGAGTCCTACCAAACCACAACAAGCCGCAGGGCCACGAATTGAACCACCGCCATCAGAACCTTGAGCGATCGCACATAATCCTGCTGCTACCGCCGCCGCCGCGCCACCACTGGAACCGCCAGGGGTATATTCTAAATTCCACGGATTTCTCGCTGGAGGAAAACCCGTGGGTTCGCTGTAAGGGAATGAACCTAATTCAGAAGTGGCTGTTTTACCAAGAATAGTAAACCCGGCTTGCTTAATCCGCGTTACAACTCCATCATCATAGTTAGGTATATTGTTCAGTAATACTGGATTTCCATAAGTACAGGTAACATCAGCTACAGCATTGAGGTCTTTAATGGAAATTGGCACACCAAAAAATGGCGGTAGTTCTGAGGTAGTTGTCAATAATTCTGTTTTGGCTTTGGCATCTGCGATCGCTAGTTCTGCCGTCACCGTAAAATAACTTCCTAATTGGGGATTTAATTGCTCAATCCGTTCTAAATATATTTCTACCAACTCTAGCGGTGATATTTCCCGGCGACGAATTAATTGCGCCAACTCTAGTGCTGGGGTAAATGCTAAATCAACTTCATTCATAGGTTAGTGAATGGGTAATTTTGTCTTTCTCTGGGATTTTTAAACTGAAATTGTTACTTTACCAGGATTTACGGGAATTATACATTTTATAGATCCTAAGATTTGTCACTCAACTAGGATGCTTAGATGTGTGGTTATGTTCTGACTCCAGCTATTTTAATTGTTTCGCATAAACTTTCGACAAATCCCTAAGAGGTATTTATGGCTAACCTAGAAATACTTGTTAGCGAATTGCCAACACTAATTCAGAATCTAAAACTGACTATTGGCGATTCTAATAAAATCATGGAACAAATTATCTCGATCAATAATGCTCAAGAACAACTACGAAATATTAAAAAATTAATTGCTCAGGAATTGAGATTGGAGAACGTCAAAAATTCTGCGATCGCTACACTTCCTCGAATAGATACTGTAGCTAGTTTGTTTCTACCTAGTGTTGGATTAGTAGATCCAGCGATCGCAGACAAATTTGGACATTCAAAAACTAAAATCTCATTAACTGATTTACAATCCAAAATCGAGGACTGGATAGAATGGGGTTATTTTTTGCAAGCAATAGCTGCTGATATTCTCAGTGATGATAGCTTAGTGAATCAACTAAATTCTGATATTAATCATCTCAGCTTATTTGCACAATTTCAGATAATTTCTGAAAATTTAAAAATTAACTTAGTCTTTGAAAAATCTCATATTTTAGAAAATCAAATTCAAAAAATTAATAATTATCAAAATGAATTATTACAATTAAGACAGGAATTAAATTATGTTTTTAATACTATTAAAAATAGTCGTAGCTTATTAAATATTTTATTAGGAGTGTCTGCTTTTTGTGGGAAATCTGGCTTTGCCTTAGAATGGTTAGATGATGACCACGAATTAATTATATCGAGTGACAGTAAATTTCAAGAATTGACCGATATTCTTAATGATTGTGATCATCTCCAAGAACAAATTGCTGTTTTAATTATTCAGGGTGACACTTTAAGGGAACAGGCAGAACAAGCCCTAAAAAACATAGAACAAGAAAATCATAATAAAGAAACTATTAGCCAGCATATACAAATATTACCAAAGTTTTCGACACCCAAGATAGTAAGTTCGGTTTTGATCATAGTCTCAAGTTTATTAATCTTGGGTTTTAGTAGCTGGAAAATTAAAGAACAAAGTCTCCAATGGCAGGAGATGAATCTAAGTTTAACTCAAGAAGAAAGTGCAAATGCTAAGTTTAAATCTGCTCAAAAATTCGGTATGGAGGCTGCTTCTCTAGTTCAAAAACCACCGCATCCTCTAAAAGTCTGGCAACAAGCAGAAACTAAATGGCATCAGGCAATAATCTTATTAGATAGTATTCCTCATCAAACATCCGTTTATGACAGGGCAAAGAAGAAATTAGCTTACTATCAGATTAACTATAAATCTATCAGTCAAAGAATCTTAGTAGAAAAGCAAGCCTTAGCAAACTTAGAATCAGCCCAAAAACTAGCAATAGAAGCTAATCTTTTTGTAAATAGTTCACCTCATTCGCCACTAATTAAGCAGCGAGCAAAAAATAAATGGGTGCAAGCAATAAATTTATTACAAGCTATTCCAGAGAGTACATCTGTCTCTGTACAGGCTAAAGAAACACTTCCTATTTATAAAACTAACTATGCCGCTATCAGTCAAATAATACAAAACTAAACTTCCCGTCTATATTCCAACATGGTTCAGTTACGGATAATTGTAGGTTGTTTTGAACGAAGTGAAACCCAACAAACTAGCGAAAATGTTGGGTTTCGTTCCTCAAATCAACCTACGCAGTTTAAGATTTTTGGCGCTAACTTAACCGTATTGGTCTGTATTCATTAGTACAGCTTTGCGTAAAATAGTAGTGTTTTTAAAAGCCGAAGGACGCAAAGTAAATGGATAGGCACTTCGCCTTCTACATACCTTCCGTTTAAGGTTTTGTAGTGACTTTTACTCATAAAGTTTCAGGGATTTCAGCCCTATATTTCAAGACTGGTGGTACTTATTCGAAAAGTATTGGCAGGTTAGCTACGCAGAGTTTTCAAAGATAATTCGCTATTTTATAAGACAGGTTTAATATTCACCAAGTATTATGTCTATAAAAATTTAGATAGTGTAAAGATTAAAACTTATATTTTCTAGCTGAAGTATTCAGTATTATGTCTAATAATTGTGAAATATTGTTGAATTTAGATAGTATATTTGTAGATTTTATAGTTACTATCTAATGAACGATGAAAGCTGAAAAGGCTTTTAAAAAAGTGTAAATTCTTTTTAAACCTGTTATTACGAGGAAATAAATATGGCAATTATTGCTAATACTAAATTAGTGAATAAACAAGCTGTAAAAATTTTTACTACTTTAGTGGCTTGGGTGGTATATCTATTTTTGTTGCCTTATGTTTATGCTTCAATAAATATTTTTTCAATCTTTTTTATGTTTTTTCCAGGAGTTTATATTCTATGTTTACTAGCACAGTTTATGCATGAATGTTGGCATAAATATTTACCTGGCATCGACAATAAGTTTTTTTATTTAATATTATCTTGGCTGATTTTTATCGAGCCGCAAACCTTTGATATAGTACATCCTTCTCATCATACTCAAGTGAATACTTACAACGATATGGAGTTTCATCCCTTAGGAGAGATTAAGAATAAATTATTGCGAATTATTTATAACTTTTTGGAAATATGTTTAGGGAAAATATTTGTTTTTATTGTGGCAGACTTCCAAATATTGAAGCACAAAAAACTTAAACAGCAGTACTGCTTTAAGAAACTAATAATTTCTATTTGGATGCGGATTTTTATTTGGGGTGGGATTGGTTACACTTCGCACGTAATATTAGGAGTAACTACAAGTCAAATTTTAATCTCTTATCTTATGACCTGTTGGATGGGATCTTTTGTGGTTCATCATTGTGAACTCATAGAACATGGAAACCTTATTATAGAAGGTAATTTAAAAGAGCGTAGTTTAAAAACCAGAAACTTGAAATCTTCTGGTATTTTAGAAAGATTCTTTCTATTTATCACCCATAACCATTGTTTAGAACATTCATTACATCACTCTCCATCTAATATTTACACTCTACCATTTCCTCAAACAAATGCTCTAACAGACGAAACAGTATATATTTCATTTAGTGAATATTTAGTAATCCTCAAAGATATGCTTATAGGTAAATGTCTAATTATTAATATTGAATAGGTAAGCAAGAATTAGACAACCCCTTTAAAATTTTCAAGCATTGAGGAGATAAGGTAGAAATTTTTTCCTTATCTCCCTTATGCTTTTTATCATTTAAAGGTTACAGAATTGCTTCGACTCTCTTAACAACAGATAATTACAACTAACAATTACACCTTAGAACGGTCAGTCAAAATCTCATAGCCAGTGTCTGTAACTAACACTGTATGCTCAAACTGAGCCGACAAAGAATTATCCACAGTGACTGCTGTCCAACGGTCAGATAATGTCCGGGTGTGTCTAGAACCCGCATTTAAAATTGGCTCAATTGCCAGCGTCATCCCCGCACGGAGTTTAACATTTGGCATCTCGCGGGTACGGTAGTTGAATACTGAAGGTTCTTCGTGCAAGTTACGACCAACGCCGTGTCCAGTAAATTCTTCGACTATACTAAAGCCGTTCGCTTTCACATGGTCTTCAATTGCTCCAGCCAAGTCAAGCAGGTATACACCAGCCTTTACTTGTTCAATGCCCTTAAATAAAGCTTCTTCTGCTACGCGAATTAATTTAGCAGCTTCTTCTGTCACTTCACCGACAGCAATTGAAATGCAAGAATCACCATGAAAGCCTTGGTAATAAGCGCCAGTATCTACTTTTAATACATCCCCCACACGAATCACTTTTTTAGGGCTAGGAATGCCATGCACCGCTTCATTATTAATGCTGGAGCAGATAGAACCAGGAAAACCGTGATATCCTTTAAAACTCGGTGTTGCTCCCATTTCGCGGATGCGTTTTTCTGCGTGAGCATCTAAATCAGCCGTTGTCATTCCTGGCTTTACTAGCTCGGAAATTTCTTTTAACACAGTTGCCACAATTGCCGATGATTGTCGCATGATTTCAATTTCACGCGACGATTTAATTTCAATTCCTCGTCCCTTTTTTTTTGATGTTGCAGGCTGAGTTGTTTGAGAAAGTAAGTTACTGAAAATGTTCATGGGAAATTAATAATTACTGGTGGCTTTGCCGATGAAGTATGAATGCTTTCTCAAGATTACTTGAGAAATAATATCTATAATTTAAGTTATTTCAATCCACGATCGGGATTCTTGCAGTTTAGTCACTAATGTATACAGAATAACATATTCACTTACTCCTGATATTTTAGACTTTAAACAAAATCGCCCTAACTTATTTTTGCTCCCCACTATAGGATTTAGCTCAATTATCTTTAATTGAAACACTAGAGGGCTATTAAATACTGAGTCGAATAATTTTTAATTAGTAATGGCAATTTCTCCAGTCATACCTGCTTCCGTATGTCCTGGTATTGAACAACGTAAGCCATAAGTTCCAGATTTTAAGGGCACAAATACCCATTCTGCCTCAGCACCCGGCTTGAGTTCCAGTTCGTGAATAGCTCCTTTAATTTCTACTTTGCCTGCTTGGACTTTTTGTGTCCAGATGCCATCGGCAAAGTCTTTAGCAGTAAAATAGTGCTTCAGTTTGCTGGGATTGGTAAGCCGAAGTTGATAGCGTTTGCCAGCCTCGAATTCCAGATGATTTGGCTCAAATTTGAGTTCGTTAGCCGAATTACCTAAGCTAATTGTAATTTCTGTAGCTGGTTGCTTAAGCAAATCACCAGACAAATTTGCCGCCATTGCTGGAGTCGCAGTGATGAAATTTAAGCTCAGGAGCAACGCTAATATTACGTAGCTCTGCCGTAATATTTGCACCCAAGCAATATTTGGAAAAGTCAGAGATGTAATTAAAATTTGGTATAAATGGTTGTAAATTTTCATTGGTAGTTCTCAAAAGGCAATGCTGATGAGCAGGAAAAATTTATAGGTAGCGGGAAAAACCGCTTTACCTTGATTTCTCACAAGTGAGAAATCAAGGAGTGTGGGAGGTGTGGGAGGTGTGGAAGGATGGGGAAGAAATCTTACCCCACACACTCCCCACACTCCCCACACTCCCCTGCCTACAGTATCGTGAGAAATCCGGCTTTACCTATTCTTTATTATCCATGCCCAGCGCCCATCTCTACCTAATGCTTTTCTCTGCTAACACAGATGGCCCAGCAGTAACCACTACGATTTGATCTGGGTGGAGTAATTCACGAGCCGCTTGATTAACTTGCTCAAAGGTGACTTTCTGGAGTTTGTCAGTAAAGGTGTGCAATTCGACTTTATCTAGTCCATACACCTCATTCATCAGAATTCTATCTGTTAATTCTTCTGGGTTGGCCAGGGAAACGTTGTAGTTGCTGATGAGGGTGCGTTTAGCTGTTTCTACTTCTAGCGCAGTGACACCTTGTTGATGGATTTGCTGTAGTATTTGGCGAGTACTAGCGATCGCTTGACTAGTATCTTCTGGACTAGTTTGCATTTCTATCAAAAATGTGCCTGCATTCTTCCCAGCTTGGAAGTAGCTATAAATTCCATAGCTCAAACCTTGGCGATCGCGTACTTCTGCACCAAGTCTACTAGATAAAGTATCGCCTCCCAAAATCTGGTTCAATACTAAGGCTGCGTGAAACCGAGGATCATAACGCTTAATACCTGTGTAACCCATATATGTCACAGCTTGGGCTTTACCTGGTAAAACTGGGTTGACACTCACTATTTTCTCCGGCATTGATACCGGAGGATATTTTAATGTGGGTGCTTGGCCGCTAACTTCCCAGTTACCAAACTCATTTTTAATGAGCGATCGCACTTTGTCTATATCAAAATCTCCCACCAGCGCCAATACTGTCGTATCTGGACGATAATGTTTAGCTTTGAAATCGATCACATCCTGGCGTTGAATCTGCTGCAAACTCTCCTCTGTGGGAAAAGTATGTAGAGGATGTTTTTTCGGGTAAATTGACTGCACAAATATTCTTCTGGCTACTTCTGCTGGCTCATCTAATTCCAGTTGCAAATCGGTTAAAGTTTGTTGGCGATGTAATTCCAATTCTTGTGCGGGAAAGGTACTATTTTTAACAACATCTGCCAATATCTCCACAATTATTGGCAAATCCCCTGCTAAACTATCACCCTCGATATGCACCCCTTCACGATGGACTTCAAAGTTTAGACTCGCCCCTCGTTCTGCCAATATTTTGGCAATAGTTAAGACATCTTTACTCTTAGTACCATTTAGCAAATTATCTGCTACAAAAGCAGCCAGTCCTGCCCGATCTTCTGGATCAAATTCTGTCCCGGCTTGAATATAGCCGCTTAAAGTAACGGTGGGAGTACTATTATCAGGTAACAGTAATATCCGCAGCCCGTTGGTAAGTTTATATTCCTGTGGTAAAACTTGAGCAATCGCATCTGTAGCCAAATCCACAGGCGGTAAGTATTTCACCACCTCAGAAGGAAGCACAGGCACGCCAGGAGAAAAATTTTCTGTAGTTTGGGCTGAGTCTGGTTTATCGCCAACCCCTGCTATCTGCTTTTGAGTTGGTTCAAAAAAGCCTACTGTCCGAGCTTCTTTAGTAAGGTATTTGTTAATAACAGCGACAACATCCGTCGGCTTCACCAGACGAACGGCAGCCAAATAGCGGTCAGTGTAGCGATAATCACCAACAGTTGTCTCATCATTGCCCAATCGCATTGCTTGAGAGGTGATATCACGGTTACTTAAAATCACATCTGCTGTTAATTGGGTTTTGGCTCGTTCTACTTCCTCAGTTGTCACGCCTTTTTCTGCTACATTTGCGATCGCGCGACTCAACACTGAGTCAATTTTTTTCAAATCTTTTTTAGATCCAGCCGTCACCAAAACCTCATACCAGCCAGATTCTCGCAAACTGGTAACAGATGCTGTAACTTCACTAGCTAAACCTGATTCCACCAATGCCTGATAAAGTCTAGAATTCCGTCCTTCTGTAAAGATGTAATCCATCACATCCAATGCAGGCACATCTGGTTGATTTGCATCTGGTAGCGGATAAACAACTTGTAATAGTCGCCCTGCTCCCGGTTCTCGCAACACTATAGGAGATGAAGAAGATAACGAAGAAATAACTCCTACCTCCTGCCTCCTGCCTTCTACCTCCTGCTTCCTGCCCCCTGCCCCCTGCCTCCTTGGTAGTTTGCCAAATACTTCTTTAATTGTTTCGAGAGTATTTGCAGTTTGAAAATCTCCAACAATCACTAAGACAGCATTATCGGGGCTGTAAAAATTACGGTAATATTTTTGTACTTGCTCAACTTCAAATTTATCGACATCAGCTTTAGTACCACCTACAGGCAACCCATAAGCATGATTAGGAAACACCGCCTGCATAACAGCGCGATTGAGACGATATTCTGGACTATTTTCGTAACCTTGCAACTCAGAAATTACTACTCGCTTTTCACTCGCTAGTTGTTCTGGCTCAATCTGAGAATTTTGCATTCTATCTGCTTCCAGCACTAAGAGCGCTTTTAGCTTGTTACGCTCCACAGTACCGTAATATGCAGTTTGGTCATAGCTGGTGAAAGCATTGGAATCACTACCTAAAGCACTAAACAAACGGCCAAATTGAATCGGACGATTTTTCGTGCCTTTAAACATCAGGTGTTCCAATTGGTGGGCAATGCCATTCACCCCTGGTTCTTCGTTGCGTGAGCCAACCTTGTACCACACCTGCACCGTCACCACTGGCGCAGTATGCACTTCCTTTGTTAGGACAGTTAGACCATTCTCCAGCACTGTCTTATGGACGTTTTCTGTCAGTGTTGAGGGCATTATTCTTTTTGCTAGCAAGGTTGACTGGGATTTTTCTTTGTTAGATATGGCTGTATGTTGACTATTAGCAGGTTGATCGCTCAACAAAAAAACCGCTACTAGCCATAAGCTTAAAATTAATAACGGCAAGGAATATTTATAAAATCTAGACAATCCATACATGTACTTAGGAAATATACCTGTAAATTAATTTACATAATTATTTTGGTGAGTGACCATAGTTAAATATGGCAAAAAAATCTGTTACCTCGGCAACAATACAGAAAAACAATATATTAGCAATAAAGGTAATAAAAAAGCTAAATTATGGCAATTTTGGTAGAACCCGAATGAATTCCAGAGGCAAGCCATCAGTATCAGCGATGAAAGCTACTTCGTAAATGCGATCGCCTATTTGCTGTTGTGTCGGTTCTAAAAGTACCTTTAACGGTTGTAATTCTTCGGTTTGACTCTCAGTCGCCGCAGTTAAAACACGTTCTTGTAAATTAGTCAACCAGCTAGGTAAATCTGGTGTAATCTCAGTTAAATCGAACGAGAGATGATAATACCCCACATAATGCTCGTCAGCAAAGGCATCTGGGGCTGGCTTTGGCTCAGGAATTTGGATCAGTTCAATTCTGCCGCCCAATCCTTCCATCCAGCAAGCTAGCGTGTAGCCTGTAGTAAAGCGTTCCGAAATTGTAAATCCTAAATGTTCGTAGAAAGCGATCGCTCGATGAATATTCGCAGTCCGAATAGAAGCGTGGTGCATAATTTGTCACTTGTCCTTTGTCACTTGTCCTTTGTCCTTTGTTTAGGCACTTTTAACTAAATCCAATTCTTCTTGTGGGGACGAGAGAACTATGAGCAGTGGTTTCCGCCATTGGTGCAGCCCGCTCTTAGGTATCAATTCAGAGCGTCTCGCCCACCCATAACCAAGGGCGGACAAGATGTCCACCCCACAAGATTGGATAATTTTTTTCTTGGTAATCCCTGATTCACTAATGACCAATGACAAATGACTAATGACTAATGATCATTACTCAAACAACCTGAAATAAGGGTAGCGTACAGGGACACCAGGCTCTTTTTCCAAGTCAAAATTAATCACTTCCCAACAGGGATCTTCTGAGGTATCGGGGCTAAACTCTACCGGTAAGCCGTATAGTCGAGCAGCCGTAACTTCTGGTTGTCCAGAACGCCAAGGTGTACTGCGTTCTAAATAGCCACTCATCAATTCCTGATAGCGGTGAGCAATAATCACTTTTGTGGCTCGATAACCTTGGGTATAGAGCTTATCTAATGCTTCGTGAATTTCAAACCGAATACCATCGGGATGAGTATGCTGCCTATACCAGTCATTATTCCACCTCCGCCAATGACGGCCTGATTGCAAATGGATTAACTCTCCATTTTGAGGATTAGCTTCAAAAGCGCCATGACGCGGACACAAATAGGTATCTGTTAATGTCAGCGCCGGAATAGTCTGGCGACAATGGGGACACTGTATTTCCGGCCCAAACATCGGGTACTGAAAGCCTGGATTCATCATGAAGTGCGTACAAACATAATTTTGTCTTCACCAGCACCAGCGTATTGGATTATACACTGCGGCTCTACCACTTTGGGTTACTTGTTGACTGCTGCACAGACACAGAGTTGCGGCAATAACATTGTTCACTAGTGTTTTCCTCAGCGTAGAGGCTTGACGCTGTGATATCCTGGTCGTGCAACCAGCCTCAAAGGTTGGAGTTTCTCCAGTGTTCCTTGGTACCATTATTCATATTCTATCGTGTCTACCGCTTCTTACTGGACATCTCCTGATTTTTCTCAAGCTGCCTTCATCGCAGCCAATGCTGTTGTTATGGGTTCGGTAAATATAGCAGCAGGGGTGAGCATTTGGTATGGAGCAGTAGTTAGAGCAGATGTAGAACGCATTGAAATTGGCGAATGCACAAATATTCAAGATGGTGCAATTCTACATGGCGATCCTGGTTTTCCGACAATTTTAGAAGATCATGTTACCGTAGGGCATCGCGCTGTGGTACATTCCGCTTATATTGAGCGTGGAAGCTTGATTGGCATTGGCGCGGTTATTTTGGACGGGGTACGAGTGGGTGCTGGTAGCATTATTGGTGCTGGCGCAGTCGTAACTAAAAATATACCGCCTTTGTCACTAGTTGTAGGTGTTCCAGGCAAAGTGTTACGACAATTAACAGAGACTGAAGCCGCAGAACTAATTGAACACGCTAAACGTTACCAAAAGTTAGCTTTAGTTCATGCTGGGAAAGGTACAGATATTGGCTTTAGTAAGTCTTAGCCTGGATTTCTCACTTATGAGAAATCCAAGGGGTGTGGGAGGTGTGGGGAGTGTGGGGGGTAAGACTTCTTCCCCCCACACTCCCTACACTCCCCACACTCCTCTGCCTACACTATGCGTGAGAAATCCGGGTTAGGGATTAGGGACTGGGCAATATTAATATTCTTGCAAATGCCCAATTCCCAATTCCCAATGACCAATAATTTAAACATTCTTTACATATATGTTGGGAAAAGTTACCCACTTCAGCTAAAAATAAAAATGAGAGCAGTTGACAAAACTTTAATTTCTACTTAAGAGAGGGGTTCTAGATATGGATATCGATTACCGGATAGCGATCGTTTTAGCACCAGTTGTCATTGCTGCTAGCTGGGCAGTGTTTAATATTGGCGCTGCGGCTTTAAGACAAATTCAAGGCTTTTTGGATCGGGAAGCCTAAATTCATTAATTGGGCATGGGGCATAGGGCATGGGCAAGAGGACTTGGGGACAAGGAGAATTGGGGACAAGGGGAAAGACTTGTTTCAAGTTCTCACCTCTTGTCCCCTTGTCTCCCCTGCTTCCCCTGCTTCCCCTGCCCCGACTCCCTACTCCCCACTCCCCACTCCCCTTCTTTGAATATCGATTCTGTAATACAACCTCTTCAACGCTTTGGTGTCCATCTGGGACTCGATCGCATTGTCAACTTATTGGCAAATTTCGGCAATCCTCATCAGCAAGTCCCAGTAATTCACGTTGCTGGCACTAATGGCAAAGGTTCCGTCTGTGCCTATCTTTCCTCGGTACTTACTGAGGCTGGTTATCGTACAGGACGCTACACTTCACCGCATTTAGTCGATTGGACGGAACGTATTTGTCTGAATGAACAGCCAATTTCTTCTGAGGAATTGAGCCAATTATTAGAAAAAGTCCAAGGAGTGATTCGCCCTGAAGACGAATCGGCAACTCAGTTTGAAGTAATTACGGCGGCCGCTTGGTTATACTTTGCCCAGCAGCAAGTAGATGTGGCTGTGGTAGAAGTCGGACTAGGAGGGCGCTTAGATGCTACCAATGTCTGCTTGGAACCCATAGTTACTATCATTACTTCCATCAGTCGAGAACATTGGCAGCAACTTGGCCCCACCGTCGCGGATATTGCTAGAGAAAAAGCAGGTATTCTCAAACCTGGATGTCCCGTTGTAGTTGGGCAATTGCCACCGGATGCAGAAGAAGTTGTGCGATCGCGCGCTTTAGAATTAGAATGTCCAATTTTTACGCCTCAACCTGCCCGTCAAATCGCTACAGGATGGGCAGAATATCAAACACTTCAAAACTCTCAATTAATTAAATATCCTTTGCCATTAGCCGGACAAATTCAATTAGCAAATTCAGCTTTGGCAATAGCAGCTTTAGAAATTCTCCAACAACAGGGTTGGCAGATTTCTGAAGAAGCCATAATTAAGGGCATGGCAAAAACTCAATGGCCAGGGCGGATGCAATGGGCTACCTGGAACAACCATAAAATATTACTTGATGGCGCTCATAATACTGCCGCCGCTCAAGTTCTTCGTCAGTATGTTGATAGCTTAGACGCAGTTAATCCCAACCCCATCACTTGGGTTATGGGAATGTTTTCCGATAAGGATCATGCTGATATTTTTGCCGCCCTACTGCGCCCCGGCGATCGCCTTTTTTTAGTACCAATACCAGTAGAATCTTGGCCAGGTAGAACCTCTGCCGATCTAGACTCCTTAGCAAACCTAGCTTATAGCCTCTGTCCCCAATTAAGCGATCGCCAAATCCATCCAGATTTATTTACAGCACTAGAAGCCGCAATCTCAACCACCACAGACAATTTAATCGTTTTATGTGGTTCCCTTTATCTAGTAGGTGATTTTTTACAGATGGGGAGTAAGTAGTGAGATAAGGGACATCCAAATAAAAAAATATACCATCGCTATAGAGGCAATGGGGCAGGGAGCCAGGGGACAAGAGGTGAGAACTTGAAACAAGTCTTTCCCCTTGTCCCCAATTCTCCTTGTCCCCAAGTCCTCTTGCCCATGCCCAATTTCCAATTCCCAAATTTATCTGTTGTTCCACTCCTGCGCCGCATCTTCTACAGCTTTATCTACATTCTTCTCCCCTAACATTGCTGCTTGCAAATTCTCGTAAATTGCCTTTTGTAATTTGTTGAAGTCCTTCAAATTAGGGGTTAATATTTCTGCCTTTTGTAGTTCTTTAGCACTCATAACTCGCGCTTTTTCTATTGTTGAAGCATTAGCTGGAACATCTTTAAAGTAACTATCAGACAATGCCTTGACTGTAGAAGGTAAAACATTTGCAGCTTTCGCAAAAGCTAACTGATTTTCGTCATTGGTGACAAATAAAGCAAACTTCACAGCGCCATCTGGTTGTTTCGTGTCGCGGGGAATAACTATGTTCATTACCGCGACATTTTTCTTACCTGTGTCACCAGTGAGTTGAGGTGCTATTGCTGAAGCTTGGGCGATTTTCGGGGCATTATTAGCGATCGTTTTCAGAAACTCTGGCCCAGAAGCTAGAAACACAGTTTCTCCAGATTGATATAAATCGATCGCATGGCGATGTCCTTGTGTTAAAGCCTCTTTAGGCAGTAGCCCTTTTTTATACAAATCTACCCAGTATTGAAACGCTGCCTTACCTTGTGCTGAATTAAACGCTGCTTTCCCCTCAGCATCTATTAGACTGACTCCCATTTGCACGAAAGATTCCAGCACTTCACCGGAATCTTGCGGTACGAAAGTTACAAAAAAGGCATATTTGCCAGTCTTATCTTTAATTTGTTGTGCTGCTTGTGCTAATTCTGCGTAGGTTGCGGGTACCTTATTGATACCTGCCTGTTTTAATAAATCAGTGTTATAAATGGTTAACCTTGTGGTGAGATACCAGGGAAACCCAAAACTCTTGCCATTAAGCGTACTGGCTTTCCAGATATTCGGTAGATAGGAGGAACGTATATCGTTTGAGACTTTCGTATCTAAATCTAACCAGGCATTTCGACCCGCCAGTTGGGAAGCGAAACCCGGATTGAGGTTAACTACATCAGGTGGCGTTTTTGCTGAGACAGCTGTTAAAATTTTGTTCTCCATAGCTGCCCAAGGCACATCAACCCAGTTAATCTTTATACCTGGATTTTGTGATTCAAAATTTGCAATTAGGTTTTTGAAGTAGTCGGTAAATTGAGGTTGGAGTTGCATTGTCCAAAACTCAATAGTTGCCCCTCCTGAATTAGCTTGTTTTGTATTTGTACTAACATTACCTGTGCTGCAACTTACAATCCAACTGGTTAATAAGCCAAGCAGTGCCAAAGCAAGAAGTTGTTTAAATTTTCGCAATTGAATCATTTTCCCAGTATTTTTACGCTTGATCAGTGTGAAAAGCTTAGACAGAATTGTCGAGATTATAGGCTAAATAAATTACGTGTAGAGACGTAATATATTACGTTTCTATCCACAACAAATTTAAATTTTCAATTTAGCAGTCCATCGGGCACAACTGTGGTACAAAAATTCAATCGTCTGTTTGGCAAATCGAATAAAGGGGTCGGCATTGAACTTGCTCCCGAACGGGTAAATGTAGTTCAGCTACGCAAACAGCGTCAAGGCTTGAAACTAGAAACCTTTACATCGGTAGCAGTTCCAGAAGGCGTAGTTACCGATGGTCAAATCACCGATCCCGCAGCAATGGCGCAATTAATCCAGCAGGCGCTAGCTGAAAGCAAAATCAAAACTACTCGTGTTGCCACTGGTGTACCAGGGCGAGATTCCATCGTTCGGATTATACCTGTACCAACGGAGTTAGATGACAAAGAACTGCGAGAAATGGTGCTAAACCATGAAGCAGGTTTGTATTTACCCTATCCTCGTGAAGAAGCTGATGTAGATTATCAAAAACTTGACTACTTTGTAGATGAGGATGGCATTGAAAAAGTACATGTACTTCTAGTAGCCACTCGCAAGGAAATAACGGATACCTATATAAGTACATTCGAACAGGCAGGACTACAAATTGATGTTTTAGAAATTAACAGTTTTGCCCTGATTAGGACTATTCGTGAGCAACTACGACAATTTGGGCCGCAAGAAGCAGCAGTCCTAGTTGATATAGAGTTCGACAGTACAGAAATCGCCATCATTGTTAACGGAGTACCGCAATTTTCGCGCACAGTGCCTATAGGCACTTATCAAATGCAAACTGCGTTAGCAAGGGCAATGAGCTTACCCACATCACGAGATATGGAACTGTTACACGGAATGATTATTCCCCCAACTCCCCTAGATGGGGGGAAAACCGGTGTTACCGAAATCGATCCTGGTATGGCAGCCATATTAAGAGTATTGGGAGAACTAACGGATGAACTGCGCCGCTCAATCGATTTTTACCTTAATCAAAGTGAAAATTTGGAGGTAGCGCAGATTTTATTAGCTGGGCCAGGAGGCGGACTCCAACAGCTAGATGAATTCTTTACCCAACGATTGAGCTTGCCAACTACCCAAATAGATCCAATTGGGTCTTTGTCGTTAGAAGTTGACACTGATAAATATCCACAAGTACAACGCTCTGGCTTGGCGATTGTACTTGGTTTAGGTATGCGGGAGGTGTAATAACGATTTTGGACTTCGACTTTGCTCAGTCGAACGATTTTGGATTGTCTGTTTTGATAGTTACGCTGTTTGAGAATTCTCAAACCATAAATATTTGTTTCTACTTGGTGTGAGAAAATGTACAGTTTGGATGTTAATTTTCTTAAAGATCGCCCAGCATACCAGCAAAAGCCTGAGAGAAAGGGAGGAATATCCCTAAACTTCCCTACGGGTAATTTGACACCAGTGTATGTGGGAGTTGCAGTAGGTATAGGTCTTCCAGCTTTATTGGGAGTTAGTTGGTGGTTGTTGCAAGGGAAGATTGTTGAATTAGATGCTCAAATATCACAATTCGATCAGGAAAGCAAGAGATTAGATACTGAAATAGGAAATCTGAACAAAATCAAAGCCGAGACGAGTGCAGTTAAAGGGGAAACTCAAGCTTTAGTCACTGTATTTGACCAGATTCGACCTTGGTCAGCAATGCTGCAAGATTTGCGCGATCGCATCCCAACAGCAGTGCAAATCGAAACCATCAAGCAAATCCCACCTATTCCGGTAGTAGCAGGGCAGCCGCCAAGCAATCCGGCCGGCGGATTAGAAATTACCGGATTGGCTCGTTCTTTTAACGATGTCAATGATTTCTTATTGAGTTTACAACAGTCTCGGTTCTTGAAGTCTACAGAAAGCAGAATTCTGACAGCAGCATTAATAGATGCTCCCTTACCACCAGGTGCAGCACAACCTTCTAGTGGTGTAATAATTAAGCCACCCCAAGTAGTTAAATACACTATTCAATCGAGCATGAGCGATATTCCAGCTTCGGAATTAATCCGAGAGTTGGAAAAAAAAGGCACAGTGGGGTTAGTAACTCGAATTCGTAGTATGCAACAAACAGGAGTCATTCCAAAATGACGCTGAGTGATGATTTAAATTTTGCCGAACATGGTGGCGAATTCAATTCGGAAACGCCAGCCCACCCCGTGATATTTGGTATTGCCTTTACACCAAAAATCATTGGCATCTTGGTAGGGGTTATTGGTTTAGCGGGAGCAGGTTATATATTGTTAAACCTGCTAATGCCAGCTTGGGAAAGCTATCAGCAGCAGCAAGCCAAAAGTTCTGAACTGCAAGCGCAAATTGAGCAAAAAAAAGCCAATATCAAACAGATTGGTAAAGTTAAAGAAGAGCTAGCGCAGGCAAAACAGCAAAAAGTTCAGGTTTTAGGTTTATTTGCTAACGAAAAAACCTTAGATACATTGCTGTTAGATTTGAACCGTTTGATTGAGTCTGGCAATACTCCAACTTCTATTAATGCAGTCAGAGCCAAACTGAAGAAATTCGTGCCAGTTTCCCAAAAGCCAGAACCGATTACTGATGGATCTCTAGGACTACAGGTTGACGGCAAGCTGCAACGCAGCACTATCAATGCCGAAATTACAGGAACTTATGAGCAAACACAATCGATAATTCGTAACATTGAGCGATTACAGCCTTTGTTAATAGTTAAAGATTATCAAGCAAATTTGGCTCCAGTAGAGTCAAGATCCCCATTAGACAAAACACCAGTACAGGTTGGGCCAGCAGCGATTAACACATCATTCCAGTTACAGGTATTGATGCCACTTAGTCCTGAAGAAATAGCCGCAGCAGCAGCTAAAGCTGCTCCGAAAAAGTAGTTTTTAATTTTAATTAGTAGTTATGAATTGTGAATTGTGAGTTAGGAGTTATCATTCCTAACTATTCACTCATAACTTCTTACTTTTAACGAACTACTCAATGTTTGTAAACAAGGTTTTATTAGGTGAGGAATGAACTGTGAAACAGCTTCACGGTAATAGTTTTATATTAGGTACTGCCGCTTTTGTATTTTTGGCAGCTCAACCAGTTTGGGCACAAATTAGTCAAGTTACTAATGTCCAGTTAAATCCAGTTAATGGTGGAATTAATGTTGCTTTGAAAACTTTTTCAGGGTCGCGCCCCCAAGTTTTCACGACAAAAAGAGGTAAGGCTTTAGTTGCAGATATTATCAATACTCAATTACGATTACCACAAGGTAATAGTTTTCGTCAAGATAGCCCAGCACCAGGAATTGCATCTGTCGAGGTTAGCCAGCTTGATGCCAACAGCATTCGGGTAACGGTAACTGGTAGCAGCAACATACCTAGCAGTCAACCCGTGGTGCGATCGCAAAATGGAATTACACTCAGCTTTAGCCCTTCGGCAGGCACTATAGCATCAGCACCAACGCCAACAGTGCCAACACCCACAGCACCGCCTGCTACAACTCCAGCCAAATCTGGTCAAAATTCAGGTGTTCTTGTTCCCAACCCAGAAGTCACCATTGACGGACAACCTGCACAAGCCGCAGGGCCTGGCCAACCCCTAAGCCAGGCTCCACCTTTTTTACCCAGAGCCGTCGCCCCACCGGTAGGAGATATTGCTGTTTCCGCCACTGATGCTTCTCCTAGCACCATTGACTTAGGAACTCAGGAACGTGTACCCCGCTTAGTATTGCGAGATGCGCCGGTGCGTGAGGTTTTGTCATTGCTTGCTCGTGCTGCTAATTTAAACCTGGCTTATATCGGAGGTGAGCAAGGTGGTGGAGGTCAACCAGGTGCTGCTGCACAAGCAACTTCTCAAACCATCTCTTTAGATATAGAAAACGAGCCAGTGCAAGATGTGTTCAACTACGTCTTGCGTTTGAGTGGTTTAGAAGCTAACCGCAGTAATCGCACAGTTTTTGTGGGGCCTAAACTACCTAATTCCACCCGTGACATGGTTATGCGTAACCTGCGACTCAATCAGGTCACGGTGGGAGTCGCCATCAACTTTTTGGTTGGCTTGGGGGCAGAAAGTGCCATCAGCCGCGAACGACAAGTCACCAGTGTTAGTGCTGTAGCTGTTGGGAATGCATCTGCTCCCATCACACAAGCTCAGACAACTACAGAAACCAAGGTTGAAACTCAACGCGTTGATTTCAAAGACTCTAACCCATTACTGAGAGGTTTACAGGCATTAGGAGATGAACGCACTAATTCTTTAACCTTGATTGGGCCTCCCAAGCTAGTTCAGATGGCAATGGCTCAACTAACTCAGCTTGATATTCGCCGTCGTCAAGTGGTAGTTAACGTCAAGATTATCGATGTTAATCTCAATAACACTCAGGACTACAACACTAGCTTCTCTTTTGGGATTGGCAACAACTACTTCAGCAATGATGGTGGTGCAGCGTCTCTTAATTTCGGTGGTTCCAGACCAGCTACTAGTTCTGAAGTAGCAAACAGTGTGACTAGTACACCTACTATTACCAATCCAATCACAGGCGAGCCTTTACTTAACCAAAATGGTACGTTCACGGTGCCAAATGGAGGTTCTGGCTTGAGAGTTATACGAGATGGCCAAGTTGTACAAGAAATTCCAGGTGATGCGACCTTCCTCCAACCTATTTCTCCCGCAAATGGCAATCCAACGACCCCTGGCCTTTCAGATTTCACTCCAGGAACACCAGACACGGTAACGATTACTACTGACCCCGTAACTGGAAGACAAACTAGTACCTATGCACCAGGCACTCGTGCAACATCTACATTTAGTTTGCCTTCTCTATACCAATTTCCTAAACGTCTTCTCAGTAGTTTGCAAGCTCAAGTTACAAATGGCAATGCCAAGATTTTGACTGACCCAACTTTAATTGTCCAAGAAGGTCAACAGGCTCTTGTCAATCTGACTCAGGAAGTAGTGGGAAATATAACTCTCCAAACAACGGATACTTCTGGTGGTTCTAGGACAGAAAGAACAATTGAAAAACAAAAAGTTGGCTTAACCTTAAGTGTGAAAATTGACCGGATTGACGATAATGGGTTCGTTTCTCTATCGGTTGCTCCTACTGTCAGCGCTCCCACAGGCTCACAAAATACAGGAAATGGACAAATTGTTTTAGTCTCTGAGCGTTCCCTTACTTCTGGCTTAATTCGCTTACGAGATGGTCAGACACTAATTCTCTCAGGGATTATTCAAGACCAAGACCGAACAAGTATTTCCAAGATTCCTATTTTGGGCGATCTTCCACTGATTGGTGCGCTGTTTAGAAAAACAAATAGATCCAACCAGCGCAATGAGGTGATTGTATTACTCACACCTCAAATTATGGATGACTCTGAAAACTCCTCTTATGGTTATAACTACAATCCCAGCCCAGAAGTTCGGCAAATCCTTGAACGTCGAGGGTTGAAGCTTCCCGGTAGGCAATAAAGATAAAAAGCAGGTAAGTTACATTTGGCAAAGGCTCAGATCCCCGACTTCTTTAAGAAGTCGGGGATCTTCTTGCGTAATGGACGCACTAGAGCAAATTGTCGCAGCGATCGCTAACAAATGTTAAGAAAGATGTAACTAATGAATAGCCTTGTAGGGGAGACGCTTTAATTTTTCCCCCTTCCCTACTAAAAAAGCTCGCTAGGGGGTTAAATTTCGTGTTGGATTTTTCAGATGATATGAAAAGTAAGCAAAATACCCGACTTTTTAGAGAAATCGGGAACATGAGTCTTTGATTTCCATAAAAATTGGTTAATCTCAGCAATAACTCTTCAACATCGGTAATTAATCCCAACAAATCCTCCCCATCTTCCACCTCCCCACTCCCCTGTTTTCTTGGCGATTGCGGGATTTACTAGGTATTTTTTCCTACTTTTGGGGTGGTTTTTAGTGAAACAAGTACCCTAAAACTACAAAAAATCCTGAAATCTATATAAATTAATGGTTTCATCTATCCACATCAGGCTACTACGCTTTAGAATGATTCATTGAAAAGTCGAGCCGATGGGATGTACAGCCGTTTTGAGTAAACATACTCCCAAAGGATGATTTTTGTATTCCCGCTAACAAAGATTTCAGTACAGGTGTACCAGGGTGCATCCGTAAAGAATCTCAAGTAAACCTTCAGGAGTTTGACATGAACAAAGGTGAATTAGTTGATGCCGTAGCTGAAAAAGCTAGTGTTACCAAAAAACAAGCGGATGCAGTCTTAACTGCCGCTTTGGAAACGATTATTGAAGCGGTTTCCTCTGGTGATAAGGTGACATTGGTGGGATTTGGCTCATTTGAATCACGCGAACGTAAAGCCCGCGAAGGTCGCAACCCGAAAACAAATGAGAAAATGGAAATTCCCGCAACGAGAGTTCCTGCTTTCTCCGCAGGCAAACTGTTTAGAGAAAAGGTAGCACCCCCAAAAGCATAGGTTCTGTCTTCGGGAACCCTTTTTTAATGCGGCAACCTGCACACGGGGGGAATTTAGCCTGGGCAGCAGCACTGGCTGGCTGTCCCCCTGATGCTATTCTGGATTTTTCTGCTAGCATCAGCCCGTTGGGGCCTCCAAACAGCGCGATCGCTGCTATACTGTCCCAACTTGGTAATCTTAAGCACTATCCAGACCCAAACTATAGTGAACTGAGACTAGCTCTCAGTCACTTCCATCAACTGCCTCCTGAGTGGATTCTGCCGGGTAACGGCTCCGCAGAATTACTCACTTTAATAGGTAGGGAATTGGCTCAATTAGCCGCGACAACTTTAATCACTCCAGCTTTTGGTGACTATTACCGAACCTTGGCAGCGTATAACGCTAATGTGCTGGAGTGTCCTTTGTCACTAGTCACAGGTCATTGGTCATTATTCCTTGACAGAGGACAAAGGACGAAGGACAAAGGATTATTGCTGAATAATCCCCACAACCCAACCGGAAAGATATTTTCACGGGACTCTATTTTGCCCTACCTGGAGCAATTTGCTTTGGTTGTGGTGGATGAAGCATTTATGGATTTTGTGCCGCCTAATGAGGAACAAAGCCTAATTCCGGTGGTGCAGGAATATCCGAATTTAGTAATATTGCGATCGCTAACCAAATTTTACAGTCTCCCAGGATTGCGATTAGGATATGCGATCGCACACCCCGACTGCCTAGCTAAATGGCAGCTATGGCGTGACCCTTGGCCCGTAAATACTCTAGCGGCGGCAGCAGCAATTGCAGCCCTCCAGGATACAGAGTTTCAGCAGCAAACCTGGGCATGGCTACCACCTGCACGAAACCAACTCTTTCAGGGTTTGGCTGAAATACCGGGATTGCAACCCCAAGCAAGTGCTGCTAACTTTTTACTGGTTGAGTCTCAAGAGTCTACTTCGCAGTTACAGCACCAATTACTCAAATATCACCAGATTTTAATCCGTGATTGCCTTAGTTTTAAAGAATTAGGCGATCGCTTTTTCCGGGTTGCTGTACGTGAAGAGTCCGATAACCAACGCTTACTAACAGCGCTGAGTGGGAAGTAGGGGAGGCAGGGTGACAAGGGGACATGGGGACTTGGGGACAAGGGGACAAGAGGTGAGAACTTGAAACAAGTCTTTCTCCTTGTCCCCAAGTCCTCTTCCCAATTCCCAATTCCCCATGCCCAATGACAAATGACAAATGACAAATGACAATTGACTACGATGTTGTAATTATTGGCGGCAGTCTTGCTGGATACTACGCTGCTCTTGCTGCAACCCAACTACGTGCTACGGTTGCCTTGGTGGAACCTAAAGTAGACTATGGGTTTACTCATCACCATGCTCTTACCGAAATCGGTAAACTGGCGCAGAAGTTGAATGATGCCGCTAGTTTTGGTATTCATGCCACAAAGACTAATATTTCAGAAGAATGCCACATATCTATGGCATGGCAAGAAGCGATGCTGTATGCTCAATGCGTCGCCGCAAATCTCAAAGAACAGCATTCTCCCGCCGTCCTAGCCGCGCTGGGGGTAGATGTGATTGTTGGCAGTGGTCAATTTCAATCTTCGCCCCAACTGGCTTTTGCCGTTAACAATCGCCTACTACACGCCCGTACTTATTTGCTAGCGAGTGGTTCGCGTCCAGAAATTCCAGAGATTGAGGGATTGCAAAGCACTGGCTATCTAACCCTTTCTAATATTTGGCAATCTTTACAGGGAGAGACATTACCCAATTTTTGGGTAATTATCGGTGGAACTCCTCAAAGCATTGAAATTGCTCAAACTTTAGCGCGATTTGGTTGCAGTGTGACGCTAGTAGTCAAGCATCCTTATGTTCTCTCCCATATTGACCATGAAATAGCCATATTGCTTCAGGCACAGTTGGAAGTCGAAGGTGTGCGCGTCCTTACTGATAAACCAGTAACTCAGGTGAGGCTAATTGAGGATAAAAAGTGGATTCAAGCAGGAGATAAAGCCATTGAAACTGATGAAATTTTAGTGGCGACTGGACAACAGCCGAATATTGAATCCCTAAATTTGGCAACGGTAGGCGTGAAATGGCATCGGCGTAGTTTAGTGGTAAATGATAAACTACAAACCACTAACCACCGCATTTACGCTTGTGGTGATGTAATTGGTGGTTACGACTTTGCCAATATCGCTAATTATGAAGCAAAAATTGCCCTCAACAATGCACTCTTTTTCCCAAGATTACGAGTAAATTATCGCTCCATTCCTTGGGCAATGTTTTCTGTGCCGATGGTGGCGCAAGTAGGTTTGACAGAGGCACAGGCAAAACGTCTATTTAGTCGAGATGAAGTTTTAGTTTTGCGTCAATATTTTAAAACAGTGGCAGCAGCCCAACTTCGGGACGAAACCACTGGTATGTGTAAATTAATTGTGCTACGCAATGGCGAAATTGTGGGAGCTTCGATATTAGGGGCAGAAGCTGGAGAATTGATTAATTTGATTGCCTTAGCAATGTCCCAAAAAATTAAAGTCAAAGATTTAGCAAATCTATCTCCTGTCTATCCCAGTTTCTCAGAAATTCTGGAACAAGCTGCAAGAGAGTGGAGTAAGCAGAAGTTAAATAGAGATATTGCTTGGCAAGAGTTTTTAGAAGGTTTCTTCCATTTCCGCCGCAATTGGAATTTATGAATGCAAAGTGGCGCTGTCAAGGTGAGTTTTGTATTTATTACTAGATCTGAACTTGGAAGCAAGAAATTGTAGGTTGGGTGGAGGCTTTGCGTAACCCAACATATATCAGAATGTTGGGTTGCGCTCCGCTTCACCCAACCTACGTCTAGCTCTGAACTCGGAAGTTGAGCCTCTGAACACGAAAGTTGAGCCTCTGAACTCGGAAGTCGAGCCTTTGAACTCGGAAGTTGAGCCTCTGAACTCGGAAGTTGCACCTCTGAACTCGGAAGTTGAGCCTCTGAACACGGAAGTTGCACCTCTGAACTCGGAAGTTGAGCCTCTGAACACGGAATTTTGAAAATTCTAAAAGAACAGGTAAAGATTTTGTTTTATTACCCACACTACGCCAGCCGTGACTAAAGGCACACTGAGGTTATCTGTGCCGTGGGGTGAGACTGCCTCTACTAGGGTGGCGAAAGTAGCAGCTACCACCGCCGTCAACAATGCTAACCCAAAACTTAAAGGCGTTTCTAGAGGACTCAGCAATGAACCAGGTAGCAGCAACAACACCAAGAAAATTACTACCGTACTCGCCACAAACATTGCTGCCGAACCTTCCCAGGAACGCACTGAATTTCCTACTTGGTATTTATGCTGCCCGAAGCGTCTACCGATTAATGCTGCTAGTGCATCACCCCAGGTCATCGCCATTATCCCAGCAACAGCGATCGCAACGCTATCTACTGGCCCGTCTGGTCGCCACAGTAGCCCGAAAAGCAATGTCACTGAGATAGCGAAATAAACTGTACCAGGTGAGCTATCCTGAGTATCCATTGCCCCAATGAATCGGTAGCGGTAGAACAGGTAGTTAAGCCCTATAAAGGTGGCAAAAGGTATAATTCCGATTTCCCAGCGATTAAACAATAGCAGGACACCGAAAACCCACATCCCTGCACCAATATGGATCACTTTGCGGGTCAAATCCGGCTTTACATCAAACAGCCTACGCAGTCCCTCGCCAATCACAAGTAGACTAATCGCGTAAATATAGGAAATTGCTAGTCCGATAAAGTCATTTGTCATTTGTCATTTGTCATTGGGTATTGGGCATGGGGCATTGGGCATTGGGAAGAGGACTTGGGGACAAGGAGAATTGGGGAAAGACTTGTTTCAAGTTCTCACCTCTTGTCCCCTTGTCCCCTTGTCCTCCTTGTCTCCCTCATCTCCCCCTGCTCCCTGCTCCCTGCTCCCCTGCCCCCTTCCTTCTTCACTTAGTGCGATCGCTATTTCGTCTCAGATTCTTTTCTAGTAACGAAACGCTACCAATACCTTGAAGAATACCACGACCGATTAAACCTAAACCACGACCAATTATTTGGGTAAGGATGAAGACTATACCGCTACCTAAAAAAGATAATAGTGATTTTAAACGCGGTGTGATCGCATCACTAAATTCTAAAAGTAAAGTCACTATTAAAGGAATATTAGAAAGTTTTGCTAACTCCTGATTCCGAGGAGCATAAACTGAAGTTTTGGCAATACCACGAGGGGCAATAACAAATAGATCATAGCGACTTTCAAAAACTGCTTTCGGCTCCTCTATATAATTAATTAGACGATACTTCCACGATAAATCATTTCTAAAACGTTCAATTTCTCTGGTGGAAATAAATTCCCTGCAATATAAATTTTGCTTCATGATTTCCACATCTGCTAAAGAATTTAACAGTGGTTGCACTACTCCATTCGCTACTTGAATCAACAAGTTCTCTAAAATCATTAATGCTTGCGACTTCGCTTCAGTGCCTAATACAGGATATGACGTATTATCAATTCTCAATTCTGTTTGAAAAATTAAATAAGAATATAACTCAAAAACTAGCGGAATCTTGTTGAGAATATCTCGTTGCACAACTTCTAGATTTTGCAGCAAAAAATTAACAATTCCTATGCTCTGATTTCCTATTTTAATTTGAGAAAATTTTCCAAAAAAATCTGTAATTGCTACTTCCCATAAATCGCGCAATAAGATATTTTTTACCTCATATAATTGATTTGCATCGAGTTGAGAAGCACGCAGTTCATCCAATTGTTCAGTCAATTTTTGCAGGATAAGATAAAGTAATTCCCGCTTTTTATCTTCACGAAAGATGTCAATTTCTAAAGGGATATCTGTGACATTTCGTAAAGGAAATTGAAGCTTGGTAATGCAAGATGCAAACAAGTTAAATTGTAGTGTGCCTATACTAAGTAAAGGTAAAACAGTTTGCCGTGGCTGAATGGCACTACTCAATGAAGGGGTAAGAGGTGGCTCATCAGCACCCGGAATATCTTCCTCTTGCCTTTCTTGTGATGAAACTAACAACCGATCTAGCAACCAACGAGCCGCTAGCAGTTCTCGCCTCTGTCCAGCTAAAACTGCCCGATCTAATACTGCTAATCCAGGAACTTGTAATTGTGCTGTGACTGCGGCTAGGGTAGCTTCAATGTAAGCAATTCCTGACAAACGTAAATTATTTCGCTGTTTATAAAAAGGGAGTGGGGAGTTGGGAGAGACGCGATTAATCGCATCTCTAATAGGGAGTGAGGAGTGAGGAGTTGTGATTGCTTCCGTGTTTCGAAACCAATATTCACCACCATCTGCAACTTCTTGCATAGCAGCGACTAACTCAGGAAGTGGTGTACCCTTGGGGCAGTAGCCATTTACACCAATAGATTTGGCCGCTAATAGCAGTCCTTGTTCTTGCACAGAACTAAGAAGCAGAATTGGCAGGTTGGGATATAAGGCTTTGAGTTGCCGACAGAATTGTAAACCTAGCTGCTGGCTGGTGATGGAGCGACCATTACCGAATTCCAAAACGACCAAATTCACCTGTTTAGGGTCTTCTTGGGCAATTTCTGCTAAAATCTGCAAGGCAGTGGTATCACTTTCTACTACTCCTGTTACTTCCAGGTTAGGAATTGCTTCCAAAGCTACCCGTAATCCCAAACGAAAAATTGGGTCTTGGTCGAATAACAATAATTTTAAAGGGCGATCGCTCATAGTCTACTCAATTACACAAGCACTGTTTTTTACCAATCAGAAAACAGCTTTGATACAAAACTTTGTCTCCACCTATTGTTACCTGTTTTCGCAAACTGAATAAATCGATCATAATTGCCATAAGCAGCTGTCACTGTGTAATTAAATGAACTTGAGTATTCGGAACTGGTTAACGGAACGCTATATCGCAATCAATCAAATCAGAGGATTTTCGGCGGGGCAATTGGCAGGTATTGCCTACCGAATTGTTCAGGATATGGAAGTCAAAAGCCTCATGCCTTTTGATATCTGTACCTTGGTAGAGGTTTTAGAACTGCCTTTAGGGATTGTTTGGGAAGAAATCAGTCTGATTTCGCAGTTAACACAAAACCTGTTGCGTAGCCTCAGCCAGAAAAAACCGTTAAAACGTAACGAGGGCACATGGCTAGCGTTCCAAATTGCCTATCTTCAAGCTTTGCAAGCAATTCTAGAGCAGGAAGCAAGCCTAAAAAGACCGTGGTTAGATCGGGCAAGTATACCAATCCAAGCACAAGTACTTAAAGAAGACGTTGGTAAACTTATCCTCCAAGATTCGCAATTGCAAGGATTGCTGAAAACTCTCAGCCCAGGTAAATTAACTGATACACAAGCGGAACAAGCACTGTCTCTGGTTGCAGATTCTTTACTAGTGCAACAAATAAATCATGCTGTCATCGCTTGGTTTGTTGCCAATGGTGCAGAAGAATATGAAGCTAAACTCTTAACACAGCGTTTAGTTCACTCACTTCCTGGTGACATACTCGTAGTGGTTACTGAAAATGCTGCTCCTTTAGCCCAACTGCAAAAGTTTTTCCGTTTGGGAATTTCATTAGCCCCCAGTTTTATCGCTCCAGAAGCTGGTGCTACAGTTGGTGAGAAAATTGACTTGCACCGAGAACATTACCGTGCAAGTTTGATTAAAAACCTCAGTATGCCTTTACTTATAGAATCCTTTACCCTCAAGGATATCTATGTGCCACAAAAAGGCTTACCAATAGAGGAAAGTATTTCTGATGTGGATAAAAAAGCTGTTAAGTCAGTTGATTTAAAAACATGGGCACAGCAACAGCTAGCTGATTTAGAAACGATCGCTGTCATTGAGTCGGAACCTGGTTTTGGAAAAACCAGTTTTTGCCAACTTTGGGCAGCAGAGATAGCGCAAGAAGTTTACCCTATTTGGATGCCTATAGTAATTAGGTTAAGGGATGTAAAATATGGCAAAACTTTAATCGAAACTCTAAATTCTGCTTTTGATGTTAATCTTTCAACCTGGTTAGAGCAAGAAAATATTCCTTGTCTGTTGCTGCTGGATGGTTTGGATGAACTGCCCCCTTCTGCTTATGGTGTAAGGGCAAAAGCAATTTTTGTTCAGCAACTACTGAACTTCCAATCTCAACATAGACACAAAATTGTGTTAACGAGTCGCTCAACAACATTACAGGAAATCGCCCCAGAGATCCCCCTATCATTGAAGCGAATTATCATTCAACCATTGGATGTAGACGAATTCAAACAATGGTTTCAGCAGTGGGCAAAAGTACAATCGTTGGCGATCGCTCAAAATTTCTTTACATTCTTAAAGCAGTCAGGCTTATTTGCCAGCCAATCAAGGTTTTCAGAATTATCTACCCTTGTTCGTCAACCCCTAATGTTGCATTTATTGGGGATTTTACACCGCGAAGGACTGCTAAATGATGAAGTATTACAACTAGCTGTTAATACCCCAAAGTCTTCTGTACTATGGGAAATTTATCACCGCTTAAGTCGATGGTTGTTGGGTTATCCGCTAACTGGTGGGATTAAAACGATGCTGCTGCGCTCAGGATCGGCTCATATCCACCGGACTCCAGAAGCGATCGCTAATTTACTTGCTAATCGTCATCCCCAAGATTTACTCGATCAAATGCAAGCGATCGCTCTGAAAATTTTACATTCACAACGTCATCAAATTAATTTGGCTGGTGAATTTAACAATTTACCAGGATTTTATTTTAAAATTCGGGACTTAGAAAGCCCAGAAAAAACTAGTTTAATTGAGTTTTCGCATATTAAGTTAGGAGAATTTCTTTGTGCTAAAGCTGTGACTGCTGAGTTGAAATTATTAACTCAGTGCCAAAATGAGGCTTATGGTTCCCTCACTTTTGTAGTAGATTCTCCCAGTAGCGTTGCCCAGCATATTTACAATTTACTAGGTTATGGAATATTGAGCCAGGAAATTGAAGAATTGGCGATCGCAATTTTACGCCGCGAACAAAAGCACAAGTTTTCTTTTGAAGTTTTATTTCAACGTCTTTTGTCTTTCTGGCGTGCTTACTGTCAAGGCTATTGGTTAGACGAAGGGATAGCCCACAAAGCTTGGACTCATTTCCACACACTACAAAACCCCGTGAATGTTGAGCAAGTCAATGCTGCGGTGGGATTGAATGTATTTTTATTGCTTTGTGCTTGCTACCGAGAAACCAAAATCCCTTTTTGGCCTTGTGGGAATCCGCTCAATTTAGCAGAATTCAATCCAGAAGCTTTAAGTGCGCTAATTGCGAGAACAAATGTTCTTCACAAAAGTGCCTTTGCAACCCGAATCAAGTCTCTGGCTGGACTCAATTTATCGGGAGCCTCTTTGTTGCAAGTAATGTTAACTGGGGTAAATCTTGAGCAGACAAACTTATCCAATGCGGAGTTAATTGGAACTAATTTGGCTGGAGCCAATTTGCAACAGGCTAATCTGACAGGTGCAAACCTTCAACAAGCTAACCTTACAGACGTAAACCTCGAACAGGCAAACTTGACAGGTGCAAATCTTCAACAAGCTAACCTTACCGGAGCAAATCTTAATTCGGCCGATCTCACCAAAGCTTGCTTCTTTGATGCCATCCTTACTGAGGCTGGCAAAAAATTAGCTGCTGATAATGGTGCTTTTTTCTCTAAAGAGTCGTTTCAAAGACTGAAAAATTTGCGCTCATCGCAACAACCCTTTTTAAACACCATCCAAATTACGCCAAACACAGATAGAAATTGGAATAAACCCCCTGTGAGCGGGCTAATTGAAAGCTCCGAAGGCACAATTTTACCCGTAGGTTTCTACGATGATGATGTCGATGATGAAACAGTTTTTGGCAATAACTCTATTGAGGAATAGGGAATTGGGAATTGGGAAGAGGACAAGGGGACAAGGAGAATTGGGGACAAGGGGAAAGACTTGTTTCAAGTTCTCACCTCTTGTCCCCTTGTCCCCTTGTCCCCTTGTCCCCTTGTCCCCTTGTCCCCTGCTTCCCCTGCTCCCCTGCTCCCCTGCTCCCTACCCTTCTTCAGGGTTCCGGTAGCCAACAAAGTTAATACTGTAGTCAGTAATTCGCACTCCTGTTTCTTCTTCAATTTTGCGGAGCAAATCTTCTGGTAGTTCCACATGAACATCAAGAATTTGATTTGTATCGACACAGTTAATATGACTGTGAGAGTCACTTATATTGCCGTACAAACGGCCATCACAGCGCTCAATACATTCAATAATGCCTTGACTGGATAATGCTTCTAAATTTTGATAAACAGAAGTATGGCCGATCTCTTTACCTTCTTGGTTCAAGCGATCGTAAATCTCTCTAGCAGAAAGATGTTCATTTGCTTGCCAAAGTAATTCCAGAATAAAGCGACGCTGACGACTGACGCGCATACCCAAGATTTGACACCTATCTAGCGCATCTTCTAGAGAACGAATTGGTTTTGTTGAAATTGTTTGTTTTTGCATATTACAGCTTGTTAACTGTTAAGGGAATTTTCCCACTTCAATTTTTATTGGTTATTTAATATATGCAATAATATTGCACACCATTGTTCTACCTGTACTTGTGTTTTGGCTTGTGATGCTGCGGAAGTAACAGGTGAGGATAAATAATGACCTATTGCTTGCTTGTTGATGGCTACTTTGTCAGACCTTAATCTAAAACAAACTCATTACAACTTTAACTTAAAATTGATGTAAATGTCCACTTTGGGGCAGGCATTGCCTTTCCTAAGTAGTGTGATTCTCAAGGCATACTATGTAAATCGGATGAATAGTAAGTATAAAATGCAATTTTAAAAAGAATTAGTATCACTAAATACTAATTGCTTTATAAAAAATACTTTGTGCTAGTAAGGGTCAATGTAGCGTCAATCCCTGAAAGCTGCTACTGTAGATTGTCGATCCTAAAGTTGAGCAAAAAGAAAGTGGCTGCTGAGTCAAAGACAATTGCGATCGCACTCAATAATGACTTCATTAACAATCTGGATCTGTCACCTGCCTCAACGGTGATTGAACAAATGCTGCAAGATGGGGCCGCATCCCATGAACAGCAACTACGCTTTGATATCAATTACGATCTCGAACCTGGCGATCCACGGGAACTCTCAGAAATTCCAGAAATCCGGCTGTGGTTTGTGCGCCTAGATGCCAAATACCCCTGGTTAGCATTTTTACTAGATTGGAAAGCTGGAGAATTTGCTCGTTATGCCGCCATGCTAGTACCACACCAGTTCAGTTCCCAAGATGGCATTCAGTACAATCCTGAAGCCTTAGAAATATTTTTGATGCACAAAATTTTTGTTTTAGGTGATTGGCTCAAACAGCAGGATATCCCCAGCCTCTCGCGGTTAAAGTCTATGGCTCAAATGCTGGGTTATGAATTAGATGATGCTTTTTTTGAGATATTTTAATAAGAATTCAGGAGCGAGAATAATGCCTTTGGCACGCTCTGCGAACAGTATGAATTCTGTGCGACTGGTGCATGACTTATGGCAAAAAAACAGTGAAAGCCTTGATTTTCTGTAAGAGCAATTCATGAATTGCCCCTACAGCGTCTTGTAGAGAGCGTATTTATTCTGACTTCTGAATTCTGAATTCTGAATTCTTCTTTAAATACTGAAATAACCGCAAAATCTAGCTGTCACAACCAGGTTTTGCGGTCATTCAACAAACGCATGACTACATTAGATATCCAATAGACTAATTGCAGAAATTAGGACAAACTGCTGGTTTAGCCACCCCAGATTTTCTCTAAAACTGCGTTTGGTGAAACATCCGCTGTTTTTCCCGTGGGGGATGCAATGGCCAGGAATTTATCGTTTTTCGGCAACAATTTAGCTGGATCGGTGGGCCCAAATAGGGCGATGGTATAGGTTTGGACTGCAACACTCAGTTGTAGTGCCGGACTATCAGTAGACAACATCAAATTTGCCCCGGCGATCATAGCAGTTAACTTGCCAATATCATCTGGGGCAGTCACCTTGATATCTGGAGAAGACCCCAGAAGCGATCGCACAAACTGTTCATCGCCAATTCCCTTAACAACCACCACAGGCAGTTCAGGCTGCTTGTCTTGGAAACCTTGAATAATTTGATGCCAACTTTCGACAGGGTAGATTTTATCCAGTTCTTTAGCCTGGGATAACTGGCCAGAACTGCCATGAATCAAGATATAGCCTGTTTCATGCACCCCTAAGCGTTTCTGTTCTTTTTGTGCCCACTCAATATCTGGTTTGGGCACATTTACTGCTAACTCTGGGACAGGACTATTTATTTCCAATGGTTGCAGCAAATCGTGATATGCTGCCGCCGCATACTGGGATGCTTTAAATGGCACAGTGTGGGTCAGAAAAACCGAACCATTGCCTTTGTAGCCAATACGTATGGGAATTCCCGTCAACCAGAGCAAAAGACTAAGCAACCAAATTTGCTTAACAACAATCACAACATCGTATTCGCGATCGCGAATTGTCCCCACCAAGTTACCCCAATCTGCCAGACTATTACGGTCGTTAAAATCAAAGTTCAGCACCTCGTGAACTGACTTGCTCACTCGGTAGGCAGCCTTTGACCGGGGTTCAACAACGACATCTATTTGAGCGTCAGGGTAATTGCGCTTCAGGTCATCTAGAGTCGGAAAGAAGAGAATTTGGTCGCCAATTCCGCCAGGTACAAGGGCTACTACTCGCATAATATTTATTGACGCTTAACTCGCTCCCTATTTTAGGGGAAAATATATAGCTTAAAGATTGAGGAATTCTGTGTATTTACTAATTCCAGCTGCGGGAATCGGAAAAAGAATGGGTAGTAACCGCAATAAACTCCTGCTGAAAGTGCGATCGCAACCAATTATTGCTTGGACTCTATTAGCCGCAGAAGCCGCCAATACAATCAGTTGGATCGGGATTATTTCTCAGCCTACCGATTGGCCAGACTTCAGAGCAATTCTCACCGATCTCAAGCTCACTAAACCAGTGGAATTGATTCAAGGCGGCTCCACGCGTCAAGAATCTGTTTACAACGGCTTGCAGGCTTTGCCAGTAGCCGCAGAACAAGTATTGATTCACGATGGCGCTAGATGTCTCGCCACACCAGATTTATTTAACTCTTGTGCCCAAGCCATTCGCCACTGTCCCGGTTTAATTGCTGGTGTACCCGTCAAAGACACCATCAAAGTTGTTGATGAACAAGGCATAATTCAAGAAACACCCGACAGACAAAAATTATGGGCGGCACAAACCCCCCAAGGATTTGATGTCAAGTTGTTGAAACAGTGCCATGCTGAAGGTGTCCGTCAAGGTTGGGAAGTAACTGACGATGCCGCTTTATTTGAAAAGTGCGGCATCGAAGTCCGAATTGTCGAGGGAGAAGAGACAAATTTAAAAGTTACGACTCCACAAGATTTAGCGATCGCAGAATTTATTCTTACAACTAGAGGCTTTTGAGAAGGGAATAGGTAATAGGGTACAGGGTACAGATTATTTTCTGTAACCTGTCACCTCTCCCCTAATCCCCATAGCCAATTTGAGAGTATCAAACAATATTTTGACAATTTACGATATAATGCCACACACTTGTTGATTATTAGTTGTCATGTACTAATGACCAATGACTAATGACTAATGACCAATGACTAATGACTAAATGATTACAGCCACAGCGACGAAGATAGAAGCAATTCTCTATTTAAAGGGTAAACCCTTGTCGCTCGGCGAAATCGCCGAGTATGCAGCGTGCGATCGTGCCTCTGTCAAAGAAGGCATAATTGAACTCATGGACAATTATGCCCACCGAGATAGCGCCCTAGAGGTAATAGAAACCCCTGATGGTTACAGTTTGCAACTACGGTCTGATTTTCAGGATTTAGTGCAAACGATGATACCAGTAGAATTGGGTGTAGGTGCATTGCGGACTTTAGCAGCGATCGCCCTCAATAGTCCTATACTCCAGAGCGACTTAATTAACTTGCGCGGTTCAGGAGTATATCAACACGTTCCCGAACTCGTAGAACTTGGTTTTATCCGCAAACGCCGAGACAGCGATTCTCGCTCCTACTCACTCCAAGTAACCCCAAAATTCCATCAGTATTTCCAAATCGAACAACTCCCACAAATACTTTCCAACAACCAAAAGGAAGAACAACTAGAACTAGAACTAGAACTAAAGGGAATAGGGAATGGGGAATAGGGAGCAGGGGGACAAGGAGACAAGAGGTGAGAACTTGAAACAAGTCTTTCCCCTTGTCCCCAATTCTCCTTGTCCCCAAGTCCTCTTGCCAATTCCCAATCCCAATGACTTATACCCGTGGTGAATGCGCTAGCCTTGTACTATGGTTTAGAGTAGAGTTAGCAATTAAGCTAAATAAAACTGCCAATGGTGTTTAATCCTGACTTTTTAAATGACAACTCCGAGGAACACCCTAATCAACTTCTTTCCGACCACGCTGAGGAATACCCCAATCAGTTACTCAAATATCTACAACATCAGTCTCCTGATGTTCTAGCGAGGATTGCTCAATCCGCTAGCCCCGAAATTAAACAAATCATCTCGCAAAATGTCCAAGGGCTAGTGGGAATGCTCCCGGCAGAAAATTTCAACGTCCAAATCACAACAGATCGGGATAACTTAGCTGGGCTTCTAGCGTCGGCCATGATGACAGGGTATTTTCTGCGCCAGATGGAACAAAGAATGCAGTTAGAGCATTTGTCTAATGGTCAATAGTCAATAGTCAAACATTCTGGGACTATTGACCAAATAATTACTAATTCGTAATTCGTAATTCGTAATTCAAAAAGTTACAGCAACCCACACTGGATTAAAAATTCAGTGGTTAACAAGACATTTCTAGAGAGTTCAAGCTTCCACTGATAACGTAGCGGTAGCAAATTCGCTGATTCCTGCAAAGAAGCAAGCTACGCGCAGGATCTCTTAGAGAGCGTCTTGCAATTACGAATTATCAATTACGAATTATTTTGACTACTTCCTTTCAGGATAAGCTCCTGATTGTACTTTGAAGGTTTGAATTTTCCCGCTACGATTGACTTCGATAGCTATGATGTCCCCAACTTTGCTGGACTCTACCAGCTTTTGAACTTGGGCCGAGGTTTTGACTGGTTTACCATTAACTTTTTGAATCACGTCTCCAGGAAGCAATCCTCCGCGCTTGGCTGGGGAATCGCCTGTGACTCCTTTAATCACAATCCCAACATCCTGCTGAATGTTCAGTTGATTTTCTTGATTAATCTGCTGTTTTTTGATGGCAGAAAGGTCTGCCATTTCAACACCCAAGAAGGGATGTTCTACACGGCCTTTGGTAAAAAGTTCATTGGCAATGCGGGCGGCGGTTTCAATGGGGATCGCAAAACCGAGTCCTTGAGCATCAGCGCGGATGGCAGTATTAACACCAATCACTTCGCCTTGAGCGTTTAACAAGGGGCCACCGGAATTACCAGGGTTAATTGCAGCATCAGTTTGGATAAAGCTGACTCGCTTATCTGGTACACCAACTTGAGTGCTGGTGCGATCAGTAGCGCTGATAATGCCGATAGTGACAGTATTATCTAAACCCAGAGGGTTGCCAATTGCGATCGCCCACTGTCCTGGTATTAAGTTTTGCGAATTGCCCAGTTTTACAGTTGGCAAATGATTCGCTTTTATTTTCACCACTGCCACATCTGTCACAGAATCAACTCCTACCACCTTCCCCTCTAAACTTCGACCATCCTTGAGGGTGACTTGTACTGTATCTGTATCTGCTACTACATGAGCGTTAGTGAGCAATTCCCCATCCTCGCTCAAAATAAATCCCGATCCTGTACCACGCTCAATCCGTTCTTCGGGAATTGGTTGCTCATCCTCTCCAAAAAATCGCCGCAAGAGCGGATTTTTTAATGCGTCAGAGATGGGATTGGCAACTTTGCGAGTGGCATTAATTCGCACCACAGCCGGGCCAACTTTTTGCACTGCCGTCGCAATAAAATTCACATTATCGCCTCCAGTAGCCGCAATTGCCCCGCTAGGAGAATTTGGCATTACAGATTCTGGAGGCGAAGCCATTGTTACATTTCTTAACTGTTGGAATGAGGAATTTTGTAGCAGGAGATAGCGACTGCCAAACAAACCTGCACCACAGCCAAATACCACTAAGAACAAATAAACACCTAGTTGCTTTAAAGATAACTTCATAACAATTCTGCTTAAGGACAACAATGCAGTTGCTAATTTCTAAGTGTAGTCAAGCTAACGGCAAGTGGACAGATCAATTTACGAGGAATTAAGTATTGGGCATTGGGAATTGGGAAGAGGACTTGGGGACAAGGAGAATTGGGGACAAGGGGAAAGACTTGTTTCAAGTTCTCACCTCTTGTCCCCTTCTCCCCCTGCTCCCCTGCCCCCGTTCCCCTCTGCCCCCCGATCTCCCCACTTCCCACACTCTCCATCTAAAATTTAAAGTTAATGCGCTCTTGATCTGTATACATGACTTTACCCTTTCGTCAACTGTTTCTCTGTAGCCTAGTTAGCGCCTTGGGCCTAGTAAGCATACTGCCAAACTTGAACAGTGCTAACGCTGCTGTAGGTGGTTGCCCGATTCCAGCCCTATCTCGCTTCCAACGCCATAAAGTTGTTCGTGGCGAAACTTTGGAGAGCATAGCGCAGCGCTACAATCTCATACCTACAACTATTATTGGCATGAATCCAGCTTTGCAGAATGGTGCGATCGCAGCCGTTGGTAGTGTGCTTCAAATTCCTCCCTACAATGGGATTGTAGTTGAAGTACCTCGTGGTCAAACTTGGCGACAAGTGGCAGCACAATACAAAGTTCGTGCTGATAGCCTTTTTGAGGTGAATGGCTGCCAACAAGACCCCAGAATCGTGTTTGTTCCGGGGGTAAATTGGTCGCCCAATGGCGTTGTAACTAAGTCCCCTTTACCTACTGATGCAGGTACACCAAACCGTGCATCCCTGTCGGGATATCCCTTGGCACAAGTTGCAAATGTAGGATTAGCTTATGGATGGCAAATTAATCCGGCGACAGGTGAAGTTTTCTTCCACAGTGGTGTTGACTTATTAGCACCAGTTGGTAGTAATGTGTTAGCGATCGCTCCTGGAACCGTAGCCTTTGCTAATGACCAAGGTTCTTATGGCAAGTTGGTCATCATTAACCACAGTGGCGGGCTTCAAAGCCGCTACGCCCAGCTTGACACTATTAAGGTTACTGTTGGTCAGCAAGTAAAAAAAGGAGACTTACTAGGAACAGTAGGCACAACTGGCAAACCAACTTCCACTCAACCGCATCTCCATTTTGAAGTGCGTTCTAGCTCATCTCTGGGTTGGGTAGCACAAGACCCAAAGGGTTATTTGAAGAAATGAGGAAATCAGGAAGCAGGGGAGGCAGGGGGCAAGAGGGACAAGGGGACAAGGGGAAAGGGGACAAGAGGTGAGAACTTGAAACAAGTCTTTCCCCTTGTCCCCAATTCTCCTTGTCCCCAAGTCCTCTTCCCAATTCCCAATACTTAATTCCCAAATTCGCTAGATTTTATGATGTGCATTCCTGCCTCTGCAAACCTTGCAAATGCTGCATCTGCCTGTTCTGTGTAGTCCACAATATTTGGAACAACAACGGGAGAAGTGCAATCTTCTAAGAGATAGATTTTTTGAGCAAGGGTAGCATCTACCTCTTTAATTTCTGTTAATAAATCGTCAATTGTCCAGGCAACGCAATGACTTTTAGCTTGACCTCCAATAATAACAGTATCAAATTCTAAAAGTTGCTTAATTAAACGAGTGTTCTTTTGACCAAGTGGACGTTGTTCAAAATCTTCCAACACCTCTGGACGTAAGATCGAATAGTTTTCTGTTAAAGGATTTTCACCCTTGATTTCAAATTGTGTTTGGCTTTGACGAGCAATACTATGGAAAAATATTGCTTCCTCCACCGATGAAACTAAAGCATGACCAATACCGCCCAACATAGAATGATAAGGCCAAATTGTGAGAGGATATTTACCATCTTGACTGAGTTTTCTAACGTAATGATAAGCGTGTTTTTCTAATAATTCATAATCCCCATTAGTAATACTGTCAGCAACTGCTGGGTTAACCTTCCAGATACCTTGTTCAATGTCTGCCAAGGTGATGTTAGTTGCTGCTGGAGTAGGATGTTCTCCGGCAGCATTCACCCAAAAGATAGGATGGAAGATTTGCGTTGCTGTATGGGTATCTAGAGTAGGTACAATTTTTGTAATGACTCCCAAGTTGCGATAGATAAACTCACATAATCTGACGTTATCATTCACCGCCTCATTCCCAGATTTTCCACCTACAAATAGTTCAAAATTGGGAATGCAAAAAGTATTTTGAACATCAATTAACAATAGGCAAGTACGCTTTGCATCTGAGGATGCTGGTTTGATGTCATGTTGTTTTATCCAAACTTCAGCTGCTGCGGCAATTTGTTGGTAAGGTACACGCCAGACCTCTCCTACTTTATCGGGGTTAAAGTGTGGGGGAATTGGTAGTTGGGTTGTTGTTTGGGTATTCATAATTTCAGCTTTCGATTTTATATTAGGATTTACCGACATTCAACGAATTATTCTTTGAGCAAAGCACGATTTTGGATGTCATGGGTTGAGTAACAATACTCTACTCAACCCTAACCTCCAATTATTAATACAGCAATAAATAAAAATATTTTTAGTTCTAGAACAGGATGATAAGTAAGTGGGTATAAATAATTTTTGTTGGATAAGGCAATAGGCAACAGGCAATATATATGAGGGTTTTAGCCTAGTTCGTTTTTCTTTACATAGTTTGATTTTATTGTGCCAACTTATTTAACTAGGGATGATACTTAGGACATAAATCTTCTGGTAGAGAGACGAGAACAAGATGAAATTGTATTCTGTTAACAATGTTATTTTGAGGTAAATATTTAAAAGGTAAAAATGATTTTTACTAAGAATTTAAGCCAGAAGAATTACTGAATATTATTACTCAACAAAAGCAGAATGGAGTAAAAAGATGAAGTTTCGCCTAAGACGGCGTAGATTGGGCCAATTGATGCTCGTCAGTACAGTAGCGACTACGCTCAGTAGTTTTGCACAGCAAACTGTGGCACAAACTCCGATAAAAAAAACTACCCCCATGCTGAAAAGTTCGATATCTGAAACTATGCAGGTAATATTACAGGTGAACGGAACAAAACATAGTTTGCAAATTGAACCGCGTGTCACCTTACTTGATGCACTTCGTGAATATATAGGGCTAACTGGCAGTAAAAAAGGTTGTGACCACGGTCAATGTGGTGCTTGTACAGTGCTGGTTGATGGACAGCGAATTAACTCCTGCCTGACTTTTGCCATCATGCACACAGATGCTGCCATTACAACTATTGAAGGTCTGGCGCAAGGAGACAATCTGCACCCGATGCAAGCCGCATTTGTTGCCCGCGACGCATTTCAGTGCGGTTATTGCACACCGGGACAAATTTGTTCGGCGGTGAGTTTAGTCAACGAAGGGCACGCTAAGTCAGATGACGACATTCGGGAATTGATGAGCGGTAATATCTGCCGTTGTGGTGCTTATCCAAATATCGTGGCTGCTGTCCGCGATGTCTTAGAAGGAAAAAAAGATGCAGCCGTTTAACTATCAAAAAGCGCGACAAGCGGAAAATGCCGTGGCTTTGGTGGCTCCAGATGTCGAAGCCTCGTATCTTGCTGGTGGTACTAGCCTAATCGATTTGATGAAGTTGAATGTGCAAACGCCAAGAGAGTTGGTTGATATTAACCCACTCCCATTAAGCAAGATAGAAATGCAAAGTAACAATCTGCGGATTGGAGCAATGGCACGCAATAGCGACGTTGCTTATGATGCGATAGTTCAACAGCGTTACCCTGTGCTGTCAGAAGCGTTGTTGTCTGGAGCATCACCGCAACTGCGAAACATGGCAACAGTGGGCGGAAATTTGCTACAACGTACCCGTTGCTACTACTTCCGCGACACTTCAATGCCCTGTAACAAGCGCGTTCCCGGTTCCGGCTGTGCGGCAATTGAGGGTTACAACCGGATTCACGCAATTCTCGGCGGTAGCGATCGCTGTATTGCCACTCATCCTTCTGATATGGCGGTGGCAATGGTGGCACTTGATGCGGTTGTGCAAACACGGGGGCCGAATGGAGAGCGGAGTATTCCACTTGTAGATTTTCATCTTGTCCCTGGCGAGACACCAGAACGGGAAACAGTTCTCCAACATGGAGAGTTAATTGTTGCCGTTGACTTACCTGCTTCACCCTTGGCAGCGCGATCGCACTATTTAAAAGTTCGCGATCGCGCCTCTTATGCTTTTGCAATGGCATCAGTGGCGGCAGCGCTAGATATTCAAAATGGGATCATTCGCTCGGCTCGCATTGCCCTTGGTGGGGTAGGGACAAAGCCTTGGCGTGCTTACGATGCAGAAAAAGCCCTCGTGAATAAGCCAGCAAACCAGGCAGCATTTCAAGCAGCAGCAAATGCTGCCGTTGCTGGAGCTAAACCTCAAAAATACAACGGGTTTAAGGTCGAACTGGCTAAACGCACCATTGTTAAGGCGCTGACAACAGTAGGAGGGATGGCATGAATGCAGGGGATACAAATATAGTTGTCGGCAAACCACTCAACCGAGTTGATGGCCATCTGAAGGTGACGGGTGAAGCACGCTATGCAGCAGAGTTTCCAGTCGCAAAAATGACTTATGGAGTCACAATTCAAAGTGCGATCGCCAAAGGTAAGATTGCCCAAATCGATACAAAGGCGGCGGAGCAAGTACCGGGTGTATTAGCGGTAATTACCCACCTCAACGCGCCCAAAGCTGATGGAGAAAAGGGCGGCGGTCATAAGGTGCAAGTGTTACAAGATAACATTGTGCTATATAGCGGTCAGCATATTGGTGTCGTCGTTGCCGATACCTTTGAACGAGCGATGTATGCTGCCTCACTCGTACAAGTTCGCTATGACGAAGAGAAACCTGCCATCAATATGCGGGATAACCTCGCTAAGGCATACTTTCCTAAAGGTAAAATCCCTAGAGAGGAATCGCCCGATTCATCTCACGGCAATGTCAAGCAGGGACTAGCGAATGCTGCTGTGCGCGTCGAGCAGACTTATACCACTCCAGTGGAAAATCACAATCCGATGGAGCCTCATGCGACAACAGCAGTTTGGCAAGGCGATGAACTGCTGCTGTATGACGCAACTCAGGGAATATTTTCGGCTCAACAAAAAGTTGCGGAGGTATTAGGAATTAAGCCTGAGAAAGTCCGCATTATGTCTTACTTTGTGGGCGGTGGCTTTGGTTGCAAAGGGTCGGCTTGGTCGCACGTACCACTAGCAGCGATCGCAGCACGGCAGGTAAATCGCCCAGTTAAATTAGTTCTGGGACGAATACAAATGTATGGGCCTGTCGGCTTCCGACCAGAGACAATTCAACAGGTTTCTTTGGGTGCTACCCGCGAAGGAAAATTAACTGCACTCCGACATACTGGCACTTCACAGACTTCAACTTTCGATGAATTTATCGAACCTGTTGGTAAAAGCGCTCGGATGATTTACGCTTGCCCGAATATCGAAACTAGCCATCGTCTGGTTCAGCTAGATCAGGGAACACCAACCTATATGCGGGCCCCAGGTGAAGCTTCTGGATCGTTCGCCTTAGAGTCGGCAATGGACGAACTCGCTTATGCACTCAATATCGATCCGGTAGAACTGCGGTTGCGTAACCATGCTGATGTCGATCCTACTAAAGGACTGCCTTGGTCAAGCAAGTCACTCATCCAGTGTTACAAGACAGGAGCAGAAAAATTTGGCTGGCAAAAGCGTAATCCTCAACCCCGTTCGATGCGAGATGGCAATTATTTGATTGGTTGGGGTATGGCAACAGCAACTTATCCGACCAATCGTTCTCCGGCATCAGCGATCGCTCAGATTATGGCAGATGGTACAGCCGTAGTGCAAAGCGGTTCTCAAGATATTGGTACGGGAACTTATACTGTCATGACTCAAGTTGCAGCTGATGCACTTGGTGTACAAGTTGAGAAAGTTCGCTTTGAACTAGGCGATACTAAGATGCCAGAAACTCCCATTTCCGGTGGTTCGCAAACAGCAGCTAGTGTAAGTTCGGCTGTACATTTAGCAGGAAATCAAGCTCGCAGTAAGCTTTTGCAACTAGCACTTGCCGATCAAAAATCGCCGCTTTATAGTTCAAACGCTGAAGATGTGATTGCCCAAAATGGTAGCTTTTTCTTAAAAAATAAATCGTCTGTAAGCGAAACATATCAAGCAATCTTGGCACGACATGGAATGAAAATGATCGAAGCACGTGCAGATGCCAAGCTGGGAGACGAACAAAAGAAGTTCTCAATGCACGCATTTGGATCGCAATTTGCCGAAGTCCGCGTTAACCCTGATTCCGGCGAAGTGCGAGTAACGCGCTGGGTGGGAAGCTTTGGTGTTGGACGCATCCTCAACGCCAAAACAGCCAACAGTCAACTCATTGGTGGGATTGTCTACGGTATCGGTATGGCACTGATGGAACATACGGTTATAGACCCGAATCTCGGACGTGTTGTCAACCATGATTTAGCTGAATATCACGTACCAGTAAATGCAGACGTTCCTGATATTGAGGTGTTATTTGTCGATGAACACGATCCACATATCAACCCGCTTGGTGTCAAGGGGATTGGGGAAATTGGCATTACCGGCACTGCTGCGGCGATCGCTAATGCTGTTTATCATGCCACAGGTAAGCGCGTTCGTGATTTGCCAATTACATTAGATAAATTGTTGTAGTCATTGGTCATTTGTCATTTGTCATTGGGCATGGGCAAGAGGATTTGGGGACAAGGGGAAAGACTTGTTTCAAGTTCTCACCTCTTGTCCCGAATGGCACTAAGAAAAGCTGAAACCTTCTCAGGGCAGGGTGTGGGAGGTGTGGGAGGTGTGGGAGGACGGGGAAGAAGTCTTACCCCCACACTCCCCACACTCCCCACACTCCCCACACTCAAAAAGCAAGTTATATCAGGGCTTTGCGATTAACTTAGTGCCATTCCCTCTTATCCCCTTGTCCCCTTGTCTCCCCTGTCTCCCCTTCATCAGACGGTTACGCGATCGCAACTGCCTTTTTACGAGAAGGACGTTTGCGGTCTGATTTTTTCTTCAATCCCACTGCTTGGGCTTGATCGCTATCTGAGCCATATTGCCCGCGCACGACTTCTTTCATCGCTAATACAGCATTATGAAATTCCCATTCTGCTAATCGGGCAGCATCAGCAGCAGCCCGGTATAAAGCTAGTTTCTCAGTTTCAGCTTGTTGAGAAATTAACATCGCCTGATAAACTTCCTGTAACTTTGCTGATGACGCATCAACACGGGTTGTATTGTAGGTGCTGACGGTTTGCAAACCGTGGAATGAGCTAATATCTTGACTAATGGTTTGAGGACGCAAACGGCGTGTTGTATCTTGGATAGTCATAGATGTATAAGTATTATTCTGTACATTTAACGTACCCATTACAACTTAAAATCTATCAGTAAGATTAATTTAGATAGATATTTAGTGAACAATAATTTATAGACGCAAAAGCGCGTAGTGAGACGTTAGCGTATCGGGCCCAGCCAGTCGAATTTCGTGTCTTTACATTGCATTGTGAATGTATCAACTTGCATTGTGCATGTATGGGCTTACATTGTGAATGCATCGATTTGCATTGTAAATGCATCAACTTGCATTATCAACACATCGGCTTGCATTGTGAATGCATCGACTTGCATTATCAACACATCGGCTTGCATTGTGAATGCGTCTTACGGAGTAAGTTTCAAAACACACCTTAGTTAGATTCTCTATGCCAAATTGTCGTGATACTATTCGGCTTATTCCTGTTATTGCTTGTAGGAGGCAATTATAGAGATCGGTAAACGCAATTTTTAATAAACTGCTTCCGCTTTGGGATTAAAGCAAAACGACACTACAGCAATGAATCCAGATTATCTGGGGTAAATATTAGATTTTAACTCGTCATTAAATTAGCGATCGCACCTAACTATCCGATCGCGACAGTTTTGCGTTTCAAAATACACTTTTATTCAAGGAAAGCGTTGATTATGTCCAACTTCAAAATATTTTCTACTGGTTTAGCAGCGATCGCTTTATCTGTCGCAACTGGTTGCACACCAACTACTCCCCGTGACCAGAATACATCAGAAGCTCCATCTGCTCAGTCTGTGCAAGCAACTGAAAGTCCATCTCCAACTGCTTCCCCAACTGCTTCTCCAACTGTGTCACCAACTGCATCAGGGCAAAATAACCTCAGTTCTTCAGATAGACAATTTATCACTGAAGCGGCTCAAGATGGTTTAGCAGAAGTCCAATTAGGACAACTTGCATCACAACGTGGAACTAGCAATATAGTCAAACAATATGGACAGCGTATGCTTCAAGATCATACCCAGGTCAACGCACAACTCAAACAGTTGGCAGCTCAAAAAGGTGTCACACTGCCAACTAGTATCGGCAGCAATAATCAGCAAATCAAGCAACGTTTATCCAAACTTTCTGGTACTAACTTCGATCGCCAATATCTGAATCAGATGCTTCAAGCTCATGAAAAGGATGTCGCGGCATTTCAAACTGAAGCTCAACAGGGACAAGATCCAGATGTGAAAGCATTTGCGGCTCAAGTGCTACCAACCCTCCAAAAACACTTGGAAGAGGTTCGGTCTATTGTTAATCCTGGTGGAACTTCAAATAGCAGCCCAACTAGCACTCCAACTCCAACCAGCACCCCATAAATCCCAAATTTCATCGTTAAAAAACCACAAGAGCAAAAACTAATAACCTTGATTTACGAAGCCGCACAAACAGGCAAAACAATCTCTCTACCTTGTGTATTATCAGGACTGGATGCCACTCGTGGCCACGCTCCTAGAATGCTTCATTAAAATTGAAGCGTTTCTTAAATGCAGAGGGACGCATTAGCATTGCAAAGGAATGCATTAGCATTGCAGAGGGACGCATTAATTAAACTTAGTACAACATTTAATTAATTTGTAACGAATTTTCGGCGCTTACTTTTGCACTCCTCTGCATTTAAATAAAATTTAACCTTTAACCAGTTCGTTAAAAAAATTGACTTTCACAAATAGTTATAGCTCAATAAAGTTCAGCGAGCATCAAAAACTACCGAAAGTGTTGGGTTTCGTTCCTCAATCTCAACCTATGATTATCCTTAAAAGAAGTGTATTGAGTTATAGCCTTAACTAAACTCTATTAGTTTTTATTGTCACTATCATATCCTCAAGCTTCAAAACTACTATAAATAGAAAAATAAGCAATCAAATGAATGAATTACAAGCAATTTTAGAAGGCTTTGAATCCAGTCAAGAAAGTGGTGAAATTACTTTTCTTGCCACTGTAGTTAAAACTCAAGGTTCAACCTATCGCCGACCGGGTGCTAAAATGTTTATGACAAATACAGGTCGGATGATCGGAACAATCAGCGCTGGTTGCTTAGAGAATGACGTATTTGAGTATACTCAGCAACGAATGTCAGACGGCAAACCAATTCTTGTTACTTACGATCGCACCGCCTCTGAAGATATTCTTTGGGGTTTTGGTTTGGGGTGCAATGGGGTAGTACAAGTTCTCATCGAACGGCTTGAGAGAAAAAGCATACCCAATGCGATCGCTTTTACACAAGAGTGCTTTCATAAAAAACATTTGGGTATTATTGCTACAGTCTTTGCTTTTGAAGGCGAGGTAGATGTGAAACTTGGGTCGCGCTTACTGCTCTATCCAAATGGTAAAATTGTCACTGACATTAAAGATCCAAATTTAATTCAATCTCTGAGTGCAGATTCTCAAGCGGCCTTTGTTAATCAAAAGTCAAGCGTCAACAACTATCAGTTACCTTTCGGCAGTGCAGAAGTTTTCATTGAAGTCATTCAACCACCCACACCTTTAGTAATATTTGGTGCAGGTTATGGCGCTGTACCTGTAGCAAAGTTTGCTCAAGCATTAGGTTGGGATGTTACTGTAGTTGATTGTCGAGCTAATGAGACAACTAAAGCGCGATTTCCTCTAGGTTGTGATGTGATCCTTAGCAATCGAGAGATTATACATAAACAGATTTTTATAGATGTTCAAACAATAGCTGTAGTGATGACGCATAATTATCTTGACGATCTAGAAATTTTAAAGATGATGCTACCATCTCCTGCGCGTTATATTGGCGTTTTAGGAACAAAGTATCGCACAGAAAAATTGCTGCAAGATTTATCCATCAAAGGGATAGTTCCTACTAGTGAACAATTAAATAGATTGTATAGTCCTGTTGGTATTGATATTGGTGCAGAGACACCAGAAGAAATAGCGATCGCCATCATTGCAGAAATTCAAGCAGTGCTGAGAAACCGCAATAGTAATTTTTTAAAAAATCGTAATCAACCAATTCATAAAAGTTATCAAGACAATTTTAATTAGTGACTAAGTATCTAGGCATAAATAAATTTAAAGTTTGTAGTAAGGACTTTAGTCCTGTTGACATCCTCACCGCCGTGAACGCACTCTTAAGAAGGAGTAATGAGTAATAAGTAATAAGTAATGAGTAAATACCCATTTTTCATCCACTCATTACTCATTACTCCTTACTCATTAGTTTAAAGCCGTGCTGGATGGTTACTGAGCGTAGCCGAAGTAAGCACGGGGTTTTAAACCCATTTTCCTGATAATCCTTGCTCTGAGCGATAAATCGCTCACTACAAACTAAGAGTTTATTTTATATTTAATTATGTCTACCTACTTAGCGACATAGTGCTTATCTGTTATGATATTCACCCATAAGTAATTTTCCTTCAAGTTAATTTTTCGATTACTTGATGTTTATCGTGATGTATTTACTGCTTATAAAGCCAATTTGGTCTACATTTTTGTTTAAGTCTTAATAGGATTTCTATATGCAAAAAAAGGTAGGTTGCGATGAGAATCTTGCTGATCGAAGATGACGAAGTTTTAGCGAGTGTTTTGTTGCAGTCTCTTACCCAACAACACTATGCTGTTGAAATAGCAGAAGACGGACAAATTGGTTGGGAATATGCCCAAGCTACGAACTACGACCTGATATTAACAGATGTGGGACTGCCGAAGCTGGATGGTATTACTTTATGCCAGCGCTTACGTTCTAATGGCTGTTCCACTCCTATTTTATTGATCACAGCAAAAGATGAAACTAGCGATCGCATTCGTGGACTCGATGCTGGAGCAGATGATTATCTAATTAAACCTTTAAATTTGAGAGAACTGCAAGCAAGAGTACGCGCTTTGCTACGTCGCGGCGATACTCCTCGTCCTCCAGTGCTAGAAGTTGGAGCATTGCGTTTAGATCCAAGTATTTGCGAGGTAACATACGACAATCAAGTTCTGGATTTGACACCTAAAGAATATAGTCTGCTGGAGATATTACTGCGGAATCCATTGCGGGTTTTTAGTCGGGGAGATATTATCGAACATCTCTGGACTTTTGACGATCCACCCCAAGAAGAAACCGTGAAGTCTCATATTAAGGGGTTACGACACAAGTTGAAAGTAGTTGGAGCCGTAGACTGGATTGAAAACGTTTATGGTTTGGGATATCGCTTAAAATCCCAAAAAACTACTAGTAGTGGAAATAGCAAAAAAGAAATACCTCAAAAAAATCTAGTTCAAAATTCTTCCACAACCGATACATCTCCATCCGTTGAACAGCAGTTTAAGCAAGCAATGAATGGGCTGTGGAGTCAATACCAGGGGTTAATGACACAGCGAATGGAGGTATTGCAACAAGCAGCAGCAGAACTCTCTAGCGGCACACTAACTATAAAATTACGTAATTCGGCTGAACGAGAAGCGCACAAGCTAGCTGGTGTTCTGGGAATGTTTGAGCAAGAAACAGGAACTCAAATAGCACGGAAAATTGAACAGATTTTAGCCAAAGATGGAGAGTTATTAGCAGCCCAAAAACGCCGACTGATATCGCTGATACAAGAGTTAGGCGAATTGTTAAACTTAATGGCACAAAAGCTAGTAGATCAAACTGCTACCTCGATTGAGGAAGAGATAAGTTCTAAGTTACTGCTCATTGACCCTGATTTACAACTGGGTTCACAGTTGCAACAAGTAGCATATTCTATGGGAATGCGTTGGCAGCAAATAACAACGTTAGAAGGTGCAAAAAACTTCTTGCAAACCACATCACCAGATTTAGTAGTGCTAAATGTAGATGAGATCGGGCAGCGAGAGGAAACTTTAGCATTAATGTTGGACTTAGCAACATACACCCCTCCTATACCTGTTCTGGCACTTGCTGTCACCGATCAACTAGTGGATCGTGTAACTTTGGCTCAGTCTGGGGCGCGGGGTTTTCTTCTCAAGCCTGTCACAGCAAGTCAAGTTTGGGAAACTGCCTCTCAAATATTACAGTTTACCCATTCTTTAAAAGTAAATGTATTAGTCGTTGATGATGACCCGCTTATTTTAGCAGCACTAGGCCCAATGTTAGAACCTTGGGGAATGCGAATCACCGGATTGGACGATCCCCTACGTTTCTGGGAAGTATTACAATCTACTGCACCAGATTTGTTGATTTTGGATGTGGAAATGCCCCAAATTAGTGGTATAGAACTTTGCCAAGCAGTTCGCACAGATCCCCAATGGCAGGAATTGCCAATTGTCTTTCTGACGGCTCACCGAGAGATGGAAACGGTGCAGCAGGTGTTTGCTGCTGGGGGAGATGATTATGTGGTTAAACCTGTTGTCGGGGCAGAATTGCTGGCCAGGATTACCCATCGCTTAGAACGCAGCCGCCTACTCCAGTCGCTCTGTACCAAAGATCCCTTAACGGGACTGGCAAATCAATTTCAGTCTAGCCGCGACTTACAGCGCCTAATAGCTCAAGCTGAAAAAAATCAGCAATCGGTTTGCTTAGTAATATTGAATATCAGCGATTTACGCCAAATTAATATCCAGTACGGCCATGAGGCTGGTAATCAAGTATTGCAACGATGGAGTCGTCTATTCCAATCAGCATTTTGCAGTGGCGAAATATTGGGCTATTGGGGTAACGGAGAATTTGTGGTGGGAGTTTCTGGATTTACTGAAACACAAGTGAGTGTAGACACAGAGCAGCTTGTCGTCAAACATCGCCTCAGTGAAATTTTAATTAAGCTTCGCCAGCAAGTATTTACAGCTTCAAATGGCGATCGCTTTCAGGTAACTTGTAACTTTGCTGTGGTTGAGTATCCTAATGATGGACTAAAGTTACAATCTCTATACCAAGTTGCTAATTCTATGCTGAAGCAGAGCTAGAAGGCAATAGGCAATAGGAAAGAAGGCTTTTTGAGTATTGGGTAAAGGATGTATTCAAAAACTTTCCCCTTTAACCCAATACGGTTCAGTTAAGGCTAAAACTCTCTTACCAAAGTCATTTTTTTTTACGAACCGCCAAGGCGCAGAGAACGCAAAGAGAAGAAAGAGATGCTTAACTGAACTGTATTGCCCTTTAATCCTCAATGATGTTGATAACCGTATTCATGCTGTAACATTTAAAGACAGTATGTAGTTTTGCTATGGTTAAATATCTTAACGATCAACTATAGATACAATCACTATACCAAGTTGTTCTATCTATACCAGGAGACATTAAGGAGTGGGTGATGAGCGCTAAACAATTGGAGCAGGTGAAGCAATTGCAAGCTACCCTCACCAAGATGGAAGTAACATTAGGTGCGATCGCTGATGCTGTAGTCTGGGTAGGAGAAGACCGACGCATTGAATGGTGCAATTCTCATTTTGAATCTCTGGTAAATCAACCCCACGGCAATATCTGCGGCGCAAAATTAACTGACTTACTACCCTTAGCACAAGCAGGACAGCCAGCCTATCCTGATGTGCAGATACTCAATGGGGAGTATGAAACAGTAAATTATCAGTACCAGCAGAGTGAGCGAACTTTAACACTACAAATTTCTGGTAGCTGTACCGAACTGACTGACGATCGATGTGCAATACTGGTGATTCGGGATATCACGCTAGCGAAACAAACTCAAGAATCTTTGCAAGAGATTGAAGAGCGATTGCAGACATTAATTAATGCTACACCCGATATTATCTGTTTAAAGGACGGCGAGGGAAAATGGTTGCTGTCAAACCAGGCTAACCTGGAATTTTTAGAGATACAAGGGGTTGATTATCAAGGTAAAACAGACTCCGAACTGGCAGAATTTAGCAATTTTTATCACGATGCTTTACTCAACTGCAACGAAACAGATGAACAAGCTTGGCAGTTGGGATGTGTGCATCGGGTAGAAGAAATTATACCTCGACCTGATGGGACAGTCAGCAGTGTCGATATGATTAAAGCTCCCCTATTTCACCAGGATGGTAGACGCAAGGCTCTGGTGGTTTTAGGAAGGGATTTGAGCGATCGCAAACAAACTCAAGTAGCCTTAGAAAACTCTTTGTCTTTGTTAAGCGCTATCTTTGAATCGATTCAAGACGGTATCTTAGTAGTTGATAGTTTAAGTAATATTACTACTCATAACCAAAAGTTCTTAGAAATGTGGTCAATTCCACCAGAACTTTTGACAGAACCAGATCATCCTCAGCGGCTGGCGTATTTGGCAAACCAGCTAAAAGACCCCGATACGTTTTTGCAACGAGTCCGAGAATTGTATTCACAGCCGGAAGTAGTTAGTTATGATTGCTTAGAACTACAAGATGGTAGGATATTTGAGCGATACTCCTGTCCTCAGCGCATTGGCGAAGAGATTATTGGTAGAGTGTGGACTTTCCGCGATATTACCCAACGCCAAAGGTCAGAAGAAGCATTAAGGCAAAGTGAGTTGCAATATCGCACCATTTTTGAAGCAATCAATGATGGACTATTTATTACTGATATAGAAACTGAAAAAGTCGCTGAAGTTAATCCTGCGGCTTGTCAAATGCACGGTTATTCTTATGAAGAATTTCTCACTTTACATCCATCTGTCTATATTCACCCAAACTCACATTCAGTTTTTCTAAAATTTCTGGAAACAACGCGATCTGGTGAGCAATTTTATGGACAAGCAGTTGATATCTGCAAAGATGGTACTTTAATAGATGTGGAAGTCAAAGGAACGACTTGCATTTACAACGGTAAGCCACACATATTGGCAGTGGTGCGCGATATTAGTGACCGTAAACGTACTGAAGAAGCCTTACGACAAAGCGAAGTCCAGTATCGAGATTTGGTGCAAACAGCCAACTGTATTATTCTGCGTTGGGACAGTAACGGTGACATTATATTTTTAAATGACTACGGTCAAAGGCTTTTTGGCTTCGATTTAGATGAAATTATCGGGCGTAATGTCATCGGCACAATTGTTCCAGAAACCGAAACTTCTGGGCGCGACTTACAAACATTAATGGTTGATATTTGTCAACACCCAGAAAACTATTTATTCAATGAAAATGAGAACTTATGCAAAAATGGCGATCGCGTCTGGATAGTCTGGGCAAATAAACCCATATTAGATGCACAAGGAAACTTAATCGAAATTCTTTCAGTAGGCACTGATGCCACAGAACGCAAACGCGCTCAAGCAGCCCTCCAGCAAAGCGAGTTAAAGTTCCGTAGCATCGTTGAAAATGCTAATGACCTGATATTTGTCCTTAACCTAGATGGAATCTTTACCTATCATTCGCCTAATGTTACCTCAATTATGGGATACAGCCTAGAGGAAATAGAAGGTCATTCTGTGGCGGAGTTTACCAAACCGGAAGATTTAGCAACTAGCGCCGCAGCATTACAAAGGGCTGCCACTGGAGAAAAACTGACTGATATTGAGGTGCGATTAAGACACAAAAATGGCAACTGGCGATGGTTCAACTTTAATACTTCGACAATTAATTCTGAGAGTGGCACATTTGCTATTTTGGGTGTAGGGCGTGACATTACAGAACGCAAGCAAGCAGAAGAAGCTTTGCGGCGTAGTGAAATGAAATACCGCAATATCTTTGAAAATTCTCAAGTGGGTATTTTCCGCACTCGGCAACAAGATGGATTGATTATCGAGGCTAATCAACGCGGTGCCGATATTTTAGGTTTTGCCTCTGCTGCTGACTTGATTGGCAAGTTTTTCACAACTGACTTATATGCTAATCCAGGCGATCGCACGCGGATGTTAGCAGAGTTAGAAAAAGACGGTGAAGTTCGTAATTTTGAAGTAGCACTACAGCGACTCGATGGTTCGGTTGTTTGGTTACTGTTGTCACTCCGTCTCAACGCCGAAGAATCCTGTTTAGATTCCGTTTTTACAGATATTAGCGATCGCAAACAACAAGAACAGGCTTTACGCTTAATTGTTGAGGGTACAGCAGCAAAAACAGGTAATGAATTCTTCAATTCCTGCGTTCGTTACCTGGCTGAAGTATTGCAAGTTCAATATGCCCTAGTCACTGAGTTTGATGATGAGCGGAAAACTAAAGTCCGCACTTTGGCATTTTGGTCTTGCGGGGCGATTAACGAAAATTTGGAATACCATTTGCACGGCACTCCTTGTCAACATACCTTGGAAGGCAATATGTGCCACTACCCCCAAAGAGTGCAAGCTGCTTTCCCTGAAGATGCAGATTTAGTGAGGATGAATGCCGAAAGTTTTTTTGGCGTTCCTCTCACCAGTTCCTCTGGGGAAATCATTGGACATCTAGCAGTGATAGATGTCAAACCAATGAAGCACGATCCGGGACGGGAACTGATTATCAAAATCTTTGCAGCCCGTGCCGGTGCCGAATTAGAACGCAAACAAGCAGAAGCAGCCCTACAAGAAAGCGAGTTAAAGTTTCGCACTATCGTTGAAAAGGTCAATGATGTGCTGTTTGCGATCAGTCCTGATGGGGTTTTCAACTATATTTCCCCTAATATTTTGAATACTACCGGATTTGCCCCCAGCGAAATGGAGGGTAATTCTTTGGGATTATTTACTCATCCTGACGATGTGCAAAAATGTCAAGAAGTCGCCCAAACTATCTTCGCAACCGGTGAAGGAATTTCTGGTACTGAGTACCGCGCCAAACATCGCACTAAGGGCTGGGTTTGGCTAACTTCTAATGCAGTCCGCACACAAGATGCCCAAGGTAACTTCCAGATTGTGGGTGTAGCGCGTGATATTAGCGATCGCAAACAAGCAGAAGCCGCCCTGCAACGTCGGACTCAAGCAGAAAGTTTACTCAGTAGCATTTCTCGCCAATTTATTGATCAAAATTTAGAAACAGCAATTAATTTTACACTCCAAGCGATCGCTCAGTTTATTAGTGCCGAACACAGTTGCATCTTTGAATTATCCGAAGATCAAAGGCGATTTGACCTGATTCATGAATGGTGTGGCGAAGGTGTCCAGCCATTGATTGATGTTGCCAAAGGATCGCCTATTGAAAGTTTTCCCTATTTCTATACTCCGATCCTGCGTGGCAATCATATACAAATCCCTTCCGTGGCAGAATTGCCGCCTGATACAGCAGAGAGAAAGCTATTTGAGGGAATGTCATTTCAGTCTGTAGTTGCTGTACCCATGCTTCATTCTGGCAAAGTAGTTGGATTTGTCGGTACAGCGATGATTCACTTGTGTAAAGCCTGGAGTCAAGAAGATATTAATCTATTGAAGTTGGTAGGTGAAATAATTGCGATCGGTCGAGCCAGACATCAAGCAGAAGAAGCGCTGAGAATTGCCAAAGAAGCAGCCGAAACTGCCAACCAAGCTAAAAGTGCTTTCCTCGCTAATATGAGCCACGAACTCCGCACGCCTCTCAATGCCATCCTGGGTTTTTCTCAGTTAATGGAACGAGATGCTAGCCTCAACTCAAACCAACGTGAATCTTTAGCAACCATTAACCGCAGTGGCGAACACTTGCTCAACCTGATTAACGATGTCCTGGAAATGTCCAAAATTGAGGCTGGACAAATCATTTTCACCCCTGAAGACTTCGACCTTTATCTGCTGTTGCAAACATTACAAGAAATGTTTCAGGTAAAGGCACAAACAAAGCAATTATTCCTCAGATTTGAAATTGCTCCCAATCTTCCCCGTTATATCCAGACAGATGAGGGAAAACTCCGCCAAGTTCTCATTAACCTTTTGGGTAACGCCGTCAAGTTTACTCAAACAGGGGGAGTAACGTTGCGAGTGAGCTTAGGGAGCGGGGAGCAGGGGAGCAGGGGAGCAGGGGAGCAGGGGAGCAGGGGAGAAGTTGCAGTAAGTCTTTCCCCTCTGCCCCTCTGCCCCTCTGCCCCTCTGCCCCTCTGCCCCTCTGCCTCTTCCCCATTCCTTCACTTTGAAGTCGAAGACACTGGACGGGGAATAGCACCAGAAGAAATGAATAACTTGTTTCAGCCTTTTGTTCAGACAACAAGTGGTATCCAAACCAAGGAAGGAACTGGACTAGGACTGACAATCAGCCGTCAATTTGTGCGGTTGCTGGGTGGTGATATTTACTTAACTAGTAGTCCTGGACAAGGATCTATTTTTAGCTTTGACATCCAAGTAAATTTAGCCGCAGCATTGAAAGTTTCACCAAGGTTGAATAAGGGACGTGTCATCGAGCTAGCAGCAGGCCAACCCTCTTACCGGATTCTGGTAGTGGATGACCGTAAAGAAAACCGCGATTTAATTGTGCAACTTCTTGGTAGCATTGGCTTTGAAATTAAGGCTGCGAATAATGGACAAGAAGCGATCGCAATGTGGCAAACTTGGCAGCCTCATCTTATTTGGATGGATATGCGGATGCCTGTAATGAACGGCTACGATGCAACTAAAGAGATTAGAGCCAGGGAAAGAAATACAAATACAAATCACCACACTGTAATTATTGCCTTAACTGCCAGTGCTTTTGAAGAACAACAAGCGAGTATCTTAGCCGCAGGTTGCAACGACTTGGTTCGTAAGCCATTTCGTGAGCAGGTAATTTTTGAAAAGATAGCTGAATATTTGCAGGTGCGCTATATCTGTACAGAAGAAAGCAGTGAAGATGCAACAGACAACAACCTAAAGAATATTCAATTTTCCATTTTGGATCTTCGCTCTGCAATTACCATTATGCCTGCCCAATGGATAACAGAACTTAATCAGGCAGCCGTTGAAGTCGATGCCGAAAGGATTTTCCAACTAATTGAGCAAATTCCACCAACACATTCTACTTTGGCAGAAAAATTGACAAATTTAGTCCGAAGTTTTTGCTTCGATGAAATTATTGATGTAACGGAAGAAAAATTGTAACTGAGTCAACTTAACGTTAAATGAGCGGCTAGAAACCGCAGCTATACGAGGCTTTACCCACGGAGGTGGGTTTCAAACACTCAATTTTCGCCTGTTAATATTTTCTTTGATTGTGCGATCGCATATTTGATAAGTAAAACCAAATTTGTATTAAATAAATTAATTTGTTAATTATAAAAAGTTATTGAATGATAAATTAAAAAGAAGTTTTAGTTAACAAAACTCTTTTTTGACTTATTAATTAACAAGTTTTAGTGACTACAACTCCTTCTGGAGTTACTAACGAAAAAGTTTTAGTGACTATAACTCCTTCTGGAGTTACTAACAGAGAAGTTTTAGTAACTACAACTCCTTCTGGAGTTACTAACGAAGAAGTTTTAGTAACTACAACTTCTTTGAATAAACGAATTCAAGAGTCAGAATCAAGACGCGACGCTCTCTACGAGACGCTGCGCGAACGTATACTCGCTAACGCTATCCACCAGTTGTACAGAATACCCAACTGAATTATGACTCCTGACTCCTGAATTCTGTTCGATAGATATTTATCAAGTTGTTGCTAAAGCAGGTTCTGCCACAAAATATTTCAGATTTTCTTGCTGAGTGGCAAATTTCAAATATTGAGATGCCATTTCTGGTGTTAGCAATTCAATCATCAATCTGTTTTCCACCCAAAACTCAATCACATCAAAGAAAGAATCGCGGTTACAGCGCACTACACGCCAATCTTCACGGACACCGATTTGTTCAATTTCTTTTTGGCTGATGGGTACAGAAATAGCTGCATGAATATCTGTATACATAGAGGTAATTGCAGTACGGGCAAATACGCATTCTTCATCATCTTCACCAGGTTCAATTTGAGAGCCTAAAGGATAGAGTTCAATGGCTGTACCATATTCATCAAAAGGTATAACCATATAGCTTCCAGGGTTAGGAGGAAATGGAACAGCTTGTGCTTTTAAGATTTCCGCTAGAACTTGAGCAACATGGCTAGGGTTTTTAACAGCAATTGAAATATGGTGAATCATGGGATAACCTCAGTTCGATATTTTATAGATTACAAAGCAATCGGGGAGAACTAGGGGAGAGAAAAAATGGATAATCCAAGATGTATTGCAATAGGGTTCGGTTAAAGCAAGAGACGCGAAATTAGACTGGGCTGGGCTTCGCTACTCGCTTTCGCGTCTCTACATTCTTTTTAAACAATATCTATTGAGGTCGCCCATAGTGAGCTAGACCCTTGCCATCGGGGGTTGCAAGTAGTAGAACTTGCTGCCCGGATTCATTTGTCTCAATCGACCACTCGTAAGTCTCAGGCTTTGCCGAATTGCGGCTGGAGTAGGTGCGCCCGCTATTGCAGATTTGCCCTTTGGATGTGCTGTCGCTAGGTTGAAAAGTCAGACGTTGACCTTCAATCTTAACTTTGCCTTTTTCCTGTATGAAGAGATTAGATTCACAGTTATAAGTGGTGATTTGAAGCAGCCGATTTCGCTGGTAGTTACCGTTAGATGCGAGTTGAAATTGATCGCTTGAACCATTTGGGGCTGCTGGCCGACCTGTGTAGCTGTCTTGGTATTGGATAGACGAGATTCGACCATACCGCCACTCGCCCTGGAGTTCGGCAGGTACTCCAGCATCATTTTTACCCGCTTGACTTGCGCTTGGGTAAAAAACAAGGCTAGCGATAATTCCCAAACTAAACGCACTAGTAGTTAAAAGGTGAGCAGCTTTTGATTTTGTTATTGAGTACATATTGCTTTCTAGAAATAGATTTATCAACAAATGCAAATTCTGCGTGTTTATGTATAGCTTTTCCCCGTAAGGGCGTACTAGCTGTACGCCCTACATCCAAACGAAAGATTCACGCCAGAAATTGCAATCCATATTTGTTCAAAAGAGGCTGCACTTTGTCCATATTTGGCGGTAGGCTATCTGCAACTTGACCCATTTCTTCATAAAAGTTTTTCGCCCCTTGAGGTGCAATTAAAACCAGAAATTTAGCAGTAGCAGAACGAATCTTGAAGGCGTGTGGTGCATTGTGAGGAATGTTAACAAAAAAGCCGGTTGATGCCAAAATTGTTTCTGTACCAACTTGGATGTCTAGTTCTCCTTCGAGAATATAAAATGCCTCTTCCCAAGGGTGAGTGTGCAGTGGTGGCCCATTTTCTTCTGTGTCTGTAATTTCATAAATTTTCCAAGCTTGATTTGTCTCTTCACCAGTTGCTTTGGTGGTAAATTGTCCACCCATAATTGAAAATTGATTACCTTCTCCTGGTGCAAGAATAATTGGTTTACGCATGGTTGAAGTTTGCATACAAGTTACTCCGTACTGTGTAATTTGGTAGGTGTGAGCTATTAATTTGATTTGATGCTTTTAAGATTAGAAATTAATCGGGGAGAACTAGGGTAGATAAATGAGTAATTGGGATTTTTTTTGTAAAGGATTATTAAAATATAGGACTAAGGTTACAATTTCTAGAAATCATTAGTAGCCTATTCTGGCTAAAGTCGATATTGCCATGCCTAAAGAGCCGCTTAACTTTCCCAAAGCAGACATACTGGTGATTGATGACACGCCAGAAAACCTGAACCTCTTATCTGCTATGTTGACAGAACAGGGATATAAAGTTCGGAGTGTAACTAAGGGTTCTACGGGTTTACGAGGCGCAAATGCAGTTCCCCCCGACCTGATTTTGTTGGATGTGAATATGCCAGAGATGAATGGGTATGAAGTCTGCGAACATTTGAAGGCAAGCGATCGCACTCGCAAAATCCCGGTAATTTTTATCAGCGCTTTGGGTGATGTGCTAGATAAGGTGAAAGCCTTTGCTGTTGGGGGAGTGGACTACATCACTAAGCCTTTTCAACTAGAAGAGGTTTTAGCACGAATTGAAAATCACTTAACGATTTGGAAACTGCAACAACAACTCCAAGCCCAAAATGAGCGGTTGCAGCAGGAAATTCGCGAGCGTGCCAAAGCAGAAGAGAAGTTTGCTAAAGTTTTTCGCTCTAGTCCCAATCCGATCGCGATCGCTACAGTCTCGAATGCTCGTTTCATTGATGTCAATCCCAGTTTTTTGAAGATGAGCGGCTACTCTCTAGACGAAGTGATTGGAAATACTGCTACTGAACTTAATTTGGGTAAAAACACAGTCGCGATCGCTCAAACAATTCAACTTCTGCCAGAAACTGGGTCACTGTACAATCTAGAATTTGAATTTTCAACTAAGTGTGCAGAACTAAAAACTGTACTGATATCTCTCGAACTGATTGACTTAGCTGGAGTACCGTGTGCTTTATTAATTGCCAATGACATCACCGAACGCAAACGTCTAGAAAACGAATTTATCTCTTTAGTCAGTCATGAATTGCGTACACCTTTAACTTCCACAATGGGAGCATTAGATTTATTGGGTTCAGAACAATTGGGAACTCTGAATGAACAAGGTCAAAAAGTTCTGAGCATTGCCACCACTAATACTGAACGCCTAATTCGTTTAGTGAACGATATTCTCGATTTAGAGCGGATGAAATCGGGCAAAATCTTCACGCGGAAGATGAAGTACAACGCCGCAGACTTGCTAACTACCGCCACAGAAGCAATGCAAGCAATGGCAGATCAATTACAAGTCAAATTGATTATCAATCCTGTAGAAGTTGAACTTTGGGCAGATCCCGATCGCTTGCTGCAAACCCTGACTAATTTACTAAGTAACGCTATTAAGTTTTCTGAACCAGGAGACACGGTGTATATAAGTGCCACTCTCTCAGAATCCCAAGGCGTTGAGCCTAAAGAAAATCAGCCTTTATTACCTAAATACCTTTTGATTACTATCAAAGATCAAGGGCGAGGAATTCCTGAAGATAAATTACAAATAATTTTCGAGCGCTTTCAGCAGGTGGATGCATCCGACTCCCGCAACAAAGGAGGAACAGGTTTAGGACTGGCTATTTGCCGAGATATCATCCAGCAACATGATGGCAAAATCTGGGTTCAAAGCACTTTAGGTGAAGGTAGCACTTTTTATGTACTGCTACCTTTACCAGTGCAATAAACTGCTTCTAACAGCTTAATTATTCCCTACTTTTCCCCGATCTGGCTTTAGAATAGCTCAAGAGCGATCAAGCAAATCAGCACATATATTTTGCAAGAGTGCCATTATGAACAGAAATATCTTGATTGTTGATGATGAAGAAGATGTGCGGGCGATCGCCAAGTTGGGATTAGAAATGGCTGCTGGCTGGAATGTATTGACAGCAAGTTCTGGTAAGGAAGCTTTGAAGGTAGCTGCTACCCATAAACCAGATGTCATTCTACTAGATATGATGATGCCCGATATGGATGGGCGTGCAACTCTGCAACAACTGAAAGCTAACCCCGCCACTAATAAAATTCCAGTAATTTTATTAACAGCTAAACTCCAGCAATCAGATCGAGAGAGTTTTACTGATATGGATGTCGCTGCTATTTTTGCCAAGCCTTTCCGTCCATTGAAACTAGCAGAGCAAATCAATGAAGTACTGGTTGCCCTTTAGTTTTAGATAGGACTGATGCAAAAACCCTCTCAAACTCTCATTTCTCCGTGACCTCTGCGTCCTCCGTGGTAGCCTGCGGCAAGCCACTTTGTGTCTACGTTTTCCGTTACCTGTACGTAAGTCCGATTAGCTTCATAATCCTTTCAACTCGTCGTTATAGAGGCTCTAGCTCTGGTTACACAGTTAGGGCTAAGATTCAGTTCCCATGTCGTCAATTATTTTCCACCCAAAAATTGGCGTTGCTGAATTCAGGTATGAAAATGATTTTGCATGATTTCAAAACCCTTGTAGAGACGTTGTTATGCAACATCTCTACACCAAGATCCATATATCTAATCAGCAACGCCAAAAAATTTTTCTGCTATTGCAACTATCTCCCCTACTTCTCCCCGATTCTTCTCTACATTCAAATCAGAAGAGCAGAGAACACCGCACAAAACAAGTGTAGAATCTCTGCGGTTTAGATAAGTCAACCAAAACGGAGGATAGACGGATGTTACACCAAATTAAAGAATTACTGCAAAACGCCCAATTACAACAGCAAGTAAAAGCAGCAACTAATCAAGCAGAAGCTATTAAAGTGTTAGCGATCGCTAGTGCAGAGAAAGGTTATAACTTTACAGTTGAAGCCATTTCTCAAATGCTGGCAGAACTAACCTTTGTGGATTCCAATGAACTGAGTGAAGAAGAATTACTCAGTGTTAGTGGTGGGATGATGGCTGATAGTGCGCCTAAGCTATGTCATACAGAAGGCTGTGGTGGCGGACACTGCTAAAAAAGATATGTAGCTTCTCTTTCTCTCTGGCATTGTAGCCTCCAAGGTCAGGTTGTTTTTCTAAAAGAGCTTTTTAGATCCAACTTTTCCAATATTTTAATTTGGATAATTTCCATACTTGGTACTGAGGTTCAACTCAGAAAGAGATGCTGCATAACAAATTCCCTCTTTGCTCCTTTAAGCAAGGGGGAGGGGAAATCTCATGAATAATTATTACCACCAATGGGAGAATGTAATTATGTTGTCAGAAATTAAAAACCTACTCCAAAACACCCAGTTACGTGAGAACATGCAAGCAGCAGTGACCCAAACAGAAGCCATCAAACTGTTGTTAATTGCCAGTACAGAAAAAGGTTATAATTTCACGGTTGAAAGCGTAGCTCAAATACTGGCAGAGTTGACCTTTGTGGACTCCAACGAACTGAGTGAAGAGGAATTACTCAGTGTTAGCGGCGGGATGATGGCTGATAGTGCGCCCAAACTATGTCATACAGATTCTTGCGGTGGTGGACACGCTGGTTGCTGCTAAAAAAAGTATGTAGGTTCTTCTATTTGGCATTTTAACCTATACAGGTAAGGTTGCTTTTCTAAAACAACTTTCTAGAGCCAATTTATCAAAATTTATCTATTTGGCAATTTCAATACCTGAGACTAAAGTTCAATGCAGAAGTAGATGCTGCATAACAGATTCCTTCTTTGCTTTTTTTATGAAGGTAAAGAGGGAATTTCATTCATAATTTTCACCAACTTTAAGAAAATATAATTCTGACTCCTATTTTCTGCCTTATCCCATTGATACCTCTGTTTTAACTCCCACTATGAGAAATCCAGCTATGGTTCAACAACTTGTTCGCTTATCCCAACAGAAAACATCAGACGATTTAAGAGCGATCGCAGCCAACGCTAGCTTTCTTTGGGAACGCCTTGATGAAAGAAGATTTGCAGTTGATGTCGAGCAAGTAAATGAACAAGAAATTAACCGTCGGCGCGCTCGCTGGTGCGAAGTTGCAGCAGAAGGTAAATGGGATACATTGCACAAACGCTTACAGTGGGAAGGGCTAGACCTCGATACTGTTAGTTCCAAATTGGGAACCATTGAGTTGCTTGCCGATCAACCTTTGCCTGAGTGGGCAGAAATCTTGCAGCAAATCATCCAAACCGCTACAGGATTTAATTCTGCAACCGAAGTATTTCTACCAATCGATTCACAAAATCCGATTACCTTTGAAGATATCCTTTTGCCTGCTATCTTAGTAGCCAGACAGCAATTACTGACTCGCTGCGACAGTCAATTCACCCAAGATTGTCTTCCCTTATCGATTCTTTCCCGCGACGCTTACAGTTCTCTAGAACGTGGTCTACTGAAACGATTAGCAGGAATTTGCACAAAGACATTAGATTTTGAATTTTCTCAGGTGCGTCCCTTTGGTCAAAGCTTGCTCGGCTTATTAGGGCTGGAGAAGGAAAATAATAACACTCACTATACCAAGTTCGTCAATCAACTCCTAGAAGATGGAATGCTGACGTTCTTCCAGAAGTATCCCGTTCTCGGTCGGTTAGTGGCAACAGCAGTCAATTTTTGGGTTGAGTTCACTGCTGAATTTCTCGAACGTTTAGTTGCAGATAGGACAGATATTCAACGAACTTTTAATCAAGCGATCGCCTCATTTTCTCAAAACAAAGTTACCGAAATTCAAACCTCCCTTTCCGATGCACACAAGCGCGGACGAACGGTGATTTTACTCACCTTTGAGTCTGGACTTAAACTTGTTTATAAACCCAAAGATTTAGGATTAGAGGTTGTCTTTAACCAATTTTTGGATTGGTGCAATCAACACAGCAATCTTTTAGATTTTAAAGTCATTCAGGTGTTGGAGCGCAACGGTTATGGTTGGGTGGAATATGTTGAACAGTTGCCTTGTATTAATGAAGCAGCTGCGAAACGATTCTATCAGCGTTCTGGGATGTTGTTGTGTGTGCTTTACGCTTTGCGGGGAACAGATTGCCATTACGAAAACTTAATTGCCAATGGCGAACATCTGGTGCTGATTGACATGGAAACGTTGCTGCACCATGAACCAAATCTCATTGAAGACTCACCGCTTACCCAAGATTTAGAAACAACCGCCACACGACAATTTTGGGATTCCGTACTCCGCACCGGTCTTTTACCGCGTTGGGACTTTAGTGGCGATCGCAGTGTGGCTTATGATATTAGCGGATTAGGCAGCACAGATCCTCGACTATCTCCCCGCAAAGTGCCGCGCTGGCAGAACATTAATACAGATAATATGCACCTGTTATCTGAGCCTGTAACCTTGCCGATTGGGAAAAATGTGCCATTCTTGGGTGAAGTTGTTCTCTCTCCAAACGATTATCAACAACAAATCACCACTGGATTTGAGCAGATGTATCGCTTTTTGATGGCGCACAAAGATTTCTTAATTTCACGCCAAAGTTTGCTATCTGCTATGCAAAATCAGCAGGTGCGCTTTATCTTCCGCAACACCCGCATTTATGGCATCATCCTTCAAAAAGCTTTAGCACCCGATTACCTCAAACACGGTGTAGATTACAGCATTCAACTCGATGTTCTCAGTCGTGCTTTTCTAGTTGCTCAAGATAAACCAAACGCTTTTCCCGTTTTGAGCGCAGAACTCCGAGCAATGGAACAATTGGATATTCCCTTCTTCACGGCTAGCGCGGTGGTTGATGAACTGAGTTTAAACGGTTCTTCTTTCATTCCCAACTATTTCAAACAATCCAGTTACCAAGACCTGCTCAACCAGTTACAATCTCTAGATGAAACCGACCTAGCTCGACAAGTAGCAATTATTCAAGGCTCCTTCGATGCCAAGATTGCAACCACTTCCAGCCGCCAAGGTGGACAATGGCAAGGCGAATCGTTACCGTTGCTAAATTCGGAACAATTGATTGCTGAAGCCAAAGAAATCGCCACTCAACTGGAAACCAGAGCCATTTCTGATCCTGATGGCAGCGTTAACTGGATTGGCTTAGACTTTGTGCCTCGCGCCGAACGATATCAACTGCAAGTATTAAATAATTGTCTCTCTGACGGACGATCTGGAGTTGCTTTGTTTTTAGCTGCACTGAGTCAAGAAACTGGTGATTCCCGTTACTGCGATCTAGCGTTGAGGACAGTGCAATCTCTGCGTCGCCAAATCCACACCATCGATCCCGAAACTTGGGAACGCATGGCTCGTTTCATGGGCGTTGGGGGTGCAACAGGTTTAGGATCGATGATCTATAGCCTGGTGAAAATTAGTCAATTCCTCAACGATGCAACGCTGTTGTCAGAGGCTCAAGTATTAGCCGATTTGATGACACCAGAACTAATTGCTGCCGATGAACACTTAGATATTATGAGTGGAGCAGCAGGGGCAATTTTAGGGTTATTGTCGCTGCATCAAGCCACAGGAGAAGCAAGCGTTTTAGAAAAAGCGATCGCCTGTGGACAACATTTAATCAACCGTCAAGTTAGCCACAATGGTGCGCCCAAAGCTTGGCATACTTATTGGGATAAGCCCTTAACTGGTTTCTCTCATGGAGCCGCAGGCATCTCTTATGCTTTGCTCAGGCTCTACGCCGCCACCTCAGAGGGCAAGTACTTAGAAGCAGGTTTAGCAGGAATTGAGTATGAGCGTAGCGTCTTTTGCCAGTCCACCGCCAACTGGCCTGACTTCCGCAGAATGGGACAACCAGGACAACCTGACTTTGCAAATAAGTGGTGTCATGGTGCAGCCGGCATTGGTTTGGGACGCTTAGGCAGTTTGAGAATCGTGGAAACGCCAGAAATTCAACAAGAAATTGAAATTGCTCTCCAAACTACTCAGAGTTTTGGCTTACAAGCGATCGATCACTTGTGCTGTGGCAATTTTGGTCGATCGGAAGTGCTGTTAGTCGGTGCAAAAATCTGTTCCCGTCGTGATTGGCATCAAATTGCTCACCAGAATGCAACAAATGTTGTGGCTAGAGCCAAGCGAACTGGAGCTTATCAACTGTTCCCCAACTTACCCAATTCTGTATTTAATCCTGGCTTTTTACCCGGTATATCTGGAATTGGTTATCAATTGCTGCGTTTGGCTAACAATGATTTGCCTTCAATATTATTGTGGGATTGAGCTTGTTATTTGTACCCAAAAACAGCTTTTGACCACGCCCTATTAGTTTACGCTAATAGGGTTAGAACTAACCCTTTCAAGGTGTTGGCTGCTGATCAAAGCCCAAAAGCTAGTCATCTCAAAATTTTAACGTTCTGCTGGTTTCTGTGTGACTGAGGCAGTTGCATTTAGACTTGAAGTGATGGGACTGGAGGAAAGACTGGTGACGAGAGCAATTGGTCTAGAGCAAATTATTGCCCAAAAGGTTCTGACCTTATCAAAGGAACAACAGCAGCAAGTACTTGACTTTGTAGAATTTCTGCAATTGAAATCACCAACAGTGGAGTTTAAGCACCATGATGGCACGCCGATGTCTGCTTTAGAAGCAGCAGGAGACTTAGTTGGCTGCGTGGATTCTGGACCTGGGGATCTCTCGACAAACAAGGAGTACCTTAAAAGACCATTAGCAGAATGAAGCAAGCGGTACTACTAGATACAGGCCCATTAGTAGCTTTAGTCAATCGGAGAGAGCAGTTTCATAAATGGGTGACAAATCAATTTAGACAGATTGAACCACCTTTGTTAACTTGTGAAGCGGTAGTTACAGAGGCTTGTTTTCTCTTACAGAATGTTTACGGAGGAGAAGCAGCAGTAATTTCTTTTGTACAAAAGGGAATTATCCATCTCCCGTTGAGCTTGAGTGAAGAAGCTGGAGCGGTTTATGAATTGATGCTGCGTTATCAGTCTGTACCGATGTCGTTAGCAGATGCCTGTTTGGTGAGAATGGCAGAACTGTACCCTACTCGTGAATTGCTCACATTTGATAGTGATTTTAGGATTTATAGAAAGAATCGGAATCAATTAATTTCTGTGATTATGCCAGAAGAACTGTGAGCCTACAAATTTTAATCCTTTATAGGGATTTTGGCTAATTGCAATCTTGGTGGTAGATGCGATCGCTCTTAGCGGTGGCGTAAGAGTATAACGATGGGGATTAGTATTTGGAGTGAAGGATTGAGACGTTTCTAAGTACAGCAGTATTTATTTCCATAAATTGGGCAAAATTAATCACCTGTGCCATATTAGTAAAAACCAATACAAGTATGACACAAAAAACGATGGATTTTATTGATGCGGTTAAAGATGTTGCCCAGCATATTGAAAGACTAAAAGACTCGGTACAGACAGAACAAGCTGCAAAAACTGCTTTTGTTTTACCTTTAATTCAAGCTTTAGGATATAAGATTTTTGATACAACTGAAGTCTGTCCTGAATATATAGCTGCTACACCAGGACTAAAAGACGAAAAAGTTGATTATGCTATTTTAATAAATGGAGTGCCATCAATTTTAATAGAATGTAAATTTCATAAAAATGATTTAGCACATCCCAAAAATTCCTCACAATTACAGCAGTTCCGGCTGTTATGAGGTACAGTAGCAGCAATTAGCAAACCAGTTTCTTAAATGTTGAGGATTTATTAAGTCGAGTGCAACTGATATTAGTTTATCAAC
>NZ_JACJSF010000170.1 GCF_014698035.1 Desmonostoc muscorum FACHB-395
TTGCTGCTTGTGCTAGTAGGGATTTAATGAATTGGGGAGATGCTTCACTATCAGCTAGTACCTTCAAGGTTTGCTCGGCATCTTGGATGGTCATTTTGGAGATATCTCTAACTCCAACTTCGTTCCAGACATCCCCGAAATACTGTCTATATTGCTGATTGAAGTCTTGCTCTTGGGCAAAGCGGGTTAATTCTTGTACTTGTAATTGTGTCGTTTCTGACATATCAGTTGACCATTCTTTGAATTCCCCGGAGGGGTTGACTAAGGTTAATTGTTCGCGTTTATTGTTTGGCCCAACCATCTTGCGCGAGTCAATTGAGGCTAAAGATACTCCCTTTTTTCTAGGATTTGGATATATGCTTCAATGGCTTTGAACATTACTGCGGTGTTGAAACAGACTCTGTAATTGGTAAGAGCGATCGCCTGCGGAGGGAAACACCATTCAAAGCCAAACCCTTGCATTTGTTAGCTTTGGCGATGTTAGACAGATATTCTGTCTAACATCAGACAGCATTAGTCGCAACAGTTGTCGTACAAATGCAAACTAATCTAAATCCCAAAACTTAGCCCCGTTGGGGCGGGGTGTGGGGTGTAGGGTTGCAGGTTGGAAATAGCCCCACAAGCCCTGTCTTTTCACTCTGGTTTGCATTGGTCGGAGTTCCAAGCTCACAATACCGTCTTCACTACACCCAACACCCTACCCCCAACACCCTATTTTTGGCTTGTAGTGATATAACCGTTCCTTTGCCAAATCTCCATGTCCGGTTTAGAACTCTTGAATGGTTGAACATAATAATCAGGAACTAGGGGTTTGTCTTGGCGGTCATAGCTCAATTCATGATCCAAAAACTTGATATGGCTAATATGGGATGCCCAAGCATCGGCTATCCTATCACCTAATCCCATTGTGTCTAAATATTTAGGTAGTTCCATTCCGCCATTCCAACAAATGGGGATGCCTTCACCATCAAAATGTTCGGTTAGCTCTTGGCGTACAAAGGATGCTGTCCCACCACAAACTAAGATTTCATCCATTTGAGCAATATTTCTCAACCAGCGCCATAAAGCACGGCAGTACTCTTTGCGAACTATCGGTAAAATCCGACAAAACAACTCTACATCAGCATTGATTTCTTCGATTCTGGTTTTGCGTGATAGAAACCGCAGTGCATCAAAATTGTTATTCGTTGTTTCGGCTAAAGCTGAAATTAGGCGTAAGTCATCTTTTGATAAACCTACAGCAGTACGTTCTACAAACTGATGTACCACCCAATTCATCCCTAAATCTGTAGATTCAGCTTTTATTGCATTCCCCTTGTGCGACAAAATAAAACTGGCATTACGATAGCCTAACATCAGCATTCCTATACTCTTTTGGAAATAGTTTATGTTGACGTTGCGACTGCGATATGCCATGATACCCGCCCCTTCTGGACTGACATCAAAGCTACGTAATTTTGCTTTTAACCTCCCTGTTGGCGTGATTATTCCTGTTTTTAAGTTCTGTGCTAGTTTTGCTCTAAGCGTTTGCCCATCCGACGCTTCTCCCACTGGCAACAACAAATGTACATATAGCTCTATATCTGGGTTTTTCACTCCCAGCCGCCGAATTGCCAACCATAACATAGCTGCTACTTTCGGTAAGGCATATTGATACTTTAAATCTCTAATGGCTGATGTCCCCGCGAACATACTTTTGGCTAATGCTCCCAGGACATAATATTCTTCGCCAATTCCTATCCACACCGTCGTATCTTGTACGAGTTGATTTGACAAATATTCTATTGACTCTACCCCTAAATCCGCTATTTCTGGTTCCATTGCTAAAACTATTGGAACCCCATCTGGATAAATCTGTGCTATCCCCTTCTGGAAACTTGTCCCTAAATCAATGGTTATCGCAACTTTTGTGTAGTCTTTATTATTCTTTTTATTCATCTTCAGCCCCCCTCAAGGTTTGTCCCAGCCAAACATCCGCTTAATGTCGGTCATCTCTTGATAGTTTTGCGAGGAAAGAAATTCATCCTCATCGTCATCGTCATCTTCTTCATCTTCATCTTCCTCATCAGTAGAGCTTATCTGCTGATCTGCGGAAATAATTCCTAAGATAGATGGACTATCCGATGCCACTATGTCTGATGCTTGCATTGATGTATTTGAGGTCACTACTAGCGGGTCTGGTACTATCCCACAAATTCTCCGAATTACACTAATTTGCGCTTCTAACTGGCCTATGGCCCAAATGCCAATCTGCCTTAATTCTTCTCCCCTCAGTCCCGAAGAAAACAAGGCAAGAGGTAGCCAGTGGTTTTTTAGCGTTGCTGTTATAACTTGCGAATAATCTGCTTCTAAACCAAATGGATTTGACCTTATGTAGCCAACCACTTTTCCATCTAAACTATCTTTCGGGCGCTTAATCGAAACTCTTATTTGTTCTATCTCTGCCATATTTTATGCTTCTCACAGAGGTAATGCAGGTCTTAGAAATGTCAAAATTCAGGAGGACTGAATTCATGAGTCAGAATTCATGAGTCCGAACAGTAGAAGAATTAAAAACTCATTTGACTCATAAATCTACTTGCAATATCAAACTTTTATAAATTCTGACTTCTGACTCACCTCGGCTGCGCTCGGCGACCACCTGAGTGCTGAATTCTTACTTAAAAATTATGACACTTTATTTTTAATACTGCTGAACTTTATTTTTCTTAAAATTTAGTTTCAGTAGTTTTCGCCTTGAGGGATTTCAATTTCACTTTTTTTATCTATGAAGCAATTTTGAAGTGCTTAAATTTTATTTCTACTCGTTCATTTAATCATTTTTTTTAGACTTCATAACGCAATTCCTTCAAAATATTGAATCTACACTATTTAAGTCGGGTTTATTTCCTTTTTCAGTACGCTTTTGGTCAAAATAAATACTATGAATTTGGACGGCCAAAAGGACAAGAAATGCCGTTTTCTGTCCTTTTGGCCGTCCTCACACAAGCCGAAATTGGAAATATCTAGATTCCATGACTTTCCTTTGGACGGCCAAAGGGACAAGAAATGCCGTTTTCTGTCCTTTTGGCCGTCCACTCTTTTTGCATTTTTTCTCTTGAAAGCCTTATCATTAATCAGCTACAGCCACTTTTTTGCCATGTTTTTATTCTCAATAAGCTTGGGTCTTATTGAGAATACGTACTACAAGCTTGTTGATTTTGCACTACAAAAACTCCCAAAAATTCTGAATTAGCTTTGAAAACCTTGAGTAATTCTCAAAAAATTCTGAATTGGCTTTGAAAACCTTGAGTAATTCTCAAAAAATTCTGTGAGCAGCCTATTTATTCTCATTAATTAAGGCTTGTTGACAAAAAAATAACCCGAAAGCCTTGCTATTGCGTGGTTTTTTAGTCCAAGTCACAGAAAGCCGGGTGTTCTCTACTTAGGCTAAACCTGTGTTAACAGTGACTATACTACTAAGGGAATCTTGGGGATAGCGGGAGAATTGCCTGTGAAATGCCTCAGAACTGCTGTAGGGTGGCTTAAGATAGTCGTACTTACTACGGTTATTTGCCCATTTTCGCATTTGAGCGATTTGGCTGGAAAAGTGGCGTAAAATCGAGAAAAAACAGCAATAACTTGAGTGATATTTGTTTCTCAGCCAGTCAGCCCAAAAACTTGTATTTCCAAATTTTAGTGTAGATAAAAATGGCATACGCGATCGCGCGATTAAAAAAATTAAAGCGGGGTAACATATCAGGGAGTGCATCTCACACTGCACGAGAAAGAGAAACCCCTAATGCAGATCCCACTCAAAAAAATATTCGGTTCATCGGTAGCCTCGACCCAGAGGAACGACTAGAGGATTTAGTCTTAGCCAAGATAGGGGACTCGGAGCAGAAGCGGAAGATTCGCACTGATGCGGTGTACTGCGTGGAGTTACTCTTAAGTGCATCGCCCAGTTATTTCCGTCCCAACTGCCCCACTCAAGCCGGTTACTATGAACCCCAAAAGCTGGATGACTGGGTGGAAGCGACTCACCAGTGGTTAGCGGATGAATATGGCAATCGCATTGTCCGCGCCGAGTTGCATTTAGATGAAGCCACACCCCATATTCACGCTTATTTTGTCCCCCTTGATGATGAAGGGCAATTGCGCTGTAATCATTTCTTTGACGGGCGGCAGAAAATTCATGAATTTCAGGATTCGTACTACAACACGATGCGGCTAATTGAACTAGAGCGCGGTATCAAGGGAAGCAGAGCAAAGCACCAGGACATCAAAGATTTTTACCGCATTGTGGAGGAGGGGCGGGATTTAGAAGCTGATGAGCTAAGTGCGGCGCAATTGAAGGCTAAAGCTGCCGACCGAGACAGGGCGAATCAACGTAAACAGGAAATGGAAGCTACAGCCAAAGCTCTCTCACTTGAAAATGAACAGTTACGGCGACGAATTGCACAATTAGAACAAGATAATCAATCAATAAAAAAACTTACCGAATGGTCAACTGATTTAGCTTTGGATGATGTTGCTTGGGAGTTGGGACTGTGGCGTAAAGGGAATGAATGGGTAGGAGGAAACCACATCATTAATATAGATGCCTCTCAATTTACTGACTTTAGCAATGGTTCTTCGTTAGGGGGTAACAGTGCTATTGATTTAGTCAAGCATGTTAATCAATGCAACCAAACAACTGCGATCGCATGGCTGGGGGAAAGATTTGGTGAAGTCGGCGCAAAACGTGCAGCGATGGCTCATGCTCAAAAAGTTGCGGCTGACATTATCCAAACTCAACCAGCACCCCAATTCACCCCACCTGTTGAGGATAAAGCTAATTGGTCAGGTGTTGAACATTACCTAACTCAGAAACGAGGCATACCCTCTGATTGCGTACAAATGTTACATAACCAAGGACTAGTTTATGCCGACTCAAAAGCAAATGTAGTGTTTGTGATGCGGGATCTCAACGGAAAGACCAAAGGAGCATTTTTAGAAGGGGCAGTTAATAATTTCTCTGGTTATGAGTTAGGTACAGTTCGTCGTGATAGCTGGTTTTACTTTACTTTGGGGAAAAAGCCTAACGAACAAACTAGTACTGTCGTACTGTCTAGCTCTCCCATTGATGCCATTTCAGTAGCCATGCTGGAATATCAGGTTAAAGGAATACCAGAAAACAGAACAGTTTACATGGCAGTAGATGACACTTCAAATTTACCTGTTGAAAGATTACGTAATGTTCCTTGTGTACAAGTAGCTTTTAGCCAATCGACTGCGGCACGGGCTGTTAAAGAACTACTGCCACACTCGACTCAACTCAAGTGCGAAAGTCGGGATTGGAATACGCAGTTAATCAATTTCTCCCATCAATTGCAACAACGTTATTCACAACAAAAACACGAGGAATTAGAGCTATAGTTGCAAAAAAGTCAAGCTACTCTAGTACCGATTTTTTCAGTACCAAAGTAGCTAGTAAAGAGTTTTAGCTATCAATAGTATTGGGGTGAAATTTAACTAAAGCCCTAATGAATAATGAGTTAATTAAACAAATATTTGGATTAATTAAGCTTAACAATAAGCTGATTGCTGTCGAGTCTCCATTGCAAGAGAGGGTCAAACTTTTGACAAATCTCGCCAGTGAATGCCAGCAATACAATATTAACTGTTACCTGTGGACGCTGGAGGATGATGCGCTACACCAGTTATCCAGTAATGAGGGGGGATTAAGTTTACAAAGAGTTGAGCAGTATCAAGCGATCGCTAAAAGCAGGCGCGAACATTACTTTGAAATTCTGCGGTTTTGGAAAACTACTGATTTACAGGGCATTCTCATACTAGAGGGCATATTCCCTTGGCTGGGAGAGTCTACCACTGACCCAGATTTCTTTCTGACTTCCGAGTGGATTAAGTCAGCCCTCATTAACCTGAAGCTGTACAATCACTCTTGCAACAAAACAGCGATTCTCTTAGGGTCAAATGCCACTGTGTCATCTGACATTGCCCCCGAAGTTCCGACAGTCATTCAACAACTGCCAGCTATAGAGGAAATAAGCAGTTACTTAGCTCAAGTATTACCGGATTACAGTCATAGCGATATTCATGCGACGGCGAACGCCTCAGTAGGGATGTACTTGGCAGACATTGACTATGGAATCAGACAGGCAATCGCAAATCATGAAATTACACCAAATGAGTTAGTAGAAAAACTGTCCGCTTACAAAATCGAACTGTTTAAGCGAATTTATAATATTCAATTCCTTCAGCCCCCAGCTACCCCTATCGGTGGTTTAGAACTGATGCAGTCGGCATTTAAAACTTACAAGCGGTTATTAACAACACTGGCAAAAGCGTATAATCTTCGTTTACCCAAGGGGATTTTACTAATCGGCCCACCGGGAACAGGAAAATCTTACTCCGCTAAAGCAAGTTCTGCACAATTGGGGCTACCTCTGATTATTTTGGAGTGGGGGAGTTTCCGCAGTTACGGTAATTTGGCTGAGTACAAGCTAAAGAACTTACTCGCACTGGTAGACCGACTTAACCGTATAATATTATACATCGATGACTTTGATAAGGGATTCGCCGGGGATGATGATTTATCCAAACGCCTCGCTGGTATGCTTTTGACCTGGATGCAAGAACGTACTAGTGAGGTTTTAATTATCGCTTCGGCTAACAATATTCAATGGCTACCACCAGAGTTAACCAGAAGTGGACGCTTCGACGAGATTTTTAAGGTGGATCTCCCAAATTACGGCGAACGGCACTCAATTTTCAAGATCCATCTCGCTAAATTCGATCCTCGTTTTCGTAACGGGGGCGATGGGTACAGCGAAGAAGAATGGAAAAGGTTACTCAAAGCCACGCAGCGATGTGTCGGGGCGGAGATTCAAGCCATTGTTCAACGTGCCGCCGTCTCTACTTTTTGTCAAATGTTTGGTGATGATGTTACACCCCTTCAAGAACTGCCATCACTTGAGATTACATTGTCGGCATTGTTAGCTGCAAGGCAGAGTATGAACCCTTTGGCCATCCGCGAAGCTGACCGAGTTGAAAGTATGCGTAACATTGCGGCTTTACATGGACTTCCATCTAGTCCAATTGATTCATCTATATATAGTCTCGGCAATGTTGATATTTTTGGTGAAACATGAAAACTTTAAAAATTAATTCCGAAAAGGATTTATACGTTGCTGCCTTCAAGTTACTGAACATACTAGGCCCCCTAGCTGGAGTATCAATTATCGTTGGCACTGTGGCACTCGATTACGTCCAAACTCTTCCCCAGGACTTACCAGTTACGCACATTCTCACTCATGGCAAACGCACATTTAACTTGGAAGCCGCTTCTACACCAGAGCAATTAGAGAAAGGGCTGAAATTTCGAGCATCCTTAAACGGCTCGCGCGGAATGTTATTCAACCTGGGAGGAGAAATTTACAACGTGCCTTTTTGCATGTACAAGGTAAATTTTCCATTAGACATCTTTTATCTTAAGGACAATGTGGTGACAACTGCGGTTTTCAATGCCAAACCGTGCTACAAAAACCCTTGTCCCATCTACAAGGGGAAAGTTGCCAATCAAGTGCTAGAGCTAGCAACAGGCGCTGCCAATATCAAGGTTGGCGATCGGCTTAACATCCAACCCTTATCAGTTTTGCCTAAGAATAATATTGGTATTTATAGCGGCAATTCTTTGAGAACCAAAAATAATCGCTAGTAATTGTATAACGTATTTTTGAAAAATCAAGAAACCATAGTACTGAAAAAAACAGTACCTAAATAGCTTCGTGTGTTGAATCAAATATGGCAATCTATTTATGGGAAGAGTATGGACATATTGGGAATTTGATCATCCTTTGGGTAACACGGTGCGAGTAATCTCTACCCCACTAGGGTTAGAGATATTTGCCGAAGATGTGTTCAACGTCGTTGCAGCAGAATTAAATAACGAAAAAATAGTACTGATGAATATTCACAGTCAAGAACGTTATGTAGTTATTGAAGAAGAGGTAGTAAAAATAAAAACTTTAAATTTTACAGCCATCAATACCTTAAAGACGATTGTAAAAGCGGACTTGATTAATAAATTTGTGCATTGGGTACGTATTACAATCCGACCGATATTTCAAAAACAGTACTTTTAAAAATTTAGTCAATACCAAAAGGAAGAAGAATGATGATTATTAAGATAGCCAACGATAATAACCGAAATACTGGCAACAATCTGGCAGATCAACCCTTGAGTAATACACAGTTTAACAATATAGCACCCAACAATGCGATAGAGGAAGACACTAGTAATACAGATCCCGACAGCCCAGTGCCCGACAATATAGCACCCAACAATGTGACAGAAGAAAACACTAGTAATACACAGTTAGACAGCCTAGCACCCGACAATATATCGCTTAACAATGCGATAGAAGAAAAGACTAGTAATACACAGTCTAATAATCCAGTGCCCGACAATATATCACTTAACAATCCGATAGAAGAAAAGACTAGTAATACACAG
>NZ_JACJSF010000171.1 GCF_014698035.1 Desmonostoc muscorum FACHB-395
CAAACTGCGATCGCAGCAATAACAGTATTGATGTTTTCGTTCATGGGCATATATGGCATAACCCGATATATCGGCTCACAAGTTCAACAAGTTCAGCAGACTTATACACAGGAGTCAGGAGTCAGGAGTCAGAATTCAGGAGAACGGAATAGGTAGATTTGAAAAGTGAAAATTAGAGGTAAGAATTCAGGAGTCAGGAGTCAGAAGTCAGAATAATTAAAGAATCAAATAAAGACTTGATAAATATCCTAGTTTTAATAAACTTCTTATATATTCTGGCTTCTGGCTTCTGGCTCCTGACTTCTGACATTTAATGTTTTATAGCCTATTCATTCAGTACTACAATTCTTTATTCTGGCTCCTGACTTCTGGCTTCTGAATTCTTTAAGGAGAAAAGAATGTTAGGAAAATGGCTTCCTGGTTTATTCGGCGGTAAAGGTGATGGAGTAGTATCAACAGATTTAAGGGTTGGGGATGCTACCCAAATTGAGGGTAATTTACCTTCATCAATCCGCGATCGCTACACATTGCCAGCTTACACTACAGCAAAGCAGGTTCTTGATGAAGCAGAAGTGGCTGGCACTCTAAAAGCACAGAAGTGGTTGCACACTAAATTTTCTCGGCACAGGCTCAAGCAGTTGCAATCCTTGGCAGAGATGTATAAAAACCAATTGGCATATTCCCAAGAAGCCATGAAGGTTGAGGAAGATTTGCAGCGAACCAGAGGGTTACATGGGGAGGCGGTAATCCGTCATGCCTTTGGTTCCCAGGAACAGCAGCGTCAACTCGGAGGATACGAGAAAGCATTTGATGAAGTGGGAGATAGTTTCAGATTCTAAATCAGGAGTCAGGAGTCAGAATTCAGGAGTCAGAATAAATGAGACAAGCAGCAAAAACATTTCAAGATTTAATAGTTTGGCAGAAAGCACATCAATTTGTTTTGAACATATATAAGCTGACTGGTCAATTTCCTAAGTCAGAAATATTTGGGTTATCCTCACAATTTAGACGTGCATCTGTTTCTATTGCCGCTAATATTGCTGAGGGATTTAAGAAAAAAGGGAGAGCAGATAAAGCAAGATTTATGAACACGGCACAGGGTTCTTTAGAAGAATGTAGATATTATTTAATCCTAGCCAGGGATTTAAATTACGGTGATATGGCAAACGCAATTAACCAACTTGAAGAAGTTAGCAAATTACTAACAAGTTATGTTAATTCCATTCTGACTTCTGACTCCTGACTTCTGGATTCTAGTTATGCAAATCAAGCTCTTTCATATAGGATATGCAGTGTGTGGGGTTGGCTTTTCTATGTTTATGGGTTATTTATCGGTTGCCAGCCCCGTTAGTAAGTACATTCTTTGGTTTATCGGCATAATCTCTATCTGCTGCATATTTCTGGGGTTATTCAACTTTGGCGGTTTAGTCGTTAAAGGTTTTGGATTTAACCGCAAAACTTTTACCATCGGCTTGATGCCTGGAGTGATATTCCTGTTTGTCTTTTTGACCTTAGTTGCAGCCGGTGTTGCATTGGGGGTGAGATAAGTTATGCCATTTGAATTACAACGACTAACTGCCAGTGGGGTGATTCATGCAGAGCGAACTATTTTATGTTCTTTAGGAGCGAGTGCAGTATTATGCCTGTCTGCTCCTTTTTTCTTAAACACTGACCGAATCACAACCGGGATGCTGCTTGGTGCTGGAACGCTAAGTGCTGGCTTATTTGGGGTATCTGCCCAAATCAGCGAAGGCAAACAGAAAGTATACCGCTCTTTAGAAGAAGCTGACCTGAAATCACTCAAACAGCATTTACAAGGTGAGGCTGTTTATGATTATGTTACGATTGCGATCACAGCTAAACGCCGAGTTGCTGATTATGTGAATCGGCTACCAGTGCAAGAGCGCCCCCGGTGGATAGCTGAATATCAGTTGCAAGGGTTGGTTACACTCCCAGAACCACCAGCACAACAATCACCTTCACCGACTGGTATTCCCAATCCCGATATTGCTGACATTGATGAAGAATCGGTGCAGTCCGTGATTAATCCGGGTGCGATGAAAGTTCTCCAAGCGATCGCAGCTAATTATCCTGAGTACATCAGAATTGATGATGCTTGGATTGATGAACTGTGTGATGCTGCATCTAATCAAAATATGACCCTTCGCAGTAATCACCATTTCTACATTTCTGGTGGCACACAATCCGGCAAGTCAACTCTGGCTGGAGTGATTATTAATAAAATTGCTGCAAAATCTCAAAGTCCGGCAATTGTCATTGGTAGTGATCCAAAAGATGAAGTTACCAGATGGCTGTGCAAGTTCAGCCGTAAGTTTGACGGCATGAAAGCCTTAAGAGATTGGATTACTTTCGCCACTAACATGATTGACCAACAAAAAGCTAGGGTTGCAAAAGTTGGTGGTGAATGTCAGGGTGTTCCCGAATTATTTCTTGCTCAAGATGAGGTGGACTCTGTATTTGGTGGTGGCAAGGGACTTCCAGGAATGGTTGATGCTGATACCGCCAAAGACTTACAGGGTTTTTGGAACTATGTCATCAAATTCACTGCTGGGTTAAAGGGTCATGGTTTATTTATGGGCCAGTCCCCACTCTCTGGAGAAACCGGATTTAGCCGCCCGTCCTTGAAAAATGTTTGCTTTATTGCTGTAGGGCAGACATCGAGTTATATCCTTGACCATCCCCAGGATTTCGTAAACGTTAAAAAGGAGATTTTGGAAATCTTGCGACAGGCTTGCGAACTGTTAGATAAAGCCGGAGTTCGATATGCCCTGGTGATTCCTACTCGGTCTAATCCCTTCGTTGCTCTAATCCCAGAATTTGATATCAAAGGTCTGGAACAAAAACAGGATTCCAAACCGAATGCTGACACTGTTAATAGTTCTAAAAATAATCAGCAATCCTCACAGCAGCAGGTTGACTGGTATGAAGAGATTAGAAAATGGGCAACAGAATTAGGGAGAAGACCACATTTTCAGGAAATTAAACAGAAGTGGCACGAATTAACGGGGCAAGAGTTAAACGAAAAAGGGGTGACATTACTATTAGAAAATCTCGGCTACACAGACGATTAAACTGGAATGCTCGATATGGTAATCCTAAAGAGTATAGAAAACAAGTAGCGATCGCTCACCGAAAAACTCACAATTATTGTGTCGTTTGCCTGACTAATAAAAGTGAAGAGATTCATCACGCTTACTATGGGGATGACATTATTGGGGTATCAACATTTTCTACGTGCTACCGTTGTCATCATGAGATTTGTCATAGTCCGACTAACTGGATTAAGAATCCTAGTAATCCTGTTTGGGGCAATCGTAATACTGACGAATTTATTATCAGATTACGATTAGGGTATCAATTACTCTACGGAGGAATTAAACGTGTTTAATTAGTTAAACAGTGTCGTTAATTTTCCTAAAAATTAAGTTTTAAGCTAATTGGAGAACAATTCTCATGTATAACAGCGAATACGATGATTTGAGTTTTGAAGAGCAATTACATCTGACTGAAGAGGAGATGAGACGGCGGCACAATCAGCAGATGTTCTTGCGCCGAAATGCCCAATTGTTGCAACAGGAGTTAAGTTTTGAGGCTGAATTGTTAGAAGACAATCCAGAGTTAGCTCAGGTGATTCATTCTCTTAATATGCAGGAGATTCAGAGTAATCAGCAAGGGCTACAGAATGTTCTAGGTTCAGAAGAATTAGCTTCAAAAGAGCAAAGTGTTTGGAGTAAGTTTTTTCCTGGTTTAGGAGGATGAATGAAAATTTTTAATATCAGAGATCGCCTCAGTTCATTAGTTAAACAAACAACTCAAGTCGGTATTGGGTTTTTAGTAATGCTATTGCTAACTCGTGGCCACCCATCTGCATTCGTAGTTAATTCAAGCACAAGTTTTAAGTATTGTATTTGTTGCCTATAGTGAGGTACGAAGGCAAGCCTTGGACAAGAATTAATCTTCAAAACATATCAAGGTTCACTCTGTTAACTATGTTTTACAAATGAAAGATTACAATTTATCTATATGGATACTGAACGGGATTTCTTATTTTTCAACGAAAGAATCGCTACCAAATATAATCCCTTTTATGAAGGGGAGTATCTGGTAATCCAGTCTTATCCCCGTGAATATAAGCTAATGGTTGAGCATCGCACTTTTGATTACAAAAATGCCAAAAGTCATTGCGAACTAGAAAATCTAGCTCATGACTATACATCATTTTCTCTTAGGATTTTTCACGATGATAAACTGTGGGAGGTAAACTATAAAGGGGAGCCACAAAGTATTTCTAAGCAACAGAATTGGAGAATTGCCCAAGAATATCTAGAAGCTCACTACGATCCGCATACTGATGCTGAAATGGTCGTATGCCAATGCAGTTACCCCTATTTTTCGTCACTCACTACTCATATTAGCAACAGTGGTGAGTCCATGACTTCGTGGCAAGCGCTCACTTGTCTAGTTAAAGACTTGGGGCGAGATATTCAAACCTGCCCCAACTGTAATGCATCCTTAGTTCGAGCAGATGAATCGGAAGATGATAATTTTGATTTTGATTTTGATGACCAAGTTAGCCGACCAATAGTTTGCATCGGTTGCGCTAACTATCACGGAGTTGAGTATGGGGACAACGTGCTAGTCTGCGGGATACACCCGAATGGATGGGATAGTGAAAACTGCCCAGATTATCATCCGTGATATTTAAAATGGTAAAAAATTGACCCGCTCTCTAGTATGCTCTTCTCAAAAAACCACTACTCAGATAGGCATTAGGCATTGTCATTGCCGCTATTAACTGCTATGTCGAAATGCAATACGTCTTCGCGATCGCCCAGCTTTGTATAAAGTTTAATGGCTGCATCGTCACCAATATCCGCCTGGACGAAAATGACATAAGCTCCATAAGCTGCTGCTACTTCCTTCAGCTTCTGAATTAATGCCGTTGCGATCCCCTGCCGTCGGTGTGCAGAGGCAACAGCTAGATCGTAGATGTAAATCTCACTGCGCTCCTGCTCGAACTTTTTAAGCTCGTATGCAGTAAGACCGCCAACGACCTCACCTTCTTTCAATGCGGCGATCGCAATGAAGTAGTCACTATCAAGCAGTTGCCGCAGGTAGTCTGTACTAGGCGGATTCTTATATGTCTCCACCTCATCGAACGCCTCACCAAAGGTCGCTAATAGAGCTTCCATTAATGCAACGTCCTCCGGCACAATCTGTTGAATGCTTAAGTTCATAAAACCTCGCGGGATTTTCCTTAACTTTTCTTGCGGTACTAGATTTAGTAGAGTTACTGGAAGTATTCTATTTAGTTGAAATTGACCTATATTAGTGGAATCAGGTTCACCAGTGAATGTACACTAGTTCATACTTTTATTTGTTTATTAAAAATAAGGAATAAATACTTATGTCTGATTTTGAAGCACCAAATAGACTAGACCGGATTGAAGTATTGGCTATTAGGAATACTGAAGCTATAGCAGCACTAACCACTAAGATTGATAATTTGACTGATAATGTAAATGATTTAACAAATAATGTTGACCGTGTATTAAGTCGTAGTGCAGTTTTAGATGATGTGTTACTTGAATTACGTGATAGTCAGGAACAGCAACAAAGGAATTTTGAAGAACATCAGCGTCATTTTGATGAACATCAAAGAACTACTAACGCTGCGCTAAATAGCTTAGAAGCTATATTACTACAATTGATAAGAATATTTCCACAATCCTAAATCAGCAGTAAAGAAAACCTGCTTCTAGTCCTTGCTTTCACGTAACTATTTTTTTAATTTTCCTTTAACATTTAGCAACATTGACAAAGATATCTAATGAGCGCACAATAATTCGACTAGCCTTTGTCGCCCGTTCCATTCTGAATATCAACTTTATAAGACTATTCAGTTTTTCAGTCTCAAGAAGTCCGTTGCGGTACAGCAATGCAACCCGAATGGGTGATAGCTGAAGCCCAAGCCCCAGCTTATCCCTTGATAATCAGTTATAAATGACTAACTCCCCATTTTGAACGGGGTCATTATACACTCATCTAAATTACTGGAGTCAAAGGCATGGTTGCAATCAGCGGACTCTCTGGCAATGAAATCTTTTGTCTTCGACAACAGGGTATGTATCCGGGAGATTTAGTCATTGGAAATAGTGTCTTTTCACTGGGACTAATTGGGGGAATTTCATCAGGACTCAAAACCATTGTTGGCGGAGAAGTCTCTGAAGTTACTAGCATCATTCATGAAGGAAGGCAAAAAGCTTATGCCCGAATGTTGGCTGAAGCAGAAAAGCATGGCGGAATTGGCATCACAGGCGTTAACAATGATTTAGTGCAACAAGTCGGCAACGTAGAATTCCTCTCCATTGGCTCCTGTGTTCACCAAGGTGACGAAAAATCTGAAAAATTAGAATTTTCTACCTCTGCCGACGGACAGGAACTCTACTGCCAAATTGATGCCGGATTTGTACCGAAAAAGTTTGTCTTTGGCAATGTTGCCTATTCCATTGGAGTCGGCGGTGGAATACTTGGCTCCCTCAAAAGTTTAAAACGTGGAGAAATTAAAGAATTTTCCTCTATATTCAACCAAACCCGTCACTTAGCCTTAAAGCGAATTCAGTCTGAAGCCTTAAATACAGGTGCTAATGCTGTGCTTGGAATTAAGACATCAATTATTCCTTTTGCTGGGATGCAAGAGATGGTAATGATTGGTACTGCATCAAACCATCCTGCTCTTACAGTAGCATGGTGTCAAAGTCCTATTACCAGCGATTTAACTAATCAGGAAATGTGGAATCTGATCAACCTGGGTTATATGCCTTTAAAATTGGTTTTGGGTGTTTCCGTATATTCTCTTGGTTTTGTTGGAGGAATCACATCCGCATTCAAATCCTTTGTACGTGGTGAAATTAATGAATTAACTACATTAATTTACGAAGCACGCGAACAAGCTATTGCCCACATCGCCACTGATGCTCGTAATAGTGGCGCTGACCTCGTTGTTGGGATTAAAACTTATGTTTATCAGTTAGGTAGTGGAATTATCGAGTTTATGGCTATCGGCACTGCTGTCAAAAAGCTGCCAGGAATTACCACTCACTCTACTACTTTAATACCACAAGCAATCATTTCAGATCGAGACACCTTTGTAAACACTGCTGAAGGTACTCTCATGACCAAATTAAATCAACCCTCATAAACATCCATTTGGCTAGAAAAAATAAAACTCGTCCCAGTTTTTATTCAGTACGAGTTTTATTCAAAATCACCTTCAAAATCAATAGCGTCAAATAGATATCGTTCAATGTTTATGTCTGATTTTTAGGTCATTGACTGAAGAATAGTAAATTGTGTCAATTCACATTTTTGATCTGACATCGGACGCGCTTTAATCTGGTTTTCTCCAGTCGTGGTCGCGCAGATAGGATTCAAAGTCGCTTGAGGAAGGAAAGTCACGTTTCAACTGTGCTAAATCCGCTCCGTAGCCGACATTCTCAAACCAGCGATACATAATGGTCACTTCCTCCCCAGCTTGCTGCTCAAACGCTTCAAACGGAATTTGCTGGTATTCGACGGTTTTGTCCAACACGAGGCTGAACGCGGCAGCGATTTCTGGCATGGTCATCTCCACACTGGCGACTTCGATTTCGCGGTTCAAGAACTCGGCGGGGCGATCAAATACCTCAGCGACCATTGCTCCGTAATCTTCTTCAGAAAGTTGCTGCAATTTTGTTTCAGGACTGAGCGGTTGAGAGAGCGTGCCCTGCTCCACCATTGGACGCATTGAGGCGTAGTTGTAAAAGAAGAAAACTGGACGCATGACTGTATAGGGCAAGCCCAGCGATCGAACGTACTCTTCGACTTGAAATTTACTGTCGAAATGGGGAATGCCCGTGTTGCGTTCGGCGCTGCCCACAGAACTGTAGACGAAATGCT
>NZ_JACJSF010000172.1 GCF_014698035.1 Desmonostoc muscorum FACHB-395
CGCTTGCCATGCTAACCAGTAAACTGATTGTTTATCTTCAAACTTTAACTGTTGCTCATCTAAAGCTAAGTCTTGCCCTTCGTCAATTAAAATAGCATCGAATATTGATTGAATTTGATATTCACTTAATACCCTCTTGCATAGATATGCTAATTTTTCAGGGGGATTACCTTTCACGCGCTGATCATGAGTGAGGCTGATATTCTGCGTATCATAAATAGTTGAGTATAAACCTGATTGGTTGTTATCTCCCCAAGCGTGTAGTATTTTTAGCTTGGATGTTTCAGGATCGTATTCAATCTCACCATTAGAGAAAAATTTCAGCCATTCATTTACTAAGTTAACCGCTTGGTCGTAGAGACTGCGAGTGAAAAATACTAGAGCGATATCCCAATCTGGATGATACCAATGCATCCAAGCTGCCTTTTGACATAGCAACACAGTTTTACCAGAGCCGGCAATTCCTCGAATACGTTGAGGGCCAGGAGGAATTGACATTCCGATGTGAATTTGCTCAATATCTGTTGAACCTACCCATTGTTGTAATTGTTCAATTACCTGACGACGCTGTGGTAGTGGATTAACTTTTGTTTTTTCACTCTTTGGAATGGGAGGTAAGACTGGGCCACAAATAATTTTTTTCAGCAAATTCCATTCTTTATCATTTAAAGGTTCTCCAGATTGAACTTGACCTGCCCTCTGTAGAATTGTTTTAATTAATGTATCTCCTTCCAGATGCTCTTTAAAAAGAATAGGTGGACAGCATAACTGCTCACTAAACCCCTTTTCTTTCCATTGGTTTTCAGAAATTGAAGGCAAAGCAACTAAAAGTCTACCCATCACTTTTTGTTTCAACGGCGAATATTTATTGCAAGAATTAATTAGTTGATGCAGTTGATTTTTGGATTGTTGATAAGCATTTAGAGGAGATTTGAAAAAGTTTTGGGTAAACCAGTTATAACCTTCTATATGTGTGATTTGATTTATTTTGATATTTTTAACTTCAATAACAATTACACCAAATTCCTGGTCAACAATTAATATATCTGGCTCATAGCATAATTGTCTCTCTTTAATAAAAATAGGATATGTCCAAAAACATAAACAGTTTTTTCGGTCGTTGAACCCAGAACGAACAACATCCCAAACTTTCTGTTCGGCTTTTTGTCCAGGAAAGTAAATTGGTTCGGTTGTAATAAATTTAAGCTTATATTCTTGAGTAGCAGATACCATTATGTCTTACCTGATTGAATTTGCAGTCAATCATATAACTGCGCTCTAAATAAAATATCTTTTACTTGTCTCAAGTTAGGCTTCAGGGAAAACACGTCTCTTAGTAAATACTCTGAACTATAAGCCACTGTAAAATTGCTGCTAATAATAAGGCAGAAATGAAACTGCTGGTGAAATATCCGCAGTGGGGGGTTGCTTGTGTTGATGGGGTGTTGGTGGATTGGGAGAGCTAAAAATCACATCGCCTCAGAACAGCGTGCAACTAAAGCGATTGCTGTTTGACGGTTGTAGATCAAGATTCCCTTGCATTGATACCGCGAAGTGACCAATTACTTTCCGAAAACGGGGACGCATAATCTGCGACTCGCTGCCATCCCCACTTATAAGCAGTGTCAACTAGAATTTCTGGCGTTGCTGAATGAAGAGATGAATTGGTTTATGTAGGTACAGTTTTATACTTCAGGTAATGAAGTAATAATTTAACTGGGTATCTCAGCATTTCTTCAGACTTAGAATAGCACAAGGTTTTGCGGTGAAGGCGTGCAAGATAATGACGTAATCGGGTATTTTCATTTTCCACCCTTGTCATATATGTTTTACTCACAATTTGGTCTCCATCAGGGATAAAACTTGGATAAACCTTGTTTTGGCGATCGCAATTTCATAATCCAATACGCTGAAATTAGTCAATCTCAAGGGAAAACCTCAACAATGTGTGATTATCATAATGTCTCCGTAAATTTATTTAAGCACTTAGAAGTTTGAGAAATAATGTATGGTACAAACTTAATACCTGCTTAAATAACCAGCAAAGCTGACATAATAAAACGATATGGCTAAATACGTTAATTTCCTAACAAACACTTAAAAATTGACTTTAAAACTCACTAATTTATACCTGGAATATATTTGATCTTCTTGAGGAAGTAAAACGTTAATCATGAAATTGAGGTTTTTTAGTCAAAAATTGACGCGAATTGCAATAGTTTTGGCAACCGCATTGGCCACAACTGCAACCATCAATCAGCCAAGCCATGCTGAGGGTACAACTTTTTATTGTGGAAAAAGAAATAATGTACCCACAACATTTGTTCGCACCCAAGATGGCAAGAAAGTGCCAATGGTTCGCTGGGTTTCCAGTAGTTACTTCCCACCCCCTTGGACAGCTCAACGGCGTTGTCAGGAAGTATCACGGAGATTTCAGAAGAATTATGATAACGGTACACTTAGACAAATAAAAACTGGTGTACTAAGGGGGGAACCTGTTGTTTGTGCTGCTGTTAACCAAAGTAATCCTTGTACAGACAGGACTTTGCTATTCACCGTCAAACGCGGTAGTAATCCCAACGCTATTGTGCGAAAGCTCTTTGACCGCCGTGCCTTAGCAGCTGGTAACGCACTCAATGAAAGTAGCCCCAACCCCGACATTAATCCCAACGAGGAGATTAATATTGATGTTGATGAGTACCTCAAAAATGCCCCAGTTAACTCGGATGGTGACTTTACCTCTGAAGCAAGTGACTCTACTTCTAAAGCAGCTATTCACAAGTGATCAGGACTTACGCAGCGTCACTAAAATTCTTGCTTTTTTGTCAAAAGTCAATAGTCAATAGTCCAAAAAACCTTGATTTTGACTATTGACCACCATCAGAAGGGTTTGTTGGTTGGGTGCGTAAGTCCTAGTGATATTAGTATCGGGGCAATGACATTGAAAATAGTATGACTTGGCGCATTTTGAAAGTGCTTACCTGTATTAGCGGCTTATCTATAACACTATCAGCATCAACACTTGATGTGAATATTTGTCATGGGTGTAATATTTCTCAAGCAGTACAGCCATTAACTCAACCGCCCCTTGAGCAACTACGCCATCAAGCTCAGGCAATCACGGTGAAGGTAATATCTAAGGAATTCTTAGGGTCAGGAATTCTTTTAGGAAAGCAGGGCAACGTTTATACAGTTTTGACCAATGCTCATGTACTACGATCTGGGAACCCACCTTATCACATTCAGACTGACGATGGTCGCATATATACAGCAAATTTGCCGCAGAAAGTTCGCTTTCAAGGTCATGATTTGGCGATATTGCAGTTCAAAAGCAGTGGTTATGTCTATGGCGTAGCAGTCTTAGGTGCTTCGCCAAATGTGGGGGATCAGGTGTTTGCCACTGGCTTTCCCTTTGCCCAGGAGGGAACTAAAAAAAACCGCTTAATGTTCACTACTGGTAAAGTATCGTTAGTGCTGGATAAAGCTTTGGAGGGAGGGTATCAAGTTGGATATACCAATGATATTGCCAAGGGTATGAGTGGCGGCCCCCTGCTTAATCGTCGCGGTGAGGTTGTCGGTATTAATGGGCTGCACGCCTACCCTTTGTGGGATGCTCCCTCTGTATTTATCGACGGCTTAGAAGCAGATGAACGTCTACATCAGATTATTAACCGTCTGAGTTGGGCTGTACCAATGGACAAGGTAGTAAAGATGATGCCAAAAGCTGTAAACTACAGATTCTCCGGTGTTAAATAAGGCTGATTGAGAGGTCAAACAATGACGCTTAATAATAGGTTAGCAGTAGGAGTGATTGGAGTAGCGATCGCATTTATTCAGCCAGAAGTTGCTCTTACATTAACTTCTGAAGATGTCACTAATATCGCTAAAGACATCACAGTAATTATTAGCGGGCCAGAAATTGGCTCTGGAACAATAATTCACCGGGATGGTAACACTTACACTGTGCTTACCAACGAACACGTCATACATGGGAAAGGGAGTTATACAGTCCAGACTCGTGACAAAAATATACATCAGGTAAACTCTAACCAGATTAAGCGCTTGCCAGATGTAGACTTAGCAGTATTAGAATTTACCAGCAGCCAAAAATACACTATTGCTACCGTCGGAAATTCAGATGCAGCCAAAGAAGGCGCAACAGTTTATGTCTCTGGCGCACCAGTAGGACTGCAAGGCATTGAAAAAGGCACTGTATTGGTTCCTAAAGGAGAAATTGTCGGTAAAAATTCGGATACAGCCAAAGAAGGTTATAGCTTGATTTACAGTAACACAACTTCCCCTGGCATGAGTGGCGGTCCAGTGTTAGATGAAAATGGGCGTTTAATTGGCATTCATGGACGGGGCGCACGAGACAATAATAATCAAAAAGCAGGTCTTAATCTAGGAATTCCCATCAAAATTTTTACTGCTTCAGCAGTTGGGAGTAGTTTGGGATTGATTACACAAAATACTCCCACCAAAACGACACCCAGACCTACACCTACATCCCAGCCTAGCAATCCTCCCATTGTTGGAAGACCAACTACGATTAATGGTTCTGGTGGAGCAGTAGAATCTGACGTTTGTGCTGGTAGACGTTGTTAACTTTTAAATGATTTTAATATTACAAGTGGAATTATGATGTTTCAAAAGTACTTAAGATTTAGCTTTTTGACTTTATTAGTATTATCTAACTTATTTGCCAATGTTGCGATTGCAGCTTCAATCGAAGAAGACAAACTTGATACTGTCAATGGTGTACCTTGGGGTGGTGATGGTTTGCCTTTTAATAAAGTTGTCGATATCAAAGATGCTCTAGTGAATTCAGCCTTGGGTAAAGTAGTTATAGACCGCCACGGTGAAGACCCATTAGGCGTTTTATTTCAAGCTCCCTTTGCAGCTCCTAGTCCAGGAAGGTTTGTGTTAGTTTCTTTTTGGGGAAGCAAAGTTGAAGGGTGCTTTGTCAAAATCATTGTCCAATCAGCGCCAGCTAGCGGTGAAGCAGATTTAGAAAATCTCGTACCCAAAATGATCGAGTTAGGCATTAACGGTCAAGTTCTCCGACTAGATCGCAGCCCCAAAATTCCGCCTAGAGGATTTAAAGGAAATTACACTTATACACAATACGAAAACAACACAAATGTTACGCGTTCCAGCACTTGGTTCATGACAGATACTTCGTTTACCGTCAATGGTGATGGAGCGAATTTTCTCAGAACTGCACCTCCAAAAGAAATTAAAGCGCGAGTAACTTTCAGCAATGGTGATAGCAAAGTATTTCCTATTGGTAGTGGGAATGTAAAACGTTGGGATGAAGCGTTTGGTTTTAATTCTTCTTGTAGTGCGCCTAAATAAGAAATATACCCGACTTTTTCAAGAAGTTGGGTATCTGTAGATTTTATATTAAAATAAAACTTTCTGATATTATCTTCCTACTGCAAAAATCTGTTCAGCAGTTAAATTTAAATCTGGGAATGTTGGTGATATCAAGAAATCACTTTCCCTAAACTGGCTAACTTGATATTCAGCCTCAATTAACTGATAGATAGAAATATTTGGCTGTTTGGGATTGCCAACAAACGCCCTTCCACCCAAAGCCGCATAGTCTACAATCCAATATTTAGGAACACCCATTTCCTCATAGTCAGCAAGCTTTTTATGATAATCATCAACTCATCTAAATGTACCTGTGTGCGGTCTTGTCTGATACTCAACTGTTCATTGCGCCGATTAGCTGACTTAGCGTAGCTGGCTGCTGATATTAGCAGTTGCTTAACGTTGTTTTATTTTATATTTTTAACTTTTTGAAAAATTGCGAATTTGTAACTTACTCTATTTTAAATGATTTAATCATTTGTTTTACTGCGGGTAGAAACTTATCATAATCCTCAATTGTTGCTGTATAGGTAATTATGTATGCTTTATCATTACTTAAAGTCCAAACTTGAAGATTTTTAAAACTCCTTTCGCCATCTTTACCCGTAAAAATTAATTGATTTGCCCTTTTATTCGCTAGAGTTGTTTCAGCTTCATTTAAAATTTTGATATTTGGGACATTCTTTCTAATTTCCTGAATAAATGAATTTTTAGATTCATCCAAAGTACTGGGTACATCTTCTACACTAATAGTCAGTTTTTCTGGAAATTTATCTGTATCAGTTTGTTTGGGTGATATAAATGTTACTAATTCTTTAGTAAAAACATTTTGTAAATCTTGTCTTACCCAACTTTCAGGATACTCAATCTTTACGCCATAGTTAGAGTTTTCGTAACTCAATAAATTAAGTTGGTTGCTTTTAAACTGGGAAAATAAAACAATACCTGTGGCAACAACAACACCTATAACTACAAAAATTAAAACTTTATTTGATGATCCAGATGGCAGGGCTTTTGTAATATTAGTAAATTGTCTTTTTCCCAGCTTCTCTAAATCTTGTAAGGTTGACTGCGCTGAGGGATAACGTTGACGAAAGTCATAGCGCACCATTTTGTCTAAAATTGTTGCCAACTTGCGGCTGATTTGAGCATTTTTTTGCCAATCAATTTCTCCTGTATTGGGGTTTCTTGGTAGTCCGAAACCGCTAAAATCAGTAGGGTTTATGCCTGTTAAGGTTTGGATGGCAATAATACCAACTGCATAGATATCGCTGCTAAATTGAGGAACTTGATTGGCTTGTTCACTAGGCATATAACCAGGAGTGCCAATGGCAACGGTAATACTTGTTTGACCTTGAGAGTTAGCAAGCTGAGTACTAATTTGTTTAACTGCTCCAAAGTCAATTAAGACTATTTTATGATCTGATTTCCGGCGGCGGATGTTAGCAGGTTTAATATCTCTATGGATGACATGACGATGATGCACAAATGTTAAAACTTCCAAAATCTCTTTTAAAAGTTTAATTACTTCAGCTTCACTCAGTCGGTTGGTTCTGGGGGGGATTTCTTCACTGAGGTCGTGACCTTCAATATATTCTTGAACTAAATAAAATTGTTGATTTTCTTCAAAGTGAGCTAAAAGATGGGGAATTTGGTCATGTTCTCCCAAGATTTCTAGGGTGGCTGCTTCTAAGTCAAATAAACGCTTGGCTTCCCGTAAAGTGTAGTCATCGTTAGCAAGTGGTTTAAAAAGCTTGACGACGCATTGCGGATTTCCTGGTCTTTGTTTATCTTGGGCTAGGAAAGTTGTGCCAAATCCCCCTTGTCCCAGTTGAGTGAGAATTTGGTAGCGTCCACCCACGGTTTGACCCTGCATTTAATTCATCCTTTTTCCTGGAATGACTCACTAAACATAGTGCTGAGCGCTGAGTGCTGTTAGCGGTAGCGAGGCGTTTAGCCCGTTCTGAGAATGAGGCAGTAACCATAGCCTAACTGCTATCAAAATATAAGGAGTCACTCAGCACTCGGTACTATAGAATCACTGATTTGTTAATCTTGATTTTTGCACATAATCTACTAAGCGCTGAGTCTGGAGTTAGGAGAAGTTGATTAGCTTATGAGTCTGAGTCTGTGCATGATTGTGAAAAATGATGTACAGTGACTTTTTATTTGTCGCTGTGCCAAATTAATGTCATCGAGGATGTGAAGCCTGAACTCTCTAGTGTTCAGCTTAGAAGCAGCACAGGGAACTTACAGGCTATATCAACACACATTGCTGCAAGCCTAAAGTGGGTAAGGCGTAGCTTGATGACATGAATTTGTCTCAACGTCATTTAATTTGTCACTGTACAGTTTTTGGGAAGCTCTCTCATGCGTCATGCCGGGCTGGAGGACGCGGAAGGGTCAAAACTGGAATCTTGGGAAGTATGAATGTGAGTGAGGCTAGAGCGATCGCTTGTATGACGATCAGTCAGGGTGCAGGGGACAAGGACGCACTGGACAATGTGTTGGTGCAATCTCGAACAGCTCCTTATATTGATATAGTGAAACAC
>NZ_JACJSF010000173.1 GCF_014698035.1 Desmonostoc muscorum FACHB-395
TCCAACTGATTTGCGATTCCTGGTTCTACTGCATCGAATGGATGTCCCCAGGAATATCTGAAAACGGTGACGAGCTTTTTACTTTCAGAGATGCGATCGCCCTTGGCGGGGCTTCGCCCATCGCACGAGTGACTGAGTATGATTTAGAGAGGGTGCGAGTATGACAGTGTACACTTGATACTACCGTAGTAAAATTGACTAGTTGGAATCGCCGAATAACTCGACTTTAGCCGATAGAAAACGATATTCTATATAATATCAACCCTGTTGAAAATGAAACATTACAAAGAAAATATTCTGGAATTATGACTAAAGTAGAATTTACTATTCCCGTTCATTCTGTTAATAATACCATTAGAGAAGAAGCAGAAACTAAAGCCAAAGAAGCTTATGTGATGACTCTACTTAAATATGGAGAAATTAGCAGTGGTAAGGCTAGTCAATTACTAGGAATTCCTAGACTAGACGTAATAGATTTAATGTCTAAGCATGAAATATCCCTATTTGACGATAGTATGACTTTAGAGGAATTTCAGCAAGAAGTTAATCAAGCAAAAGTGAAATTACAAGGCAATAATCTATGATTGTTGTCTCAGATACAACCCCATTAAGTGAACTTTCTAAAGTTGGTAAATTAGACTTGCTTCAGGCTGTTTTTGGTAGAGTAATAATTCCTCAACAAGTCTATGCAGAATTAACAACGGGGGATCATCCCGCAGTTTTAGCTGTAAAATCAGCCTTATGGCTAGAAGTTCTTTCTATAAGTAATAACCAACTCATTGAACAATTACAATTAGAAACCGACTTGGATTTAGGAGAATGTTCGGCAATTATTTTGGCAGAAGAATTAAAAGCAGATCAACTTTTAATTGATGAAAAAGCTGGGAGAAAAGTTGCTATTAGTAGAGGCTTGCCAATTATTGGTTTAGTTGGAGTGATTATCTTAGCAAAAGAGCAAGGATTGATTGATAATGTCAAGAATATTTTAGATGATTTAATGAGTAAAGGAACAAGAATCAGCCCAAAAATTTATGATTATGCTCTGATTACAGCAAGAGAAATTTAAAACAATCTGACAATGAACCTATCCCCAAGTGACTGGCTAGAAAATATCATCTAGTTACCAGACCGATAAGCCTGACGGCATGGCTACGCTTACCGCCTACAGTAGGACATGAGCTAATGGAGACGCTAGCGCGAACGGCGATCGCATATACGCACTCATCACCGTTCATCCCGCAACCACTCTAACCCAATCCTCAAAGCTGCCTCCGCCGTGTAATAAATCTTTTGTTCCCCGAATATCCCACCCGTGCGGCTGATGATACGGAATTCCCAGCAATGCCCTGGCGTGTAAAAAACCATTAGGACACTTCCGTTGACACAGAGTACGGTATCAACTTTAACTTGGGACATTGACTGCTGTTGTAGGTGTGATGATGTATTTTAATTGTGTGGGATTTCTCACCCAATCAACCCCAAATGTCGATGGAAAACTTCAACAGCATTCGCCACACCATCTTCATCCCTGATTTTCTCACCTAACTCCTGGGCTTTTTTCTGCATCACCTCATCACCCAGTACGATTTCAATCGCTGCTGCTAAAGTTTTTTCTGATACCTTATGGTACGGTATCGGTTGTGGGCTGACTCCCAACCGAGTTAGCTTTTCTCCCCAAACTGGCTGATCTGCAAAAAAAGGTACAGTAATTGATGGTGTCCCTGCACGTAACACTGCCGCAGTTGTACTAGCTCCTCCGTGATGTACTATTGCTGGCACTTGAGGAAATAACCAATCATGGGGAACTTCCTTGATCACAAACACTCGTAGCGAATCTTTTACATTTACTGTTCTTCCAACATCACCCCAGCCTGACAATATAATCCCGCCTTGATGGGTTTTCTTTAAGGCTTCCACGATGTAATGTGTGAGATATTCTGGATTGGGCATTGTCATGCTCCCAAATCCAAAACACAAAGGTAATTGCTTTCGTCCAAGAAAATCCTCTAGTTCCAAGGGTGGCTCGTATTCCGAGGCTTGCTCAATAAACCAAAAACCAGTTACATACACCCATGCAGGCCAGTCACGGGGTCTTGGGATGACGTGCGAACTAAATCCATACAATACAGGGATTCGTGATACATTCGCCGGAGTCTTCTGTCTGAAGCGTCTGCCCAAATATGGTAAAGGCGGCAATTTCAAAGTTTCTGTTCTGAAGTGATTGAGCAGTTGACGATATCTTTGCCAGTGCAAAAACTCTACTAGCAAGTAGCTGCCATAGTTTATCGCTTTCTTTAGCGGGTTTTTAGTTATTTGAGCAAATCTCAAAAACCCAAACATCCCTGTAGGAGTCAACAGCAGAACTGATGCAAAAAAGCAAGGTACGCCTAATTTCTCTGCGATATGATATCCAAAAATAGCTAGCGGCGTGTAGATAATCACCTCACTTCCAACACACGCACTCCAAGCTGATTCCAACTGTTGAAGTAAAAGCTTATCTCCCTCTTCTTTTTTCAACTTTTCTCCCGCAATCAATCGCTGCCCTTGTTTCGATTGCAGAAACTCTTCCATATTTCCAGCGATCGGTACAAACTTTAAATCGAACTTCCTAACAAAAGATGCAAAGTTTTCGTGTGTTGCAACTGTTACCTCATGCCCCGCACGTTTCAAGCCAGTAGCCAAAGCACAGTATGGTTGCAAGTCTCCTCTTGAACCTACTGTTAGGATCGTAATCTTCAGTTTCCGGTTTGGTGCTATAGGTAGACTTTGGCTCAAATGCTTTTTCAAAAATGAAAACTCCAGTATCTAAAAATTGTACTAATTTACTGTGCCTCTGGGCGATAAACCAATACAGTTGAAATCAGCCTGCTTTTTCGTAACTGTTCCCTTGCCTTCACAGAAAAACTTTCTTAACCGAACCACATTGAGCCAATAGCGTAGGCGCAGCCCGTCGTAGACATCGCTATTGCATTGGTTAATATACAGTCAAAGCAATTCCCTTGACCAATTTCATGAAATGGTCAAGGGAATCCCGTTATCTTTGGGTTTTAAATTGAGAATAAACGGAATAGCTTTCAATACCCAATCGGACACAGGTGTATAATTAGCAGCTTCTTCTCCAAAGCTAATAGAAAGCATATCTGTATGAATAATCCCTGGATTAAGGGGTATAGCTGCCATACCATTCGGCAATTCTTGTGCCAAAGAACGAGTTAATCCTTCTATTGCCCACTTGGAAGCACAATATGGTGCAACTTGGGCTGAAGTCGAACGTCCCCAGCCAGAACTAAAGTTAACAATAATACCCCGTTTGTTTTTCACCATTGCTGGTACGAAATGGCGAATTATATTTGCTACTCCTTTGATATTGATATCTATTAGATCCGAAAATTCTTCAGATGGTATTTCCCACAAAGGTGCTGGATAATTGGTAATTGCCGCATTATTAATTACTATATCTGGCGGTGAATATTTTTGAAGTACGTCTTGCGCCCATTTTTTTACAAGTTGTTCATTTGCCACATCTACAGATGTAAAATCGTTGGGCGCACTAAACTTTTGGCGTATTTTATCGATTGCATCTGATGAACGGGCGCAACCAATAACAGTATGTCCCTGTTGAATAAAACCTTCGGTCATCGCATAACCTAGACCTTTACTTATGCCTGTAATTAAGATGAGCTTACTCATATATTTCTGGTATTATTAGATTTCAGTTTTTTTCGGGTCGGTTTCGTGGAGGTAAGGTTCGTCCATCATAAAACTGAATAACTAACTTACTTAGTCCGAGCCATGCTAGTGCAAAAATTAAGGGAGCTAGAGTTTCAATCACAACTACTACAACTGATGTTGTCTGAAAAAATAAAAAAAGCATTGGAGTCCAAGCCAAAGTAAGTACTGTTGCAACTCCACTCCCAAATCTCAATCGCTCAATAATAGAAAGCGCCGAGCTACAACTGGCACATTTTTCCGTATGAGAATGATACCTCTCCAGAAGCACGGACTTTGCCAATGGGGGAGAAAAAGTCTCTTTGCCAAATGGTTCAGCATTATATTGGTTTACCCACTGACGCAATTCAAATACAAAACTATCTGCTTTGGTTGGAAGGTAAAAGGCTTTAGTAAAGTTAGGGCTACCTCCTTTAGCTTCAAGATACCTTTCTTGATAGTGGAGAAAAATTTGATCATCTTCTAAAACACCATTTTGTCCAATGTGGTAATACCAACGCGGTCTGAGCTTAATAAACCAACCTGGAAGTTTATTAGGAAATTTAAAAGGAAAACGTGCAAATACACGACATTCTCCTTTACGTATGGGTGTAGCATAAACAACGGTTAGAATTCTACCACGCGGCGAGTTGATGTCATGCCACATTAAACTTGGAGCGACGAAGGTTGTAGACAACTCTCCTGATTGCCCTGGTTTCAAACCTTGTTTCCAAATCCCTTTGAATCCATGTTTTCCAGATTCAATCACTTCAAGTTCCAAAGGTGCTGCATTTGCCCTATTTCCTACCGTTTTATGATGTGTAAACGATATGTGGCTAGGGTCTAGTATATTTTCTAATAGTGTTAATGCATCATAAGGTACATCTCTAAATGTATTAATTACAACCCATCCTTCGGGAGATTCTTCTAATGGTTCAATTATTGGGACTTCGGTTTTGGCAGCATTTTCATACTCACCAACGTATACAAACAGTAGTCCAAGATTTTCAATAGTTGGTAATGATGCCACGCAAGCTCGTTTTGATATCTCTGCTGTTCCACCTTTAACTTGTTGAGGAATCCTTTGACAATTTCCATCTCCAGAAAAAGCCCAACCGTGATAGGGACATTCCAAAAGCCCATCGTCACTAATCCTGCCTTCAGACAACGGTGCTAAACGATGAGGACACTGGTCTTCAAAGCTTCTCCAAGATTGGGCAAGTCTATCCCACCAAATTACAATATTTCTTCCCAGCACTGTAAAAGGCGTTGGTTTTGATTTGTCTAAGTCCTCTAGGTAATGGATGGGATACCATGTTTCTTTACAATCAAAACTATTCGGATCACTCCCGCCCCCAGGCTGTTTTGAGTGAAAACTATCTCTGACATTGACTTCTTTCTCAAACATTTTTGATGTTTATTAATTTTTATTTCCCACTCTAAGATTTATTTTAGCTAGTATGAACATTGGCTGTATGGCGATCGCATTTCCATAAATGATTTTATGAATAGCCACTAAGCTCGACTTTATCCAAAATTAAGAACTTGGTTCTCCTTATAGAGCAAAAGCCCTAGCTTTTTGGCAAAAACTTTTTCCATTCGCTAAAGCCGATGTAACGAGCTTTTCCCTAACGCACTACCTCAGCGAGTGCCGTCATGGTTTCTTCTAAAGGCGTATTTTGAATCGTAGCGATGGCATTGGTACAGGTCAACGTATGTCAAAAACCCAAAAGAATTTTGACTTCTAGAAAATGATCCTACTGCGATCGCTTTTAAGCATCTGCCCGAAAAAGATATTTATGTCCAATTAATAAATTCCTCAACAAGAGACTCGTATTTTCCATAGTTTTGGTGTACCTTGTTAATTCCGTGCAATTATTAATACTCATCTTCTCCCAACTTTACTCAGACAAATTTTAAACCAATGCCTTCGAGGAAACAGCCAATGAATACTTCTAATGAGATACATACAAAGAAAATTATCAAAAAATCCGACAAGCTCACCCTGAGACAGATGAAATTAATTGAAGAAGCAGAAGACCAACTTCTTGAAGCTAATACTGTCAATTCTCCAGCCCCTGTGGTTGAGGTTGAGGAGAAACCAGTAGCGATTTCAGAGCCTAGAGTTCCTGACTATATTCCATTCCTTGACAATCCTCCAGTACAATCTGTGGGTAATTCCGGCTGGCAAGTGTCTGATGTCTGGCGGGATATCCGCGTTGATGATTTTTGTGGGTAAACCCCCATGATTACGAGCGCTCATGCATCTATACCGAATGGCACGCTTGAAAAGCTCTAAGTTATACGGGATAAGGGCTACAGCTTTGAAAGCTATTGAACAGTGGAGGAGGGGTCAGGCGGTCGTCCTCGATGCAGTGTCATGGAAGCGATGCCTCGCTGAGTTTGCGATCGCCTACGCCATCGCTTTGTCTTGCACCAGAAAGTGGAATCAGATATACAAGTTGTCTAAAAATTTCTGGTAGGTAGGAAAAGCTTACTCGTTCATGAAATACTTTCCTTGAGACGAGCAAGCAAACATCATAAATACTACTGTGACACTACGAGTACAAATCCTCAAGGATAAATTTAGCCAAAGTTTGGGACTACCGTTTAAAGAACTATTGCCAGAGTCTGTGATAAGACTTGCAATCTCGGAGCTAAAAATTAAATACAAAAAGCGGTTATTTGACCCAATAATAACTTTATGGGCATTTTTATCACAAGTGTTGGATACTGATAAAACTTGTCTAGCTTGGCAAGACCTTTGCCCTCATCGTGGCGCTCGTCTTTCTTTGGGATATGTCAATAAACAGACCCTTGTCTGTTCGTACCACGGTTTAGCCTTTAACAGCGAAGGTCAATGTATACTAGCTCCAGCTAATCCAGACCAATCGCCTCCCGCACGAGCTTGTGTTAAAACTTACCAACTTCTTGAGCGTTACGATTTGCTCTGGGTTTGTTTAGGAACACCAAAACAAGATATAGCTCCATTTTCTGAGTGGGACGATCCTGTTTATCGCAAAATTTTCTGTGGCCCCTACCACTATCACTCTAGCCCCCTGCGGACGCTGGAAAATTTTATCGATCCGGCACACTTCCCAATTATGCATTCAGGATTATTCGCCCACGCTAGTCGTCCTGAGTTGACGCATTATGAATTAGAGTCTCTTGAAGATCAGATTAGTTTCAAATGTGGTTTGTGGGAACTAGATTTTAGTTCGGCTAATCCCAAAGAAGCGCCAATGATTTTCAACACTTACCATTACCGTATCTTCCGTCCGCTAGTGGCATACTTTAAACTCGGGCCTGGAGAGCATCGTCTAAATGTCTTCTATACAATTACGCCAGTCGATGAAGATGAGTGCGTGGCCCAATATTGGTTAATGGTAAACAGCGCCCGTGAAATTCCAGTTGAAGTCTATCTAAATATTCAAAATCTTGTTGCTAGTCAAGATATTGCCATTGTCAATTCCCAGCAACCCCGACGCTTACCTTTAAATTTGCAAGCAGAAGTACATTTACCGAGCGATCGCTATTCTATTGCATACCGTCAGTGGCTCAAACAACAGGGTATTACTTTCGGCACCATTTAGAACTTATAAGTGGGGGTTCGCAGATAAAGTGAAATTGCGGCAACGAACTTATCAATTTGATTACTTTGACGAAAGAATAATGCTTTCACGCTATCAAAACTAACGACAGAATCTTAGTCTGCGGCGAATGGCACGCTTTAAAAGCTGAAACCTCGTTGCTGGCAGGGTGTGAGAGGTGTGGAAGGACGGGGAAGAAGTCTTACTCCCACACTCAAAATCTTGTTATATCAGGGCTTTGCGATTAACAAGCGTGCCATTCTAGTCTGCGGCAAAATTTCACTAAGTCTACATATTTTAAGTACTATTTTATACTTAAAATACTGAGATACCCGGAGGAAGGGTATTAATCGGAGTTTATATCGGATAAAAGATAAGGGTATCTTATTTTGTCTTCCACCCTAATTCGTGTATACTGTCACTGTAAGCATAAGATGAGCAACTTGCTCGCTTTATGCTTACAAAAAGGAAAGGGAACCACTGTCCAGTAGCTCTGGTCTGGGTTCAACTAACTTGTCACTGGAACGATAACTTGGCAGAAAAGGACATCTTTTGCTTCCAATTAGCTATTGGACAAATTATGGTTACAAGAAAACAATTTTAAAAATCAAAAAATTAATT
>NZ_JACJSF010000174.1 GCF_014698035.1 Desmonostoc muscorum FACHB-395
GGGATTGTGTTGGCGCGAGATAAGGATGAGATTTTGGTTGAGTATGCGACGGGTGGTATTTCTAATCAGCTTTTTGTGTCGAGATATCAACTTTATTTGCCAGATCCAGAGGTTTTAAAGCAGGAGTTAAGGCGGCTTTTGGAGGTAAATGATGGGTGATGTTCCCTGCCCCCTAATTGCCGATGTCGTGAAACTATCAATTCCCGACATCGAAGTAGACAAGCGACAGAGGAATAATGTACTAAAGCTAAATTAACAACTTAGATTTAATTAAAATACAAAAGTTTATAAAATCTTGGAAACTAAGCAAATCATTCTTTTTCTCTTGGATTCTTAATAATAATTGTTCTAAATAATACTGCTTTACAACCTCACCTGGTTTATTTTTAGAATAGATAATTTTTTTGGCTTTAAATAACTCTTTTAAATAATTTTCATGAAATTGAGCATGAGTATTAAAGTTATAATATTTACCCATTAATTCCGGGCAATTAGCAGAAATATCATAATAATGAATATAATCTAATAAGGGAGTACTTTGTGGCTGTCTTGAGTAAATTTTTCTATTACCTAAAAACCAAGTTTCAAAACAGCGATTTTGGATAATTACAATTAGCTGTATGTTTCCTAAATTAATATTTTGAAATTTTAAATAATCAATTACTTCCTGTTTTCTATAATCATACGAAACTTCATCGGCATCTAAACAAACTACTAAATAGTTATAATTACCATTTTCTTGTATATCTATGATAGCATTTGGAAGATGATGATGAATTATCGAAGGATAACCGTCCGCACTGAAAAGATAATAGTTGTTTTTAACAACTTCACAGTAATCATCAACTCGTTTTAGTTCTGGTAAAAGATAAGCAAGCCAAGCCGGATAGACTTTTCTCTCCGTACTTTTTCCTTCCACAAGAAAGTAGATATTCATTCTATTCAACACCCTCTTTATAAGCGTCAAGATTGATCAATTGCATGAAGGCTTCATGCTTAGATTTTCCCAGATTAAAATACTGAGAATCTTTGGCTTTAACTACGCCTCCTCGACGCGTCACAATCTTCCAATTGTCTATCCCAATTCTATTGATAATATAGGGATGATGACTGGTGATTATAAACTGCATTTTTTTATTTATCAAAAGTAAGTCAGTTAAAACATCAATACAATTAACACCTAGACTATTTTCAAATTCATCAATCAGAATTACTGTTCCTTCAGCAGATAAATAAAGTTCGCTAATATGCATTAATGTCCTAAACATCCCGGAAGAAATTCGGTTTTGACTAATCCAATTATTTACCCCCTTTTCTTTTAGTTGAACGAAAGGATACTCTGCTAATACTATAGGTAATTCTGCATATTCATTTGGAGCTAATTTTATATCTTCAACCTGAAGAAATATGTCTACAAAATGTTCTTTAATTTGATTGAATATTTCGGGAAAATAGTTAGAAACTAATGCTAGTTTAATTTGAGTTGGTAAGTCACTTTCCTTAAGAGAATCTAAAGACGAAGATGAATATTTTTTTGCTAAAGGTGCATATCTAATAATATGAATCTCATTAATACTATTCGATTGATCATTATAAATTATTTTATTAAAACCTTTATATACTGGGGAAATATCTTCTTCTTCACTTAAGATGGCTATCGCACTTTGAAAAGGAGATAGCTTTGGTAATACTTGATCGTTAAATATAATTTGATTATTATCTCTCTCAATAATATTTCTACCGTTTATGGATAGAGATTCACTATTAATTTTAAATTCTGATTTTTCATTCTCATTATCATCTACAATTAAAGATACATTTGTTTTACTCTCAAATTCTCCAGTCCAATGATATTCTAAACCATTTTCAGTTGTAAAATGAATATCCCATTTAACTCCATTCAATGATTTTCCTTGGGCTATATTTTGTATATTAACAATCGATTTTAAAATTTGTGTTTTTCCAACACCAGATATCCCTACTAAAAGAGTTAAATTAGAAAAATCTATTGTCTCAAAGTTCCACTTTCTTTGAAAATCATAATAAGTTATTTGATTTATTTTCATATTTACAATTGTTCCCCTATTTCTTAAATTATTAATTTTAATATTAGTGTTCGTAATACGAACTTTAGCTAATTATTAACACAACTGGTTCAGAGTTTGTACTGTGATATTAAGTTAATTTAAATACATATATACTCAGCCAATTATTTAAGTGCTATTTTTGATTTTTTGATTTGATATTCAATGGCTGACACGCTTACACCCCGAACCTCCTGCACCACAATGCTTTTAATCGTTGTGTGGCAGAAAATGTCAGCTTCGGTGAGCTTACCCCAAGATGTCACAAATCACCCCAATCAAAATTCAGGAACCGTCGAGCATTTAGCTTTGTATACTTTTCAGTGTGTTTGATATCGCGGTGTCCCAGAAAGTCTTGGATTTCTCTAGTGTTATACCCCTGATTCACCAGATAGTAACCGCAGGCGTGGCGCATCATGTGACAGTGAACTTTGATATCAAGACCAGCATTAGCCGCCAGCCGCCCAAGCAGCTTTCGCACCGCATCAGTAGACATCACCTCACCACGCTCGGAAACGAAGATGTATTTGCTATCGGGCAACATCTCTCTGAGTTCTTTGAGCAAAGTTATTTCATCATCCCTCAAGGGATGCACCCCAGAGTCACTGCCCTTTTCCCTGGTGATGAAAATCTGACGTTCGGCCCACATCAGTGCATCCCAGCGCAACCCGCACTTAGCCCCTACAGCTTCCCCAACCCTTAGACCGTGGCGGAACATCATCAGCATAAGTGTATAATCACGGTGGGAATAACGAGCTTTGCGCTCAAGTGCAGCATTTAGTAGAGATCGCACTTCACTTGGTGTAAGGTATTCTCTAGACCTGTAATGCTTGTTTGGTAGACGAGTTGGGGGTGGCAGCCTCATTTATTCTCGCTGGTAGTGTCCGGTTTACGCGGGATATTATGGACAGTCTACTACGCCACGATCCCTATTATTTCGTTAATGAACGCGCCACTCAAGAGTTATTGCGAAGAGTTATCAATTGATAAATACATCCATCTTGCCTCAATGCCAAATAGTCAGTCTGCGATGCCTGCGGTGTTGTCGTTGCGATCGCGGTCGTTGTCTAATCCGTGACTGAAGATTAAGTATATCCCTGACTGCGTTAGAAAGAAGGCGCTAAGTGCCAATTGATTTTCATTGCCAGACTGTAGACCCTGTGATCCAAAGCCTACAACGATTTGACCCTGATTAAGCGGAATTAGAGGAGAAGGTAGAGGTGTTTTTTGATATCCAGAAAATCGATCATCTCTTAAATCTACGTAATGAGCGCAATGGCAATTGCAAAGTTACTGAATACACTAAGTAGAGAGCCGACCTATGTGCTGCTCTAAGTTTGCGTAGACATATTGAATTTTATGGACTTTTCAAAAATTAGACAAGCGCTAATAAATCTTCCTAATGGAGCGTCCGAGCCGATAGTTAGTAGTGTATTTATCACAGAACTATTAAAAATACTCGGCTTTGACGTAACTGAAACTATTCCAGGATTTAGTACAGGAAATGGCGGCAATGCCGTTGATTACGCTGTTCGCAAGAACTCTGACAACGACACTTTCATTGAGACTAAGTTAAACCCTTACTTATTGGTAGAGGTAAAAGGCAGGAATATAAATTTACACCCAAAAGCTGCACAATATAAGTCAACAGTTAATCAACTCAAACATTATTTACTTGCCCCAAATTGCAAAACTGCTCAATGGGGAATTATAGCCAATGGCGACTATATCCAGTTATTTAGAAAACATGGCAAAGTTATCTACCCAGCAACCCCTTGTATAGAAATTACAGCAGACAACCTAGATAAAGTTCTTTCGGCAATTAAGCAGAAAATAGACAATCCGCTAAAAGCACTTACTATAGCAATTTATAACAACAAAGGCGGCGTAGGTAAAACTACAACCACACTCAATTTAGCCGCTATGTTGACGATCTTAGGAAAGCGAACGCTGATTGTTGACTTTGACCCTAATCAACAGGATTTGACCAACTCGCTAGGTCAAAAAGTCAAAGAAGATAGTTTGTATTCTTGGTTAGTAAATGATACTAGCAAAGAAATACCAAAGAATTTAATCAACTCATTTACAGTTTCATACAAATCTGGTTCTGTATGGCAATTTGATTTTATTGCAAGTGACGCAAAGCTTAAAAATCTACCAGAAGCAAACCTGCGGCAACTTATAAATTATGGCAGACTACGACAAGCACTAGAATCTTTTAAACAGCAATATGACTATATTTTGATAGATTCTCCCCCAAACTGGGTATTTTATAGCCAGAGTGCAATTTACGCCGCAGATGTTGTTTTAATTCCCACTAAGCATAACAGCATATATTCTTTAAATAATGCAGCTACAGTTATTGAAAGCTTTATTCCCGAAATCCAAAACGTAAGGAAAGATGGTGGACCGATCCCCTTGCCCATCTTTTACAATGGTGAATCTATCACTGATCCAGCAAAAAAAACAGCAGAAGAAGCAATAGACAAAATTATAGAGCAAGCCAAAAGTAAGAAACCTAATCCTATTGATCTAACACCATACTTTTACCCTAAAACAACTTCGGCTAGGAAAGACCTTCACATTTTTGATATACCTAGCTATGCACATATTGCAGGTGCTGCATTTAGTCATGTGCCCGCTGTTTTTAAGAATAAAACAGCCTGTGGGCATTATCTGGGATTAGTAAGAGAATACTTTTTACAATAAGAGGTTTATATCTATGAGCGTCAGCAACATTGGGAATTTGATGTGCCTTTCGATGGATAAAATCAATCTGGAGAAAGGTATTGATGTGCCAGAGTTTTTAGTTAAAGCATCTGCAAAAAAATTAATTGAGTCAGATGGACGTAATTGGGTTCCAGTAATTGTTGCAGAAATTGAGGAAGACCAGTATAAAGTTATCGGCAACTCATTTGTTTATGCGATTGCTGAAGAAGCTCGACTAGAAAAGGTTTGGTGCATTGTCACAGATAACAGTGAACGAACACTTCAGTTGACTAAATTTCTTACTGGTGAATCTGTAGCTAAAATCAATCTTTCAACCGCAAGCAGAGATGAAATTCAGGCAGCTTTGCAGTACCTTATTGAGAAGCCTAACAGTCAAATGGTTGGTGTAAATCTGTCGATTGCTACTAATCGTATTGAAGATGCCCCGCGTAAATCTTGGACAACCTTAGAGCCAATTACAAAGCTAAAGTGTGGCATAACCAAAGGAAAGAAGCTAGACGCACTTAAAGAGGTTTTTTATCTTACTCCTCAATCAAAACCAGAAGTTGTTTTACCAGAAGTTGTTTTACCAGAAGCTGCTAAACCAGAAGCTGCTACATATATTAATTTGAGTAGCTTGACACTTACACAACTCAAAGATATGGCTAAAAAACAAGGGGTTTCTGGATTCGGTAAGAAGAAAAAGCAAGAGTTAGTTGCTCTGCTAATGGCTAGTTAACCCATACGCCGACCCATCCCCATCGCCAGGAGCGATCGCATTTATCCCTGAGTGCGATCACTTTTGAGTAGGTAGTTAAAGGGGTCTAATAGCTAATATTTCTATCTCATGTTCGTATACATCTCGTTCCCAGACAACTACTTGTCGCACCTGACTAATAGCTTGTGCTACCTTCTCAATAGGAGCTTGAATTAGAATTAGGTAATCATTTACATCAGTGGTTTCAATACCTCGGCACCGTTCCCAAGGTACACCTTTTATTGCATCATTCATATTTTTTAGTACTAAAAATTTCACATAATAAAGGGCATTTATTCAACTTATTGACAATCTATGAATTTAAAAAGTGGCTCAGTTGGAGAAGACTTAAAAATGAAAGAAGCGTTAATTTGGCTGGTACTGGGGACGGTCGCCGCTTGTGCGATCGCACAATTTAGTACCGGGGCATACAAGAATTATCTAGAAACTGAAGCAATAAATGAAAGAAAGAGAAAATGTGAACAACTTTCATCTTCTTGGAAACCAGAGCTAGAAGCTTTAAAGCAAAAATATGGAGGAGCCAAAAATATACCCCCAAAAGAGGTGGATCGCATTGTCAATTCAATTAAATCAAATTCGTCCTCTTACCTAATGCTTGACTGCGCCAAAATAGCGCCCAACTCGCTCCCTTGAATTTTCATCTCATAACATTCTCTGATAAGCGAGTTTGGTTTTAAGCTCTTTTTCGTTGATTATACAAGGGTTTCAGACTTCAAAACCGATTAAGGCTGATTTGTGTTGAACCACTTTTACGGGTATACATTACTCTAGGTGGTACGAAAACTGGCATTCTCTAATGTCAATAAAACAATGTAAACGTCTGGAAGCCTATATATTTCATGGCCGGGTTGAACCCACTCGACTCAGTTAATCTCTGCTTATCAATCCCAACCGCTACAACCGCGATTCTGGCGTTGGCTGATAAAATCTGCTTATAGTTGCAACGCTATTCCCACCATCAGGTGTAATCCGCTCTTAGTATTCATACCTCACTTCATATTCGCTAGCTTCATTGATGCTGCCTACTTGTTGGTAGATATCGCTTTGACTCAAGTAGATATCTTTTTGTTTTTCAACAGAAGATTCTAGCTTATAAAAATGTAAACGTATTTCTTTATTGACTGGGTTGAAAACTGTTTCTACGTATTTCAATCGCCAGGACACTCGAAAATTGTCGAGCTGTACAAACTCATAAATCTTATCTGGCTCAAAAATTAATTCACTCATGACAACTCTGATACAGTTTACAGTTCATTTTCGGCTGACGAAAATCCTCAAGGACCTATTGTTACTTAGCTCACTTGTTCATCAAAAATCGTCAATACATCAGGATGGCAGCGTTTAACGACGACTTCTATCCCCAAGGCTCCCTCGCTTTTAAGGTCATCAACGTATCCGGGGCAGGCAGCTTTCGCTTCGAGAAAAGTTTGAAAAGGCCCAAAATAGTAGATGCAGTGAGGGCATTGGGTGGTAACTTCTGCCCAGTAATCACTCTTCAGTCCTTGGATAAATCCTCGAAGCAAAAATTTGATTCTGTTAAACACAAAGGAAAAGGTGAGAAGAATAGTTGCTATTAAACAGCATGACTATTGCTGTGATAGCTATCCTCTGCCGAAAGGATGAGGATATATAAAGTCAAATCGCCACTTACTTCTAGTCGAGTAACAAAGAATAAATTGAGAAATTTCTAGATTCTACGAACGCTAATATTCGGCTGTTTTCTCCCGAAGAAGCTTACGAGCAGATTAAGTCACTCTGGAAACAGTTAAAGCACAGCAAAAAAGTATTGAGAATTGATAACGAGCCACCCGCATCCCCATGAAGTTACTCTAATTCCGAGCGACATCAAGATCAACTCATTTCCGGCTGAAGGATACCACAATCTTTTCAATTAAAATCCTTCAATTACTGGTAATAAATTGCTAATTTCTCCAAAATGGAGCAGATTCTTTTTGGCGCTTAAGTTTGTAAATTCTCACAGGTAAATCGTCATTACTCCATCCTGGTTCAATCTCTTCTGCATCAATGAGCGTTCGTAAGGCTTT
>NZ_JACJSF010000175.1 GCF_014698035.1 Desmonostoc muscorum FACHB-395
AAATTTAGTCGTTGAGGTGGTAGCTTTTCGATTAGCAAATCAAGCAAATTTCTGACTCCTACTCTTGACAAAATCTCTAAGAGATCGAATGAAACAGCCCTGCCTTATTAAGGGGGGCTAGGGGGGATCGAATTATATGCAGCTTCATAAAAAATTGGTATTAGGCAGTCTACTTAATTAAATTGAAAATTTCCTAACGTCGTCTGCTGCCAAAACCACTTGAGCGGCGGGGTGCTGTACTACGTCCACTACCAAAACCACTGCCAGAATTGCGTCTGGTAGTGCTGGAATTACCAGAGGGTCGCAACGTACTACCACCAAAACCAGAACCAGAAGGACGGTTATTACCTGTAGTGCTACGCGGTGTATTGCGTATATTTGTATTTCCAGGATATGACCTTCTAATCGTCCCTGTATTGCGGAACGCAGTCCGATTTGTCACGGCTGCGGGTGGTGCATTATAGCGACTTTGGTAGTTTTGAACTGCTTGGCCATAGCTTCCGCCATATCCACCGAAACCACTTAATCCTTGACCTGATTGATAGACAGGGGGTACATAATACTGGGGTCTAAACAACATACTACCAATTGCCTGACCCGCCAAGCTACCAGCCACAGACCCAGCAAAGGGTGCCCAGAAGTTATTTTCTCGACGGACTACAACCGTCTCTTGTTGTCCTGTTTGGGGATTGGTTTTATTCTCGGTAACGTTGTGGACGTAATCTATTTTAAAGTCTTCCGTTAGATATAAAATCGGTTGTCCTTTTTCTACCTTCAGATAGGTCTTTTTACCTTGCTTGATTTCATCATCAGTTAACCGTGCCATTTGCAAATTTTCGGTTGCAAAGGTTGGGGGATTATTGTTAAGTAAAAACAAGCTGTATTCACCAGTTGCATCGTCATAAGTAGCTTGTTGTATTTTATACTCTCCATCACTCAGCTTTGTGTTAGTAGAGCTTTGGCTAACGTTCTTAGCGGGAGGAGTAGTTTCGTTTCCCCCACCACAAGCGACAGTTGTGACACACAAACTCAGAGCTAAAAAAACGGCTGTAAATTTACGTACTATGGTCATGATCATTGGATTATTGTCCTATCTCTGAGCTTAACAATTTCTCGATGTGAGTAGTAAGTACGGACTACCCAACATATTATAAAGGAATCAATTCTGGGTAATATTGCAACAGTTGATCGCTAGTGAGTTCATCGCCTAACTGTGCTGGGGAAAAATGCACTTGGATTGCCTTTAATCTATGTTTGTAATGCAAATTTATCAATGCTTTCAATCCTTCCTTGAGTGCCTGAACGTTAGAAAGATCGGTTTCTAACTCTGGTACTTCTCCTTCATAAGCTACTGTAATCATTACAATGACGTTGCGAGTTACAGGTATAGATAAAGGTTCATTCAATCCAGAGCCAGAACTGTAATCTGGTTCACTAAGATATCTTTCGGCAGAGTCAGTAAATAATTCATTAACATAATCTCCCGCCTCGCCTTCACTCCAAAATACGTCGCCTTCGTTGGCAGCAGAAAGCCAATATTCATCGTATTGTAGGAGAGTTTGGCTAATTTCTACTAATCCTTCTCCCAAAACTTCTAAGTCGCCATCGGCATCGATCGCATCTCGCCCAGCACTATTTAATACTCCCAAAATAGGCGCTACCTCGCCTCCCCCCAAGTGCAGAAATAGGCGAAAGACTACATAGCGAGTTCGACCGATCATTTTATTAAAGAGATTGCTCATTTTTCCTCCAATTTTTTTTATTAGTCATTAGTCATTAGTCATTAGTTATTAGTCATTTGTCATTTGTCTAATAACTAATCCCCATTCCCTATTCCCTATTCCCCATATTTAATGACTAATATAGTGAAATCCTTTGACGAAATCTATAACCATACTGGACGAAGGTAAGATGTGTTTTGTCGGTTCATTAGATATATCATCATAAGTTGAAGCATTAAGAGCAGAGCGATTAATAAATCTTTTCCCAAAGTTGGGATGGTCATGGACAATCAATGTGTGGGCGCTAGAATTTGTTAAAACTATTTGAGTTGGGGCTTTACAAAAATTTAACTTTGTGGCTACTTCAATATTTTTTTTCGTCTGTTTAATTGTTGCCGCCTGACTCATGGCTTGCTCTAGAAGAATATTTAATTGTTTGACAATAAGGGGCAATTTTGGCACTTTTAAATCTTGATTCGCAACAACTTCACTGTTAATCATTTCCACAACATTGGAAATATTATTTTGAGTAGATGCCGCATATAAAAAGGGAAGAATCACAATGTAAGCAGTGGAAAATAATGCTTCATCGCTATCTACATAAAAAGTGAAAACAGTTCGACGACGACCACTTTCGATGCTTGGGGGTTGTTTTAGTACCCGGTATTCCTGAGCAATTTGATAGTAAGCGCCTGCGATCGCAAAATTGGCTTCGTGTTCTAAGGCTGCATCAACAATAATGCGGATTGTGGGCGGTGTTTCGTTAAAAAAGTCTCGTGAGTCTTCGGAATGGAACTTTTGGATAATGGAGCGATCGCCAGCTGGACTAAGATCGACCCATTCACAAATCATACCTTCGGTTTTTAAACCAAACCTGGAGGTGGCGTAAAGCTTGGCCCCAGTTAATGTTGCTCCAGTTAAGTCAGCACCAATCCATTCCGCCCTAATTAATTTTGCCTGAGTTAAATCGGCGTGGATAAAAATTGTATTCGTTAAATTCGCATTGGTTAAATCTGCGCCAATTAAAGTAGCCCCGCTCAATTTTGCGCCACTCAAGTCTGCCCACCGGAGGTTCGCCCCGCTCAAATCTGCCCAACGGAGGTTCGCCCCACTCAAATCTGCTCCGCTCAAGTTGGCATGGCTAAGATTTGCTTGTCTGAGTTCAGTATCTCGCAAATTTGCACCACTCAGATCGCAACGACTGAGATCACTGGCATTTAAGTTAGCCATTTCTAAATTTGCTCCCGTCATGGAAGCGCCTCTCAAGACGCTCTCACTCAAGTTAGCGTGGCGGAGATTCGCTTGGCGGAGTGTCGCCTCTCGTAAATCAGCACTGGTGAGGTCAGCCTCCGACAGGTCTGCGCGACTGAGGTCTGCGCGAATTAACTCAGCGCGAATCAATAAGGCTCCTTTAAGTTGAGCGCGGCTGAGATCGGCTCGAATTAAATTAGCGACGTTGAGACTAGCGTTATTTAAGATGGCGTTGGATAGATTCACACCACTGAGTCTGGCTACATTCAGCTTCGCATTGCTCAAGTTAGCTTCGCTCAGATTCGCGCCACTGAGGTTAACTATACTCAAATTAGCATCGCTAAGATTCACGCCACTGAGTTTGACCCCACTCAGATTAGCTTCCGCAAGGTCAATACCACTAAAGTTTAAGACTCCTGCTGCGTACTTTTCTAGTAATTCCTCTACAGTCATCGATGCTACCCCTTGGATGCCAACTTTAATAGTTGGTAAAGTCATAAAAACGGAATGTCAAAATTAAAAATGAATATTGGGATTTTAGGGTTGGGATTGATCGGCGGATCTTTGGGTTTTGATTTGCGATCGCAAGGACATCATATCTTAGGAGTCAGTCGCCGTGAATCTACCTGTCAAAAGGCAGTTGCTATCGGCAGTGTTGATGAAGCATCAGTTGATCTGAGTCTGTTAGCAGCCGCAGAGGTTGTATTTATTTGTACACCTCTAGCGCTTATTGTGCCCCAATTGGAGCAAATGATCGCTCATTTGTCTACAGCTACCATCGTGACTGACGTGGGTTCAGCAAAAGCAGAGATAGTCAAAGCGATTTCTCCCCTTTGGAATAATTTTATCGGCGGTCATCCAATGGCGGGAAGAACAGATAGTGGCATAGAAGCTGCACAACGGAATTTATTTGTTGATAAGCCTTATGTATTAACACCGATAGCTACAACGCCAACGAATGCAATTGCGGTTGTAGAAGAAATTGTGCGATCGCTAGGAGCTAATATCTACTATTGTCAACCAGAGCAACATGACCGCGCTGTTAGTTGGATTTCCCATTTACCTGTAATGGTCAGTTCCTCATTGATTGCTGCTTGTTTGAGTGAAACTGACCCTGATGTTTTGGAACTAGCCCAAAAGTTAGCTAGTTCAGGTTTTCGGGATACCAGCCGTGTGGGTGGCGGGAATCCAGAGTTGGGCGTGATGATGGCGCGGTATAATCGTCAAGCATTGCTGCGATCGCTGCAACAGTATCGTCACAATCTTGATGAATTAACTAATTTAATTGAGCAAGAAAATTGGACAGTTTTAGAGCAAAAGTTGAAATCAACAGGTAAGGCACGACCTGATTTTGTTGATTAGAATTCAGGGATCAGGAGTCAGAATTTAGAAGTCAGAATGGGCTAAACCCTAGCTATCCGCTAACAGGAGTCGGAGATTCAGACCAGTGACTGAATTGTTGCACCACCAATTTTTCTTGTTTTGTGGGGGTGCAAAAACGCCGATTATTCAGCCGTTTTTTCGCTCAGAATTAATTCTGAATCCTGACTCCTGACTCCTGAATTCTGTTCGATAAAATCTTTAAAAAAATGCTACTTAACAGTTTGACAGTCACCAAACCGATGTACTATACAGATAAATTTACAAAAATCAACAATGGTAGAACGTCCAATCAAAAAATCGGAACGTCAGTCCCAAGCAAATACTGACAGCAATTCCGAAAATAAGGATTCTATAACTCCTATTGAATCCAACCCCAAAAGCTCAAAACCGAGCCGTAACCGCTCGTCTGACAAAGGGAAAAAAGCATCTTACGGAGATGAAAACAGGCAGCAGGGGAATCCTGCTCTAGCGCGTGGTCCAAAACCCGTTAAACCTCCAGTCGCCAAAGTCCAAACAGAAGAACTGGAAACCGAATCGGAAACTATCCCTGAGGAGTCTCAAGACTAACATTACTCCTGCGTGTGATATGGGAGGCTTTAACTCGTCGTTATAAGTATATGAAGACAGGATTTCTGCCTCCGCAGGCAGTAATTATGCCCCCCATCACCATTGGGTTATTTTTATATTGAAATGCTTTTACTAATCAATTTCTGTAACTAGCCATTGCCACTCAGTGAGTACAGTGTTGGATATGTTGAGAACCAATTGCTGTCCATTAGAGAGAGGCACATAGACTTTGAGCGCATCAGTTGTTGGCAATTTCGGTAAGATATCAGTTAAGTTATATTCCCCCACATTGGGAACGGGTGCAGTTAAAGAGTATGCATCCGATGCACTAAGTAATTTTCCGGCTACTGTCTCAATCAATAATGGTTGGGGGTGAGCAATTTCAACGACACCCGGAAAAGCAACTAAGCGTAACCGTAAATCTTTTACTGCACTGGTGTAATTCTGTTTGAACAGCAGTACTTGCCAAGCATATCCTTTTTCATCTTTGACAGATACTTGTGAATGGTAGCGTAAAGTACCGGGAGAATCATGATGTTGACGCAACAGTGCTTGCGCTGACTCCACACCCCATCCACATCCAGTTAATGTTAAAAACACTATTAAGGCACAACGCCAAAAATATTGTTGAAATTTTCGCTTCATCTAACATATTTTACCGCAGAATTCAGAAGCAGAGCCGGGAAAGCTTCACCAAGATGTCAGAATTAACTGTCAAAGCAACCATTCTAGTCTAAAGGCTGCGTTGTATGCTGGGATAAATAGCGATGTCTACGATGGCCTATGCTTAAGCATCATTTGGCTAACTTTCTTAATTAGCAGTGGATTATCAGATTTAGCTGGTGTGTGCGAAGTCTCGGCCCTATTGGTCAACTCCGCCCTAGCATTTCTCCTGGTTACGGTTATACTGCCATCATTGCTGCTTTTATTGGTTGGTTAAACCCATCAAGTATTATTTTATCCAGTCTTCTTATGGCACTTTTGTAAGTAAGCAGCAAATTAGTGCAGATTAAATTAAGACTTCCTTTAGCTTTAGCTAGGATGTTTCAAGATATTTTATTCTTTTTTCTTTTAGCAGTAGATATATTAATTTACAACCGAGTACGAGTGATATAAGTGGTGAGTAGGGGAGTAGGGAGAGAATTCGTAACTCCTAATTTTTCCCACAGCACTCCTCACGGGCTAAACGCCCCGCTACCGCTAACGGAACTGTTTTGCTCCATGCCCAATGCCCCATGCCCAATCCCAAATATTTAAGGAGATTTAATGTGTCTAATCGTAAATTATCGCCGTTCCTAAAGGTAATAACTATTGCATTGATTGCTGGTGTAAGTAGTGTGGGTATCAGTCTGCTTGCAGGCACAACTAAACTTGACCGTCTGTTGGGAATTCAAAAGCCAAAAGGTGAGAGTGCTAAAACGAGTTTAGGTAGGGCAATGAGTGCAGATGCACAGTCTATCACCTCAGCTACAGACCAGATGAATGAAGTACCAAAGCCTTTTCAGGGAACAATTGTTTATCAAGCAAAACTAAAAGCAAATGAGAAAGTCATCGCCTTAACTTTTGATGATGGCCCTGGCCCAAAAAATACGGTGCAGGTTTTAGAAATTTTGAAGAAAAATAATATTAAGGCAACATTCTTCATGGTTGGAGAAATGGTGAAATATTTTCCCCAGATTGCCAAGCAAGTGGCTGCTGATGGTCATGTAATTGGTAATCATACATGGCATCACTGGTATTTTAAAATGGATGAAGCGACTGCGGCTAGTGAAATTGACCGCACAGCAGATATTATTTCCAAAACGACAGGAGAGAAAACGACTCTGTTTCGTCCCCCTGGAGGCTTTCTAAATAATGGACTAGCCCAATATGCCAGAAACGAGAAGTACGCTGTCATGATGTGGTCAGAACAGTCGGGAGATGCTGAACGTCATTCGCCTCAAGTGCCAATGCTGGTTAAAAATGTGCTGAAATATGCAAAGCCAGGTGCGATCGTACTGTTGCATGATGGGGGCGGTAATCGTTCTAAATCTGTCAAAGCTTTACCAGAAATGATCGCAGGTTTGAAGGCCCAAGGCTATCGATTTGTAACAATTCCCCAATTGCTGGAAATGCAAGCCCAAGAAGAAAGTACAGTAACACCAGTATCAGCTGTAGTCACAAATCATGAACATCCAGACCATTAGTTTAATCATCAGTGACACACTAAACTATTGGGTAACAATGCCATTGTTTCGACTGACAATGCTATTGCATCGGTCTGCATTAACGTTGCATCGATTGACAATGCTATTGCATCGACTGGAAATGCCATTGTATCGGTCTGCATTAACATTGCAGCAATCTAAAATCTAATAGGCTTGGGTTAAGGCTTAACTTTTTGTCAAAGTAATTTTTTTAACAAACCGCAGAATGAGCAAAGGACGCAAAGCAAGAGAAAGAAGAAATGCTTAAACCTAATCTATGTTGAAACCTAGAGTTTTTTAAAATATATCTAGGGCTTGCTGAAAAAAAAGAAAAGGTTACATTCTCTAGATTCTCAGACCAAAGAAGTATATTCAGGTGCAAGACTTGAAGGTAGAATAGCCCAAAATGCTTGCAT
>NZ_JACJSF010000176.1 GCF_014698035.1 Desmonostoc muscorum FACHB-395
TTATATGGCTAATTCGTGATTATAAATTCCCGCAATTAAATTCGATCTTAACCCAAAACGTCGATGACGATTTCGATATCTATCAGACAAAATTTTAAATATCTTTAGACGACGATTTACGTGTTCAACAGTAATTCTTAATCGATTGAGTTCTCGATTATATTTTTTCTGTTCTTTCGTCAACTTCTTTCCTTTTGGTTTTTTAATCGGTGTTTCACTCAATTGATGAATTTTATTAATTCCTTGATAGCCTTTATCCGCGATGACCTTGAGTAATTCTCCAAATTTTATCCCGCTATTTTTAAATAGCCTAAAATCATGTATTCTCCCCAAACCATGCGCTAAACAGATGACTTGACTAGTTTTTTGGTGGATAACTACCTGCGTTTTTAAAGTATGTTCTCCTTGCTTACCGCTAAAAAATCTTTTTTGCCCGGTATGAGGTCTTTCAATTGGACTTTCCATCACATCCATCACTACCAAATCTTCTTGGGATGACATTTTCCATAATTCTTTCTTCCCAGGCAGACTAAACTTTCTTGAACTAATTAGAATATTTTCAATTTTATAAACTGTTCGGCAAACTGCTGATTCTGAAAGTCCCCAGTCTAATCCAATATGATAATAAGTACGATATTCTCTCCAATATTGAATCACCATTAAAACTTGGTCTTCAATAGTCAATTTAGGACGGCGACCAGGCTTCTTCTTTTTTTGAGCATCAGCTTTAACCACATCAACCATTAACTCAAAAGTTCGACGGCTTACTCCAGTCATTCGCTTAAATTTTTTTGCAGTAAGCTGTTTGGCTTCCTCTATTTTCACTGCTCCTCAAAGTCCTAATCGCAAATTACCAAACCCCCTATTATATCACAAAACACTTTTGCAAGAGTTCTATTGATGAAACAGGAGATAAGAAGAAAGGAAATACCACAGATTATGTGAAACGGCAGTACATCGGAAATTTGGGAAAGGTTAAGAATGGAGTTGTAGCAGTCACCGCGTATGGTGTATTCTGCGGGATGATTTTCCCCTACTATTTGAAGTATATTTGTACTTTGAGCCAGCACTACCGTAGTAGCAGAAAATGTTTTGGATTACGCTGTAACTTCATTTCTGGAATTTATAACTATGAACTTCAAAAACCCTTTGTTTAAGTCCAGACATCATGATAAAACTAATGTAAAAACTCTGGATTGATTTATTTGAGACTGAAATAAGAATGAACGAGTTTTACTCCAGTTCCATCCTTTTACCGTTACCTGGTACTGTCCAAAGAAAGCAGGAGTTGAAAATTGACCATTCTGATTGGTGATCCCATTTGAGCGAGTCCACCATCGGCGGAAAACTAGCTCTTGATAGACTTTTGCAGCCAGTTTTGGTTGGAAGTTTTTATCAAAAATAGCTGCTTGAGGTACCCAATGAGCCTTCTGGCAGAATCCCCACATTATAATTCCCTTAACCATTGGGTGGGCAAAAGCGATTTGATACAGATTAAGCAGAATTTCTGCTTGTTCCTGCTCAGTATTGGCAAGTGTAGAAAATTCTGTGATCTTAATTGGTAAATTGAATTGTGCTAACGTATCTAGACTGTATTGGATCTGTGCTGGGGTGATATTTTCTCTTAAAATGTGTGCCTGAATCCCAATCCCTCCAAGTGGAACTCCTTGCGTCAGTAATGAGCGAATTTGTTGAACATAATCATCCAATCTTTTACCATTCAGGATGTCGTAATCATTAACATATAGTACTGCATTCGGATCGGCAGCATGACATCGCTCGAACATTGTTTTGACAATATCTTTTCCTAACCGCCGTCTAAAAAAATCACCATGTAGCATCTCATTTAAAACATCATATTCATGAATTCGCCCTCGATAGCGATCGCAAATTTCTGTTGCTCGCCGTTCAACAGCAAGTTGCAGTTCTTGCTTGGAAAGAGATTTCAGCCAAGGCTGGTTCCATTTTTCCACCTCCCAAAAAAGTGTATGTCCGCGTAATGGTAGAGAATGGACTTCACTCCAGCTTAAAATTCGATCCGCATCTACATAATTAACGTGTCCCTGTTGTTCTTCAGTTGCATACCACTTGAGAGCATTTTCATGCACAGTGCCATTGAAAAGTTGCCTAGAAAGATTAAAATACTGAGCTTGATCATTGAGATTAGCGCCTTGAGCAAACATTTGAGTACTGAGCGCTGTACCAAACTCAAATTCATGGGCAACCTGCTCAAGTTTAACTTCTACACCGGAGACTGGCTGCCGCTGAGAATTAACAACCTGGATAACCATATTTCCTGTACGAGTTCGATCAATTTGCTCTGACAATCTGAGTTGATTGGCTTGCATAAAGGATAAAGGAGTAAGTCTTTCTGTAAAAATTGAACTCTCGTTTATCAAAAGTATGCTTAAGCACAATGCTAATAGTAAATATTGTCCAAATTTAAGCATTACTAAAGAGTTATTTTATTCAAATAGTGCTATCTAATCTAATGATGTATATTTACTTAAGCAGAATATGAAAAAACTGCAAAAGTATAGGCTGATAATCGTTCATCCATACCAATTGAGAAGTGATCTTGCTTGAATTGTGGAGGCTATCATTGCCAGAAAAGAGTCTAAATTTCCAGGCTTCTTGCGCTGTTTCCACCAAGTCATTTCGGTATACAGCACCTCAACCAATTTACGCTGTTGTTCAGTTTCAACCTGGAGAAATTGCAAAGCAATCCCGAACTTATCCTTGTTGACGAAAAAACGTACAATCTCCGCCTGTATGGAAAAGCCATACTCCACAAATGTAACCTCGACAATCGGTGTATTGAGGACGACATCTGGCGTAATCAATACAACTCTGGCTCCACTTTCAGAAAGGTTTTGAGTATAACCCAAAAAAACTTGATCTTTGGCTTTAATCTTACAAGTTGTTTTTAAAGGAAAACGATCCATTGTGCGCCGAATTGGTTGGTCGATAGCTGATAGAAAAGCTACTCCCATAAATAGAACATTGTAAAAAAGCCAGAATATTAATACACCTGAACTTTCATCCAAAGTTAACCAAACTCCAAGTTGTACCCCAACAAGATGCAATCCAATAATCAATCCCGACAATGCTAAAAGAATAATCAGTGGCAATGTATGATTGAAATTGTAATTCTTTCGATCTGCCTTGACCCCTTTACGAGTAGCCCGACTTGCTTTTGCAAAAGGATTGCGGATAATGAGACTCAATCGTTTTAGTGCTGGAAAACAAAAGATTGTTTCGTATACTTCATTCCAAAAGTAAGAAACTCGGTAATTTGATGCCCAACCATAAATTACAATATGCAACAACCAGAATGGCATGAAGTAGTAGAGAATTTCAGGCAGGGTTGCAATAAAGGGTGAAATTCCAAGGTAGGCACTGCACAAAGGTGCCAATAGAAAAACAGCCCGAAACACTGATTGAAAGCAATAAAGAAGCTGCGATATGCTGTAGCTTTTTTGAATCCAGTTAAGTTTCGACCAAATCGGAATATCATCACCACAAAAGTAAACCTGAAAATTCCCTTGTAACCAGCGAAGTCGCTGATCGATATAATCTGTATAGGTTCGAGTTGATTCTCCTGTACTAAGAACTTCATTGAGAAAAATCAGTCGGAAACCGTGCGTCAACATTCGCAAAGATGTTTGAAAGTCTTCAACGCAGCATCGAGTGTAATAACCTCCAATTGCATCGAGACAACTTCGTCGAACAACATAGGAACTACCACAGCAAATCACACTATTGCCCACATCTCGATTTGATTGCTGTAATCCGTAAAAATGCTCTAAATCATTGGGTAAAAAATTTTCTAGCCCTAAATTACGAGCATGATGGTCCGGATTGTAAAAGTATTGTGGAGTCTGAACAAGAGAAATTTCTGGATTTTGAAAAAAGCCAACTGTTCGAGTCAAAAAGTTTTTGAATGGCACAAAGTCTGCATCGATAGGTACAATCAATTCACTGCCAATATGCTTCAACGCATTATTTAAGTTACCAGCCTTTGCATGGGTATTATCTGGGCGGGTGATGTATTCACATCCTAATTCCTCTGCCAGTGCTTTAATGTGAGGGCGGCGAGTATCATCCAAAATATAAATAGTTTTGTTGAGATACTCCATTGCCTGACAGCCGATAACAGTTCGGCGAACAATATAGTCTGGTTCATTATAAGTAGGAATCAGCACATCGACTGAGGGAAGATATTGGGTAGAAAGAACAGCTTGAGAATATTGATTCGCCTCTGCACTTCGTAATTTGGAGGTTGAGCAAATAGTTTGCAGTGTATATAAGCAGCAAGAAAAAAAGGAAATTACCTCTAAAATATAAATTGTTAAAGAAAAAACTATACTAGCTGGATGGGAAAAATTTAAGGTGGCAACTGTTCGCCAGGTAAAGTAACGTGTTGCCAGAAATAATAGGATTAATTTCATGACAAAGCGGCTACTATTTGTAGATCGAATAAATCGGAGACAAACACAAATTAGAAGAACAGCAACAAGAGGAAATGATAACTCCCAATCAATGGATGGCACCTGTAATACAGTTGGCAATAATCGAGTAATTGTTGGGTTGACTTCATAGGTTGGAAAAAACGTCGGACCTGTGCTTGTCCAACTAGTAATAAATACTGTTGATACAAATACAAAGGCACTGATGATAAATAGTGTCCAGACCCATGAAGAAGAGACTTTCTGAGGATCGGTTTTCGTCATTTTTATAACAGTAGTAAAAACTCAATATCTCTGGAGAATGCGGAGGTAAAAAATTTTTAAGAGGTGTATTAGGATGGGGAAATAAATATAATTATTGGTAACTTGTGCAAATTATAAGCCCGCAAAAAAACTGGTAGCTCGCACCTTGAATACTACACGCCCTGTATAACCGATGTAACAAAGATTGCCATTATGCATATTTTCGGATGAAGAAGAGCTAGGTTCCGTATCTAACGTAATATGCACTTGCGTATGTCGTGGTAAATTTGGTATTATTGCTACAACAGTATCTTCTCCAGCAGATAATCGCCCGATCCCCGAACGGATTACCGAAATTTTTCCTGTAAGGGTAACGGATGACCCTGTACCATTCAGCTTAATCTCCGCTGGAGTTCCAACTTGAAGTAATCGTACCTTCTGCTCGTCCACCCAAGCATCTACCCATCGTTGATTACAGTCCGCAATTTGCCCTAGCGATTCTCCTTGTTGCACAAACTTGCCAAGTTGGGCAGTCAGCCGCCACATTACTCCAGATTCCGGCGATTTGATTGTTACAACCTGCTTGTGTTGTAAATCTTTCTTTGCCTGATCAAACTCTGCTTTAGTTCCTTGAATAGTTTTTTTCAAGGTTTCAATTCCTTGCTGGTTTTCAGCAATTTGCAATTGCAATTCTACTAAACGAATACTTGGGTCGTAGTTACTCCTTGTTCTGGATAATGATAAGCCATTACGAACAGCATCCTGGTTAACCTGTAAGGCTGCAAGTTTAGCTTGTAGGCTTTTTACTTCACTTTCACGCTGTTTGAGTTCGATCTCTGCTACATCAAAGCTGGCTTCAGCGATCGCTCCTTCTAACTTTAAAAACTTTGCTCGTTTATAGTTTAATTCTGCAAGTTGATAACGCGACTTTGCGCCTTCAAGATCGGAAAGCAATTGCTTTTGGTTTTGCTGATTCTCCGAGACTGCAAACTTCTCCTGGTTTACAGCATCTCGATTTACTATATTCAGAAGTGACAGTTTATGCGCTAAACGTTCTTGAGCCTGTCTCAATTCTGTTTCTTGTTGATTCAGGCGACTAGAAACTTCTTGAGCTTGAAGTTGGCTTGTACGTTGATTTTCTATAACAAATAACAAATCCTCAGACCTTATAGACTGACCAGTTTTGACTGTAACTTTTGAAATCACACCTTCTTGTTGTGCCCGTATATCTGTTAGCATACCGTTCATAACTGCATCAACGCTATTTACAGTTGTTAGTTGAGCTTTCATGAAGCGGAAAGACCAACTTAGCAATGCAGCACTGATTAGAATCATTGCTGCATTGGAGGCTAGAGAGCGTACTGACTTTGGTTCATACAAGACTTTTAACCCATGAATGGATGAATGCTGACCATTAACAGTTTTATTGCTTTGGGAGGCAGGAGGACGTTTGAACATTGGCATAATTAAACCGTTTGTGTTGAGATGATTCCATACTTTAACTCAATGATTTATCAAGTTGAAATTAAAGTTTATCCATTTGATTTTCATATCAAATCAATTAGATAACTGATATAAATGAAATCTTCTTAGAGTGAAGACTATCAAACCTAACTACTCTTGCTTATTTCTAATAATCCTTCAGATTCTAGCTTTATAAATAAACGATTTAGACATTATATTCAGATATAAGTCTTTGAGAATTTTCTCCATTTATACTCAGATAGCCAATAATGAAAACTGAGTATATCAATAAAATATACTGACACGAACTAGAAATATTGATTAAAGTTAATTTATTAGCTAAATAGCCCTTATAAAAGACTATACTCAATTTGATGATGAAGCTAGAACAATCAAGTCTTTCAGATTAAATGTTTAGACATAATTCTTGAATTTGTGTCTATTTTCATTTCTACTCAATAGTATTCATCACACTAGCACTCGGCGGCCACCCTACCCCATCCCTCTCTTGCGGTGACTGGGTGTGGAACATGGAAGGCACAACAGGCAACAAGCATGATCTGAATTGACCGAATACCAACCCCAAGCGGGGGAAATGTTCCCAGGTATGCGCGGTGTAACTGAACGTCTAACCCGATTCTTGGCAGACAAAATTTTACGGGTGCCTGCAAAGGATGACCGCCCAGTTGAAGCAAATCGAGTTCGTAAGTCCATAGGTGCAGAAACCTCATTTGCACAGGACTTAAGCGATGTAGATCAGATGTTACAAGAACTCGAACAGATTGCCCTTTCTTGTGAGCAACGGTTAGAGCAGCACGAAACACGAGGCCGCACATTAACTCTGAAAGTCAAGTTTTCTGACTATCATCAGTTAACGCGCAGTAAGAAAATGCTTGCTCCCATCAGTGAACTAGATACGATTTTTGAGATAGCCAAAACACTGTTTTTATCAATTGAACTGGAGAATCGCAGTATCAGTTTTTTTGGGATTTCCTTGTCTAACCTTGATAATGCCAAACAGTCACAAGCGATTCAATTGCCCTTATTTCAGAATGGGAACATCATATTTTAGCGTAGGATATAGCCCACACTTCGACTGCGTTCAGTACAAGAAGCTCAGTTACCGCCGTAAGCATTTCACAAGCTCATTAGTGACTGCAATTGTGTGTCTGAATTATCTCCCAATTCTTGTTGTAATTGGGCTAGTTGATTTTCTAACGCTTCAGCAGTCTGA
>NZ_JACJSF010000177.1 GCF_014698035.1 Desmonostoc muscorum FACHB-395
AATCCCCGTAACCTCGTCAGCCTGCTAACAGGGGAACTGGATTTATGAACGCAAGAATGAGGGTTTTAATTTTTCTCTCTAGACAATTAATCCACCCTGCTTTTTAAGGGGGGTTGGGGGGATCAAAAGCTTGTGGGACAACTTTAAAAGACTTGTGTGTACACCGTAGCCCACAGGGAGAGAGGCTTTGATTCTTGCTCCCCTTCCCTTGTAGGGAAGGGGTTGGGGGTTAGGTTTGAGAGAAAGTGGCACACAGCGTTAAATAGTTCTGAGTTAACAGTCATTGCAAGGAGGTAGGAGGCTGAGGGTAGTTTTCCTCCTGCCTTCATCTGAAGAGATATATTTACGTTGACAGACAACATAATTCTTCTGTAGAGTGAGTGCGTAATACTGTTTCACTTTCAGGTTGATAGAAATAGACCGTAGGAGACAGAATTAGAGACAAATCTATTTGTATCAAGTATTTCCTGAAATGGTATCAGCCCTAATCTTTTAAGATTAGTCTAAAACTGAATGAAAAATATTCCCTAGCAAAAATGACTAACTCAACACCAAGTCGTTTGGGTGAACTCGCCAAACTGTTTTTTAAACTTGGCGTTATCGGCTTTGGCGGCCCGGTTGCCCATATTGCCATGATTGAAGATGAAGTGGTTAAGCGTCGTCAGTGGTTGACAAGGGAGCATTTTCTGGATTTGCTGGGCGCAACTAACCTAATTCCTGGGCCAAATTCCACAGAAATGGCTATCCATATAGGATACATCTATGCAGGTTGGCTGGGGCTGATTGTCTCAGGTGTCTGTTTTGTCTTACCTGCGGTTCTAATTACTGGGGGGTTTGCTTGGGTTTATGTTGTCTACGGCACTTTACCTCAAGTAGCTCCGCTCCTTTATGGCATTAAACCGGCTGTTTTAGCAATCATTATTAATGCCCTCTGGGGCTTGGCAAAAAAGGCTGTGAACACTCGCCAATTGTTAGTGATTGCTTTGGCTGTGGCATTAATAACATTATTATTCAAATTAAATGAAGTAATTGCCCTATTAGTTGGGGGATTGCTGGGTATGGTTTGGTTACATTCTGGCGATAAAAACGACAAACCAGGAGATAAAGCCAACTTTCTAATTGCTAGTCTCACCACAGGCGCGACTTTAAAGGCATCAACAGTTGTTGCTGCATCAGTAGCTACCGCATCTACTGCAACCAACGTTTCTTTATGGCAGTTAGGTTGGTTTTTTCTGAAAGTCGGTAGTGTCTTGTTTGGTGGTGGCTACCTTTTGGTGGCTTTTCTCCAAGGAGGATTAGTTCAAGAATACGGCTGGCTGACACAACAGCAGTTACTAGATGCGATCGCAATTGGTCAATTTACTCCTGGGCCAGTACTTTCGACTGCTACGTTTATTGGTTATGTCATTGCCGGCATTCCTGGCGCAATTATTGCCACAATCGGAATTTTTCTACCTTCTTTTGTTTTCGTTGCTGCCCTGAATCCCTTAATTCCCCGCTTACGGGCTTCTTCTTGGAGTAGAGCATTTTTGGATGCTGTGAATGTTAGTGCTGTAGCGCTAATGGTTGTTACCACCCTGCAACTGGGTGCAGCCACCTTAACATTACCACAAGCCCCATTTGTAGATTTTCTCGGTTTGGCGATCGCGATCGTCTCAGCCATTTTAGCTATTCACTTCCGCATCAATGCTGCATGGCTAGTCTTTGGTAGTGCTTTTATTGGATGGGGCGCTACACTCCTGGGCTACACTCGTTGAAATTGCATATTTTATCAGAAAAATGGGTTTAAAACCCCGTGTTTCCAGCACGGCGGTGAGGATGTCAACAAAACAGAATTTTGGAGTCATGCGCTTTCTCGGTGAGGCTGCGCCAAATTTTCTAGGCAATAGGCATAAGGGTTTTAGACGTAGGTTGGGTGAAGCGGAGCGCAACCCAACATATATCAGAATGTTGGGTTACGCAAAGCCTCCAACGCCACTTGCTACAACGCGGGAAACCCGCGCAACGCAGTGGCTCCCCAACCTACAATTTTTTTGCTTTGTGTCCTTCTCTGACTAAAACAAGCCAAAAATATAAATATGTATGGTAAATCTTGCTTTCAAACTATTTTCATGTGATAATCACCATTAACTCCGGTAAACCTATAAAGTTAACGGTGTTTATGACAGTAGTTGAAAAATTAAGTTTTTATCTGTACAAACTGGTATAAACATAGCTGTTTATAGCTTGATGGCTGCATCTAGAAAAAGTTTTTTACTTTGTGTAGTAACAGACATCATAATTTGAGTTTGAAATTCTAAATATTTAAAGATAAATTTTTTGTGTCAATTTTTATCTATATTTCCATTACCCAATCTAAATTTTTCAAGGTGAAATATGTCAATTCAAGACACCGTATCTAATTGGGAAGAACTATTAGAAATTGCCCAAAAAAATACCCAAGCTCGACGGGTGCGTAGACCAGGGCAATCCCCTTCCACCGCTCCCATTCCTAGCAGTCTTCATAAACTACCACCAGATACAGAACCACCAGTATTGCTCTACCGCGATACTAACTCTTGGTGTCCATTTTGCGAACGGGTTTGGTTTGCTCTTGAAGAAAAAGAAATTCCCTTTGCAACGGAGTTTATCGACTTGACTAACAAGCCTAAATGGTATACAGATTTAGTTCCCACGACCCTTGTTCCGGCTGCCAAAATTGAAGGAAAGTTAGTCTATGAATCTAAAGAAATTCTGTTAGCATTAGAAGAACGATTTGGTTCAACTTTGCTTCCTGAAAACCCAGAGGAAAACGCAGTTGCTAGGCAGTGGCTTGAAGAAGCTGAAACCAATGGGGTGAGAGATATCGCTTATAAATTCCTCCGACAAGCTCCTGAAGATCCTAATGAATTAGCAAGCTTACAGATAGCTTTTGAAGCTAAATTAGACGAACTTGAGCAACTTCTAGGAAAATATTCTGGCCCCTACTTTTTATCTACATTTAGCGTGGTAGATATTACCTATAGCCCCCATTTAGATCGCTTGGCAGCTAACTTACCTGTTTATCGGGGATATCACCTCAAGGGAAATCCTCGGTATCCTCGCATCAATGCTTGGTTTGAAGCGCTCAAACAGCGTCCTGCCTATCACCGCGTCAAATCGGATGATACCACCAACAATTTACTTCTACGTCGCCGATGGGGTGTCACACCAATCAGCAATCCTTTGCCCCCAGATCCAGCACTTAGCCAGGAAATCCAATTTAGGGCAGAGGCGGCTGAGAGATTGGCTGATAACCGAGAAGTTGCTTTAGGAGACATCCTGAAAAACTCCGGGGTGCAAGCATTGGCGGTTAATGGCGACACAACAGCCGTTAAAGAAGCGGTTGATTTTCACCTCAGATTGCTGGCTGACTATCTGATTAATGGCAACGGTGCAGCATTACCGTGGGGGCGCGTGGGCGGCAAAGACAACGCCGATCCGACTGTGGCTGGGGTTGGAGCCATCACACTCGCCTATGTGAGAAATCGCATCTGTGCGCCACGGGATATGAGCGCTGGTGCAGCAACTGCATTCCGGGCAGCAGCAGATAAGGTGTTGGCATCTCTTTATTAGCGATCGCTACCGACAGATTAAGAGTCCTTTTGTCGGTATCAAAAGTTTTATATCCCAATACAGTTCAGTTAAGCATCTCTTTCTTCTCTCTGCGCCTTCTCTACGAGACGCTCCGCGTTGGCGGAAGCCTCTCGTAGAGAAGGCGGTTCGTTAAAAAAAATACTTTTCAAACAACCTTTTAGGAGAAAGATTTAGAAAGAGGTTTTCCAGATGCCATGAAAAGTCAGTTCCCCAACATCTTGCAAAAGTTATCTTTGCAGGATGTCTATTACTTTAAAGGTAGAAAAATTTGTAAAGTTGTCCCTTTTTTTAATACACTTCTGAGACTAATCTGTCCACCGTGAGATTGAATTATTTGTTGAGCAATCGCTAACCCTAAACCGAATCCTCCAGTTTTGCGAGAGCGTTTCTTATCTACCCGATAAAATCGCTCAAATATATATGGCAAATCATTTTTAGGAATCCCAATCCCATTATCTATAACTTGAATTACAGCAGAATGAGACTGAGTAAATAAGTGCAACTGCACTTCTCCTCCAGCAGGAGTATATTTACAAGCATTATTAACTAAATTTACAACTGCTTGATAAAGCAAGTTAGCATCACCAAGCACAGTTACACTGTTATTAGGCAATTTAGAAATTAAACTAATATGTTGTACATCTTGGTGTGTGACATAATCATTTGTTATCTGCACAAGTAATCTCTTGAGGTCAACTTCTTTTAGCGATTCGGTGGGTAATTGACCTTGAGAACGTGCTAGAAACAACAGATTAGTCACCAGAATACTCATTGACTGGCCGATATCAAAAATCTTTTGGAAGCGTTGACGCTGCACCTCAAGGTCAGTAGATTTAGACAGAAAGCCAAACTGAGCATTGCTAATAATTGCTGTCAAAGGCGATCGCAATTCATGGGAAGCATCAGCTGTAAACCGTTGCAGGTGATCGTAGCTGTGGCGAATTGGTTGCATCGCTAGTCCTCCCAACCACCAACCAGTCAGGGCAATTGCACCCAAGGTAATCGGCACTGAAATCGCCAAAACTAGCCGAAATTCAGCTAAAGCACTTTCAACAGATGTGATTGGCATCGCTGCTTGCATATAACCAATTAATAAACCATCCTGGTAAACAGGCAACGTTACCTGACGCAGCCATACTTTATCATTGGTTTTGATAGTATCAAATCCACCTAATACCGAAAGGCGATCGCTCGGAATCGTACCAAAAAATTGTACTAGTTGCTTTTGGTCATCATACCAACTTGCATACACTAATCCTATATCTGGCAATGGTTCTACCATGCTTCCCAATAATGGGACATGTTCCAAGTCTAGCTGTCGGCGACCATTGTATAGTTCTGACTTCACATTCGCCGCCATCACACTGGTTTTTTTATACAGTAATATATCCAGTTCCTCTAACTCATCTATGACTTCCACATAGTAAACTACCGCCGCAAACCCAATTAAAATACTACCCATTGTTAGGGTGAACCAACTTGCAAGATTGCGACGGCTACGATTAAACATAAGTAAGTTGGCACAATAAAATTAAACTATGTAAATAAAAATGAACTAAGCTAAAACCCTTATGCCTATTGCAATACAGTTCAGTTAACCATTTCTTTATTCTCTCAGTGTCCTCTGCGTCTCTGTGGTAGCCTGGGGCAAGCCGCTTTGCGTCTACGTAAAAAAAATTGACTTTGACAAAGAGTTTTAGCCTTAACTGAACCGTATTGATGCCTATTGCCTTATCCCAACGACAATTATTTATGCCCACTTACTTAACTTGTCATTGATCGTTGAAAGAAAAATTTCAAGGCTTCTAATTCTCAATTTAATTATTGGGGATTTAAACGATAGCCCATACCGTAAACTGTTTTAATCCAGTCTGCTGCACCCAATACTTGCAAGCGCTGTCGCAACTTGCGTACTAGGACAGTTAAAGCATTGCTTTCCGGTTCCATACCCCACTCCCACAATGCCTCTTCAATCTGGTTGCGATTTAAAACCTGATTGGGATGACGCATCAGGTATTCTAATAATTTTGCTTCACGTGGAGATAATTCGACTTTTACGTGACTTCGTTCTACATTTAATTCAGCTAAATCCAATTGCAAATCTGCTACCCGTAGACTATCTCCCTGCCAATTGGGGACTCTCCGCCCCAAAGCACGCACCCGCGCCAACAGTTCCACTAAGTCTGCGGGTTTGACTAAATAATCATCTGCTCCCGCATCTAAACCCATAACTTTATCAGGCGTGGTGTCTTTAGCTGTCAATATCAACACCGGTGCAGTTTTACCAGAGAGACGATACTGGCGACACAGACTTAAACCGCTAATTGTCGGTAACATCCAGTCTAAAATTAATAGATCGTAATGTTTTTGGGATATCAGCCACTGTGCAATTTCCCCATCTTCCGCAGCATCTACAATATATCCAGCTTCCGATAGAATACCTTGTAATGGTTCTAATTGTTCAAAATCATCTTCTACTAATAATATCCGCATACAACTTTTGATGTAAATTCATTACAGGAGAATTTCACGCACTATATTAATAAGAAGGAAATCAATTTTCTCTTATATGTTGTATTAGTACTATCCCAGGTTAAAAATTTAAAGTGTTCTACCATAAGGCATATCATGAATGCGCCAATAGATAGTTTTTGGTATTTATCGGTCCGTAAATATCAGATAAATTAGTATTATGTACAAACTAAAAACTAAAATATTATGCCTTATTTAAAACCACAGATTTTACTAATTATTCTACCTATGATATTACTAGGTATTGCCTTTTGGACTGGTAGTGATTTGTTAACAAAAAAAATATTAGGATTCTCTCATAGGACGCTGGATAAGTTGCAAGCTGATACACTACCACAGGTGGAGCTAACACTTAATTTTACAGTGGTTGACATGAAAATAGAGAAAGAGCAAAAATTTACTCAAGTGAAGATTAAAACAGGAAATTCTCTGCTAAAAAGGTTAGAAATTGAAATTCCTAACTCCAAAGTTACAGAAGTAGCGATCGCACAAAAGTTTGGACTATATCCTCAACAACAAGAATTGAAGCTTAATAAACAAATACAAGTAAAAATTCCTGTGATTTTAAAAGTAATCAAAGCTGAAGTTGAAAAAAAGCAAGGACTTAGCTTTATTGAGGTTAGAACCGCTAACAATACTCTACGGAAGTTGGATTTTGTTCTACCGATAACTGAGATTAATATGGTAGAAGCAATGACTGCTAAATTACTAAATTTGTCTCCTGAAGAAGTCAGAAAGCTAATACGTTATCAAGTTCAAAATCAATCTCAATACTGCTCGGTTAAGGAAAAATAGATAGTGGAATAAATCATAATTTGTTCGCGTATGATTTACGAGAACAAAAACAGCTAAAAACGTTGCTTGTACCTAAAGGC
>NZ_JACJSF010000178.1 GCF_014698035.1 Desmonostoc muscorum FACHB-395
CCGTTAGTTTGGACTTGCTGACAATTAATTAACGCAACAATAAGGTTTCAGACCCTAAAATCCTCGCTTATGCTTCCAGACCCTGACAACTTTTGGGTCTGGTTACAACTGACACAACACCACATCCCATAGAAAATGAGGCTGTCCAAGGATGGAAGGGTCTAAGACTGCGAATCAAGCAGGGATTGGACAGTGCTGGTCGCTTCTACACTGAGCTAGTCTCTAAAGTGGGCGAAGCTATTGGGGTGGCTGATGGCGAACCGTTTTGGAATGAGTATTTGGGTCAGTGGCAGGTCTGGGTTAACTTTGGGAGCGGGTGTAGGTGTGTGGTGTGCGATTGGTTGGTGGGGGTGTAGGTCACATCCTCACAAAGCTCCCAATTAATTACAGGGATGATCGCTGCATTGGTTAGGAATTTATCAACCCTGCTTGCTGCAAGGGGTTTAATGTCATGAAACCTTAAAATGAGAATTGGCGATCGCTAGATATTTACCACTACCAACATTTTTATGGCGGTGGATGCAGTCCCGCCGAGGTCAAAAGGCGACGCAAGTTAACGACTCCAACCCGATTTAATTGCAGAGCTGACACTGTTGCTCGACCACAGGAAGTTTTACCAATAACCTGTGTAAAATCATCGTTCCAGCTAAAATGCTCTGACCAAAGCTGTTGACGAGGATGAAACAGTCCCACCTCAAGTTTTGTTTCTGGATCGCAATGGCTGGTTTTGGTATGCTTTCGACCATTACAGCCATAACAAGACCAAGCTAAATTTTCTGTGATCGTTTCTCCACCTGCCTGACGGGGTTTGATGTGTTCTATAGTGAAGCTGTCAGGAGAAAATTCTTCTGGACATCGGCAATATTCACAGAGATTTTTGGCTCTACTGGCTACTGTTCGTCGCATTGCAGCAGATACTCTCTCAGATTCAAACGGCATGGAATAACTGAGATTCCGAGACAAATTGACGATTCAAGGTCAGCAAATCCATATTCCTTAGCCTTGCTAATTCCATAAGAGCTTCCAGACGTTCTACCCTCCAATGTTCTAGCTGATCCTCATAAGTAATCAATTCTTCATGTTCCATGTCGGTGAGTTCTCCCCACTCACCGCGTTTGCGTAATTCTTCTAATCGTTTCTGCTCATTAGGAGCCAGGCGACGTTGGATGACTTCAACCAGGGCTAACTCAATCGGATTGGATGCAGCAAACTTAGAGGGTTCAGACAGAAACTCTAATAATTGAACTACCGCAGTTAACCGCTCTTCTGACAACTGCTCAATCAGTTCGATCGCTCTTCTACGAATATCGGTTGCTGGAGTCATGGAAGATCACGCTTACCTATGTCTAATCAAATTGTACTAAGACTGGACAGTTTTTTCGATTTAATCAAGAATTCATACAAGACACTTATGGCATGAGCGTAACCCCAGAATTGGTTGAGCAAGATGACGGGGGACGCTTAATTAAAAAGATTGTCGCACTTGAAGCGATATTGGCAACGCCTGGGGAAATAGTCGCTGATGACCAGGGGCGAGAATTTGTTAAAATCGCGTCTGCCAGCACGTAAATTTTGAGGCAGTGCCATGTGTGCAAGGGGATTCGATCAACTACAGTTACCAAAACTGCAACGGTTATGAAATCCCAGGCTATTCAAGACTATTCTAGGTAAGTGGAAACTTCAAATGTCAGCAACCCTAGTCTAAAGAGACAAAGCTTCCACACATCCCACGAGGTTTTGAGCCAATACACAAATTTAGTGTGAGGATTTAGCCATGTCTTACCCGATTCCGCCCAAAATGTGGCAGCGAGTCAGTATTGTAGCACTGTTGTTATTGATACCGTCAGTAGGAATTGCATTACGTCAGTCTGGTACGGTTGCGGTTCCAGTCAATCAGACTCCTAAGAGTTTTACACCAACAACCTCCATTCTACCTAATCATCCTGACTACCAAGCACTCCAGGCATTTATACAAAAGTATAGTTGTGTCGTCTCCGTTCAAAACTTTGGTACAGTTGCGATAACCCGGACTGAGTTTGCCACAGTCTTGAATACCTGTGTGAATCGGAGCAATGAGCTAATAGCGACTGACCCCAAGATAGTTACCGAAGCGGATATGAAAACTTTGCAACGCTTGCAGTCCGAATTCGCACCGGAGTTAGCAACCCTAAGAAGTCAGATAGATGAATTGCAAGATTCTACTCCTACTCAGGCTCCCAGAGAACGTACTCAAGACGAGTCTACCCGAAAGACTCAACCCTTACCTACGGCTCCATCCCTTAGTATTTCGTCTGGCTCATCTGTGCAGAATCAAGTTGTTAACCGTGCGTACATGCCTAAAACCCAAGCTGGTGGAATTAGGGGAGGGGTTGCCCCAGAGCCACAAACAGGTAGAAGATTTAATACAGAAAACTACAACCGAATTGAGGATAATCCCTTTCATCGCGTCGGTAATGACCCCCTTTCCACCTTTTCCATTGATGCAGATACAGCATCTTACAGCAACGTGCGACGCTTTATTACTCAAGGAGAATTACCACCCAAGGATGCAGTGCGAATTGAAGAACTAATCAACTATTTTACCTACAATTATCCCCAACCAAAAGACAATCGCCCTTTTTCTGTCACCACTGAAGTTGCTGCTGCTCCCTGGAATCCTCAACACAAGCTGGTACAGGTGGGTTTGCAAGGTAAACGCTTAGAGAGTGAAACCTTACCACCCAGCAACTTAGTATTTCTGATTGATGTCTCCGGTTCTATGGATGACCCCAACAAATTACCGTTGGTGCAACAGTCCCTGAAATTGCTGGTAAATAAACTACGTCCTGAAGACCGGGTAAGTTTGGTAGTTTATGCTGGCAATGCTGGATTAGTATTACCTGCTACTCCTGGTAGTCAGAAATCAACAATTCTGGCGGCGATTGACCGCTTAGAGGCTGGAGGCTCCACTGCTGGCGGTCAGGGCATTGAACTGGCCTACAAGATAGCTAAACAAAGCTTCCTTAAGTCTGGTAATAATAGAGTAATTCTAGCTACCGATGGAGATTTTAATGTCGGGGTTTCCAGTGATGCCGACCTGACGCGATTAATTGAACAGAAGCGAGATCAGGGAATTTTCCTGACGGTGTTGGGATTTGGTACTGGCAATTATAAGGACGGAAAAATGGAGCAACTGGCTGATAAGGGTAACGGCAACTACGCTTACATCGATACCCTATTGGAAGCCAAAAAGGTTTTAGTTAACGATTTGAGGGGAACTCTGTTTACCATTGCCAAGGATGTGAAAATTCAAGTGGAGTTTAATCCAGCGAAAGTTCAGGCATATCGCTTGATTGGTTACGAAAACCGCTTGCTGCAAAACCAGGATTTCAATGACGATAAGAAAGATGCAGGTGATATTGGGGCTGGTCATTCTGTGACAGCGCTTTATGAAATAATTCCCACTGGCATGAAGAGCGATGTGAAACTGCCTACATTAGACCCATTGCGGTATCAGCGTTCTGCTGAAACTGTCGCGGATGCTGGCGGCAATGAATTGATGCAGGTAAAACTGCGCTATAAGTTGCCCCAGGACAACACCAGTCAACTAATTACCCAAACCATCCAAGATGATGATTTGAGAGCCGACCCCTCCACCAACCTGAGATTTGCTGCGGCGGTGGCGACCTTTGGGATGGTGCTGCGTGACTCTGAGTATAAGGGGAATGCTAATTATGATTTGGTAATGGAATTGGCAACTCAAGGGAAGGGAGAAGACCAGGAGGGCTATCGAGGTGAGTTTATTCGCTTGGTGGAGCAATCTAGGGGGTTGATTACGAGGAAATAATTTGAATTGCTTTGACCTACCATTGCACTTCTTTTTTATCTGCGATCGCTCATAGTCCAAATTCAAGTATAAAGATCCACAGCAGTTTTTGATGACGGCAGGAAGCAAATTTGCCATGATGTTAGTTAGCGATACTACAGTAGCTAACATTGCTAAAACTTCCTCACCTAGCACCAATAACGTTCTATTTTCTTTCGGTTCAGTAGATCAAACCACGGGAAACGTTTCATCCCAAATAGCAGATGTCACTGGTAAGGGAAATACCGAATGGCACGCTTGTTAAGCGCAAACCCGTGATTTAACTGGCTTTTGAGTGTGGGGAGCCAGATTTCTTCCTCATCCTCCCACACCTCCCACACTCCCCAAACCTCCCTCAGACAAAGGTTTCAGGTTTTCTTAGTGCCATTCGATTGTAGCTATCAAACCCAGACCTTTGCAATCGTCAAGAAAGTCAGGGCTTGGTCAAAGAAAATTATTTTTCGCCCACCAACACCTGCTGTAGGATGCCCGAATCCGAACAGTGTCTCCTGTCTTGAGGAAGGCTATAGAGCCAACACTTCCACCACAGTAGCGAACGCTCATCTAAAGATCCAAGTTCTTAGCAAAGCATCAAATATTACCAATATTTAACATCAAAAGCTTTCTTTTCACTTAGTCAAGCAACTAGCAATATCTTGAAATCATTTGTGATAAAAAAGACTTATTTAGCGAGTACTAAACACATGACAAAAGTACTGTAATTTCAAGGTTTCTGACAATCAAAGTAAAAAGCGACTGCCGCTTAATAAGTAACAATCGCCACATTAAAACACTCTTGCTTTTCTAGGATAACAAGAATGAAAGCGATAGTTACAGTAGCCCTTAAAAATCACATCATCAGTTTACATTCATCTGACTACTGGATTATCAAAAGCAGCAATTAAACAGCATATAACAGACCGCTATAATAGTGGAGAAATGCAAGCAGATTTGAACATTTTTCAAGTGGATTTTGAATCAATCAGCACTCTTGTTGTCAAACAAGCGAATGATAACCCTATAATCTCCACCTCACAAATCAAGGGTGATTTGCAAGATATACAAGCTCGTTGCGGTTCAGTCAGTTTGGTGATTGTGGACTATGTGCAGTTGATTGAACCAATGCGCCGTGAACGTGGGGAAAATCGTGTACAAGAAATAGACTCCATCTTGAAACAACTCAGGGCGATCGCTAAACAATTCAATTGCGCTGTCTTGGGTTTAGCGCAGTTAAAAAGAGAAGTTGATTCTCGCTCTGAAAAGCGTCCAACCAAAGCAGACTTTCGAGAATCGGGAGGATTTGAACAAGAAGCTGCTGTCATGCTGGGTTTGTATCGAGAAGATTACTACGACAAACAGACTACCCAAAAAGGCATTTTTGAAGTTTCAGTTTTGAAAAGTCGGTTTAGTAGTGAGACAACTGTTAATCTCTTGTTTGATGAACGATTTGGACAGTTTAAGAATTTGGCTAAGTCTCAATATTAAATACAACAGGAGTTAACCTGAGCATTGTAAGTGTTCATGTAAGCAGCATTCCAGCGATGGAATCAGCGAAAAGATATAACAATTAAAAAACTAATGTTGGTTCAGTCTAAATCCAAAAGGAAGAGAAGATTATGATGAAGATGAATTTCCTGACCATTGACAAAGTAAACAAAATCATTAAACTTGCTAAGTTAGTTTATGGTGCAAAAACACCCCAATCAGTATCTGATATGAAATTAACAGATTCCAATACACAAGCCAAGGAACTAATCGAATTTTTGATTGAGCGTCAAACATTAAACACTCCCATAAATACATTGTCTGAATACATAAATAATCTTTCTTCGGAGGAAACAGCAGAAGCTATAGCACTGATGGTACTTGGTCGTGGAGATTCTGGAAGACAAGCATCGCATTTCCTTGAGTTAGTGAAAGAGGCTCAAGGAGTCGAAAGACATTATCTAGTTGAAAAATCTTTATTAGCTAAATACCTAAGTTCTGGATTGGAAAAACTAAATCTTAATTGAAATAAGGGTGAAAGAAATTGAGTTACGATAATACTGCCAAGTACTTAGCTGAATTGTATCCAGCCGAGTTTGCCAAGTGGTTGCTACCAGATAAAGATACACAAGTTACAGTACTTAAAACTGAACTTTCAATAGATCCAATTCGCGCAGATTATGTCACATTTTTGCAAACAAGTAGTCGGATTTTGCATATTGAGTTTCAAACTCTCCCCAAATCTAATCCGCCAATTCCTTTGCGGGTATTAGACTATTACGTGAGATTGAAACGGCAATATAACACACCAGTAACCCAAGTCGTAATCTTCTTGCAACAAAGCAGTGACCCTATTGCATTTACTGAAGAATACACGGATGAGTTCACAATTCACCGTTATCGAGTTATACGATTATGGGAACAAGATTCAGCTTTGTTTCTGGATAATCCAGCGCTATTGCCTCTTGCGCCTTTAACTCGAACTGATTCACCCGCCGCTTTATTATCCCAAGTAGCTCAAAATATCGCTAAAATTCCAGATAGGGATGAAAGGCAGAATATTGCTGGATGTACAGAGATATTTGCAGGTTTAAGGTTTGAAAAAGATTTAATTCGTCAATTTTTACGGGAGGATATTATGCAGGAATCTGTTATCTATCAGGATATTTTACAAAAAGGGGAACAACGTGAAGCTTTCCGCTTTTTGAACCGATTATTAAGTCGGCGTTTCGGTGAAATTGAACCATCAATTATTGAACGAGTTAGAGTATTGCCTGTTGAACAATTGGAAGCGTTAGGTGAAGCTTTCTTAGATTTCGTATCTGCTGACGAATTGCTAAATTGGTTAGACCAACAACCAAATAATCACTAGTTCATAATGACACTTGATGGGTTGCTAAGTAATTCGTAATCACGAATTAAATTACGAATTACTTTGACAGCCTCTGCTCTACACCAACATTAACTAACTCTAATCCGATCGCACTTCAGTAATGATTAGTTGATAGACACAAAAAAGCCGGAGGGGTATCGGACGCAATCCTCGGCTTTCATGAATCAAAGAATATATGACTAAAATGGCTGTGCTTTTACCCCTTGGATGACCAAATTGTGAATCATACCCTGACCAAAAATTAACGACATTTCAAGGGTTATAGCCTAAACAGAACATAAAACTTTGCATAAGAT
>NZ_JACJSF010000179.1 GCF_014698035.1 Desmonostoc muscorum FACHB-395
CAGTGGAATGTTGAAAGTGTTAATCACATCCTCTCTGAACGCTTAAGCTTATCTTAATGGTTTACTTGCTGTCTGATTAGGTGTTTCTTCCAAAAGTGGATGCTCCCTTTTTAATGTGGTGGGCGTTCACCAACAATACTTCAAAGTTTGCCTCCAAGATGTTAAATACTGGTCGCCAATATTCTCCAGTACAATCCAAAAGCTACGTGAGTACATTCCCTTGCCATCAACCAATCTGACAATTCCAGTAAATTGCTTGTCATTGTTCCAAATGTTTTAATTTCTTTGTGACAACCACCAGTTGATTTGGGAGTGATTGCACAAGCAACTACTGTCTTTTTATGGACATCAAGACCTGCACAACGGGAGTATACTACTTCCATAAACACCTCACCCCATATTTGGAGACAAAGCATGGTGTTCCGTTGATACCCATGAGTCATAATCTGACTTTCGTGCTTTCCTTCTTCAGGAGCAACAGTTTCTGGTACTTGCGGGTATCACAGTCTGACTACTTAACAGGCTTTTACGCACCAGGTGGGCACGACCTTTGTGAAACTCCATGCATCTTTAATTATCTCATTTTCATCCGTCCTGGTGTACGCAGTTCATGACGACTACTTAATGTGCTTTTCCTGCTAATATAGCAGGTTCATTTTCTATACCAATTCTTTTTCCTAAGCTGCGTAAGCAAACATTGGATCATAACGTAATTCTTCATGGTCATTCAAGTCTTCATATCTCATGACCAACCTGTATATCCGTTGTGCAATTAAGCTTTTTATAGGATGCAACATTCGGTTTGACTGACGGTAATCTTGGAAACATCCTGCTAACCGTGATTTAATTTGCAGTTTTCTATCTATTTCAGCAATTAAGCAAAATTGGTGCATCAGATGTTACCTGTCCCCCATTCAAATTAACTACGGCTGGGACTTGACTTTGGCTGTTCAAATCTGAACTGTTTTGATATCGATCACCTTGGTGGTCGATTCATATTTAAAACTGTTGAAATGCTTGCTATATATATATCCTAACGGTTTTTAGCCCCGTTTTTTTTAGAGTTTGTGAGAAATCTCGGTTGTGAGTTCACCTCCGTAACCCAAAATCTATAGATGAAATGGTTGAAGAAACGATTTTAGAACCCATACACTTAGGCTTAGGAAAAAGCTAACAATTCTCAGCGCGAAAATCTTGAGTAATTAGGGCAGCATCATCTTTAAGATATCCTGCTGTCACACAATCATCAATCAATTGAAGGACAAAGGGCCACAGTTTTGGCGTACCTGTTTCTACTAGTGCAACCCGTTTCATCACCTGATTGCGGCTAATGCCATGAATACGCCAAGTCCCGCCCTGAGTTTGCTGATTATGCAGCAAAGGCTGTATACGGTCTAAGGCTGCGGCAAATTTGGCGGTGGGTGTTTCTCCTGCTTCAAACTCATCCCAGAGTAAACGCAACTCACTATCTTGGTCTGCTGGCAAAAGTCCGAATAAACGCAATGCTGCTTGTGCTTCTCTTACTGCTTTGCTGTCGTTACCCTGCACATCGTAACAAAAGGTGTCACCTGCATCAATTTCTACCAAATCGTGGATTAGCAGCATTTTGATGGCATGGAATATATCAACACCGTCTGGGGCATAATCTACTAAGGCGATCGCCATTACAGCTAAATGCCAAGAGTGTTCTGCACTATTTTCTCGGCGTGACCCATCCATAAGTAGGGTTTGCCGCATTACCTGCTTCAATCGATCAATTTCGATGATGAATTGAATTTGTTCAGTCAGCCGATTGATTTGCACCTGAATTTCTGATTGGGTGTGAGGGTTACTGGATTTTAGACTGTAGCTGATTATAATTCCAGAGGATCTGCAAGTGCTGGTTTTTACATACCAATTAAAAAACGCCTGGGAGTGTTGCCGTGTTTCCACCCCAGGCGCTCTTTATTTTTAACTTGCTCCTCACACAGCTAAATACTATCACTGGTTCAATGAAAAGGCGATTAAAGTCAGTGACACTTTTAAAACTGTACCAACAATCCAATTTTTATATACAAATTAAAAAATGCCCGGGAGTGTTGCCGTGTTTCCACCCCAGGCATTTTTTATTCTCAACTTGCTCCTCACACACAAATAAACCATATCACTACTTCTATTTAATGGCAAGTATATTGAGTGACATTTTTAAAACTGCACAAGCAATCCAATTTCTGACCAATTAAAAAGCGCTTGGGAGTGTTGCCGTGTTTCCACCCCAAACGCTTTTTATTTTTAACTTGCTCCTCACACACAAGTAAAAGATATCACGAATTCAATTATAAAGAAAGTATATTGTATGACACTTTCTCAACTGCACACCTGGTAAGCAATAATTTAGTGTAAAAAGTGACGTACACCAGTTAAAACCATCAGCAAACCCAGTTCATTAGCAGCTTTGATTGAATCTTTATCGCGCAGACTTCCCCCTGGTTGAACAATGGCTGTAATTCCTGCGGCTGCGGCTGTTCTCACAGAATCATCGAAGGGGAAGAATCCATCGCTGGCGAGTATTGCACCTTTGGCTTTTTCTCCAGCTTGTTCTAGGGCAATTTTAACTGATCCGACGCGGTTCATTTGACCACCACCTACTCCTATTGTAGTGCGATCGCTAGTTATAACAATGGCATTAGATTTCACGTGTTTGCAAACTTTCCAAGCAAACAGTAATTCGGCTAATTCGCTGTCAGTGGCTTGACGTTCAGTTACTACTTGCCATTGGCTAGTATCAGCAATTACATCATCGCTAGCTTGAACAAGGAAACCACCTGCGATCGCTTTCACTGTATCCTTAGGTCCGCTGCTCAAATCAGCTAGAGTCAAAACCCGCACGTTAGATTTCTTTGCCAAGATTTCTTGCGCTTCGGCATCACAACTTGGTGCAACCACACATTCAAGAAATGTTTTAGTTAACTCGCTAGCCGTAGCCGCATCAATGGGACGGTTAAGTGCGACAATCCCACCAAAGGCAGAAGTAGAATCAGCATTAAAAGCTTTTTGATACGCTTCGGAAATTGTACTTCCTAATGCCGTACCACAGGGATTTGTATGTTTGATAATCGTTGCTGCTGGGGTATCAGTGAATTCAGCAATAATTCGGCGTGCGGCTTCTAAATCAACTAAGTTATTGTAACTAAGTTCTTTGCCTTGGAGTTTTGTCGCAGATGTCCATCCCGTTGGGGTAGTCCCAGTTTGATACCAGGTGGCGGGTTGATGGGGATTCTCACCGTAACGCAGAGATTGTAATTGTGTGCCGCTAAGGGTGTATTGCTCTGCTTCTGCGAGGTAAGATGCGATCGCTTGATCGTAACTAGCAGTATGCGAAAATCCTTTTAATGCTGACTTTTGCCGAAACTCTAGGGATGCTACGCCGTTATTTTGGCGCAATTCCTCTAAATACTCGTCATACTGTGCCGGGTCGCATAATACAGCGAGATGGGCGAAGTTTTTGGATGATGCCCGCAGCATAGCAGGGCCACCGATATCAATTTGTTCAACAGCTTCTAATAATGTTACCCCTGGTTTAGCGATCGTTTCCTCAAAAGGATATAGATTCACCACCACTAAATCAATCGGGCGAATTTGGTTATTTTCTAAATCTGTAATATCTTGGGGAACATCTCGCCGTGCCAAAATTCCGCCATGAATCCGGGGATGTAGCGTTTTGACTCGACCACCTAAAATTTCTGGAGAACCTGTATAATCTGCAACTTTGGTGACAGGGAGTCCTGCATCTTTGAGTGCTTGGGCTGTTCCCCCACTGCTGATTAAATCAAAGTCAAATTCTTCAACCAAGCTACGGGCTAGGTCAATTATACCAGTTTTGTTAGATACACTCAGCAGGGCTAGACGCGCCATTGATCAATTCCTTAAAAGTAGGCTAGAAGCGAAGGATCTCAAGTTTTGCATAAGCCTTGGTTCACTTCAAGACCATGAGGAATAATATTGACTCGTGTAATTTATATGGTTACATTCCTCAGAGTCAGCACTGTCGAAAATGCTGGAAATAAGGAATAAGTAGGCTTAGTCTCTAATATTTGCGATCGCCTAAACTAAAAGTAAGCATCTTTTACCCACATAACTATGGCTATCCTACGAATCTAGCCCCCACAGAAGCATTCATCGATTACGCGTGTATAAGCGGTTAGAAGGAAGTTGTAACGCTAGAGTGAGCTGTCACATCCAATAGTATTGAAAGTCGGGAGACGTATGCAATCCTTTATTTGGAATAGAACAAGTATAGGTATCTCGCCCGTCTTTTAACGGGCAAGATGCCCAAGCCATAATCTGTCTCAAAACAGTATTGAATGGATATTGTAAATAATTGCTAGCTTTGAGTCGGGCGATCCCACCAGAAATACAGTTAACTTGACTAAAAGATGGTTGAAAATTGTAAAACAATAAACCACCTATAGATCCAATCAATCCAAGTCAAAATCAAAGATAAATTTGGAATTACCTTGAAGTCTTGAGGTTGACAAATTACCGATACGTTAAAAGCTTTACAGCAGTTTCAACAAGCACAGTTGACAGTTATCCAAAATTACAAAAATCATCTACGCGGATATCCCGCCAAATATCAGAAATTTGCCAGCCGGAATTGCCAACAGATTGGACTATGGGATTATCGCGCAATGGGATGTAGTCAGGTTCTCTCGGTTCTGGAATCGCTACTGGTTGCTCATCAACCACAGGGGTTGAAAAATTGACGGTATCAGCTTGAAGATTTTGGTCTTCAGCGTCTTGGATTTCCATCATTTTCTTCAGGGTCAGCGTTTCAGATTTTTTGATGATCTTCATATCTATTAATTAAAAGTTTTCATTCACTGAATATCAAAGCCATTAGCTGAAAAGTCAGATGACAACAGAGTTGTAAAAAGTCGTGGGTGAAAGGAGTGTTAATAATTGCACGGAATAAACAAGATACACTAAATCTATGGAAAATACGAGTCCCCTGCTGAGGAATTTCTTAATCGAGTGCAAATCTCTATTTTGGTACAGATGTCTTAGCATAATTTTGTACAAATGCTTTGAGGAATTTACACTACTGCTTTAGAGTAAGTCCAAGGCCGTTTTGTGTTTTAGACTCAATCAAGCCTGATAATAGAGGGTTAAGAGTTCTCGCTGTAAAGGAGCATTGAGAAACTTGTCAGGTCATAAAGGAAAAATCCTGGTAGTAGACGACGAAGCGAGCATACGTCGGATTTTAGAGACGCGTCTTTCCATGATTGGCTATGATGTCGTCACAGCTAGCGATGGTGAAGAAGCTTTGTCAACTTTTCGTGTATCCACTCCTGACTTAATAGTTTTGGATGTGATGATGCCAAAGCTCGATGGCTACGGTGTATGCCAAGAATTACGGAAAGAATCAGATGTACCAATTATTATGCTTACAGCCTTGGGAAACGTAGCCGATAGGATTACTGGGCTAGAATTAGGTGCTGATGACTACATGACAAAGCCTTTCTCTCCCAAGGAGTTAGAAGCTCGGATTGCCTGCATACTAAGGCGATGCTTCCACAAAACTAGTGTCAATACCACTCCTAATTCCACGATAATTCGTGTGGGCAATCTCAAAATTGATACAAATAAGCGACAAGTCTATAAAAATGAGCAACGCATTCGCCTGACAGGTGTGGAATTTAGCTTACTAGAGTTGTTGGTAAACAATTCTGGAAAAGTTTTTTCCCGATTAGAAATGTTGCAGCTATTGTGGGGTTGCGTACCAGGACTTCATTTAGACACCCGTGTAGTAGATGTGCATATCTCCCGATTGCGGACAAAGGTAGAAGATGACCCCAACTTACCAGAGTTGATTATCACAGCAAGAGGTAGTGGTTATTTTTTCCCACGAATTATTGAATCACAGTAGTAGTCTGTCAATAAATAATTGAGTGATACACGGACAGGGTAATCTATAGATACCCTTTTTCAATTTAGATGTGATGCCGAAGAAAAAATACATAGTATCTCTAACATCTGAAAAGAAAGCGTACTTAGAAAGATTGGTCACAACAGGTAAGAATTCTGCGTATAAAATAAATCATGCGCGTGTATTACTGCTGGCAGATACTAACCATGAAGAAGGGGGTTGGATAGATCAGGCGATCGCTTCGGTTTTAAATTATTAGTGTCTCAACAATTGAACGAGTCAGACAGCGACCTCATTGCTACTATGTAGAAGATAGAGACGTGAATACTCAGTATCAATATTCTGAAACGTGGATTAACTACGGTGGGGCACACCGGAAGCTACGCTTGGGGAGATTTGCCCTCTTGGGCGGTTGGCGCAAGCCTGACCTCTAACGGCGAGTCAGGGAACCAAGAATCCCCGTCTCAATAGAAGCGGGGAGTGTCAAAGAATGGTCGCTTAATCGGTGACAAAAACTCTTTACATTAGTCCTAATGATAAATATTTAACCGGACTCGATATTGTATAACAGAAGCTAGAATACAATCATTACAGCGCTTCCGGCTATTATGCAATATAGTTTTCTCCTTGCCCCTCTCCTATCATTGCTTTCAGCTTTTAGGATATATCTCATAGCTGCTAGAAGTGCTGTATCGCCAGCAGATCATGTTCTTTACAGCACTTCCGGCTGTTATGAGGTACAGTAGCAGCAATTAGCAAACCAGTTTCTTAAATGTTGAGGATTTATTAAGTCGAGTGCAACTGATATTAGTTTATCAA
>NZ_JACJSF010000018.1 GCF_014698035.1 Desmonostoc muscorum FACHB-395
AGTCTTTCTTTTTGCTCTTGAGATAGATGGTTTTTTGCTGGCATATATCCCTATTCATAGCTAGTCACTTAATTTTATATTATACAAATAAGCTGCGTAACAGCTTACCAGGAAGCTGTAGACAAATACGAGAAAGCTATACAGCTTTTTAAACAAGAAATAGAAGAGTGCGAATTTCTACTCAATGAACATGGCATAAACAAATCAAAACCAAAAGTTGAACCTATTCGACAACTAATACCCCCACCTCCACCCCAATTCAAACCACAAACCCAAATTTCTCCGCTTCCACCCAAAGTTATGCCATTACCAGACTTGAAAACAGCGAAAAGGCAGCCTAGTAAACCAAAAACGGTATCTAAGAATAGCCCTCTATACAAAGAATTTCTTCATTTACTCAACGGTAATGAAGAAGCTGCTAATCGGTTGATTACACGTCAGCAGCAATTAAATCCAGACAAATTAGATAACTGGATTTTAGAAAAAGTTATTGGCGATTTAAAACGCGATCGGCGTGCTTGATTAATCCAAGCGATCGCACTTCTTGCTTTTGGTGCGATCGCCCAATGCCCAATGCCCTAGTTAACCAATATGTTTGGCTTCGATGGATCTACCAAAGCGATTATCAACTTTCTCCAACAAATCAGGGACAACAAAGAAGGCGACAAGCTCACTCATAAGGAAGTACGGGCTTATGGAAGGCTGATGTTAAACCTACTTCCTATTTTGCAAGTCGATGATGACGAACAAATCCAAGTTCTGCTTGCTGCCATGTCCAGTTCTGGGCTGCCACACTACGATCGCTCCTTTGCGGCGGAACAGATTCTCAAATTGCTCCAGGAGCAACAGCAACGCAAGCTCGATTGTCCTGATGGATTTTGAACTTGAAATTGCGATCGCCAACTTCAAATAACAGTTAACAGATACTTATTATCCTGTTAATTAATCAAAAAAAAAGCGGCAAGAGCCGCTAACTTACAAAATAAAAACTCGTTTTTTATTACTTATGACAACAATTCTAGCATCTTTTCGGAGGGTAGAACAATGATTTTATCTACTCCTCAAACAGTTGATACCATTGCATCTCACCACTGGGAAGAATGGCAATTAAGTGGTGTATCTGCAAAAATAATACAGCGAAATGTCAGGACTTTATATGATTCTAGAGAAGTTGATAAAGTTCTAAATCGGAATACAAAATCCAGACAAAAACACTCGGAGCATTTAGTACCTTGTTGGATGGTTTCAGGGGTAAATCCACTGACAGGAGAAAACACATTAGAAGGCGTACAAGCAAAGCCAGATGTCTCACCATTAGGGAAAGATGGGAAAGTAAACAAGTATTTGGGAGCCGTTGGTTATGGTGCTTCTCCCTTATTCTTGGACACAGGGATAGAGTATTGCTGGCAACAAGTCATTGCTGACAAATCAATCCCTGTAATCATTACCGAAGGAGCCAAGAAAGCAGGTGCAGGGTTAACCATTGGACTCCCAACCATATCTATACCTGGTGTATCGACTTGCCGAAAGATGGGCAGACTTCACTCATGGATAGAAGCCTTCGCTGGATTTGGAAGAACTTTCTACCTATGTTTTGACGCTGACATATTGCATAAACGTCCTGTCCAGCAATCCTTAATCAACATAGCGAGAGATTTAGCCGCGACAGGTTCAAAAGTTATGGTAATTAAATTACCATCAATTGAACTTAAAGGCATGGATGACTTTATTGCTGCCAGAGGAGAAGAAGCTTTTAAGCAACTAATAGAAGATGCCCCAACCATTGAAGAGTGGAAGAAAGATTTAGAGGAGCAACGTAAAAATGACACAGAATATGATGACGAAGAACGCACATCAAAAGTTTACCGTGCTTACAAAATCATCAGAGATGGATGGGGCGACAATCTCCGGTTAAACCAACTAAAAAACATCATTGAACTGAACGACCAAAAAATAGAGTTGAATCAATTGCGGCTAGGCATAGCACGGGAGTTTGACATGGATGTACAAATAGGAGATGGACAGGCGATTGTTGAAGCGATCGCATCTCAAAATGCTTACCATCCAGTAGTGGAATATTTAGATGAAGTTGCTGCTAGATATAGTACAGTTGACCCCTCAATTCTTGACAACTTAGCAACTAAATACTTTGGCACAGACGACCCACTTCATAACATTTACCTGAAAAAGATGCTGATATCAGCCGTAGCTCGGGCCCGTCGTCCTGGGTGTAAAGTTGATACCGCCCTGATATTGGTAGGGGAACAGGGCATAAACAAATCCAGCTTTTGGCGCGAGCTTTTCGGGCGGGACTGGTTCACCGACGAACTTAGCGACGGCAACGAGAAAGACGAGCTTATGAAACTGCATAAGTTTTGGGGACTGGAAATTCCAGAAATCGAACACATGTATAAGAGAAAGGACATTAGCAGCATCAAAAAATTTATGTCCTCCAGTGTTGATGCCTTCCGCGCTCCCTACGGACTTGAGGTAAAAGAGCATCCCCGCGCCTGTGTCTTGGTCGGAACAAGTAACGAGACAGAACTTCTCAACGACCCCACAGGCAACCGACGATTTTGGATTATCCCTGTAACAGACGACATCCCAATTGATATCGAGCAGTTAGTCCGAGAGCGCGATTTAATCTGGGCAGCTGCTAACGCCCTTTACGAGAAAGGACATCAGTGGTGGTTGTCGCCAGCCGAATCAAAAGTCCACAACGAAGCTAGCAAAGACTTCCAATCCGTTGACCCCTGGACAGACACAGTATTGGCTTACTCTCGACAGCAGGGAGAGACAACCACCTCTGAAATTTTGAGAATTGCGCTAGGGATTGAACTTGGCAGACAGGAAATGCTTTACACCAAAAGAGTTTCAGCTATTCTCCGGTCGAACGGCTGGGAACAGTACAGACAAAAAATTGGTAATAGTCGCCCCTGGGCTTGGCGATTGAAGTCATCGTCAGAAAATCAAAAAAGTTTGGGTAATAAGGCAGATCAAGGCGGATCACCCGGATCACTTTTCCCGAATTTAGAAGTTGAAACTGAATTAGAAAACCAAAAAAGTTTGGGTAAAAAGGCGGATCAAGGCAGATCACCCGGATCACTTTCCCAAAATCCGCAAAGTGATCCGCCTAGTGATCCGGCAAGGCGGATCACACCTCAACCCTTACAGAATGAGACTTTCGAGCCGAATAATCCGCCCGTGATCCGCCTTGATCCGCCTACTTTACCCAACTTTTCTGAAAATAATTTTGTTGCACAAGAAACGGAAGTAACGACGACTGACACAGAAACCACAAACGAGAGCAGCGCTATCACTTGTCCAGAAAAATGCAGCTATTACAAAACATTTGAAGGTGTTAAGCCTTTCATCTTCAAAGCAGAGTCACACTTTGGAGCGGTTGAGGTCAGCGCCGAACCATATCACCGCTTCCAAAAAAGTGGTGAGAGTAAAATCTGGTTGATATTCAAGACACCGGATGGGCAGGCATTGACTAAGAGCATCAAGGCAACCCCAGATAAAAAGGTGCTGCCGCGCCTGGCTAAAGAATGTGGTGTCATTCAACAGTGGGAAGAAAAGGTAAGGGAATACTTCAATTCCAGAGTTGAGAATCCAACCTATAAATTTAAGGTACGTATTCTCGGAGATGATGACTACGAGTGGATTGAGGACTGCGTTCTCAAGACCGTGCCCAATCGCCCCTCTGTTAGCCATTTCATATTTACAACTCCGAAGAATACAGTCGTCACTTCTCACTTAGGCGAATTTGAGGAGATGTAAACAAGCATAGTAAAACGCGATCGCACTTCTACCTTGATGCGATCGCGCCGAATAGCTTTGAATACGACCTTCAGGGTATTCGCTCTAGAAGTGTTTGTCACTGCGATCGCGGTGCGGTTCATACTGAAGCCTTGGTGTAATTTTCATCAAAATCATCCTACTTTAAAGATTTGTATAAATTATTTTCCTATCAAAATCAGTACAGCTACTCAGGCTGTTGAAAATCCTTTCGGGGGTATGACTTCCGGTTTAACCTTGTGGCAGGGTTAAACAGGTATATTTTAATTTTTAAAAATCAGCATTCTTTCTAGAATCCAGTCCTTACAGTATGTTGATTCAATAAAGTACTTCCTCTTTTACATAAAAGTGGAACATTTACTTATTTTTTAATTAGCAATACAACGGATTTATTCACCTCATCAAAAATCCGTTTTTATGGCAGAACTAACTCTTGCACAAGTATTCGGAACCAATGCCACCCAAGACGCTACAACAGTCACCATTTACAAAGCCGATTTACCACGCTTAACACCTGCGTCTGTCAATACTGGTGAAAGTCTATTGACTGGCATCATTCTTAAAAGCCAAGTACAGCTTACTAAAACGAATTTTGACGCGAATATTGACCAAAGCATTTATATTGAGTCTGGTTTTCCAGGCTTTGCATTCCGTGGCACAGACAACACGTCATATCGTGTGGATTCATTAACGGTTTCACTCGCCAAGGTAGACACATCATCTGTTATCGATCCTGATGACTACTAACCTCAACCGGTTATCCCTTGCCGATATTTTTGGTAAGGGAGTAACACAAAACGCAACGGTACTTGTAATTCAGAAAAGCGATTTACTTCGACTAACACCACAAGTAAATAACACAGCAGAAAGTCTACTAGCAGCAATTCTCATTACTGCATTACCTGCTTTTTCTGGCACGATTACAACTGAGGACAATCAATCGATTACCACGGAAGATGGTACACCTCTGACATTTGATAATTCCGAAGCTTTTGAACTCCTAAAAGTCATCCCGTGGACACCGTTTCAATTCGTCAGACGTGACACGAAATATATCAACAATCAAATCATCATAGAGGCTTATGTCCCAAATTAAAGACCTCTCGATCGTTAAAACCGTCGCAGAGGATACCGACTATTTCGTACTTCAAAACCCTATGACAGGTGAGACGTATCGCATTACAAAAGCCGATTTATTCGCAGGTTTATCTGTCGGCGGTGCGAGTAGTGATCACCAGTGTTCGTACGTTAGTGATGGCGATACAAACGGATTATTTTATTACCTCGGAAGACAACAAAACACCGTTACATGGGCGAATCCGTCAGGTAATGGTATAACGTTCTCCGCAAGCGGTGTTGAAAACGGTTCGCTTTCGCAGTTATCGGACAGGGCGAATAGCGACTTTTGGACACCTTCTGCTAATAATTCATACGTTGGTTTTCACATTGATGTTGGTACGTTGAAATGCAATCGTTACAGCATAAAATCCAGAAGCTCAAACGCCGACTATTATCCACGTAACTGGCAGTTTCAAGCAAGTGTAAACGGTAGTAATTGGGTGTATCTTCATAGCCATACTAACGACACTGCTTTGAATGACGTTAATCAGTGGGCATCGTGGGAGATCGAAAGCTCACTAGGATTTTCGTATTTCCGATTGCAAACGACAGGCGTAAATAGTAGCGGATACTACCATTTATGTCTAAGCGAAATAGAACTCTACGGCACATTTACCCCAAATTAAAACACTATGTCTTACTGCAATATCGGTGATAAACCAAAAGTGACGTATCACTTTAATAATGCCATTCCCGTTAGTGTTCAATTGCAATCAGCACCGATTGACGTACAAACAGGAGAAGCACCGAACGACCATACATCAAACTACGACCCGAACGGATATCAGATTACGTTCAACAGTCCACAAGGTGCTTTTGGTGTAATATCGCTGACGGTCGTAGATTATAAAATCACTTACGTGGATAAAGGGGTTTTTGATTCCGATACGGGATATTACCTGCAAGCGATGTCGTGTGGTGAGACGAAATTCCCGACGCTATCAGACGGTATTTATGGTACTAAAATGTCGTCTACAACCGTTAGTATCGATAATTCCGTAAGTTGTCCAATACCAAATAAAGACGATTCAAAATGTGAGATAAAAATCCTGAGTAACGGTAACGTGGTATTCCGTGCAGAGGGTGAATGCCCTGTGAATTACACCGTTGCTTGTACCCGTTGTCCACCAGGTACGTGTGAATGCAAAACCGATAAATACCCCGGTTACTGTTGCAATGACTGCTCGTCTACTGCTGACAAAATACGTGGTCTTGTAAATGATGTGAGGTCTAAAAATGTCAGACACGTGTAGTGATTTATCGGCACAAATTGCAGCATTGCGTGCAGCGATCGCAGGTTTAAAAATACTGACTGATGCACAAGTAAAGGTGATAGCGACTGCGGTCGTAGATGAACGCTTGCCACCAGCTATACAGGAGATAACGTACAAACTTGACGCGGTGTCTGTTACTGCGACTGGTGCGAAGTCAACGGCTGACAACGCACTAACAGAAACGAGATCGACACTAGGCAGGATTTTTAAAGTTGAAACTACGGCGAATAATGCCCAAAGAGAAGCACTGAAAGCAACAAACGAAGCACTTAGGGCAGGTCGTGACGCGGCGGCGGCGGATACAAAAGCAGTCAGGGCACAAGGTACAGCAGATATTGCCGAAGCGACTGGACAGGGTGCGACGAAATCGGCGGGTGAAGCGAAACAGATCGGAAATCATGCATTCGATGAAGCTAGAAAAGCTTCTAATGATGCTTTTACGGCTGACAGAAAAGCCACTAATTCACTAGGTGTAGCCAGGAAGGCATCACTAGAATCAGAACTCGCTACGGGAATCGCTAACCAAGCTGACTTTAAGGCGGGTAAGGCTGTGAATCAATCCGGTGTAGCAATATCGCAGTCAGGAGAAGCTATCGGTAAATCAGAGGGTGCCATATCTTCGGCAGCTAAAGCATCAAGTGAAGCACTAAAGGCATCGTCCGACGTTACTGGTTTAAAAGGTATCGTCGAGGGTGTCAAATCGAGAGTGGGTCAACTTGGAGAATTAATATCGAAAGTTGAACATACCGCAGGAGAAGCAATAGTAAAGGCAGCGCAAGCAATCGGGATATCACGAGAGGCATTATCGGCAACCGCAAGACTTGCAGGACGTATTGTCGAAATTTTTAACGTAATCGGCACGATATTTACCCTTATTGAGCAACTAAAAACCCTAGAGATACTTGGCGAACGTATTGACGCTGTGGAGGGGGGATTACAAGCACTTGGCAACAGTGTGTCAGGTATCCTTGGTAAGTTACTTGGCTTACAAAACCGTATCGCAAGGAACGAAGCTTCGATAACCGAGGTTAGGGATATCGCTGTAGATGCTCGTGGTATTGGTGAAGCGGCGAATTTACGAGCGGGAAGTGCTTATGTCCTTGCGGGTCAAGCGCAAACAAGTGCGAATACTGCGAGTACAAAAGCAACGCAAGCGCAAACGACGGCTGACGGTGCAGTGCGAAATGCAGCGCGAGCGAACGATAATGCAACGACTGCATACCAAAAAGCAACAGAGGCGGAAGGTATTGGGCAACAAGCAAAGCGGCTTGGTGGCGAAGCTTTGTCCAAGGCAGGTACAGCACTTACTACGGCGTTGACTGCGATCGCACTCTATCAACTTGTTAAAGGTCTACGAGGTTTACCAGGCATACCGGGCGCAAAAGGCGACAAGGGTGATAAAGGAGATCCTGGTATCCCTGGTTTAAGGGGTATCCAGGGTACTCCAGGAATTACAACAGTCGTACAAATTCCCGGCATTCCTGGTCGAGATGGAAAAGATGGCAGACCTGGGAACAATGGTTTCCCTGGAAGAGATGGAAAGGATGGTATTGATGTGAACCCAGCAGATATTGCAAACTTACAGGCTTTTATTGCATCACAACATCAGCAAACTAGATCAGATATAAACAATACATCCAGAAGTCTAGTAGGCGGTGTTCGTGGCTTTTTCACCACACAATTAGCAGGGATAACAACACTCATTACTGTAATTGCAAATAATACTTATATCGACAAAGCTTTGCAAGTACTAACTTTTGCTACAACATTGCATAATGCTTTGATGCTTACAAATAATTTGGGGCAGACATTAGGCAGTATTATTAATACCGTAATTGGGTTAGTGCTTCCTAAAGGAATTGACGGAAATCCAATTGATATTAATTCGATTCTTGGGAAGGCAACAACAAGCCTAATTCAAGAAGCTATCGGAGAAGATAACTATACAAAGCTTTCTCAAGAATGGGCGCTTGCCAATAGGATTTATCAAGCATCGGCTAACGTTTTCAATGCAATTACAAATGCCACAAGCGCACTTATAAATGGACTAGAACTAATTGGCAGCCATGTAGCTAAAATTGGGAATGCTCTCAAGGTGTGGCGAGTCTTGGGGCAAAAAGCTTACGAATGGTTTAATCCAAATCCAAATTTCCACAATAAGTATTTTACTTTCCTGAATAATGCAGAGGCTGGCGCTAATACTATACAGGCTGTGGTACAAGTTCCCGTAAGCATTGTTGATGCCAAAAATCAGATTGATAGTGCCAACACTGAATTTAAATCAGCTATTAAAGGCGATAAAAATCCAGATGGTACGCCAAAAGAAAGTGGCATCTCTACCGAAGAAAATAAAGATAAAAAGGATGAGGTTGAAGCTGCAAAAGCTAGTTCTCAGCCATCTAGTTTTGACTTTTCAGATTTGTTTGATGGAGAGGATTAATGGCTGAACTACCAGATAATTTTAATCCTGTCGAACACCTTCAGACGACTTATAGAATTGAATTCAATCGGCGAGTAGATAGATATTTTAAAGATGTAGAAGGTAATGGTGATTTATCAGGGCCAAGAGCATCGCTAAAATTAGCTTGCCGAATTACGGATGACGACAATGACGCGATAATGAATATCCGTCACAACTTATTCTTTAATGTAATCGGCTATAGCAGAAAAAATTTAGCTGTAGTTTATGGCTCCAAATTTGATACGGCTCCCCCTGTTGCTGGTCATCCTCAACTATTTTTGTATTTCTCCCAAGATGGAGCTGCACAACCAACAGATGAGCCATTGATTGAACATGAGAAAAGTTGCAGGTTAATGAATTTCTCATGTTCAAGCGGAGGGATAAAACCTGCTATTACCAAAGCAGACATGGTAGCAATTGGAAATGAGATAAAAACCTTATTTTTAGATTCTAAAAAAGGTATTACTTATAGCTGTGGCAATAAATCTGCATCCTATACAGATCCAGACAACGGTTTCCCGAAAGGAAATTATATTCTAGTAAATTCTAAGACTGATGCAGAAAATATATATTCAAAGATGTGCAACGCAATTGATGCACCTTTTAAGGGAGAATCCCATATCATTTTAAACGATCCGGATAAGGCAAGTACAACTACAGCAACTGCCGGCAAAACAACTATTCTCGGTAAACCGACAAATAACAGACGTTATAGACCAGTAGCCATACTGCGATTTAGATATGCTTACATCTCACTAGGAAACCTAATTCCCCCTATATTCTTGATTGACACTACGCTTAGAAATCACTCGCTAGTCGAATGGTTGTAATAGTTGAAAATCATAAAAATAATATTTTATAAACTTAATTCAAAAAGTAAAATTAAGATGCAAAAAAATATTTATAACTAGAGTTAATTTCCAATAGTTAATATACAGCTTAAATCCTATACGCAAAAGCACTTAGATACGACAAACATAATAAGCCTTTTTAGTAGTACTTATACACACAAGTGTTTAATGCAAATTAGATAATCTAACAAAATAAGTCAGTTTTATAGGAAACCTTATAGGTTTCCTGGGTAAAAAAGTAGCCAAAATCTGATGTTAGCGTAGCGGCTACAAAGAATTTAGTTCAGGAAGTTATACAAAATGTCTAGAAGGTTGAGTGCGGCAGAACTTCAAGCGCGTGCAGACAAAGCTAAAGCAAGAGAAGCAGAACGAAGACAAAATCTGATAAGTAATCCAAAGGCATATAAACCACAAGCTGCTGATGATTATGATACTGCTTACTATCGCGATCCTTTGGAAGCAGGACTGATTCTAGCAGTAACAGTAAAAAAAGAAGCTTACACAAAATTAGGTGGTTTGGCTTCAGTTGGACTACTAGCAACTGTTCCAGACAATGCAGTATCAATTCCCAAGGTCAGAGGGGATAAAAGGAAGTTGATTACAATTAGCTGGTTCTATGGAGATGACACTCCTATAGTTGTTCCTGCCACTGCAACTCGAAACCGTTATGTCAAATTCTATGACAAGAACGGCAATCAATCTCACTACAGTATTCCCTTCTCTGTTGCTACAGGAGCTTTCACTCTATCAACCATCATCACGAATTTTGGAACCTTGTTTAACAAAACTAACGGAACTAAGCGTGATGTTCTTGGCGCTCATGGTGAAGTCTTCCTGAAATTTGGAAAAGAAGTAATAGCGCGTTTCTGATGACTATTTCATGGAACTTGCTTGGTGAAGTTCAAGTTTCAGATAACTGGCAATTATTTACAAATAATGCAATAAGTGACACTTTTAGAATCACTACAACCATTACGGACACTCAAGGATGGAATAGCACGAAGATACAAAGTGCTGCCTATATACAATTCTTGTATCCAGATCCAGAATCTACAAAATCAAAGGTTGTATACATTCCAGTCCGCGATGAAATTATTGTATATGAGTTGCCAGTTCCTCATCAAATGCGGGAAGCAGGATATTATATCAGGTCAATATCTTGTCGATTCTCGTCTAAATGGGTGGGTCAACTTCCATTAGCATCATTTGCTGGATGGAAGCTCAAGATAGAAGAGTTTAATTCTTAACTTTAAACTTGATGCTCTTTAAACAATGAAAATTGATGTTAACAATGCCCTAACTATTATTTTAGGATTAATTGCTGTAATTGGGGCAATTTATCGACTAGCCCAAGTTGAAGCTAATATTGTCTCTAAAATTACTTCCCTTGACAAGAGAATAGATGTCCACCTAGCCGAATACAGCAGTAAAAAAGAACTAATTGAATATCGGCTGCATGGACACGATGAACTCATAGACCACAAATTTACTCGCTGTTGGAATGAGATCAAGGATATTCAGAATTATCTTGCTAAGGATGGGTTTATTCCCCGGTCAACAACTCGGTGATCAACTCACTGGGGATTCAGGGTAACTGAAACTTTTATGGGGACTCTAGACAAATTGGGGATTGGGGATTCACTCTAGTAATTTAAAGAATCAAAGCAAAATACGGGTATCCTCTGATGCTTCTATCAAGGGAACCCGTAGATGCTGATATGAGTTGCTCTACCAACTCAATATGACAATTTTAACCATTCTTACAGTGCTAGCTCATTGCACATTCATCGCAATACGAATAGTTCGACTTTTCCGCCAACCTTCAAAACCAGATACACAGCCCACTAATAAACCACGGGGAAAGGTATCGAATTCATACCGCACCGACCCGAAGAACAGAGCATTACAAGGCGACCTACTCATTCTGCTCAAAGGTGACGTACCTACAGCCAAGCGTCTGTTAGCATACCAGCGACGACTCAACCCTGGTCGTTCAGACAACTGGTATCTAGAAAAAGTAATTTACGACTTGGAACGCGATCGGCACTAACTAGTCAAAATCTCCATTTTGTCACTTGGGCGCACATATTATCGATTTCATTCATAATGGAATCCATATTATCGAAATTCTTCTTTATCGATAATATGGAATGTTGGTCATTGGTCATTGGTCATAATTCCGTTTTCGTCACTTGGGTAAATACCAATCTGGATTTCTTAGATCCTGAAGACATCCGTAGAAAATGCACACTCTCATTGATCGGTAATAAGTTTTGTCTATTAGCCTAAAAAACAGCAATAGCTCAAGTTTAGTCATAATTTATTTTTCTCAGATTTTAACTGTCCAGTAGACACACTAGATATTCCACTGGACAGTAAGCGTTTTTATTTAAACTAGTCAAAGTTTTTATCTAATTTATCCTTGAGCCATACGGCTTTTAGAGGTCGCCGCAGACTTAATTTAGTCAAGAATTAGTCAAGGGGGTTTTATGAAGGGCTGTAAAAGTGGGTGACGAGGGATTTGAACCCGCAACCAATAGATTAAGAGTCTATTGCTCTGAATGAGTAGCATTTGAGTAGCGCGATCGCAAGCAGCGATCGCTAAAAATGAAAGATTTCACACTTAATTGAGTAGCATTTGAGTAGCAAAAGTACAATAACTACCTGAAGCGCTTACTCAGTAATCATCCTATTGAGTTGTGTATGGAATTGGTAGAAATGCAGAATTGGTGATTGGGTATTAGGGATTGGGCATTGTTAATTAAGTTTCTTCCCATTCCCCATTCCCCATTCCCTATTCCCCATTCCCGATTAAATACTGTACATTAAATCAGCAAACCCATAGAGGCTGATGATCAGCAATAACGATGCTGTTAGCTGGGTAATTCGCGCCTGGGGTGAGGGCGCGATCGCTTCCCGCACTAAAATAGAAATAGATGCCCCAACTACTAAGCTCAAGCCTAAGATTAAATAGGGTATGTCCGGTAAAATACTGGCTATTGCCAGCATAGCGATCGCTAATAAGAGCATCAATAATTCTACAAACCTGGGTGGGTTGTATTGGCTAGATAAAACAAAGCTGTTGAACCAAAAAGACCAAAATCTCATAGTCAGTGTTGAATATTGTTAGCGGTAACGGGGACTTTACCTGGATTTCTCACTTGTGAGAAATCCAAGGGGTGTGGGAGGATGGGAAAGAAGTCTTACCCCCCACACTCCCCACACTCCCCACACTCCTCTTCTCCCTCTGCCTACACTATCCGTGAGAAATCCGGGTTTAGCCCGTGCTGAGTTAAGAGTTGTTAGTTATGAAGCAGCTTTCCATTCAAAACTTTTAACTCCTAACTCCTCACTCGTAATTTTTAACTTCTAGCCCCTAACTTTTGACCTGTGCCGTTTTTTTGTGCAGTATCAGTTTCTGGTAATTCTACGCCAAAGACGCGGCTAAAAACTTTGGCGACTTTGTAGCCAGAATCAATCGATTCTAGGGGGTCTTTCCGCAGTCGGTGACGCAAGCATAGCGTAATCACACGGCAGATATCATCAACTGTAACTTCAGTGCGTCCTTCATAAGCTGTTAAGGCTTTCGCGGCGCGGTTACTAACAATGTCACCCCGCAAACCATCTACATCCAATTCAGAACAGACTTCAGAAATTTTTACCCGTAGTTCATAGTCAAGTTTCACTTCTGGCAAAAGCTTTTGAGCATTGACAATTTTCTCTTGTAATGCTTCTTGCTCGGCTTTATGGCTTTCGAGAAATACTAGAGGATTTTGGTCAAAATCCGCCCGTTGTTCCACAATTTGCACCCGCAAGGCCGGTTCTTTTACGGTGTGAATTTCTGCGTGCATTCCAAAGCGATCGAGTAATTGGGGACGCAGTTCGCCTTCTTCAGGGTTTCCAGAACCCACAAGAACAAAACGTGCTGGGTGACGGATTGAAATACCTTCCCGTTCTACAGTGTTCCATCCACTGGCCGCAGAATCAAGCAGCACATCTACAAGGTGGTCATCTAGTAAGTTGACTTCATCCACATAGAGAATGCCCCGGTTAGCTTTTGCCAGCAGTCCTGGTTCAAAGGCTTTGACACCTTCAGATAAAGCTTTCTCAATGTCGATTGTGCCACAAACTCGGTCTTCTGTAGCTCCTAGCGGCAGGTCTACCATTTGGACTTTTTTATGAGCTACAGGAATTTCCGCCCCTTGTTCTAAGAGTTGGCGGACTTCATCACTCATCAAGTCGGGGTCGCTAGGATCACTACTGAAGGGGTCATTGGCAACCACAGAAATTTCTGGCAGCAGATCCGCCAGCGCCCGGATAGTTGTGGATTTACCGGTACCGCGATCGCCCATGATCATTACACCACCAATTTTGGGGTCAATCACGTTCAATAGGAGCGCCAGTTTCATTTCTTCCTGGCCCACAATTGCCGTAAAAGGAAATACCACGCGACGCGCACTTGCCGTGGATTGAGCAGTTGGACTCACTAAATTACCTTAACAATATTTTTCTTATTACAGTTCTCTATTGTTACACAGTTGGGGTGTGGAAGATGTTAGTAATTTTAGAAGCATTATTCAATACATTGTTTTAAGTATATACACCAAAAGGATAATTTTTGATGACAGGCACATAATATATCCATAATAGTGTTGCGGCAAAATCACTGATTGCGGAAGATACTATTTAAATGAGTATCTAACAAAGAAACTAATGAATCAAAATACAGTACAACCTGGTCTTTTTGGATTAACTAAATCTAACAGAGATTTCTCTCAGGTCAATAGTTGGGGAAAAAATCAATTTAATAATTCTTTTCCTGCTTCATTGGCTTGCTATATGCACAGTCAAGGGCTACAGCTAGTCTATTTAACTCTTGATAAAAACCTAAAAATTAAACATGGGAAAATTGATGTAACCGATATTTTTGGTATTACACCACTATCTCCTAACTTATTTTTTGCATTTGAAAGCGATTATCTTCCTTATAGAAAACTAGTTATAGGAAGATTGCCACGAGTAGATTTGGTTACATTAAATACTTTTAATGATGATGTTTGCTTGCGTGGCATAGAAATTAAATTAACAGCATTACCAGATAATTCAACTTGTCGCCTACCCGATCATAAATATGGTTGTGAAATTGTTACTCGTCCAGATACTATAGTATATCTAACATTAAGTATTGCTGACAAATTTAAAGATTCTAGAGAACAAATACTTAAATATCTTGATCCTGTTTGTAGTGAAATTACTGATTGGATTAGTATTAGTAATATGCTTCCTTATATTTCCAGATTGACAGAGAGTCTAGATAATTTACTTTACGATCATATAGAAATGCAATCTCCATTAGTAATGCAGCCAGTATGGAAAACTGTTGGTAAAACATCAAAGTTATACCAAAACTGTTTAGATATATTCATTTGGAGCGATTTTGGTTTTACTAGGTTATTTTTTGATGTTACAAAAAAATTACCAATTGGGACAGAGAGTATCCAACGTCATACGCGAACTGTAATATGGCTGGCAAAAATGTTATATGAATTTGCCACAAATGGTAAAATACCATACGCATCAATAATTGACATATTGACGTATCATACTAAGAATGATAAAGCTTTTGCATCAAGTGGATTAAATACTCATCCTTATATGATTTGTGATGAATTGATTAAACCTAGAATTACTAAAGAAGAGATTGGGAATATTATTTTAGGTGGAGGACAAAATTACTTAAGTCCTGAAAGAAGATTTGATGGTATTATTCTAAGTAATCCAGAGATATTTGATGAAGTATTAAAAAACATATAAATGTATGAAAGAAAAGTATATAGATGATACTAAAAACTCTTCACTTAGAGTTTTAGACCTTTTTGCTGGTTGTGGAGGGTTATCTTTAGGCTTTCAAAATGCTGGTTTTGATATTGTAGCAGCATTTGATAATTGGAAACCAGCTATAGATGTTTATCAAAAAAACTTTAGCCATGAAATTTTTGATTACGATCTTAATAATTTAAGGAGAAACTATCAAATTTTTAGAGAAATATGTCCTGAAATTATTATTGGCGGCCCACCGTGCCAAGATTTCTCTAGCGCCGGTAAACGTGATGAAAATTTAGGAAGAGGAGATTTAAGTATTGTATTTTCTGAGATAGTTACAAGTGTTCTTCCTCAGTGGTTTTTAATAGAGAACGTAGACCTATTTCGTAAAAGTAATAAATATCAAGAGATTAAACAAATATTTAAAGATACTGGATATGGTTTAAGTGAAATAATTTTAGATGCTAGTTTGTGCGGTGTCCCTCAAAAGCGAAAAAGATTTTTCTGCTTTGGAGAGTTAAAAGGAAAAGACGAAAGTCTAGAACCTTACCTGAAAAAAAGGTTGGCAGACAAGCCAATGACCATTAGAGATTATCTGGGAAATAAATTAGAAATTCAATATTACTACAGACATCCAAGAAGTTACCAAAGAAGAGGAATTTTTAGTATTGATGAACCTAGCCCAACAGTAAGAGGAGTTAATCGTCCTATTCCTAAAACCTATAAAAAGCACCCTAAAGATCCAGTAAACGTTACAGAAAAGTTGCGTCCATTGACTACAATTGAAAGAAGCTATTTGCAGACTTTTCCTGAAACATTTATTTTTGAAGGAACAAAAACAGACCTTGAGCAGATGATAGGTAATGCTGTCCCAGTTAAGCTTGCAGAGCATGTAGCTCAAGGTATCCTTGAATATATTAAAGATAATTTAAATCATTCTATAAGAGTTACAGAAAAAAGTTATCTTTCCTAATTTAGTTCAAATAAATAATGAAATTTGAGATTAAATTTAGTAGTTTAAGTCTCCCAAATTATTTTTACTTGAATCGTTAGCTTAACTCCTATTTCTAAAAGTTCCCATTAACTTATTAGGGGAAGTTTATACATCAGTGATTATCATTTCTATAGAATATCTGTGATTTTATATTTTGGAAGTCCCGAAGAGAGATGGAATATAACCAATACTTCTCTATGAGAGTCTGCACCAAATGCAACATCTCACAGCGAGCTTGCGATGCCTCAAACTTGCCAGAGAGAACAGTTGAACTGATCGGTACAAGTGTTCTATTGCCCATTTCAATCTCTATTGGGCACAAATGCTTACTAGCTGCGTCAACTATCTTAATATTGTCTGCTTTAGTTTTTCTGGTGCAAAAGTTCCATAAGCAGGGAACGAACAACTACCAACTCATCAATCCTGTACTAAGCATAAATACTTGTAGACTATATGGTTAGTAGATTCAATCGTAAAAGCGAGCAATGGCGTGTGTGGGTAGCTAATGCACCATTCAAATTTATGAAATCACCTTTTATTATTCAAAGTTGGCGGCGACTACTTAAGTATCTGTTTCCGATTCTCATTTTAATATCCTTTTTTACCGTATTACTGGTGGACAGTTTCACACCTGCGATCGCACAGATACCCCGTCAAGAAATTCGCGGGGTTTGGATGACCACCAATGATTTTGACACCCTCAAGGATCGTGCCAAAGTCCAGGATGCGGTAAGTCAATTACGACGGCTGAACTTCAACACAATTTATCCTGTAGTGTGGAATTCTGGTTATGTGATGTATCCAAGTGCGATCGCACAACGTGCAGGTATTCAACCTTTTGTCTATAAAGGTTCAGAAGGACATGATATTCTTGCCGACCTGATTAACCAAGCCCATCGCAAAGGATTGCTAGTGATTCCCTGGTTTGAATTTGGTTTTATGGCTCCCCCAACATCAGAACTAGCACTGAATTATCCTGATTGGTTCACACAAAAGCGTGATGGTAGCCAAACTTCTATCAGTGCGGCTGGTGAGGTGATGTGGCTGAATCCGTTCCTGCCGCAAGTACAACACTTCATCACTAATCTTGTGCTGGAAACTATTACCCAATATGATGCCGATGGTATTCAGTTTGATGATCACATGAGTTTGCCTGAAGAATTTGGCTACGACCAATATACAGTTGCTTTGTACACCAAAGAAACCAAAAATGCTCCCCCAAAAAATTCCCAAGATGCAGCATGGGTAAAGTGGCGGGCAGATAAAATTACGGCGTTCATGGTACAACTTAACCAAGCTGTGAAACAGAGAAAACCCCAGGCAATTTTCTCTATTTCTCCTAATTACTATGATTTTGCTTATAAGTTTCACCTGCAAGACTGGCTGAGTTGGATACGACAAAATATTGTGGACGAGTTAATTGTGCAAGTTTATCGTCCGAATCTGCAAAGTTTTGTGGCTAATATTTCTCGTTCAGAAATTCAAGAAGCCCAAAAAATAATTCCAACTGGGATTGGTATTATGACTGGGTTACGAAATAATCCAGTTCCCATGCAGCAAATTAAGTCTCAGGTGCGGGCTGCCCAAGAACGTGGTCTAGGCGTAACTTTCTTTTATTATGAAAGTCTTTGGAACGATGCTCTAGAACCCTTAAATGAGCGACAAGTTGGATTTGGAAGTCTCTTTCCATCTCCTGCACTCCGCGCCAGAGTTGAATAACTTTCCTGTTGAATTTGAGTTGGGCGAAGTTAATAAAATTTACTTTTAGGATTTACGCAAAGGTAGTATTTTCGTCATTGCAAGCGTTGGCGTAGCCTCTCGCAGAGAACCAAAGTAATCTCCTCAAGACTGGGATTGCTTTACTAGGCTACGTTTCGCTAGCAAGTTTTATGGCTAATGGTGCGTGTAGCCGCTTTACAGTTTATCATCAGACATCGCCAGTTGCCCTCAAAGGCTCAGATTTAGCATTAAAAATTACAATGGTTCAATCTAATTTTTATAGAATTCCTTGAAATAAGGAATTTAAGATGTTGAATTCAAGTAGGAGTCGCTAAAATCTATACATCTGACCAAGTATTTCCATTGCCAGATGACAACTCCAATACCTTATTACATCTCTCGCAAACAGGCTCAGGACTTTCTAGCTAAATTTGCCAAAGCACTGGTATCTCCAGAATCAACCCCACTGCTGCTTCAGGTTTATGGGTTTGGGGGAGTTGGCAAAACTACCCTCATCAAAAAACTGAAAGAGACGCACCAATTGCAAGCTGACTTTGCAGAGGTGTCCTTTGGGCTTACAGCAGGTATTGAAACGCCACTGAAGCTAATGGAAAAGCTTTATGAGCTATTACCAAAACCTACCGGACTCTGGCGAAGGGATTTATTACCTAAACCTGACCCTTTTACATCACTTTATGAGCAGTATCAGGAAACTGTTTACAAGCTGAAAACGGAACCTGTGCAAGGAAAATCAGTTGATACACAGCAACAAAATACGGTTAAAGATTGGTTTGAACTAGGAACAGCTACACTGCTAGCCACAGGTGCAGGCTACTTGGGAGATCACGGAACAGCATTGAGTTTAGGTTTAGATGCTACGGTCAAGGCTGGTGGAATATTATCAGATGCATCACAGGCACTCAAACCGACGAAAGAGCGTATACAAGAACTGCTGCAACAGCATCCAGCAACGAAGAATGACAAAGAGCTTCAGGAGTTGATGCTGGAACCAATACCCAAGTTGACTCATGCATTTGCTCAAGGGTTAATCCAGAAAACTCAAAAACACAAGCGCTCGATTGTACTGGTTCTAGATACCTATGAAAAGGCATCGTCAGATATTGACACTTGGCTGTGGCAGTATTTGTTAGAAGATACGCCCCTTAAGTCTTATAGTGTACGTATTTTGGTGGCAGGACGACGTTCTTTATTAGAAAAAGAAAATTGGCGGAAGTTGCAACAGGATCGGGATGTAATCTATGAACAACGGCTAGACGAATTCAACAAAGAACAAACTAAGGAATATCTTCAGCATATTGGCTTTACTAAATCTGGAGATATTCAGAAAATATATAAAGCTACTCAAGGCTTACCCTACTATCTCAACTGGATCAGACGAGAGAAGGAAGCAGGTAGAGATATTGACGACTTTTCCCGTGGTAACAAAGCAATTACTGATCTGCTACTGCAAGGACTAAATGCAAATCAAAAAAAGATAGTACAATTAGCCGCTTGTTGTCGTTGGTTTGATCGATCGTTGATTCAGTACTTAATGCAAAAGCAAGGAATAGATTTTGAAACTGGTGTTCATGCAAGTATCGACTGTTTTGAATGGCTAACAAAGTGCGATTTTGTTGAGTTTGTTCAAGATCATTATCGTCTGGATGATGTGGCTCGTAATGTTTTTCGGTTGTCATTTTGTAATGAGGATAGAACGCGATTTCGTGAAACCCATGAACTGCTAGCCACATATTTTGAGCAACAAGCAAACCAAGAAGTTGCTCCAGATAGCCATGATCCAGAAAAATACAATAACTATGATTGGCGTCAATACACTGCTGAATTTCTCTATCATGCTCTCTTTGGGAGAAGAGATGAGGGTCAGCGTCAATTTCTTTCCCATTTCTTTGCTTCTCGCTATCTCAAACAACTTGAAGTAGTAATGATTCCTTTCGCCGCAGTTGTCGCAGAAGCAGCAGTAGAGAATTATCGCCTCTTGCCCAATTCAACTAATAAGTTTCTGAAAAGCATAAAATTGGGCTTTTTCTTTAGTTGGATGATGTTAACAGAAAATCCAGCTAAATATGAAATTAACTACGAGAATCTGATTGGCCCCTCCAAAGAAGAAATAGAAGCAGCATTACGACTTTGTTTTACTCAAGTTGACTTTTTGGAAGATGGACTGGGTAAATATACAGGGCTGTTGTCCAAATCCCTACGCAGTCAACCAAATCAGCAAGTTGATTTGCTACAGAAGGCAGCAGAGCAGGCTGAAAAAATTGCAAATAATAGTTATCCTAGTTATGCTGAATTCAGCAGTAGTCTATTTTTAAATTTAGGTGATCAGCAGGATAATCTAGATCGTTCTGAAGAAGCGCTCGTGAGTTATAACAAAGCCTTAATAATTCAAGATGATAATCCCATAATTTATTACTGCCAGGGCAATGTCTTGGGAAAATTAGGTCGTTATGAAGAGGCGCTCAATAGCTACGATAAAGCCTTGCAAATTAAAGATGACTATGGCGAGGCTTGGAATAACCGAGGCTCAGTACTGGCAGGATTAGAGCGTTATCAAGAAGCACTTGCTAGTTTCAATGAAGCTTTAGCAATTAAAGATGATGACCTGAATGTATTAAGAAATATAGCTGTTACACTGATGCACTTACATTTTTATAAAGAGGTAATTACTATCTGCGATCGGTTCTTAAAGATTCAACCCAATGCTCCTGAGATGTTGAGCAACAAGGCTTTGATGTTGAGTTTATTGGGGCGTTATGATGAAGCATTAGCTAACCTCAATGAAGCTATAAAACTTCAACCAGAATATCCGCTTTTGTGGGCTAATCAGGGCATTGTGCTGGCTCGTGCGGGGCGTTACCAAGATTCACTGGCTAGTTGTGAGAAAGCTTTAGAACTACAGGCTAATGATGAGAGTGGCCATTACGGTAAAGCTTGCTATTTCACCTTACAAAATGATGTTGATTTAGCCATTGAAAACCTACAACAAGCAATTAATCTCAATCCTAGTCGATGTCGTAGAGAAGCAAAACTTAACCCTGATTTTGATAGCATTCGGGACAATGTAAGGTTTCAAGCATTGCTGCAAGGTTAAATGAATAGCTTACACTCACTCACTCACTGACGAGTGAGGGACTAACAGCTATTTTTTCTGGGTTTCTTCTTCCCATTCCTGATAACCGTTCTCCAATTCTTCCAGCAGTTTTAATGCTTTAGTAATTACATTTTCAGTATTTTCATATCTACCTATAGCAATTCGTGTTTGTAGAAATTGCTCGTATTCCGCTTGAAGTTGGATGTTCATAATTTTTATCTCTAGTTAGTTAAGAGCATTCCCCAAACTATGCTCTAAAATCTATCTAAATTCATTAAAGCCTTAAGTTATGCTTCTTACCGAACTCATACCGTTAGTTAAAGAATTATCCCACACTGATAAACTCTTACTAATGCATTTATTGGCAACCGAATTATTAAAGGAATCAAGTTTAGTACCATTCGATGCTCAGGACAAAATAACAAGTCTTGGCTTATATAATTCTTTTGAAGCTGCTGCTGTTTTAGCGAAGGCATTAGTAGAAGAAAAAGCGGCAACACATGGTTGATAAAGTTACATTCACATTTACTGAGGTAAACCCAGAACTCGCTGATGGAAATAGTGAAACCCAACATTATATTAGGTTAACGCTGGGTTTCACTGCATTCAACCTAGTTGATTAGGCGGTATTTCTTCCGGTGGTGCTTCTGCCGGGGGAGCAAGTACCGCATCCGGCGCAATTTCTTCTACGGGAATCGGTTGCTTCTCCTCAATTTCTAAATCTGGTTGCGCTGCTTCCACTAATTCGGGAGATGGGGGATGTGGTGGAATCGCTTCCGGTACAGTCTCGGTTTTTGCTTCCGTGTCGGTAGTAACTGTCTCCTCTGTTGGTTGTTCTGGTATGACAATAGTTTTGTCAATAATTTCAACAGCAGGTTTCTCTGATAGTACAGAGGTAATGTCTTCTGGTTTGGGGGTTGTGGGTGTCTTTTTACTCACAGTCTGTTGCACTTTATCTTTCGCGCCACTGAAGGTGCTACCCAGACCTTTTTGCAACTGGCCCAGCCGTTCTTGAAGGGACAATTTATTTACCTGTTCCTGAATTCCAGCTTTCACCGTCTCAGAACTGGGTACTTGCGTTTGTTGTGCCTGGGGGGTCAGTTGGCGACGTAATGATAGAGTTTGCCAGCCAAACCAGACCAAAAGAGCCACACTAGCCACATGACCCAGCAACAAACCTCCAGTAATGCGTGGTGCAAACACCCATAAGACTAAAGCATAGAATAGTCCTACGCCACTCCAGATAAAGTCATTCTTGCGATGGATTTCTGGAAAAAAGAAAGCTGCTATGTAAATGGCTAAACTACCAATACCGACCACCAAAGCTAGGACAAATGCCAGCATTATTTGGTTACTCCTTACTGCGTCCTTTGACTATTTCAATTTTGCAAATTTTGTCAGTCAATTGTTGATTTAGATACAATTTAAAATTAATTAGCCGTGTTAGTTGTGGATTTTTGCCCTTTATTCAACTCTTAAGGTCTTCTTTAGGGGAGAACGGAAAATATCGGACTACCCTTAAAGTAAAAGGATCTGCAAGAGAGTTAGCCAGAAATTTTTTATGACACTACAAAGCTTTGGTGTGATTGGATTAGCCGTTATGGGTGAGAACATCGCTCTAAACGTAGAGCGCAATGGCTTCCCAATTGCAGTTTACAACCGCTCCCGAGAAAAAACGGATGCGTTTATGGCGCAGCGTGCTACAGGACGGAACGTCAAAGCCGCCTTTACCTTAGAAGAATTCGTTGCCTTATTGGAACGTCCCCGCAAAATTCTCGTAATGGTGCAAGCTGGTAAGCCAGTGGATGCGGTGATTGCTCAACTCAAACCCTTGTTAGAGGAAGGCGATATCATTATCGACGGTGGCAACTCTTGGTTTGAAGATACGGAACGACGCACTCAGGAATTAGAACCCGCTGGGCTTCGGTATCTTGGTATGGGTGTCAGTGGCGGTGAAGAAGGGGCACTAAATGGCCCATCTCTGATGCCTGGAGGTACAACAAGCTCTTACGAGTTTCTATCACCAATTTTCAACAAAATTGCTGCCCAAGTCGATGATGGCCCTTGTGTAACCTATATTGGCCCTGGTGGTTCTGGCCACTATGTCAAAATGGTACACAACGGCATTGAGTATGGCGATATGCAGCTAATTGCTGAAGCCTACGACTTGCTGAAAAATGTTGCTGGATTAAACCCCAGTCAGCTACATGATGTGTTTGCTGAATGGAACACCACCGATGAACTCGATTCATTTTTGATTGAGATTACGAAGAATATCTTCCCATATATTGACCCAGAAACAAATAAACCCCTGGTGGATTTGATTGTTGATGCAGCAGGTCAAAAGGGAACTGGACGCTGGACTGTACAAACTGCATTGGAATTGGGAGTTGCTATTCCTACAATTACAGCAGCAGTTAATGCCCGGATTATATCTTCGATTAAAGATGAGCGGGTTGCAGCATCTAAAGTCCTCACAGGCCCCAGTGGCAAGTATGACGGGCAAACCAAGGACTTTATCAACAAAGTACGCGATGCTCTCTATTGCTCAAAAATCTGTTCTTATGCTCAAGGGATGGCGTTGCTATCCACAGCTTCAAAAACATATAACTGGAATTTGGATCTGGGCGAAATGGCGCGGATTTGGAAAGGTGGTTGTATTATTCGCGCTCGCTTTTTGAATAAGATTAAGAAGGCTTTTAGCGAAAATCCAGCTTTGCCTAACTTGCTGTTAGCTCCCGAATTTAAGCAGACCATTCTCGACAGACAGACTGCTTGGCGGGAAGTGATTGCGACAGCCGCAACAGTAGGAATTCCAGTACCCGCATTTAGCGCCTCCTTAGATTATTTTGATAGCTATCGCCGCGATCGCTTGCCCCAAAATCTAACTCAGGCACAACGCGACTACTTTGGCGCACATACCTACCTGCGTCTTGATAAGCCCGGAAGTTTCCATACTGAATGGGTTCCTATTGCTGAAGCTGGTAAGTAAGCTTTTGCACATCTGTATCAGAATATTGTGAAAGGTTAGTCAGTTTCAAAATACAGATTTAGAAGTGGCTCTGAGTTTCAGAGTCACTTTTTTTAAGGAACCGCAGAGGCGCAGAAAACGCAGAGGAAGAGAGGAGGATAATAGCAATTCTCTACTGTTTATTGATTTTAAGGATTATTATTACCAAGATATTTGGCTTTTAATTCTTCTAATTCTTGATCTATTTCGTTTTTACTCGTTGGCTGAGATGTGGAAATTGGTGGTTGTATTTTATTGGCTTGAGGTTTGTTGCCACCCAGAAATTGAGTTTTCATTTCCTCTAATTCTAGATCGATTTGACTAGGAGATGGCGATACAAAAGCGGGTGGCGAATTGGGTGGTGATTGAGGGATAGGCTTTGGCTTTATGGCTGGTGTGGCTGCTACTTGCGAATGTGGATTTAAGTCTTTAAGAACTTCATCTACTGTTTGATAACGCCGAACGGGAATGCTTTCTAGCATTTTGTTGAGAATGTGACTCAAATGATTACTAACAGGAGTTTTTAAGTATTTCTGCCAAACCCAAGTATCGTTGTTAGTATCATAAGAATCGAAAGGCGATCGCTGGGTTAATAAATTAATACAGGTAGCACCCAAGCTGTAAATATCGCTGGCAAAAACAGCCCTACCTCTCATTTGCTCAGGAGCAACATATTCTGGACTACCAATACTTGTACCAGTTTGATTTAAGGCGTTGCCAGTGGCAGATTTAGCTGCACCAAAATCTACTAATACTAGTTTGCTATCACCGCTACGTAAAATAATATTTTCTGGCTTAATATCACGGTGAATTACGTGTCTAGCATGACAAAATTGTAAAACTGATAATAAATCATTTAATAGTTGCCGGATTTGCGTTTCATTGAAAGCACCCCTATGTGCCAATTCCTGGGCTAAGTTATGCCCGTCAATAAATTCTTGTACAAGATACTGGCGATCTTCTTGGGTAAAATATGCCAAGAGTTCGGGAATTTGGGGATGTTTACCCAATTCATCTAACTGTACCGCTTCTTGGTTAAATAACTCTACGGCCTTGGCAAGAGTGTTAGTGCCTTGGGATTGGGGATAAAATTGCTTAATTACACAGCGTGGTTTTGAAGGTTTATCTTCATCCACAGCTAAGAAGGTTCTGCCAAAACCACCTTGTCCGATTGGTTTGATAGCACGGTAACGTTCTTTGAGGAGTAACTTAGAACCGCAAGTCCGGCAAAACTTGACATCATGAGGATTTTCAGGCTTGGGACAATGGGGATTAAGGCAGTAGCTCATACAGGCGATCGCTCTTATATGTTCTTATTTTCTCCTGTCCCAGGCAAAAGCGTGTAATTAACAGATTTTGGATTTGTGTCATGCAGAAGAGGGAAAACCGGGTGGAGGAATGATGAACCAAAAGAATCTAAAATCATCAAGAGCGATGTCTACGACGGGCTACGCCTATGCACTGCTAAACTACCCCATACCTTCCATAACTGGATGGAAGTAGAAGGCGAATCCCAATACTGTATAAGCAGCTAATAACAAAGTGCCTTCGAGCCAATTGGATTTACCATCAGAACTAATGCTGTTTGCAATCAACACTGACACAACCACAGCAACTAATTCAAAGGGTTTGAAATCTAAATCCATTGGTTTACCCAATATCCGCCCAGCTATTACCAAAACGGGCGCGACAAATAGGGCAATCTGCATACTTGATCCCACAGCTACCGAAAGGGAAAGATCCATCTTATCTTTCATCGCCACCGTGACTGCTGTGGCGTGTTCAGCCGCGTTACCGACGATGGGAACCAAAATTACCCCTGTAAACAGCGCCGTCAAACCTAGCTGAGATGTGGCTACTTCCAGAGAATCTACTAGCATTTCTGACTCAAGTGCTACTAGTAAGGTACATACTAGCAGTACACCAACCCACAACATCATATTTGGTTTAGCATGAGGGGTTTCTTCCTCTTCTGTCTCCGCTACACCCACATCATATAGATAGGAGTGGGTTTTCATCGAAAATAGCAGCGTTAGAGCATAAACCAGAATTAATACGACGGCAACAGCAATAGAAAGATTTTGCACTGTCTCTTCGCTAATTCCTTGAGAGGTGTAATTCATCGCCGTTGGCATCAAAATGGCAATCACTGCCAAATTCATCGAAGCAGCATTCACCCGCGCCACAATTGGCTGAAATGTCTGTTCTTTGTAGCGCAGTCCTCCCAAAAGCATGGAAAAACCCATTACCAGTAGTAAGTTGCTGATAATCGATCCCGTGATACTGGCTTTAACTACATCTATTAACCCGGCGTTCAGCGCTACTAGGGCGATGATTAGTTCTGTTGCATTACCAAAGGTGGCATTTAACAAGCCCCCCAATGACGGCCCCACCACGACAGCAATTTCTTCTGTGGCTGTACCCATCCAAGCTGCTAAGGGCAGAATTGCTAATCCAGCTGTAATGAAAACTATCAATTCTCCCCACTCCAAAAAGTGGGCTGCTACAGAAACTGGGATAAACAGTAATAGAACGAAAAGAATAATGTTTTTGGTTGACATTTGTTGTTTTGGGTTGAGGGTATCATTCACAGCTAGCAATCCTAAATTTTAAATTTGGAGTGTTGAATTAAAAATTACTTTCACTCATCACTCCGATATGGTACTCTCAACCACCTGTAGACCAATTCAGAAATTGTACTGTTTTCAGTTCACTACAGCGTATGTAAAATAAGATTGCGATTTAAGGAGTTTTTGTAATCTTTCGTTGCAAAAGTATGAATCGGAGCCAAAATATTACATCAAGAATGGGGTTTAATATATTAAAAGACAATTAAAATTTTAATTGGCGCTGCTAACGAGGAAACCCCTAACTGAGTTTTTGTTCAATGGCTAATTACATTTGAGCCTTCAGGGAAAGGGCTGTGCGATAACGCAGATTTCCCACTACAATGAGAAAGATTTGTCAAAAATTTGGTTGGATTCCCTAGTTGTTGTTTATACCGGATTTTGTGTTTAAACCATTGGAGAAAGGTTTATGCACAATGTTTTCGGTGCAACTGCAAGTTTTTTGTTTTGGATAAATATACATGACTTCTGCTGCTGAAATGCCAGCTAGCTCTGGCTCAACGTTAACATTACATTCAGATCCCAATAACACTAAAGAAACCGATCCCCTGAGAAAGGCTAATGGTGTTTATGTGACGGTGCATGGTCATTTTTACCAGCCACCGAGGGAAAACCCTTATCTGGACGCAATTGAACGCCAACCGAGCGCTGCACCTTTCCATGACTGGAATGAGCGGATTCATTGGGAATGCTATCGCCCGAATGCCTTTGCCAGAGTCTTAAATGACCAAGGTGAAGTGGTGGGGATCGTCAATAATTACGAGTATTTTAGTTTTAATATCGGGCCGACGCTGATGTCGTGGCTAGAACGCTACGATGTGGAAGTTTATCAGCGGATTTTAGAGGCGGATGCTAAGAGTAGCCAACGCTTGCATGGTCACGGCAATGCGATCGCGCAAGTATACAATCACATCATCATGCCTCTGGCGAATGAACGCGACAAATATACCCAAATTCGCTGGGGTAAAGAAGACTTCCGCTCTCGCTTTGGACGTGATCCCGAAGGGATGTGGCTAGCAGAAACTGCTGTAGACTACGCAACCTTAGAAGCTCTTGTTGCTGAGGGTATTCGCTTCATTATCCTTGCACCGTCTCAAGCCCTGCGTTGCCGTCCCCTCCCCACTCCAGATCATCCCCATCCTGAATGGATCGAAGTCGGCGGTAGTCAGATTGATTCTACCCGTCCCTATCGTTGTTATTTACAGCCCACACTCGATACTTCATCTTCACCCCTAAGTGCGATCGCCACTAGCCCCAACGATGGTAGTACAGAAGAATTACCCTACATTGATATCTTCTTCTACGACGGGCCAATATCGCGAGACATGGGTTTTAGTGATGTGGTTTATAATTCCAGTCACTTTGCTGGACGTATCGGTTCGGCGGTGCGTGGGGATCATCGTCAAGCACAGTTAATCTCTGTGGCGACGGATGGGGAAACCTTCGGACACCACAAGAAGGGAACAGAGAAAACTTTAGCCTACGCCTTTACTAAAGAGTTTCCTCAACAAGGTTGGACGGTAACGAACTTCGCCCATTACCTGAGCTTAAATTCTCCCGGTTGGGAAGTGGAATTAAAGTCAGTCACAGCCTGGAGTTGCGCCCACGGTGTCGGCAGATGGGAAGATGACTGTGGTTGTGGTGGTGAGGGTGGTGTTTGGCATCAGAAATGGCGTCGTCCTTTGCGGGATGCCCTTAATTGGCTGCGGGATCAGCTAACTGAAGTTTATGAGGAACATGGTAGGCAGTTATTTCGCGATCCCTGGCAAACACGGGATGAATATATCCAAGTAATGCGTGATCGCTCTGCTGGCAATGTCAACCGTTTCTTAGCCCGTCATCAAACCCACAAACTAACAGCAGCCGAACAAGTAGATGCTTTGCGTCTGTTAGAAATGCAGCGTCATGCTTTGTTGATGTTCACTAGTTGCGGTTGGTTTTTTGAAGAAATTTCCCGTCCAGAGGGGACACAAATTCTGCGCTACGCCGCCCGTGCTTTGGAATTGGCAGGGGAAGTGGCTGGTGTACAGTTAGAAAAAGGCTTTGTCAAACGTCTTGGTTTAGCCCCCAGTAATGTCGATGAATTCAAACACGGTGCGGAAATTTATCGGCAACTCGTGTTAACTGCCCAACTTGGCTTTAAGCAAGTAGCATCCCATTACGCCATTACTTCCCTATTTACCAATCAGAAACCAGCACAGACGCACAATTCTTTGCCTAGAAAAGATGTTGCTGACAAACAATCTCAGCGTTACCACAAAAAAGTTTATTGCTATGCTGCCAATGAGCTAGATTACCAACTGCAACGGATGGGATCGCTAACTCTGGCTGTAGGAAATTTAAAGCTGGTATCAGAGATTACTTGGGAAAGTGAGCATTTGGTATTTGCGGTTCTGCATTTGGGAGGCTGGGATTTCCACTGCTGCATTCAACAATTTACCGGGCGGCGTGACTACAGCCAATTAAAAGAAAAGCTGTTTGGGGCACTAAAACAAGCTAGTGCAGCTCATACTATTTTGGCGATGACACAGCTATTTGGCGAAGAAGCTTTCAGCTTACAAAATCTATTTGCTGAAGAACGCCACCGGATTATGCGGCTGCTTAGTCAGGAAACACTGACACGCTTAGGACAGTTGTATACCCAAGCCTACCGTGATAATTATGGGGTGCTGATGGCGTTTCATCGAGATGAAATCGCAGTACCGCAAGAATTGCAAGTGGCGGCAGATATTGCTTTAGGGCATCGCTGTCTGATGACATTGCGATCGCTTGAGCAAGATATCGCTGATCCCCAAAAAAGTTGGAGTCACATCTTAGAATTGGAAGCGATCGCAACTGAAGCAAAACATCTGCGTTGTCGGCTAAATATTCCTGACGGTAAGCAGATGTTAGAACAGTTAATTGCGCGATCGCTTTGGCAATTATTGCACGATGCCAATGGTAGTTTTAATGCAGATATCCAACTATTGGAGCGGTTGATTGATGTCGGGGATCAACTAAATATTGATGTTTCCCTACAGCGATCACAGGAACTATACTTTAGTTGTCTACACAGTCAAATAGCGCCGGTGTGTATTACTAGCGTTGGCAATGAAGGAGATAATCAGTGTCTTCAGTTGCTCAAGTTGGGCAAGAAGTTAGCCGTTGATGTTAGTGCGATCTCCAATCAGTTGGGATAAATGTAGGGACGCACGGTAAAAATCTCACACAGAGAGAAGGGGAAAATTTTCCCCTTCTCTTTTTAATTTTCTTTACTTAGCCTGGGAGCGATCGCAATGGTAGGGATAAAGCCACTCACACCTGAAGAGTCCAAATGTATGTTTCTCAAAAAAGGTTCCTGCATGGCGGCTACGTGATATATTGATCCCAGCTTTAGTTTTAACCTCATATAGCCAGGGAAAGGCTATTACTAAAACAGTCATGAAGGTGAAGAGGTAAAGAATTGTAGTTTTAATATTGGGGAATCTTCGGGAATTGCTATTGTGATTTTGAGGCATAGAAATAAGAAACGAATAGCCCACACAATTTTAGCCTAATGCTGAAAATATCGCCGGAAGCGGGGGTCAATATTATCTGTTTTCTGCTGATTGCAGGTAAGACAGAGAGTTTGTAAATTGCTGATATCATTTTGACCACCACGGGCAAGAGGAATGATATGGTCAATGGTGAGGTGAGTTTCTGTAGTAGTTTTACCACAGCTTTGACATTGATATTTGTCACGTTCAAAAACATATTTCTTGACTTCCGGGGGAATACGAATACGGGGAGTTTTGCTCATTTTCTCTCTAGTTGCTAAGAAATCCTTCCAAGCTAGGTACATCTACCCAGCTTGCTTTTGTATGAGATTCATGGGATAAATCCATCAACAACTGAGAATAAATTCCTTCCCGCAGTGATGGTGTAATTTCCTGATTGCGTTCAATTCCCTGTACCCATTGATCTACTACGCGGATAAATGCCGAAATCCGCCCATCAGCATAATTTTTGGGAAAAATTAACCGATTTGGTATTTCTATTTCAGTTAAAGGTTTACCCGGCTGGGAACCCCAAACACGAAAGCCGTGGATATAATCTTTTTGATTTTCACTGCCTACAATTAATGTCCCGCGATCGCCATATACTTCTATCCAATGGGTTCTTGCTGCATGAACAACCGCACTGATAGAAAGTTGGCAAGGTGTACCATTTGCTAATTCCAGGGTTAATATACAGTTGTCATCTGTATTCACTGGCTTAGATTCCCCACTAATAGGGTCAACTCGTGTAGGAATCGCAGTACTCAAATGGGCGTTTAATCTACGGACTGGCCCGAATAACCAGTGAATGTAATCGAAGGCGTGGGAACCTAAAGATCCTAATGCACCACCTCCTTTGTCTTTGTCAGAATACCAATTCCAAGGGCGTGAAGTATCAGCACGAGAAGAACCTAACCAATCAATTTTAATTAGGCGCAACTCACCCACATAATTTTCTGATAGTAATTCAGCAAATAACTGCCATGCTGGTACAAAGCGAAATTCAAAATCTACAGTTGCAATTACACCTTTTGCTTTCGCTAACTGATAAAGTTCTTTAGCTTCGACTGCATTTAAGGTTGTCGGCTTTTCTAGTAATAAATGTTTCCCAGCTTGCAGTACAGTTTTTGCCATTTCATAGTGCAAAAATGGCGGCGTAGAGATACTGACTGCTTGCACTTCTGGTAATGCCACAATATCAGCCAGAGAATCAGAGGCGTGAGGAATATTATGGGATTCTGCTATGGCTTTAGCTTTATTTATATCTCGATGATAGACAGCAACTACCTCAGTTTGAGGATGTGCTTGGAATCCAGGGATGTGAACTTTTTGACCAAATCCAGTACCTGCGATCGCAATTCCAATCATATAATTTTTACCTATATTGTATGTAATTTTTATTGTTTGTAATAAGTTTTAGAATTATCGCAAAACTCTAATTGTAAAAGGGTAACGATAATACTCACCCTTGTAGGCTTTTACAGATGCAAAAGTCACTACAAACGATTGTAATATGAGTTTGAATAAAATTAAGGACATCAGTACAATTAACAAGCCGTCTAAAATATTTTTTATTTCATTGGATGAACCATTATTAATCATCATCAGACCAAAACTAGTTAACAAAAAAACTAAGGATATTGCTATGACAATCAATGTATATAATGTTAAAGAAAATTGAAAATTTAATGATTCTTTACCTTGAAAATCAATCCAAGGATATTGTGATTTTTTAAAGTGCCAAATTATCAGGGGAGCTAAAAGATTTAAAGGTAAATATAAAGGAATGCCAATAAATACTAAAAAAAACAATAATATCCATCCCAACAAAGCCGAGAAATGACACAACACCGCCCATATACGCATTTGTTGTTTAGGTTTTTGTCTCATGGCTTTTTATGTTTAGGTGGATTTACCAGATAATTACCCACTTTAATTATCTACAAAAAAGCCAAACACGAGCTTAAAAATCGCAATTTTAAAACAATCTGACAGTTTATACTGAGTACTGAGGAAACAAGCAACCGGATTTTGGGATACCCAATAACAAGGTTAATATAGAACTTACGCACAAGAGATCCGCTCTATGCTGTAAACTTAATAACACTAACGGATTTTCAATATGCGAGTTCAAATAACTGTAGTTGCGATCGCAGTAATGTTAGTGGGTGGTAAAAATCCAGAGGCCCTTGCAGACTTGCAACCATCTACTCAAGATGGGGCTAGTGGGATTGTGACACCAGAAGCTACGATCCAGATAGAGGGAGAGTATGCCAAATATGGTGATTATATAGGAGTTAGTTTAGGAGATAGCCAGACGCTGGAAATTTCCCAAAAAATTGTCAAAAATATCCAGATTCGTTTTATTAATGACAAAGGTCTGCCAATCAAAGGGCGAACTCAAAAAGATTTTATCATTGGTTTGCTGAGACTCAAACCAGGTCAGCTATTCCGTGAAGATTTACTTCAAGCAGACTTACAACGATTGAGGAGATTAGAGTCATTTAATCAAGTCAATGTCTACTCTAAAGAAGATGGTTCCAGTGTTAATATCCTTTATGCAATCAAAGAGCGTAGCTTCCCTTCTCTTATCTTAGGAGGCGGTAATAACGATGACGTTGGGCTATACGGTCGGGTGGGTTATAAAGATGAAAATGTTAGTGGTCTGAACGATAAATTAGATACAGTTTTGCAGTTCAGCACTAAAGATGTCCAATTTGATGGTCAATTTACTAGTCGTTATCGTTCAGAAGAACCAAACCGCTTAGGCTATAGTGTTAGAGGTTTTCGTAATCGCAATACATCGGGAACCTTCAACGAAGATATCAGATTGGCTAACGGTGACAAAGTGCGAGAAGGAAGGTTTGGTGGTTCCGTGGCACTTTTACGAGCTTTTGATGAATGGGATACATCTGTGGCGCTCAACTATACCAGAATTAGCCTACGCGATGGAGAATATAACGTTGTCCAGGTCGATAGATTAGTGAGTCCTCTATCTGTGAGCGGTACTGGAATTGATGACTTATTTACAGTATCATTTGCTGTATCCAGAGATCAACGCGATCGCCGAGACAATCCGACTCAAGGCTCAATCCTCACCTTTAGCACAGAACAAGCGATTCCCATTGGACTGGGGAATATTTCCAGCAACCGCTTACGGGGAGACTATATTCAGTATTTCCCAGTTAGTTGGATAGGTAATGGTAAACCAACTGATAATCCAGAAATGTTGGCGATTAATTTACAAATTGGTACAACTATTGGAGACTTCCCACCAGCCGATGCTTTTAATATTGGTGGAATAGATTCTGTCAGAGGTTACGGTTATGGTAAAGTTGCCAGTGGTCGGAGTTATGGTTTAGCTTCCGTAGAATATCGTTTCCCAATTTTCCAGTCAGTAGGGGGAGTTGTCTTTACTGACTTCGCCTCAGATTTCGGGTCTAGCGAAACCGTGTTAGGAGAACCAGGAGTCTTACGAGACAAACCTGGAAGTGGCTTTGGTTACGGCTTAGGATTGCGCTTGAACTCACCTTTTGGGTTAATTCGAGGCGACTTAGGAATTAGCGACCAAGGAGAAGTTAGATTTGAAGTTACTACAGGTCAGCGATTTTAAATAATTAAACTATATCACTGCTCTCAATACGGCTCGGTTAAGGTTTTTTGATAGTGCGATAAATCATCATAAAGACGCGATGAATCGCCGTCTCTACAATAATCAGATTACTGATGTGAATAGGCAAATAGTCTGGAACCAAGAATATATATTGCCAAGCTGAACATGAAAAACTTGCAAGTTGTGGAGAAAGAGTTTTCATCTCTCCCGATTATTGATATTAGCGCCTTAGTTTCTGGAACAGGAAATCTCTATTCCGTCGCATCTCAGATTCAGCAAGCGTGTCGAGAATCGGGTTTTTTCTATATTATCGGACATGGTGTAGACGAAAATTTGCAGCAGCGACTCGAAGAACTCAGCCGCCACTTTTTCGCCCAGGATTTGGAAACTAAACTTAAAATTCGTATGGCTTTGGCAGGTATTGCATGGCGAGGTTATTTCCCCGTTGGTGGCGAACTGACATCCGGTAAACCCGACTTGAAAGAAGGTATTTACTTTGGTGCTGAACTCCCAGACGAACACCCACTAGTGCAAGCTGGTACTCCTATGCATGGTTCAAACCTCTTCCCCGCCAACATTCCCCAATTTGCCGAAACAGTGCTTGAATATATGGAAGCGATGACAAACTTGGGACACATTCTCATGACTGGTATAGCCCTAAGTTTGGGATTAGAAGAATCTTACTTTGCTGACCGTTATACTTCAGATCCTTTAGTGTTGTTTCGCATCTTTAACTATCCCCCTAATTTATCACCGTCAGATGGTAATCCGATATGGGGCGTTGGCGAACATACTGATTATGGTGTTTTAACCATTCTCAAACAGGACGACTCAGGCGGATTACAAGTTAAATCCAAATCAGGTTGGGTTGCTGCGCCTCCCATTCCCGGTTCCTTTGTCTGTAACATCGGCGATATGCTAGACAAAATGACGGGAGGTTTCTATCGTTCTACACCTCATCGTGTACAAAACCAGTCCCCAAATCATCGCCTTTCGTTCCCCTTCTTTTTCGATCCCAATTTCGATGTAGAAGTGAAGCCAATTGAATTAGATAATATAGTAGCGAATGACAATATAAGCGATCGCTGGGATAACGCTAACATTCATGATTTTCGCGGAACTTATGGTGATTACGTGTTGAATAAGGTGTCTAAGGTTTTTCCAGAATTGCGGCGAACAGTATTATAGGGTTTTAAGTCAGTTTTTCTTTGCTGAGTCACCTTTTCGTTAGTTTCCTGTATGTCAAATGCGCGGAAGGGTAGGTGTACAAATTTCACAGTCACCAAAAAGTGCTTCTATCTCAACACCAGCAAGCATTTCACCTCACTAATCACCTTATTCCCATCCGCGCAATCTCTGAAATGCTTGCTAGAAATGGGTTTCAGCTTTCAATCTGTCCCGGCACTCTTTCCAAACGAATTCTCTAATGCTATGATTGCTCTTGAACCGCGCAACCGCACCTTGAAAACTAAATATAGCTTGGACTTCAGGCTCCCGCATTGCAATTCATCAAAATCCCTATTAGGGATTGAAACCCTAAGCTTGATTGATTAGGGGTTTTTTTAAACATTGCAATTCATCAAAATCCCTATTAGGGATTGAAACATATCTATAGTAACCTTTATACAGAAAGAGGTAAAAATTGCAATTCATCAAAATCCCTATTAGGGATTGAAACAAGGTTCAATCGGGATAGTGAGCATATTCTTTCGAATTGCAATTCATCAAAATCCCTATTAGGGATTGAAACTACAGTATTCTTGATTGTGATTTAGGGATTGATGAAAATTGCAATTCATCAAAATCCCTATTAGGGATTGAAACGAGAAAGCTGCGCTCAAAGCTGCTGAAGGTTATGATTGCAATTCATCAAAATCCCTATTAGGGATTGAAACGACATGAGTATCCCTGCTGAAATCAGGCAGCAAATTGCAATTCATCAAAATCCCTATTAGGGATTGAAACTAGATAGCGCCACATGGAGGCAAGTTTACAGTTTAATTGCAATTCATCAAAATCCCTATTAGGGATTGAAACAATTAAGTGCCCTATTCTTCCGCAATTATCAATATAATTGCAATTCATCAAAATCCCTATTAGGGATTGAAACGCGCCGATTAGAAGCTGATATTAGGGCGGGGTTACAATTGCAATTCATCAAAATCCCTATTAGGGATTAAAACTAGCTGTTTCTACTTTTTGCAATATCTTACGTTCTATATTGAAACCCAAAAATTGCTGCTAATACTGGGGAGAGAAGCAAAAATGTATGAGTCAATGGGTTTATAATTGGAAACTGTGACTCAGCGAGAAGTTTGGATCTAAGGAATTCCTGGCTCAAATCTCCTTCCAAGGGGAGATGCCAAAGGCGAACGGTGACAACTCATAATTGGAGCGAGGCGACTGGTGAGCAGTTTATTACAAGGAGTTAACCTGTACTTAATTGGCATGATGGGCGTTGGTAAGACGACAGTAGGGCCCTTACTAGCAAAACATCTGGGTTATGGGTTTTTGGATCTTGATGGTGTCATTGCCAAAGCAACAGATAAATCTATCAATCAGTTATTTGCAGAAGAAGGTGAAGCAGGGTTTCGCCAAATAGAAAGTGACGTGCTTTCGCAAGTTTGTGCTTTTACAAAATTGACTATAGCAACCGGTGGGGGGATTGTATTACGGCGAGAAAACTGGGGTTACTTGCACCACGGTTTGATCGTGTGGCTAGATGTGCCAGTTGAACTCATTTACAGCCGTTTAGCTGAAGATACCACTAGACCACTCTTGCAAGATGCTGACCTCAAGGGTAAATTGCGATCGCTCCTCGAACAACGAACACCACTTTACTCTCAAGCCGATTTGCACATCAGCGTGCAAGAGGGAGATACGCCTGAAGACATTGCCAAGCGAATACTTGAGGCAATTCCTGGCGTACTAAAAAAAACTGTTTCTCATGAATAGGGAATATTAATCTAACTGTGTCTGCAAAAGATATTTTTCATGAATCAGTTAAAAAAGCTTTGCAAAAAGAACAATGGAGGATTACGAGCGATCCATTAAAATTTAAATTTGGGGAAGTCAATTTCCAAATTGATTTAGGCGTAGAGAGAATAATTGCCGCAGAAAAAGGAAATGAAAAAATAGCAATTGAAATCAAAAGCTTTTTAAACCCCTCGGCAATTACAGATTTTTACTCTGCTTTGGGACAATTTCTTAGTTACCGTCTAGCATTAGCAGGATATGAACCAGAGCGAGTCTTATACTTAGCAGTTCCATTGGATACGTACAAAACATTTTTTCAACTGGAGTTTACTCAAACTGCGATCAAACAGTATCAGGTGCTATTAGTTGTTTACAATCCAGTAAATGAGGTGATTGTAGAGTGGATAAACTAGCAAAATATCAAGAATATGTTAAAACATTGTTGACGAACTATGCCAGTGATGATGTCTCGGATAATGATGTCGAAGTCCAACTGATTTTAGACACAGAACGCAATCATTATCAATGGATGAATATAGGTTGGCAAGGATTTAATCGTATTTATCGATGCGTGATCCATTTTGATATTAAAGACGGCAAAATCTGGCTGCAACAGAATTTAACCGATCGCAATCCAGCAGAGGAATTAGTGATGATGGGAGTACCACGAGAGGATATTGTCTTGGGTTTGCAAGCTCCATACAAGCGTCAGTATACAGATTATGGCGTAGCGTAATGCGATCGCTCCTCGAACAACGAACATCGCTTTACTCTCAGCGAATACTTGAAGCAATTCCTAACGTTCTCAAAACACAAGTTTCTCATTAGGAAAACTCAAATTACCAAATTTTGGTCATTCGTAGAATAAACCCTGGTAATTCTGGATTACCCGTAACTGCTTCGGGATTATCCAAAATTTCAACTTCTCGATTCGGACGGTAAATGTAGACTTTTCGATTCTGCCGATCAATTAACCAGCCTAGTGATGTACCGTTATCGATGTACTCCTGCATTTTCTCTTGTAATTTGATCAGGCGATCACTAGAGGAACGTAGTTCAATTACAAAATCAGGACAAATTGGCGCAAATGAAGCTTTTTGTGCATCTGTTAAAGCATTCCAGCGCTCCAGTTCAATCCAAGAAGCATCAGGGGAACGCATCGCTCCATTGGGTAGTGTAAAACCTGCACTGGAGTCAAAGCCTATGCCACTGCCATCTTGTTCTGTCCAATACCCAAGCTGTGCAGCAATGTTAAAGTTACGGTTGCCCGTATCTGAAAAAGCTGGTGGCATAATGATGACTTCCCCATTAGCAGTGCGCTCGATTCGCAAATCTCCATTGGCTTGGCAGAATTCATAGAACTGCTCATTTGTCATCTGCACAAGTGAGGGGAAATTTACCGTTAGGGGTGTGCTTTCAGTTTGAATTAGCAGCGTGGTCATTTTCATTCCCTAGCTTCAGCCGAATGATTTCAATTCTAGAGGTTTGAAGGAGCGATCGCTTGATTATTGTGTCAGGCAATGTGGGAATAGTTAATTTGTAGAGTGAGACATTGTTACAGGTTACAAAGTCTTCTACACTGACTGAAATAGGTTTTAACTCTCTCTGTTAGGCTCCTCATGACGGACAACGATTCTGAATACATCAGACAAACTGAAGCCACTCGTGTACGTGTACTCAGTGAAGCACTACCTTATATTCAACAATTTGCCGGTCGCACTGTTGTTGTCAAATATGGTGGCGCAGCAATGAAAGATAGCGCACTCAAAGACAAAGTTATCCGCGACATTGTATTTTTATCTTGCGTGGGCTTACGTCCAATAGTAGTACACGGCGGTGGCCCAGAAATTAACAGTTGGTTAGATAAGCTGGGAATCGAACCACAATTTAAGAATGGTCTGCGAGTCACTGATGCCGCCACAATGGATGTGGTGGAAATGGTTTTAGTTGGTCGAGTTAATAAAGAAATTGTCGCCCTAATTAACCAAGCTGGTGGATTGGCTGTGGGACTTTGCGGTAAAGACGGTAATCTATTTACAGCCCGTCCCCAAGGTCAAGAAGACATCGGTTTTGTGGGGGAAGTCAGCAATGTTAATATCAAAATTTTGGACACCCTCGCTAGCAATGGCTATATTCCGGTAGTGTCTAGCGTCGCCGCAGACGAGACAGGGCAAGCTTATAATATTAACGCCGATACTGTAGCTGGAGAAATCGCTGCGGCACTAGGAGCAGAAAAGTTAATTTTACTGACCGACACCAGTGGAATTTTAAAAGATTACAAAGACCAATCTACCTTGATTCCGAAAGTAGATATCCGCGAAGCCCGCGAGTTAATTGTCAATGGGATAGTTACCGGTGGGATGATTCCCAAAGTTAATTGTTGTGTGCGATCGCTTGCTCAAGGAGTTCGTGCTGCACACATCATCGATGGTCGCATTCCCCACGCCCTTTTACTAGAAATCTTTACTGATGTTGGGATTGGGACGATGATTCTCGGTTCGCAATTTACCTCTTGATGCTTATGGGGCATCGGGGATTGGGCATTGGGAATTGAGAAGAGGACAAGGGGACAAGGAGAATTGGGGACAAGGGGAAAGACTTGTTTCAAGTTCTCTCTCACTTCTTGTCCCCTGCTCCCTGCTCCCCCTGCCTCCCCTGCCCTCTATATTTTGCTCACCTGCATTTGATACCAGAGTTTTTAATTAGAAAATAGTCGCAGCTACTTAGTTAAAATTTTAGAAGTTTATCCACTTCAGATTGTCAGCCTTTGAAAAGATTCCAAAAAGATTGCTGGTGTTGGCAAAATTAAAATAGTGCTAATTTTTGTATAAGACGTGAGTGCAGAAAGTTTAGAAATTGCTAAAACCTTCTACCAGACTGGGAAAATTGCCTTTGAAAATGGGCGATACCGCGAAGCTGTAGAAAATTTAGAAAAGGCCAGCGCCCTGTTAGCTCGTAATTCTCGCTTTGGGGGTGAAGTAGAAATTTGTCTGGTGACAGCTTATGAAGCGGCTGGACGCACGGATGAGGCGATCGCTCTTTGCGAAAGACTCAAACGCCATCCCTATATTGAAATCAGCAAACAAGCGCGACAGATGGTTTACATCTTAAAAGCACCAAAGCTGAAAAGACCTAGTGAATGGATGACCCAAATCCCCGATTTGGGCACAGTACAAGAGAATGAACTCAAAATTTCTGTAGCTGCTAAACCCACTAAATCTTCTGTGCCGCAGAAGCCAAAACCTACAGAGCCAGAATTTGTTGACCTCAGCCAGGTCAATACCAGAGATAATCGCTTTATCTGGGTGGCGCTAATTGCCATTGGTTTAACCATCTCGTACTTGGTTTGGTTGAATTTTTCAGGAACCCCTGGCTGATACTATGTTGACTTTTGGGGAGATTTATGGTTTCAACTTCTTCAATTTTCGGAAAGATTTTGTTGTGGTTAATCAGACCATTTAGTTTTGTATTGACACTGAATGGTCGAAATCGAATGAACCGCGTCTTTCCGATGCGAAATCCTATTTTGTGGCTAGTGCTGTTAACATCCCTGTTACTGACTGGCTGTGTTAAGTACGATGTAGGGCTTAACTTTGATAATTCAAATAGTGGTGAATTCGTACAGCATATTAAGTTGGGAGAGCGGCTAACCAGCTTTAGTGGCGATTCTGTATACGAATGGTTGAATAGCATAGAACGCCGCACCCGTCAACTAGAAGGTAAAACGCAGCGAGTTTCCCAAGAAGAAATCATCGTTACAATTCCTTTTAGTAGTGGTAGCGAATTGCAAGAGAAGTTCAACGAATTTTTTAATTCCCGTACAAATCAATCCTCTGAGGCTGTGCAGAGCAAATCTGACTCAGAACTGCCAAAGATTGAATCAAACGTCCTCTTGGAGCAGAATTATTTTTTACTTTTAGTCCGAAATCGGTTGATTTATGATTTGGATTTGCGATCGCTTGCTCTAATTGCCAGCAAAGGTAATGTTCTCGCTAATGCTGGTTCAATTCTCGACTTGGAATTTAGCTTGAAAACTCCTTGGGGAGCCAAAAACATTCAATTAACTGACACTGCCGAAACTGCCATTGAGCCAGAAAAAAATGGCAATCAACTAGTGTGGAAACTCCAGCCTGGTCAACTCAACCACATAGAAGCGGTTTTCTGGCTTCCTAGTCCCCTTGGTATTGGTGCGTTGTTAATTATCCTATTTGTCTGGGGAGGATTGTACTTAAGATACAATTTCATGCCAGATCCCAGAATTCAGTTGCTTCCCAAAGCAGCAGCTACCCAGGAGCAGTAGACTATTCATCTATTGAGGGACTTGGGAATTGGGAATTGGGAATTGGGAAGAGGACTTGGGGACAAGGAGAATTGGGGACAAGGGGAAAGACTTGTTTCAAGTTCTCACCTCTTGTCCCCTTGTCCCCTTTTCCCCTGCTCCCTTGCTTCTTCCCCATTCCCCATTCCCTCTTCCCGTTGTTCGCTGCCATACCAGCGTTCAGCAAGTACATTGAGTTGATGAAGGATTTCAATGAGTTCCTTACCCCGTTCTGTCAGACCGTAAGTTACTTGGGGTGGAACAGTTGGTTCATATTGGCGATAAATAATCTCTGCTGCCTCAAGCATCCTCAGTCTTTCTGTTAAAACCTTGGTAGAGATGCCCTCGACTAAGTGCTTCAATGCAACAAAGCGAGTAGGCCCACTATTACACAACACCCACAGTATATACATTGTCCAAGGGCCTGATAGTAAAGACATCAGAATGCTGATTGGGCAAGCATCAGAATTTTTAGAGACAGACATCGATAAATTCGCCAAAATTTTCCAATAGTTACTTTATGGTAACTACTTTACTTTAGTAACTAGTTACTTTTAGTATCTGAGTGTAATGCTTTGAAATTTAGACTCAAAAAAAGTCAAAGCAGTAAATCCTAGCTAATCAGGAGATATTTGGTGGTAAATATTCTACATATTGATTCCAGCCCCCGTGCTGAACGATCGCACTCACGAGAACTATCTAAAGAATTTGTCAGTGCTTGGAGGGCAGCACATCCTGAAGATGCGATCGCCTATAGAGATTTAGGTCGTCACCCAGTTCCTCACGTTGATGAAGCTTGGATTGCGGCAGCATTTTCACCACCAGAAACCCATACCCCAGAATTAACTGAGGCAATCAGGATTTCTGACGAATTGATTGATGAGTTTTTGGCAGCCGATCGCTACGTCTTTGGAGTGCCAATGTATAACCTGAATATCCCTTCCACTTTTAAGGCTTACATCGACCAAATCGTTCGCGCTAACCGGACTTTTGCTGTAGAAGCTCAAGGCTTTAGAGGCTTAGTCGAGGGTAAAAAGGCGATTATCATTACAGCTCGCGGCGGTGACTTTAGCGGGACATCTCCTTTCGCTGCTTATGACTTCCAAGAACCATATCTGCGGGCGATTTTCGGCTTTATTGGGCTTACAGATATTCAATTTATTAATGCTAACAGGCTGAATGAGGGTGATGCCCGTACCCAATCTCTAGCAGAAGCACGGGAAGCAATTCAAGACGCGATCGCTCAGTGGTAATGTATGGAATTGGGAATTGGGAAGAGGACTTGGGGACAAGGAGAATTGGGCACAAGGGGAAAGACTTGTTTCAAGTTCTCACCTCTTGTCCCCTTGTCCCCCTGCCTCCTGCCTCTTCTTCACGGTGATAACCGCTCAATTTTCCAAGTACCATTATCTAAACGGCTATAGAGCAAGCGATCATGTAAGCGACTAGAGCGTCCTTGCCAAAACTCAATTTCTGTAGGGATCACTCGTAAACCTCCCCAATGAGGCGGTCGGGGGATCTCTTGGTTTTCATATTTGCTATTAAACTCCTGCATACGTCGCTCTAAAACTTCTCGACTTTCTATCACCTCGCTTTGATTAGATACCCACGCACCCAGACGACTGTTAGGAGGGCGGGTATCAAAATACTGGTCGGATTCAGTTTCAGAAACTTTCTCTACATACCCACAAATCCGAACTTGACGTTCTAGTTCTGCCCACCAAAAGACTAAAGCCGCCAGAGGATTTTCTGCCAGTTCTTGTCCTTTACGGCTGTTGTAGTTGGTGAAGAAAGCAAAGCCCCGTTCATCGAAATCCTTCAGTAGCACCATTCTGGCTGAGGGCTTACCGTCGGGTGTGACGGTAGCAAGAGTCATCGCATTGGGTTCGGGGAGTTGACCTGCCAAAGCCTGATCGAACCATTTTTTAAATTGGATAAAAGGATTGAGGTCTACCTCGATTTCGCTTAAACCTTCCAAGGTGTAGTCTTTGCGGAGGTCAGCTACGGTTTTGTCCATTTTGATTTACTTCCTTGCTATCAGATACACTTATACATATCTTTGTTAAAAATATCTATGATAATAATCAGTATCATCAAGAATTTTACAAATTCTTTCAGGAATATCTTAAGATAGGTTGCATAAAATGCGCCGTTCGGCCTCCCTTCAACGCCTGTTAATTTATGGTCTGAGCGGTCCAATTATCGCTCTTAATGTCTGGCTACTGTCCGTGCTTTTTCGATACTTCCAGCATCCAATTACCGTCTTGAGCATTGGGGCAATTTTAGCTTTTTTACTAAATTACCCGGTTAAGTTCTTTGAACGTGCCCGAATCACGCGCACTCAGGCAGTAATCATAGTTTTACTAGCAACATTAACCCTATTTGGGATTCTTGGTGTCACCCTAGTGCCCTTGATCATTGACCAAACAATCCAACTGTTAAATAAGATCCCCGATTGGTTAGGCGCGAGTCAAGCAAACTTAGAACAATTTGAGATGCTGGCAAAGCAAAGACGTTTGCCGATTGATCTCAGGGTTGTAAGCAGTCAAATCAATGCCAACATTCAGAATCTGGTGCAACAGCTAGCTTCTGGGGCAGTGGGATTTGCTGGGACACTATTATCAGGCTTATTTGACGTAGTGTTAGTCATTGTGCTGGCATTTTATATGCTTTTATATGGCGATCGCGTCTGGTATGGTCTAGTCAATCTTTTGCCCTCTAATATTGGAGAGCCTCTTACCGCATCCTTACGCCTAAATTTCCAGAACTTCTTCCTTAGTCAGTTGTTGCTAGGGCTATTCATGATGCTAACCCTGACACCAATTTTCTTAGTCATGAAGGTTCCCTTTGCCCTGTTGTTTGCCATATTAATTGGGATTTCAGAACTCATTCCCTTTATTGGGGCATCTCTTGGCATTGGTCTAGTGACGATTTTAGTACTACTGCAAAATTGGTGGTTAGCAGTTCAAGTTGCGATCGCGGCAATTCTTATGCAACAGCTTAAAGATAACTTGTTAGCTCCCAGGTTACTCGGCAACTTTATCGGGCTGAATCCCATTTGGATTTTTGTAGCTATTTTGATGGGATTTGAGATTGCTGGGCTGTTAGGAACGCTTGTTGCTGTTCCCATTGCTGGTACTATTAAAGGCACTTTCGATGCGATCAAGAGCGGCAAACCGAGTAATTTCGTCTCAACTGTCACCATTGCTCGTGACCCACCTCCAGATTGAGAGGGGAGGGGCAGGGGGCAGAGGGCAGAGGGCAAGGGGGACTTGGGGACAAGAGGTGAGAACTTGAAACAAGTCTTTCCCCTTGTCCCCAATTCTCCTTGTCCCCAAGTCCTCTTCTCAATTCCCAATATCAAAAGTTGCACATTCCGATCTCACAATTCACAATGGTGATTGATTACAAATTTCAGAGGATACTGGCAGCAGGCAATTCCTGATTAAAAGAAGCACAAGCGAATGTATAAAGTACACGCTTTGCCAAGAGTCAATGAGTTTACTGTTGAATTTACAGTCTTTCGATTCTTAATTAATTAACTTAGAACCCGTTGATGGAAGCTTCCGAGCTATTAGAAACAATCACACTCCTGATTTACCAAGCTGAACAGGGAGAAATTGACCCTTGGGATGTCCAAGTAATTGAGGTGATTGACCGTTACTTAGAACTGATGGCACCGGAGTCGATAGGAAGAGGCTATGAAGCGGATTTGTCTCAATCTGGACAGGCATTTTTATCAGCATCAATGCTGGTATTATTCAAAGCTAATACATTGATGCAATTGTCAACAGTAGGCGATATCCAAGATGGTGTATTAGATGATGCGATGTTGGAAGATGAAGACGGGATATCACATCATGGTCATCGTCTACCATTAGAACGGCAATTGCGTCGTCGTCCATCGGCAATGCCACCACCAAAGCGCCGGGTAACTCTGCAAGAGTTAATCAAGCAATTGCAGATTATGGCAAACCAGCTAAAACTAGTAGAAAAAGTTAGCAAACCTATTCGTCCCAGACGTTTACCTAGCGTCCAAAGTATGCGGGAGGCGCTGGAGTTAGCTCACCAAGAAAATCTGACCGAAGTAGCTGGAGAACTCGAACAAGTCTTGAATTTATCGGCCAGAGAGCTAAATTCAGAACAAAATTGGTTGAATTTAGAACAACTTGTAGAATTGTGGACTCAGACAAAGCTTTTCAACCAAAATGGGTCTGGACATGAGACTAAACACAGTCATTTAGTTAGCGTTTTCTGGGCGCTACTACTACTTTCGGCTCAATCGAAAGTAGAGCTATTTCAAGAGGAGTTTTACAATGAGATAAAAATTCGGCTAATTACAGATTCAGCTAAGACCAGTAAACCTTTTGAGCAGTCGATGAACTAAAAAAGCGAAAAGTAGCCCTACAGATAATTTACAGATTTTTGATTCAGTCTCAAAATCCGAGTAAATTGAAAAGATAAGCGATCGCTTGTCATCTAAGTATATAGATGGTTGTAATAACCACTAAATTCCTGTTATCCCTGTTTTGGGGATGACTTAGAGCAGAAATAAAAACTGATGATTAAGTATCACTCGATGAAAGTAAACTGGCTTGTGGTTGAGGAATAAATTTTTATGAAAGCGATGATTCTCGCGGCTGGCAAGGGTACTCGCGTGCGTCCGATTACCTATACAATTCCTAAACCAATGATTCCCATCCTGCAAAAGCCAGTGATGGAATTCTTGCTGGAACTGTTACGCCAACATGGATTTGACCAAATTATGGTCAATGTCAGTCATTTGGCTGAAGAAATAGAAAACTATTTCCGTGATGGTCAACGGTTTGGGGTGCAGATTGCCTATTCCTTTGAAGGCAAAATTGATGATGACGGTAAACTGGTAGGGGAAGCAATCGGTTCTGCTGGAGGGATGCGCCGCATTCAAGACTTCTCACCGTTTTTTGATGATACCTTTGTGGTGTTGTGCGGTGATGCTTTGATTGACCTAGATTTAACTGAGGCGGTTAAATGGCATAGAGCTAAAGGGGCGATCGCTACTATTATTACAAAATCTGTTCCCCAAGAAGAAGTTTCGAGCTACGGTGTGGTAGTCACTGATGAAGAGGGGCGTGTTAAAGCTTTCCAAGAAAAACCTTCAACTGAAGAAGCCCTCAGCACCAACATCAACACAGGTATTTACATCTTTGAACCAGAGGTTTTTAACTATATTCCCTCTGATGTGGAATATGACATTGGTAGCCAATTGTTCCCCAAATTAGTGGAAATCAAAGCTCCCTTCTACGCCATCCCTATGGATTTTGAATGGGTAGATATTGGTAAAGTCCCAGACTATTGGCGAGCGATTCGCGGGGTACTGCTGGGTGAAATCAAAAATGTGCAAATCCCCGGTCATGAAGTCGCCCCTGGTATTTATACTGGCTTAAATGTCGCTGTAAATTGGGACAAAGTGGATATCACAGGCCCAGTTTACATCGGCGGTATGACGAGAATAGAAGACGGAGCGAAAATTGTCGGCCCAGCGATGATTGGCCCCAATTGTTGGATATGTAGTGGCGCAACAGTAGAAAATAGCGTGATTTTTGAATGGTCGCGCCTGGGGCCAGGAGTCAGGTTAGTAGATAAGCTAGTGTTTGGACGTTATTGTGTAGATAAAACTGGGGCCGCTATAGATGTCCAAGCGGCTGCTTTAGACTGGCTAATTACCGATGCTCGTCAGATACCACCATCTCATACCCCTGTTGAGCGACAAGCGATAGAGGAATTGCTGGGGACAAACGCGAATTAGGGAATGGGATGGAGAATGGGGAAGAAGCAAGGGAACAGGGGGACAAGGGGACAAGAGGTGAGAACTTGAAACAAGTCTTTCCCCTTGTCCCCAATTCTCCTTGTCCCCTTGTCCTCTTCCCAATGCCCATTCCTAACTAACTATTCAGATACGTGTATCTCCTGAGACTCTGCTCGTAAGTTTGCAGTAATCGCTGAGATTCTGCTAGGGTGATACGCTTTTCTTCTAATGCTTTCTCACAACGCTGGCGAATGTTTTCCACCATATCTTCGGAGTCATACTGAACGTAGCTTACTACTTCGCTCATGGTGTCACCTTTGACAACGTGTTCAATCTGGTAGCCTTTGGGCGTTAATTGGATGTGAACAGCATTAGTATCGCCAAATAGGTTGTGCAAATTGCCCATGATTTCTTGGTAAGCTCCATTCAAGAACATCCCTAAATAATAGGGTTCTCCGGGCTTGTAGGTATGTAGTTCTAAAACCGATTTGACATCGCGCAGGTCAATAAAGCGGTCTATTTTACCATCACTATCGCAGGTTAGGTCTGCTAAAATTCCTCGCCGGATTGGTTCTTCATCCAAACGGTGGATTGGCATGATGGGGAATAGCTGGTCGATCGCCCAGCAATCTGGTGCTGATTGAAACACTGACATATTAACGTAGTAGATGGAAGCCATGATTTTCTCAAGGTCTTCTAGTTCATCGGGTACGTATTCTTGCTGTCTAGTGATGTTGAGAATTTTCTGACAACAAGCCCAGTATAGCCGTTCGGCTTTGGCTCGTTCTCTGAGGCGTAAAATTCCTAAGTTGAAGCGACTGATGGCCTCTTCTTTGAATTGTGCCGCATCGTGATACAACTCTTGGTAATTCTCTTGGTTGATAGATTGGTAGCTTTCCCAAAGATAATTAATGATTGGGGATTCTCCCTCTTGTGGAGGTTCTGGTGAATCGAGAGGGACATCACTAGTACTGAGAACATCAAAAATCAGCACCGACTGATGGGAAGCGATCGCACGTCCACTTTCGCTAATCAGTGTTGGTACGGTAATTTGGCGCTCTGCACAGGTATCTTTTAACTCTGCCACGATGTCGTTGGCATAGTTCTGCATGTTGTAATTTTTCGACGCATAGAAGTTGGTTTGGGAGCCATCATAATCTACGCCCAAGCCGCCACCGACATCAAGGTATTTCATATCCGCCCCTAGCATGGCCAATTCCACATAAATGCGGCTGGCTTCTTGGATGGCATCTTTAATTACATTGATGGCAGAGATTTGTGAGCCGATGTGGAAGTGCATCAACTGCAAAGAATCGAGCAGGTTAGCTTCGCGTAACTTGTCAACAGCCTCAATGACTTCAGGCATTGTCAAACCAAATTTAGCGCGATCGCCACTAGAGGCTCCCCAACGTCCCATACCTTGGGTGCTGAGTTTAGCCCGAACTCCCAAAATCGGTTTAATACCTAACTGGCGATTGGCATCAATCACCAAATCAACCTCTTCAATCTGTTCTAAGACAATGATTGGTGTTTGCCCTAGCCTTTGGGCTAACATTGCCGTTTCGATGTATTCTCGGTCTTTGTAGCCGTTGCAAACTAACAATGCTCCTGGTGTATCTAAGACAGCCAGGGCAATCATTAATTCTGGCTTGGAACCAGCTTCTAAGCCAAATTGATGGGGTTTGCCAAACTTGACTAAATCTTCAATCAAATGCCGCTCTTGGTTGCATTTGACAGGAAACACACCCCGGTATACGCCAGGGTAGTTGTAGCGGGCGATCGCTTTGGCAAAACAAGCATTCAACCGTTCAATCCGGTCTTCCAAAATATCGGAAAAGCGAATCAACATCGGAAGTCCCAAGTTGCGCTGTTTCATGGAGTTAACCAATTCAAACAAGTCTAGGGAACCACCGCGATCGCCCTTGGGTGAAACGGTGACGTGACCAGCAGCGCTAATGGAAAAATAGGGTTGTCCCCAACCTTCAATACGGTATAATTCTTCGCTATCCTCAATTTTCCAGGAGCGAGGTAAACTTCCTGTGGTAGTACTAGGTGGTAAAAGTTTCTTTTGCTTATGATTTTTCACTTCAGATTTTTGTCCATTGGACGGTACTGGTACCACCTCGTCAGATGTAGCAGTTGACTCAACACCCATTTCTTCCTAACCTCTGTTTTTCGCCCACGACTTAACAATTTAACGCATTCATTTGGGAACGTATATGTACCCAAGGATAATTTCTAAGATAAACTCTGATTGGTCAAGAGTCATTGGTCATTAGTCATTGGTCATTGGTCATTAGTGCAAAATCCTTAGACTTAAGACAAATGACAAATGACAAGATAAAAACTTTATTAAGCTTTGGGAGATCGCAATGGAACGTACATTTTTAGCAATTAAGCCTGACGGAGTACAACGGGGATTAGTGGGGGAAATTATCCGTCGCTTTGAAACTAAAGGTTTTACCCTAGTTGGTTTAAAGTTCCTGAAAGTCAGTAAAGAACTGGCTGAACAACACTATGGTGTTCACCGGGAACGTCCCTTTTTTGGTAGTCTAGTCGAATTTATCACTTCTAGCCCAGTGGTAGCGATGGTATGGGAAGGTGATGGTGTCGTTGCATCTGCCAGAAAGATTATTGGTGCCACGAACCCCTTAACATCTGAACCGGGAACAATTCGCGGTGATTTTGGCATCAATATTGGTCGCAACTTAATTCACGGTTCTGATGCTCCAGAAACCGCACAACAGGAAATAGCCCTATGGTTTAAAGATGAAGAATTAGTCAATTGGCAACCACACATAACCCCTTGGTTGCACGAGTAAGACATTAGGGGAGAGGTTACAGGTGACAGGTTACAGGGTATAGGGAATAATCTGTACCCTGTACCCTATTCCCTATTCCCTCTCCCCTCTTCTTACTTAGAGACTTCACTCTTTTCTGGTTCTAATTGGGGCACTTCAGTGTTAACACGCTTGGAAAATCCCCAGCCTAAAATCAGGAAGATGGCAGTAATCATGATCCATTCTGGTGGAACTAAATTATCATTCACCACTTTCAACAACAGGCGCAAGCCCACGAACGCTACAGTTACATAGCCTGCGTCTTCTAGGTTTTCGTATTCGTCTAGCCAACGGATAAACAATCCCGCCATAAATCGCAGCGTAATAATACCAATTGTTGCACCCGTCAGCACTAGCCATTTTTCTTGAGAAACTGCGATCGCAGTTGTCACGCTATCCAAAGAAAATGCCAAATCTGTAAATGCAATCACAGGTATCGCTTGCAACAATGAATTAAAACGTGGCCCGTGATGGTGATCGTCCTTAGATTCTTCCGAGGTAAAGTGTTGAAATACCAACCACAGCAGATAAGCAGCGCCCAATAATTCAAATTGCCAGAATTTTTGCACCCAAGTGGCAGTCAGAATCAGGCTGATTCGCAGTACATAAGCAACGACTAAACCAAAGTTGAGGGCTTTACGCTCAAGTTCCTTGTCTTCCAACCCTTTTGCGATCGCAGCCAGAGCGATCGCATTGTCGGCAGATAACAGCGCCTCTAAAAGCACCAGGATCAGCAGAACTATAAGAGCTTCAAGGCTGAAATGAAAGTCGAGGTAATCAAAAATTCGGTCTAGCATTCCGGGTTTCTCAAGCAGAAAAAATTAAAATTTGACAAGATTCAGAGATTTATATATTAAAAAGCGCAATAAATTGTCACTCTAATTCAGCTTAACGTGGTTCTGGTGCATTTTGAAGGGGGTTGAATGTGTGCGAGGGCAGAGCGAGTGGGGTAATTTGCGTATAAGTCAATACATCTGAAGTTTTAACATCTGACTTGGTGCGATCGCAATGGACTGCTGTCAGTTCGCATCTAGAATTAGCTGATGAAAAATATGGTTATAGGTTATAAATATTTCTTTAACGACCGAGCTTGAGCAGTTCATTCAAAGTCAGGTTGCAAGCGGGAAGTACACCTCATTAGAAAAAGCTTAAATATGGTGCGTTGCACTGCGCGACAACGCACCATACTAATCAGCATAAACAACCTCTTAGGAAACTCATCCATCATTACTACTATTAATATGAGTCTTCTTTGTCTAGTTTATAGTGCTTGTCTAGTTAGATAGTATTGGGATTTGCTAATTTTCTACTTAGAAGCACAGGGTCACATAACCCTAGCAATATTTAAAATGTATATGCTAGTTTATCTAAATTTGCGGATGCAGTTTTGGAGACAAAATTAACTTAAATATGTCCTTAAATATATGTGCTAAATTGCCTTTTTACCTAAAAATTAGTCAGATATAGTTTTTAGATAAACTATAAAATGTAAAAGTTAAAGTAGTTGGAAATACAGGAAACGAAAGCTATGTCTAAAATAGTAATTTCTGAGCTAAAATCTCTTGATAAAAAGTCATTTCTAGATAACTTAAATCCAGTACATTTGAATACTATTTCAGGAGGTCATGGTCATTCCCATTCTAAACATAATCATGAACATGAGAAAAAACATGAATGCTGGCATCATAAATAGTTAACAGTAATAAAAGTTTTTGAATAAGAACTGGTAGAAAATCTATGTGTTTTTTACCAGTTCTTACTTTTATATAGGACTCATATTTTTTTGAAAAACACCGTAAATTGAAGTGAAAAAATATGTGAATCTTTATTACATAGGTATCTCTAACCATGAATCGGCAAATTCCACATACTTGTTTTATGGCTCGATTAAAGGTTTCAATCGCCCAATGAGTATGTTTGCAACAATTGCTCCAACATTCTTATGAATGCTTTAATATGAATCACAAATGTAAATAGCCTCTGAAAGCAATTTACTACAACATAATTCCAAATTTCACAAAATCTCTGCCAACTTTACCACCAGACTATCTGCTAAATCCAATACCCTGATGTCATCTGTATCAATACTATTTTCTTCACCAGCAAACAAGTGTCTTACAGCAGATAACCTGTTATTGGTTTCAGAAATTCTCCAAGATTCTTCTAAGTTTACGGCAAAATCAAACAGCGATCGCTCTCCTAAATACTGTCTTACCTTCAGAGCCACACTATCATTACTTACCAAAAATTCTTTGATAGTATCTAATTGAGAATTACCTAAAATTTCGTCATGTCCCCAGGTTTCTAGCCAGTCTCCATCTACATCTTCAACGTAAAAATTTACAAAATTAACTCCGTAAGTTAGCCAGTTCTGCTGCATTTGTCGCGCTGTTGCTAAAGCTTCAGCAAATGTATCCACTTGATTGTTGCAGTGAGTTTCTCTTTTGTTAGCCATAAAAGCTGTAATTAGCAAGTAAGTATGTAGGCTGAACACAAACCGGAAATATCAAATTCCTTAAAGTTCACGAAAATTTTAAATATTTGCCACCAGAAAGGTAATCACTGTTATACAGGGCCACGTTGACTAACTGGTTGACAAAATTGGTATCCTTGGGATTGTAACTTAAGAACAATCCTCTCTCTATTTCCCACGATCGCAGTGTATTTTGCCAAGCTTGGTACTTTTGGTAATTAAGTTCTTCAGAGACACTAGTAACTTGAATGCAAAGCGGTTGATTGTTACGACTACTAACAATTAGGTCTGTTGCCATAGAGAGGTCGGCGATATAACGCTGCCAAAAACTACCTTCTCGACTTACAACATCTTGAGCTATTGACTTAATGATATCATCATCTACCTGATTAAATTCGCCTGCCATCAATTTTTGTTTCCAAATATAAAACTTGGAGTCACTTGCATTAATCCATCTAGGAAATAAATAACCATACCAATATCTCTCAATCGGTGTCATTAACTCAAACTTTGCTTTCTGTTCTTCTTCCGAAGGTAAGGATTTAATTATCAGCCAAATGGTAGAATCCGTAATTACCTCTAAGAGAAATGCAATGACAAACGGTTTTGCAGTCAGGGAACCTGGCTTGATATTCTTTACCCAACGATTGATTTCATCTAATCTTCTCGCCAAATTATGATCTACCGAGGAAGCTTGCAGGGTAAGTGACTTTAGCTTATCCTTAATCTCTGTTGCTTGCAAACGAGGCCCTACTTTCAGAAGATAACGCTTTTTTACACACTAATAACTAAATCTTAACTTGAAAGTGTACTTAATTAATTTCCTGATGTCATCAAATATTCTCTAAGTCAATGCCCTTTGTGCGTAATACCTCCCGCAATCGAGCGAGTTCTTGCTCTGCTTGTTGGGCGCGTTCTTCTGACTCTTGGGCACGTTCTTCTGCTTGGTGGGCACGTAAACGTTCTTGTTCAGCTAACTCTTCTGATGATAATATTAATTGATTTTCAGTAGTGAAGAATCTTAATTTACCTTCATAAACTCCCAAATAAAGTTCTAACTGCTGACTCCACAAACGTCCATCAGTAGTTACTTGGATTTCTTGATACTTGCCATAAACTAAATGAAATCCCTGAAGTTCCATTGTTACAGGGTCAAACCAGAAATAATCTGGTGTACGGAAGGTATCTTGATAAACTTTTTTTTAATCCTTTATCAACTGCTGTCGTTGAACTTGACAAAGTTTCCACAATCACGTTTGGATATTTGCCGTCTTCTTGCCAAACTACCCAACTCTTACGGTCTTTTTTCTGAGTCCCCAAAACTACAAAAAAGTCTGGGCCACGAAAATATTCTGATGTTTTCTGGTTAGGACTGTAGTAAATCGTCAAATTGCCAGAAGCATAGAAATCTTGCCTTTTTCGCCACCATAATTTAAGTATGCGAATCAGTAAATCGATTTGGTCACGATGTAAGTCACTTTCCGAGCGTGGCTTGTCACTCAGTATATCACCAGGAGGAAAAATAACTTCGTCTTCTGAAATACCATCAGAAATCAATTCTAGGGTAGCAGGTTCAGACATTAGCGATCGCTCCCCAATTTACTTACTGAAAATCTGGTAACTTACAGATGGCTTTGAAAACTTGCAATAACTCAATTGCATCTGGAGATTGACTCAAATTTAATAATGGCATTAACTCATAAGTTGACTGGTTGTCATGTCTCAAATAAACAAATTGATAAAGCTGTCCATTAGTTACCAAACCCCAAACTGATGGCTGTTGATCTAAACTCTTAAAAGCGTAAGTGAGTAATTGAGGTAAACCCTCAATCACATTGACCGAACTGTTTTTTGTTTCAATCACTAGAACCCAAAATGGCGGCGCAATATTACTTTGAGGACTGTTAATTGCTAAAATATCCATCCGTCCGGTAATTCTTCTGTCTTCATCTTCGACTGTGATCGCAATGCTATCTTCCATTGTCAACCGAATCGGCACATCATAAAACCCTGCTAACCGCATTAGTGGCGCGATCGTTATAAATTTAACCAAACCTTCAGAAATTTTACCTGCGCTTAAATAACGATCAAAGTCGTCTCTGATTCGTAATAAATCCTGCTGTTCAAAGTCAGAGAGTGGTTCTAGCCTTAAGAAATCTGTAAATGAACCATTTGAAAGCTTTTCTAGTTTAAGAAAGCGATGAACATCATTGAGAGATAAGCTGCTAGCTTCGACGGTGAGCGTCATAGTTTCAGGCGTTGTTTGTCAAGACTACTTATATTTTGCAACATTCGTGGTAGATAGACTGCAATGTAACGTCTTTACATTTCTCGAACGCTCGGTTTTGGTAGATGAAAATGAATGTAAACTAAATAACTCGGCAATTTTTACCTAGCTTAACGAAAATCTAAACACCGTCTAGCACAACTGGGCTAAGAATAGTTTTTAGTAATAATAGCGATCGCACTCATAAATAACCATGTCTGAACCAAATATCGAATCAATCCTCCAAGAGAACCGCCTCTTCCATCCTCCTAGTGAATTCTCGCAGAACGCCCATATTAAAAGCTTGGATGACTACAAGCGTCTCTATGAAAAAGCCAAAGCCGATCCACAGCAATTTTGGGCAGATTTGGCTGGAACAGAATTAGAATGGTTCCAAAAATGGGACACGGTGCTAGATTGGCAACCGCCTTTTGCAAAGTGGTTTGTTGGCGGTAAGATGAATATTTCTTACAACTGCCTTGACAGACATCTCACTACTTGGCGCAAAAATAAAGCAGCATTGATTTGGGAAGGAGAACCAGGTGATTCCCGTACCCTAACTTACGCCCAACTACACCGGGAAGTTTGCCAATTCGCCAATGTATTGAAGCAACTGGGTGTACAAAAAGGCGATCGCGTTGGAATCTATATGCCGATGATTCCCGAAGCTGCGATCGCAATGTTAGCCTGTGCCAGAATTGGCGCACCCCACGGCGTAGTATTTGGTGGTTTTAGTGCCGAAGCTTTGCGCGATCGCTTAATTGATGCCACAGCTAAATTAGTAATCACGGCTGATGGTGGTTGGCGCAAAGATGCGATCGTTCCTCTCAAAGAACAGGTAGACAAAGCTTTAGCTGATGGTGCTGTTCCCAGCCTTGAAAATGTCCTCGTTGTCAAGCGCACCGGACAAGAAACTTATATGCAGGGCGGACGCGATCATTGGTGGCATGATTTACAAAAGGGTGTATCAGCAGATTGCCCCGCCGAACCGATGGATAGTGAAGATATGCTATTTGTCCTCTACACTTCTGGTAGTACTGGCAAACCGAAGGGCGTAGTGCATACAACTGCTGGTTATAATTTGTATACCCATATCACCACCAAGTGGATATTCGATCTCCAAGACACAGATGTATATTGGTGTACCGCCGATGTCGGCTGGATTACGGGACATAGTTACATTGTCTACGGCCCACTTTCCAACGGTGCAACGACGGTAATGTATGAAGGTGCGCCTCGTGCTTCTAATCCTGGCTGTTTCTGGGATGTAATTGAAAAATACGGCGTTAATATTTTTTATACCGCACCTACGGCAATTCGGGCATTTATTAAAATGGGTGAACACCATCCCAACGCGCGAAACTTGTCTTCGTTGCGTTTGCTAGGAAGCGTTGGTGAACCCATTAACCCAGAAGCTTGGATGTGGTATCAGAAAGTAATTGGTGGCGATCGCTGTCCAATTGTTGATACCTGGTGGCAAACGGAAACCGGCGGTATCATGATTACACCATTACCAGGAGCAATTCCTACCAAACCAGGTTCTGCAACTCTTCCCTTCCCAGGAATTATTGCAGATGTCGTAGATTTAGAAGGAAACACCGTACCCAATAACGAAGGCGGTTATCTCGCAGTACGCCATCCGTGGCCAGGAATGATGCGGACAGTCTACGGCGATCCAGAACGCTTCCGCCGCACTTATTGGGAACATATTCCACCCCAAGATGGTAAATATACTTACTTTGCTGGTGATGGCGCAAGACAAGATGAAGACGGTTACTTCTGGGTAATGGGTCGTGTTGATGACGTACTGAATGTATCAGGACATCGCCTTGGTACAATGGAAGTAGAATCAGCCTTAGTTTCTCATCCAGCCGTTGCAGAAGCGGCGGTAGTGGGTAAGCCGGATGAACTCAAAGGTGAAGAAGTAGTTGCTTTTGTGACTTTAGAAGGTACTTATCAGGGAAGTGAGGAACTGAGTAAAGAACTCAAGCAGCACGTTGTGAAAGAAATTGGTGCGATCGCACGTCCGGGAGAAATTCGCTTTACTGACGCTTTGCCCAAAACGCGATCGGGTAAAATTATGCGGCGCTTATTGCGGAATCTAGCTGCTGGGCAAGAGGTATCTGGTGATACTTCGACATTAGAAGATAGAAGCGTGTTGGATAAATTGCGGGAAGGTACTTAAATAATTCAATTGACCTTGTAGGGATGCACAGATGTGCGTTCCTACTTGTGGTCTATTTCACCTAACGCACCCACATTTTATGATGGACATAAGAACATTATTGAGGCATTGAGGGCGATGAAGCTGAAGAGCAAACCCAAATCAGCATTTGTTCAACCTTTTAGCTGCATGATGCTGAGTATTCTAACTGTAATTAGTTTATCACCATTAGCGTTAGCGGTTTCTGGAAAAGTTTCTTTGCATTCGCCAGAACAGAATGCACAGAGACAACCACAAAAACTAGCCCAGTTTTCAGATACAGGGCCATCAGAGCGATCGCAAATGCTGCAACAAGCCAATGCTTTATTTAATCAGGGAGACTTAACAGGTGCAGAGGAAAATTTCCGCAAGTTAATTAAAAAATTCCCAGACGATGCCTTTGGACACTTTCAACTGGGAAATGTGCTTTTTCGGCAAAAGAAACCAGAAGAAGCAATTAGCGCCTATCAAGAAGCCATTCGTCTTCAGTCAAAATACGCTCTAGCTTATAATGCGATCGGTATGGTTTACGCTAGCCAAAGTCGCTGGGAAGAAGCCATTACTGAATATAAAAAAGCTCTGGAAATTAATCCTAATTATGGCGAAGGGCTGACTAATTTTGCACTAGCATTGTGGCAAACAAATAAAAAAGACGAGGCACTATCTTCTTTAGAAAAAGCTTTAAATATTTTCAAATCACAGAATAGAGGTGAAAAAGTTAACCAAGTAGAACGAATTTTAAAAGAGATCAAAACTGCTGAAGATCCTAGTGTTTCCTGAAAATCAGCAGGTAGAGGAATGCTGTAAGATGTTCTAACAGGTAGGGTGTGTTGCTAAAATTTAACGCACCCTATATTGTTACTTACTTATTTTAAAAAATAATTTTTCGCATGTTATCAACTTTTTCCTTAAAATCTGATTGATTACTTTTATGCAATGTATTGTAATTGTAATATAAAAAAGTGCCAACTTTCAGTAGTAGACAAAATCATAATTTACAATGAAAATTATAGAAATCTTTGGTTAAAGCCTATGACTTCCCTATCGGCATTAACTTTACCTGATCACACCCAGTTACCAGACTCAGATGGTACATTTGTGAAAAATCTTCAGGAGCATCCGCAAAGCATTTTAATTACAGATTCAATTAAACCTGTTTTAGAAAAACTTCATCCTGATGGTCAATATTGTATTGGACAAGATTCTGGTATCTACTGGCGATTGACAGATCCTCCTGAGAAAGGGGCTGAAGCACCAGACTGGTTTTATGTACCCAATGTACCACCGACACTTAACGGTATAATGCGCCGTTCTTATGTGCTGTGGAAGGAGTATGTCGCGCCCTTGATTGTGATTGAATTTGTCTCTGGAGATGGTTCAGAAGAACGAAATAACACACCGCCATCTCAAGGTGAAGGTGGAAATGTTGGTAAATTTTGGGTTTATGAACAGGCAATTCGAGTGCCTTATTATGGGATTTATGAAGTAGCAAAAGCGCAAGTGGAAGTTTATCACCTAATAGATAATACTTATGAACGAATGCAACCCAATGAACGAGGACATTACCCAATTGTTCCTATGGGTGTAGAGTTAGGAATCTGGCAAGGATTTTATCAAAATGCAGAGTTACCTTGGTTGCGCTGGTGGGATGCACAAGGAAATTTACTGCTAACAGGTGAGGAACGGGCTGTGATTGAACGACAAAAGCGGGAGAGAATTGTAGAGAAATTGCGATCGCTCTCTGCTGAACAACTCAATGCTTTAGGAATTGACCTAGAAATGTTGGATTAGGAAACATAATTATCTACTAATAATACAACTTTGCTAGTTATTAATGTATAATTAAGCCCAAGAGTTCAGGGTGCTTGTCAAGCATTAAATTACTTGCTGGTACTGCCAAAGCATATTGTATGTCTAAATCTGCAATCACCGTTACCGTCAAATTGTTCGCTGCTTATCAAGAAGCCTTTAAGGTTTCGGAACTGGTACTGGAATTTCCCAATAGTATGCCAGTTAAAGCAGTATGCGATCGCCTCATAGCCGAACACCCTGAACTTTCCCAATGGCGAGACATCACCCGCTTCGGGATTAATTTAATATTTGTTGAACCAGATACCCTATTACAAGATGGGGATGAAGTCGTATTGATTCCACCAGTTAGTGGCGGCTAGGAAAATAGTTAGGAGTTGGTATTACAGCAGATTGAAAGTAAGTTCTTATCTCCTGCCTCCTGCCCCCTTACCTACTATTCGACTCAGCAGTTATCTTGACTAAGTTATCTAACTCTTCTTGCATCTGGCTCACAACTAATTCATAACATTCATTGACATAGTGGCGATCGCTAGCTGCTTCTCGACCATAGCGTTCAAATACAATCGGTGGACAAACCCGTGTGTACATAGGCACAGGTAATGGAATGTTGGGCAATGGGCCAATTGCTAATCCCCAAGGTAATCCGAGATAGATCGGAAAAACTTCTGGATCAATCCCAAGCAGCCAAGGCATTCCCCATTCGTGGAGTTGCTGCACAACTTTGTAGAAGTCAGCCAGTACAATCAGCGTATCGTGAGCGCCCCAGGAAATTACAGGTACAATCGGCACATTTTCCCGCAATGCTAACTTGATAAATCCTTGTCGCCCTGCAAAGTAGATTTTGTTACGTAAATAATGCGGTCGAAACACATCTTCGGCTCCACCTGGATAAACCAGCACACTAGCGCCAGAGTGCAACGCAGTGTAGGCCATTTTTGGATGAGCTATGATTGCTCCAGCCTTGGCAGCTATTTGCGCTAGTGGTTGGCTAACCTGCCAAGCTTTGGGATGCATTAAACCATAAACGGGTTTCTGGGCACCAAATCGTTTGAACCAGTCATACATCACCATTCCCATATCGGGAGCCGCGAGTCCTCCATTATGCGAACCGACAAATAAGACTTTTTCTTGGGATGGAATATTTTCCCAGCCACTAGTTTGCACTTGAAAATAGTACTTATAGAAAAAGCCTAATAAAGGCATCAGAGATTCTATGAACTTTGGATCTCGCTCATCCAAAGACCAACCGGGTTTTTTCTTTAAGAGATGTTGCTTTTTTGACATCGATACATTTTAACAAGATCGGAACTTCGGGAGACGCGGCAAGTCTTGAATTAAAACTAAATTAACCTGACTTTCAAGTGCTGTATTGCTTTTGCTTGACTAGCCAAACACAGAACAGAGCGATCGCTATACCAACCAGAATAAAACAATAGATGTAGCCGAAGTTATCCACAATCCTACCAAATACTGCTGCGCGATTCCCTGTCTAACAAAAAAGCTATAAACAGCGAAATGGCTCTACCTGCTGCTTCCGGTACTAACCTGCCCACGCAATCTTCCTAATTGTTTTATCAAACAGAATTTAGAATGGGCTACACCCATTCTAAATTCTGGATTCTTCAACGCCCAAAACGCTCAAGGTTGAATAGTCTTTGCCGACTGGTTAAATAACAAATCTCGTGACTTATCTGGATCAAGTGGTTGAGTTTTCAATGCTTCTGCTTTCTCGTAGGCGCGAATTGTTGCCGGACGAGCTTTAATTGTCTCAAACCAGCGATTGAGGTGAGGAAAATCCTCTAGATTCTGACTTTGGCGTTCATAGGGCACAATCCAGGGATAAGCAGCAATATCGGCGATGGAATAATCGCCAGCCACAAACTCTCTATCTGCTAGTTGCTTATTCAACACTCCATATAAACGTCCCGTCTCATTCACGTAGCGGTTAATGGCATATTCAATCTTTTCGGGAGCATAGGCGCTAAAGTGATGATTTTGTCCTGCCATTGGCCCTAGCCCGCTCATTTGCCAGAACAACCATTCTAAAACTTGAGTGCGTTGGCGTAAATCTTGCGGGATTAATTTCCCGGTTTTTTCTGCCAAATATAGCAAGATTGCCCCAGACTCAAATACCGAAATCGGCGCACCTCCATCTACTGGTTCGTGGTCAACGATCGCGGGGATACGATTGTTAGGAGAAATCTTCAAAAATTCGGGCTTAAATTGATCTCCAGCCCCAATATTCACAGGATTTATGGTATATTGCAAGCCGACTTCTTCCAAGAAAATCGTAATTTTATGACCGTTTGGGGTTGTCCAATAATAAAGATCGATCATGGTTATTTGTCCTAAAATTGTGCGATTCTTTTTAAGTGAATGGTGCAGACATCTCTTTTTTTCTGATTTATCATAAAATCTGAAAAAAAGAGGACAAAAACGGTGAAAAGTAAAAGGGATTGGGGATTGAGTAAGAAGTGAAAAATTATGTTCGGGGCTTTAACCCTTCCCAAATTTTGGAATATATTCACAGTCCCAGTCTCGATTATCAGAGCGGTGTTCCTCTCTATGAGACGCTGTGCTTAGTAAGATCCCCCGTAGGGGTATGCTATCGCCGCGACCAGTTGAATTGTAACCCCACAACCTAGAATTTCAAATACTTAGAGAGTAACTTATGAGTGAAAAGACAGTCAAAGTGATTGAAGGAAACTTATTGCCAAAAGGAGATTATGTTTCGTCAGGATTTTCCACTATCCAGCCAGATTTATATTTCCCTAATATAATTTTAGGAAATAAATATGATTCTTTTTGGCTTTATTTACGGCGGGATATTACTCATAACTGGTATGTGGATAAACGACGGCAAAAGGTAGGATTTGTGAGCAGAGATGAAGCTCATATTTTATACAATACGGCCTTGAAATTTCGGGGAGAAAAAGCTTTAGAAATAGGTTGCTGGATGGGTTGGTCAGCCTGTCACTTGGCTCTAGGAGGGGTGGAATTAGATGTAATTGATCCGATGCTATCCGAACAATTATTTAATGAAAGCGTTACAGAGTCACTAAAGTCAGCAGGCGTTAAGGAATCTGTGAATCTAATACCAGGATGCAGCCCTGAAAAAGTAGAAGAGATAGCAAATAAATTTCAACGTAAATGGTCATTGATATTTATAGATGGTAATCACGAAGCTCCGGCTCCGCTCAATGATGCAATTATTTGCGAACAATTTGCAGAAGCAGATGCTTTAATTTTATTTCATGATTTAGCTTCTCCTGATGTAGGACAAGGCTTGGATTACTTCAGAGACAAAGGATGGAACACAATGGTGTATCAAACCATGCAAATTATGGGAGTTGCATGGCGGGGAAATGTTGAGCCTGTAATACATCAGCCAGATCCTAATATTAACTGGCCCTTACCTCCACATTTACAAGGTTATTTTGTCAGTGGTTCAGTTAAAACTGCGACTGAAGATAAATTTGCAGAAATTCTCAGAGCAGTTCGGCCATTTACTTTATTGAGTGAAGCAAAGTTATTCTCGCTTTATAGTCAGGCAAAACAACTATATTGTTATCTTTTCTGGCTGCCAAAAATGTTACTACAAGCGATCGCTAGAATCAAACCTATCAAGGGTAACTAGCTTTGTATTATAAGCCATGACTGGCGACTGGCTATCTGTCGCTAGTGATGGCTTTCTCTGGATGAAACATAGAGCTTCAATTATATTTTTTCATAGCGGTGATTTGGCGATCGCTGCCCAAACTCTATGGTGAACCTGAAGGATTGGTGTGGGAAATTTTGCTTCGAGTAATGTTGCCAATTCTTGGTCAAATATTTCTACCTTTTCTGGTGTCAAGCTGGCTCCCACGCCAGCACTCGCCCGAATTCTTCCCCGCCAAGCGACCTGTGTATAAGATACAAATACATCGTAAGAAAATGTGCGGATTTCTCGGAATCCAACTTCGCCAATATCCTGTAACCACAGGGGATGCAAGCCATTACCACCGGCCAGATTCCACGCGGGATTATGAGCTTTGATCAGTTGTTCTGTGGCTTCGACGACATTGCCTTTTAAAGGTATCCAATCAAAATGAGCGATCGCAATTGAGCCATTTTTTCTCAATATCCGAGTAACTTCCTGGACAGCACGGGGACGATCAAACCAATGCCAACATTGTCCAGCAGTGATTACATCAGCACTTGCATCTGGTAACTCGGTATTTTCGGCAGTTGCGACTCGATAATCTACTTTGATTTGGGTTGATTCGCTTAACTGTCTCGCTTGTTCTAAAAGTGATGCTGATGGATCTATGCCAATTACATAAGCACCTCTATCAGCAAAACCCCGCGCTAGTGTTCCTGTTCCTGTACTAAGGTCAACAATATTCTGTCCTGGTAAACCTATACCATATTCAGACAGTTTGTTGAATAATGAACTGGGAAAGCCAGCGCGGTGTTTTGCGTAATCAACAGCAGTTGCACCAAAATCAATTTTCATACCTGCAAAACCATTTTTGTAACAATTGTCTAGGTTAGAAGTTCTCTACCCAAGGACGTAGTTCTACTTCATAAGTCCAAGCACTGCGGGGCTGGCGTAGAATACTGAGATAAGTTTGAGCGATCGCATCTGGGTCAAGAGTACTATCAGGATTATCTACTGGATCTTGGCGAACTGCTGAACGAATTGCCCCATCAATCACGAAATGCGCCACATGAATATTCTTTGGTGCTAATTCTCTAGCAATACTCTGAGCCAAACCGCGCAGTGCAAATTTACCCATTGCAAAGGGAGCAGACTGAGCATAACCCTTAATACTCGCTGAGGCTCCAGTAAAAAATATAGCACCACCACCAAGCTGCAAAAATCTTTTGGTAGCAGCTTGAGCCACAAGAAAGCCACCATAAGCAGTTACATCTAAGGTTTTTGCCACCTCAACAGGGTCTAAATCAATAAGAGGCCCCCGCACCCGAAAACTGGGATTGTAAATAACAACATTGGGGGAACCAATTTTATTATCAATATCAATAAATAATTGTTCTACTTCATTTGGCTTTGAGACATCAGCAGCGAAACTAACTGCGTCAATTTCCCTAGTCAATTGAGTGAGTTTTTCAATTTGACGAGCCGCTAAAGCTACGGTGAATCCTTCTTTGGCAAATAGGCGGGCTAAAGATGCACTCAGTCCACTACCTGCGCCGACAATTAAAGCTGTTGTTGCCATGTTTTAAACCTGTAGTGCTTATTCTGCCTAGCTTAGAGCTTTTCTTAATGCCATTCGATTAAAACATTCATAGATTAAGAATTGAGCGTGACTGAAGATAGTTGTGAATCGCCTTTAGTGGGAGTTTGACCAATTTGCAGTACACCAACTGCGGCAATCAGACAGAGAATACCTGATAAAATAAACGCTTGTAAATAGCTACCCGTCCAAGTTCTTAACACTCCGGCTCCGAATGCTGCTGTAGCTGCACCAAGCTGGTGTCCTGCGACAATCCAACCGAACATCACGCCGACATTTTCTTTACCAAAAGCATTGGCAACAAGACGGACTGTCGGTGGTACGGTAGCAATCCAATCAAGTCCATAGAAGACGGCGAAAATGGAAAGTCCATAGAAGGAAAAGTTGAAACTGAAGGGTAAGAAAATCAAAGATAAACCCCGCAGTCCGTAGTACCAGCACAATAAGTAGCGATTGTTCCATCTGTCGGATAGCCAACCGGACATAGTAGTTCCAAAAAAATCAAATAGCCCCATGATTGCCAAAAGACCCGCAGCTTTGACTTCAGGAATACCGTGGTCAATACAAGCGGGAATCAGATGAGTTCCAATTAACCCATTTGTGCTAGCGCCACAGATAAAAAAGCTACCAAATAACAGCCAGAAGTCGCGTTTACGCATTCCCAGCCAAAGGGCATTGAGGGTAGAGGCGATGGAATTTGCTCTAGGCTGTGATATTTCTACAGTTTCGCTGTTGTCGCCAAAGGGTCGCAAACCGACATCTGCCGGACGATCGCGCATAAAGGCTGCGATCACTGGAATAATTAAAAGTGCTGCACCAGTCAGAGCTAAAGCCGCAGTTCGCCATCCAAAGCGATCGGCTACTGAAGCCAGCATGGGCAAAAACACCAGTTGTCCTGTGGCTGTACTGGCGGTTAAGATGCCGAGAACTAAACCCCGCTTCTCAGAAAACCAGCGATTGACAACAATAGCGCCCAAAACCAGGGCGATAACTCCGCTACCAGAACCGACAACTACACCCCACAGCAAAACTAGCTGCCAAGATGCTGACATCAAAGTAGTTAAACCGACCCCAAGAGCAATCACAGCAAGGGAGAACACCATCATCCGGCGAATGCCGATCCGCTCCATAACTGTGGCGGCAAAAGGGCCAATCAACCCGTAAAGTACTAAGTTAATGGAGATTGCCAAAGATATAGTTGCTCTACTCCAGCCAAACTCTTGTTCGAGAGGCACTATAAAAACTCCGGGAGCAGAGCGAATTCCGGCTGCAACGAGTAAGGCTAAGAATGTTAAGCCAGCCACGATCCAGCCATAGTGGAAGGAACGACGCGCTAGGAAGGAGGCTAGGGACATGAGTAGTGGGTGGGGAGTGGGGAGCAGGGGAGGCAGAGGGAGCAGGTTCAAAAACTCATTCACGAGTATAAAAGACTCGTCGGCGAGTATAAAAGACTCATTCACGACTATCAAAGACTCGTCGGCGAGTATAAAAGACTCGTTAGCGAGTATAAAAGACTCGTTGGCGAGTATCAAAAACTCATTCACGAGTATAAAAGACTCGTCAGCGAGTATAAAAGACTCATTCACGACTATCAAAGACTCGTCGGCGAGTATAAAAGACTCGTTAGCGAGTATAAAAGACTCATTCCCCATTCCCCATTTAGGGAAAGTTACCCTGCATAAGGATTACCAATTCTATCCACAGAGACGTTAGAGGAGAATGGTAAACGACCTGGATTTAAGCGTGGTTCGGCTGCATAGCCAACAGGAACAACAACGGCGATCGCTAAATCTGGATTATCGCCAGCACCAATCACTTGTTTTACCTGATCCTCAACCCAACCGTTCATAAAACAAGTGGATAATCCCAAACTTTCTGCTGCTAACACCAAGTGAGTAGCGGCAATAATGGCATCTTTGATTGCATATTCGCGTCGCTTGTCGCCTAACCCAGCTTGAAATTGTGGGATGGCGCTTTTAAAGTAGTTTACCGTGCCTTCATTCCATGCTCCAGTTCCGGCCGCTTGCTCTAGAATTGGAAGCAAGTTTTGTTCGCCTGCGTTAGGATCGGCAGCAAATACAAAGGTTACAGGTGCTTGGACAATTTGCTGTTGATTCCACGATGCTGCTGATAATGCTGCCTTTTGCGCCTCATCTTGCACAAGAATAATTTGCCAGGACTGGATATTAAAGCTGCTGGGCGCTGCCACGGTCAATTCTACCAGTTGCTTAAGTAGTTCTGGGGCAATGGGGTCTGTTGTAAAAGTTTTGATTGAACGACGTTGAGCGATCGCACTGGGTACATCTAAAGCTTGAGTTTGGGTGATGGAACTCATGAGATTCTCCTGATAGTTGAATTATGACCAAATAATTCGTAATTCCTAATTAGGATACAAATGAATCTATTTATTCATGAAACAAAAATAAAAATTATTCCTTGTTTCCGAACAAAAGTCAGAATTACGAATTACGAACTTGTACTGAGCTTGTCTTGAGCGTAGTCGTTGGCGCAGCCTCTCGCAGAGAAGTATTTCCGGATTTCTCACGCATAGTGTAGGCAGAGGAGTGTGGGGAGTGTGGGAAGTGTGGGGAGTTGTGCGGGGTCAGATTTCTTCCCCATCCTCCCACACCTCCCACACTCCTTGATTTCTCACAAGTGAGAAATCAAGGGTATTACGCCTGAGCTACTGCCTCATTAGTAGCCGACCAAAATGGATAGTCTGTATATCCTTGTTCACCGCCACCATAAAAGGTTGCTTGATTTGCTTCATTTAATGGTGCATTTAAAGCCAAGCGTCGAGGTAAATCTGGGTTTGATATAAATAATGTGCCAAAGGCAACTAAATCTGCTGCTTTGTTTGCCAGCACTGCATCACCTTTTTCACGGGTATAACCACCATTGACGATGAGTGTACCTGTAAAGCGATCGCGGATATGACTCGTGGGTACAATTATCCCGCCATGTCTGATGTCTGCTTCTGTTGCTTCATAAATATGCAGATATGCCAAGTTAAACTGGTTCAACGCTTGAGCCGCATAACCAAATGTCTCTAGCGGATTGGAGTCACCGATATCGTTAAAAGTCCCACTGGGAGAGAAACGTACCCCAACTCGGTTAGAATCCCACACACTAGTTACCGCCTCTGTCACTTCCAACAAGAATCGGGCGCGATTCTCAATGGAACCCCCATATTTATCTGTACGTTGATTGGTGCGATCGCGGAGAAATTGATCTATTAAATAACCATTTGCTGAGTGAATTTCTACCCCATCAAACCCAGCCGCTAGAGCATTTGCCGCTCCCTGACGGTACTGTTCTACTATCTGCGGTATTTCTGAAGTTTCTAAAGCACGAGGAATAACATAAGGTTTTGGTCCCTCATAAGTTGATGCCTCACCTTTAGGAGCAATGGCAGAAGGTGCCACAGGTAAAGCTCCATTTGGTTGTAAGTCAGGATGGGAAATCCTGCCTACGTGCCATAGTTGCAGGAAAATTCTTCCTCCCTCCTGATGTACGGCATCAGTTACTAATTTCCATCCTTCTATCTGTTCTGACGAATGAATTCCTGGTGTAGCAGGATAGCCCTGTCCTTCAGGAGTTATCTGTGCTGCTTCAGAAATAATCAGTCCGGCGGAAGCACGTTGAGCGTAGTAAGTAGCATTCAGTTCGTATGGTACATTTCCCTCACTGGCTCGGTTTCGGGTTAAGGGTGCCATCACAATCCGATTAGGGAGTTCCAAATTACCTAATTGGTAAGAAGAGAATAAGTTGATATCACTAGTCATGTTATTTTGCTCCAATTCAAAATTCAAAGTTCAAAATTCAGAACTCCATAGCTCGGAGATAAGGACGGGGCTATGCTATTCTCATTTGGCCCGCCTCACAATAAATTCTCAGTCTAATAGCGAAAGTCTCTAAAGACCACTAAGAAAAGGTTATTGTCGATTTTAAGGTACTCAAAAACTTTAGTTATGGGCGGTTGATTTCTAGAAAGAAATAGTCTTGAAAACAAGAAAAAAGTCTTCCCAATACCCAATTTTGTATACAGTTCATTCACTAAACAATCGACCGAATAACACCACCATCTACCCGCAAAGCTGCACCATTAGTTGCTGAAGCTACGGGACTAGAAAGGTAAACTACGATCGCTGCTACTTCTTCATTAGTTGCAAAGCGTTTGATTAGGGAACTTGGACGCACATTTTGAAAAAATTCAGCCTCAACTTCTGCTGGACTAATACCACGTTCCTGCGCCAGGTTGATAATAAACTCTTCAACTCCTTCTGAACGAGTTGGCCCTGGTAGAACAGAGTTTACTGTAACTCCAGTCCCCACAGTCATTTCTGCTAGACCTCTGGCAATAGCAAGCTGCGCTGTCTTAGTTGTGCCATAGTGAATCATTTCCACTGGGATCTGAATCGCAGATTCGCTGGAGATAAAGATTATCCGCCCCCAGTTTTGCTCTAGCTGCTTTTGCAGATATTGCCGACTCAAACGGACTCCACTGAGAACGTTAACCTGAAATATGTTTAACCAGTCTTCATCTGTAATATCAAAGAAGGTTTTTGGCTCATAAATACCCACATTGTTAATGAGGATATCAACGTGAGGAACTTTTTGAAAGAGTTGCTCTACCCCTGATGCAGTACTTGTGTCAGCAACAACACCAGAAACTTTCGCGTCTGGTGTACTTTGTTGAATTTTAGCGATCGCTTGGGCTACTCTTTCCTCAGATCGACCGTTGACAATCACTGATGCACCTTCTTGAGCTAGAGCTTGGGCGATCGCCAAACCAATACCTGCGGTTGAGCCACTAACTAGCGCGGATTTACCATGCAATTTCAAGTCCATTTTGCTCTTTCCCCATTAGTTGAGACAGAATTCAGGAGTCAGAAGTCAAGAGTGGGGAGAGACGTGATTAATCGCGTCTGTACAGGAGTCAGGTTTATTCTGACTCCTGTCTCCCTTGATTAGAGAAGACTGCAAACTAAATGCGTCTCATAACAGTACCTAGATTTAAAGATGCTGTGCTAAGGTCTTATTCAAGGTGGTTTTTGGAACTGCCCCTACGACAGTATCGACCTGCCGACCTCCCTTAAAAACCATCAGCGTCGGAATGCTGCGAATTCCATAATGGCTGGCGACAGTAGGATTCTGATCTGTGTTCAGCTTCACAAATTTCACCTGTCCTTCGTATTCCGCAGCAACTTCATCGACTACTGGGCCTACCATCCGGCAAGGGCCGCACCACGGGGCCCAAAAGTCTACTAAGACCGGAATCTCACTTTCTAAGACTTCTTGCTTGAATGTGGCTTCTGTGACATTTGTAATGGATGACATAAATTGCCTTCCTAGTTAATTCTATAATTCGATAATATCGAATAATAAAAATATATGCCACTTGATGAGATAATGCAACTATGAGATTTCTTTATCATCCAGATAGAAAAAATATTTCTTTACCGGGAGTGCTGTATGCATTGGGCGATCCAGTGCGGCTAGAGATTGTGCGACTGCTGGCGACAGAGGGGGAACAATGCTGTGCCAAGTTTGATTTTGCGATCGCAAAGTCTACTATGTCCAATCATTTTAAGATTTTGCGGGAGTCTGGGATAGTCTTTACACGTAAAGAAGGGACACATCACATCAACATACTGCGGCGTGAAGATTTAGAGATGCTGTTTCCAGGGTTGCTGGATGCAGTATTAAAAGCCGCTCAACCATTGCCTGTTAGTCCTGCGAGTGATAAACAAACAGCTTCAAGGATTTAGGAATGGGGAATGGGGAATGGAGAATGGAGAATGGGGCGATCGCTAATCCTTACTCCAGCGCAATAGCATTGGATGCAGAGGTTTGAAAGCTACAATTATGATATAGTCACATATTCTTAAGAGTGCAAAATAGCAACAAAAGCACCAATGGCAGAATTCACCATTCAAATTCCCGATGAACTAGCTCAACGTTTAGAACCTCTGCAAAATCGCTTACCCGAATTGCTTTGGCGATTACTAGACGTTGTTAATCTACCAACAAATATTCAGGCAACAGGTAATCCTGAAACTACAAATATTCCGGCAGTTTATCAAGAAGTTATTGATTTTTTAATTAAGGGGCCAAAACCAGAAGAAATTATTAATTTTAAAGTTTCATTTCAATCTCAAACACGCCTACAAGAATTACTAGAAAAAAATCGCTCTGCAACACTCAGTCAAATGGAATTAGCAGAATTAGATGTTTACGAGCAGCTAGAGCAAATGATGATTTTATTAAAAGCACGAGCTTATTCTGCAATCAGTTAACATGACTTCTAATTCGATTTCTGTGGAACTCCGTAGGTTAGTTATCCAGAGGGCTTCAGCACGCTGTGAATATTGCCGAATCCATCAAAACTTTTCTATTTATACCCATGAAGTAGACCATATTATTGCCGTCAAACATGGGGGTGAAACTACTGCTGAGAATTTAGCACTTTCATGTTTATCTTGTAACCGTCATAAAGGCTCTGATTTCGCTACTATAGACCAACGTACTCAAGAAATTGTCCCATTGTTTAATCCGCGTCGCCTGGTTTGGGATGAACATTTTTATCTTGAAAATGCCAGGATAGAAGGAAAAACTCAGATTGGTCAAGGGACTGCAAGGTTACTTCAATTTAATCTTCCCAATCGGGTTCTTTCTCGACAAGTGTTGATAAGTCAAGGACAATACCCGTAGATATAAGATTAAGTCCAATTATGCTCCCAGAGCAATAGGGAATTTAGTAAACTTAAGAAATTTTAAGGGCTGGGATAAACTCTTCCTTTCCAAGCGCCTCCGCGCCCTTGCCAGTGACGTAGTGCTGAGTCTAGAGTCATCAGCGTATAGAGAAACGCGATCGCAGGCAAGCTCAAAGCGAACCAAGGAGAACATTTATAAAAGCGGATTGTCGGGTAGTAAGCGAAAGTCATCAACAGCCATCCTAATAAACCCGTAAGTGCGATCGCCCAATTGCCCCAAACTGCACCTAGAATTAGACACACAGGTGAAACTAGATAAATCAAAGGCATTCCCACCAAAGTGCCCAAGAGTAGTAATGGCGAATAATTTAGTTGAGTATAGGCAGTACGAGCAACCATATCCCAAATTGTCGCTAGCGAGTCATAAGGACGTAGGCTGCGAGTCAAGCGACTCAATCCTAACCAAATACGCCCTTGACTAGGAATTTTGTTTATTCCCCTTGTCTCCTTGTCCCCTTGTTCCCCACTCTTCTTAACAGCTTGAGCTAGGGCGCAATCGTCAATTAAAGCTTGGCGAATCACTTGAATGCCTCCAATTCGCTCTAAAGCTTCACGGGCGATCAGAATAGAACCTCCAGCTGCGGCGGCTGTGGGATTGTTTGGATTATTAACCCAGCGAAAAGGATAGAGTTTTTGGAAGAAAAAGACGAAAGCCGGAATCAAAAGTTTTTCCCAAAAGCTCTCACATCTAAGTCGCACCATTACCGAAACCAAGTCTAAATCTTCTTGAACAGCCTTCGCAACGAGTCGGCGAAGATTACCAGGATCGTGTTCGATATCTGCGTCGGTAAGTAAAAAATAGTCAGGTGCGAATTTACTAGCACTCTTTATACCTTGCTCAACTGCCCAAAGTTTACCCGACCAGCCAGAAGGCAGTGATTCGCCTGAGATAATATGCAATTGCTGGGGTTTACCTACAGCGTGTGCAACCCCTTCGGCAAAATTTGCTGTCCGATCTGTACTGCGATCGTCTACTAAAAATACGTTGAAAGAACCAGGATAATCTTGGAGTAAGAGCGATCGCAAGCTGGTTGGTATTAACTCAGCTTCGTTACGCGCTGGAACTACGGCACAAACCGCAGGTAACGATTGTAGTTGAGTTTCTCCCGTCTCTAATTGCTGGTCTGTCCGCCAAAATTGTCCCCAAAAACACAGTAATCCTAACCAAATTGTCAATGATAACAGCGTCAATCCTAATACAATTACACCCATGACCTATTGCAAATTCTCAGTGACTCAGACACAATACTATGTCTACCAATAAAGAAAAAGATTTTTCATAGTATTGCCGTATTCATAGCTAGTGTTGAGTGTGAGGTTAGATAGGATTTGATGCAAACACAAGACAGGGTAAAAGTCAATCAAATTGCAGAAGCGATCGCAGCCAGTCAACAATATTTACTTTCGATTCAAAATCCAGCAGGCTACTGGTGGGCAGAGTTAGAATCTAATGTCACCATTACTGCTGAAACCGTCCTTTTGCATAAGATTTGGGGAACAGACGAAACTAGACCTTTGCACAAAGTTGAAGCATATCTGCGTCAAGAGCAACGACAGCATGGCGGTTGGGAACTTTATTACGGTGATGGCGGAGAACTTAGCACTTCAGTGGAAGCTTACATGGCGCTAAGACTGCTAGGTGTACCAGCAAGCGATCCGGCAATGATTCGGGCGAAAGCTTTTATTCTCCAACGGGGTGGTATCAGCAAAACTCGGATTTTTACCAAGTTGCACTTAGCCTTGATTGGCTGCTACAACTGGCGCGGTATTCCCTCGCTACCGCCTTGGATAATGTTGTTGCCCAAAGCTTTCCCCGTTAATATCTACGAAATGTCTAGCTGGGCACGTTCCAGTACTGTGCCGTTGCTGATTGTATGCGATCGCAAACCTGTTTTTATCACTGACCCAACTATCAACCTAGATGAGCTATACGCTGAAGGTGTTGATCGAGTCCGGTGGGAATTACCCCAAAGTGGCGATTGGACAGATTTATTCCTCACCCTCGATCAAGGATTCAAGTGGGCAGAAAGCCTAAATTTAGTCCCCTTCCGCGAAGAAGGCATCAAAGCGGCCGAAAAATGGATTTTAGAACGGCAAGAAGCTACAGGCGACTGGGGCGGCATTATTCCGGCGATGCTGAATTCAATGCTAGCTTTGCGCTGTCTGGATTATGACCGCAGCGATCCGATTGTGGAACGAGGTTTGCAAGCAATTGATAACTTTGCTATTGAAACAGAAAATAGCTACCGAGTCCAGCCTTGTGTTTCACCGGTTTGGGATACAGCTTGGGTAATGCGTGCCTTAGTAGAATCCGGCTTTGCACCAGATCATCCCGCCGTGGTAAAGGCTGGAGAATGGTTGTTGCAAAAACAAATTTTAGATTATGGAGATTGGGCTGTAAAAAATCGCCAAGGAAAACCTGGGGCTTGGGCTTTTGAGTTTGATAATCGGTTTTATCCCGATGTAGACGACTCGGCGGTGGTGGTAATGGCTTTACATTTGGCGAAACTTCCCAATGAAAAAATCAAGCAGGCTGCGATCGCACGGGCGGTAAACTGGATTGCATCTATGCAATGTAAACCTGGTGGGTGGGCTGCTTTTGATTTGGACAACGATCAAGATTGGCTTAACTCCATCCCTTATGGCGACTTGAAAGCCATGATCGATCCAAATACCGCAGATGTTACGGCTAGAGTCGTAGAAATGCTTGGTGCTTGTGATTTGTCAATTGATAGTGATAATTTAGAGCGATCGCTAACTTATCTTCTACGCGAACAAGAAAGCGAAGGCTGTTGGTTTGGTCGTTGGGGTGTAAATTATATTTACGGAACCAGTGGCGTTTTGTCAGCCTTGGCGTTAATTGATCCTCAAAGGCATAAACTCAGTATAGAACGAGGAGCAGCTTGGTTAGTGGGGTGTCAAAACCTAGATGGTGGTTGGGGTGAGACTTGCCGCAGCTATGATGACCCCAGTCTCAAAGGAAAAGGAAATAGTACTGCATCTCAAACTGCTTGGGCTTTAATTGGCCTCTTGGCAGCAGGTGAAGCAACTGGTAAATTCGCTCTTGAGGCTATTGAGCAAGGAATTGGCTATTTAGTTGCAACTCAAAAATCTGATGGTACTTGGTTTGAGGCGGACTTTACAGGGACTGGATTCCCTTGCCATTTTTATCTCAAATATCACTTGTATCAACAATACTTTCCTTTAATCGCGTTAGGTCGCTATCAAGCGGTTTTGCGATAGAGGAAGGACGTAGGGGAGGCGAGTAATACTCAAAGCCTCTCTCTGCTTCGGCTACGGTGTACACACAAGTTTTTTAAAGTTGCTGCATAAGGGATTTCTACGAAATAAACCACAGAGACGCAGAGAACACAGAGTGAAGAGAAATAGAGAGAATTTTGCTATCGACTTTGGGATATTTTTTTATTTGGAAGTCCCTAATATGCTAATTTTTACAAGTTGATGTATTGGCATTGCGAGTTGATGCAATAGCATTGCAGATCGATGTATTGACATTGTGAGTTGATGCAATGGTATTGCGAGTTGATGCAATGACATTGGAAGTTTATGTATTGGCATTGCGAGTTGATGCAATGACATTGCCAGTCGATGCAATGACATAGCAGGTTGACGGAAATAAACCACCCATTCTAAATCTCTGAAAATCCCACGCTGATATTCTATTTTTAATTTTGAATTCCGCCTTGCAGTAATAGTCTCTTTTAGAGTTTGCTAAGGACAAAAGCAGCAAGAAATCCAAGTACAGTTATCATTCCAGCAAAATCATGCGCTTGCTCGAAGGCTTCTGGAATCATGGTGTCTGTAAGCATTGCTAAAATAGCACCTGCGGCTACAGCAGTAGTTGCGGCGATAATTTCTGCTGAGAAGTGACTGAACAAAGCATAACCTAGAAGTGCTGCTATACCAGAGATGATGGCAATTCCTCCCCACACACCGAAAATGTAAGTAGTTGAACGTCCTGCTTTTTTCATACCAGCAGCGCTGGAAAGTCCTTCTGGAACATTAGAGAGAAAAACAGCCGCTACTGTTACCCAATTGACAACTCCTCCCTCAATCATGCTGACACCAATTACAATCGATTCTGGAATACCATCGAGTAATGCGCCTATTGCAATCGCTAGTCCACTTCCACCTTGATCTTCTTCAGATGGTTGCTGTTCACCTGAAAGCTTGCGGTGTTTAGCACCCTGATAAGCTAAAAACCAATTTGCTACGGTGTAGATGGCTGCACCACTCACAAAACCAATAGCTGTTGAGTCAAAACCACCACGCTTGTAAGCTTCATCCATGAGTTCAAACGATAGTGCTGAAATTAGCACACCTGCACCAAAAGCCATCACTGCGGCGTAGACGCGTCAGCGGCTTGTCGCTAGACATCGCTCGTTGAGGAATTTTGGCATAGTAACCCACTGCGGAACCTAACAGCAGCGCTGAACCGCCAACTAAACCCCAAAAACCCGCTTGTAACCAGAGCGGAAACATCACATATCCTCACCCAGACATCGAAGAAAAAGACACCATAAGAATTAACTTACAGCTATTTTCAGAGCAATTCATGAATTGCACCTACCACGTGTAGTTTGGCATAAGTTCTAGTAAATAAACCACGTAGTAGGGGCATAGCATTGCTGTGCCCCTCCTTACCTCAAATGTGCTTCAAATACATAAAAACTGCTGTAAAAACAGAAGTTTTCCCAACTTTTAAACCTCAAGGTGAGCCTATGCCCCACCTTTGATTCTTAACTCAAAACTGTTACAGTATTCGCTTGAAGAAAGTCACTAAATCTTCAATGTTTGGTGTGTGAAGTAAATCTACTACTTCTGTAGCTTTTTCAGAAGGTATATAGTCATCTGGGACACCGATGATTGAAGTTCCCAAGTTTTGGGCTAATTGATACCAAAAACCCAATTTATCATCAGCATTCATTGAAGCGTACTCTTCAGTAAGAATTGCTGTTTCTCCTACTTCATCTTTGTTTAGCAACTGACGCAAAGCAAACAACTGTTCCGCCTGTGGCAGGTTTTGAATTTGTGCAACTAAATTTGCAGTGTTTTCATTTGGTACATTATTGAGACAGAGCGATGGAATTTCATCACAAATTTCAGTATAAAGTAAGGCTAAGACAGTCAATCGATCGTCTGCATCCAAACGCTGAAATTTTGATACGCTTTGTTCTAAAAAGTTGACGTTTGTAGAAGTCATAAGCAACCTCAAGGTAATTAACTCAAAATTTTTAAGTGAAAATTATAATTTTGCTTGGAACCAGTTAGACTATGGCTTTACTAATCAACAGAACTAGGGAAGATTATTTAATTTTGGTAAGTCTCTTCTGTCGCAAACAATTTTCGTCAAGCAAATAGCTACAAATTTACGTATGCTTCGCTATTCTTATTACTTAAAATTGTTGGAGTTTTGTTAGCAATATATCTCTTCTATTAGTCGGTGTTGTATCATAGGTTAAGTATTAAATAGCTTTGAAGACTGTTTAGCAATCGACTCTATTTAAACCTTTAAAAGCTGAGACGTATGGCTCTCATGAATTAATATCTTTATGAGCCATAATAGCTAATGGTAAATTAGTTACATTTTTGTGTTTATCATAGATATAATTTGGTATAAGATATGAAAAAACTCATTAAATCTCCGATGTAAAAAATTGAATTGTCCATCTTGAGATCTCAATCAATTTTAAGCATTTAATTTTAGATAAAAAACTATAAAAAGATAGAGCCTAATATAAAAAAAGCATATTTAAACCAACCAAAAGACAGATTAATTCAAATATAATTACTTTTAATATATTGAGTACAAAACAAAGGGCGTTAGGACTGTAGGGTGCAACTGACCTCATGAAATAAATGCTCACAGGGTAAAAGTTTTATTTTTACTCTGTGTTTATTTATCAAGAAAAAAATGAACCCGCCAGTCATCAAAATTTAAATTAAGCGACTGGCGGATATAAAAAACTTTCAAAAAAGAGGTATAGATAGATGCTTATACAGAACTTTGCAAGTAAATAAACTTGCTATAACAACCATCTTATCCTCATTTAGAGGCTAAATAGATAACCTCAAGCAGCCTAAAAAATTAAAAACTACTAAATTTCAGCACCTGCTTTTGCTTCAGCACCCATTGGCGACACATAATCACGGAAAAGAGTGATCTGTTGCTCAAAGCTTAATCCTTGAATTCTACCAAATAACGCTTTAGATTCTGAGGGTAGTTGATAATCAGACGGTACAGGAATGATAGTACCATTGTCCATACCTTGAGACAATCGATACCAAAAAAGTAACTTAGTGGTATCACCCAAAGAACCATATTCACGAGAAATTTGGGTATCTACTTTATTAATCAAGTCACGCTGAACTTGTAATTGTTGTTCGTGAGATAATTCCTTAACTTGATTAAACAAACCTTCCGCGATTTCTGGAGAAACAGTACTGGCCCCAGGAGCAGCTGGCGTAATTGAACCACCCATTTCTTTGTAAATGAACCAAAACAATGCCAGTTGTTGATCCACATCCAACTTTTGCCAAGCCTGAACATGTTCGCGAATAGTTGGATCGCTAGTTTGTGTGTATGTCATTATGAACTCCAGTTGCAATTTATCAGTGCTATTAGTAAAGGTATCAAATGTACATTTAACGTTTTACCCTACTGAAGACATAGGTATTAAAATCAGAAAGAAGAATAATTATAAACAAAACATAAATCGGGGAAAGTATAGTCTCACTTTAGAAAGAAGAATTAAATTTAAATGCAAATGCAATATACAACTCATATTTGATTTATGAAAACATTCAATCCAACTCAAAAAAACTTCTTGCCTATTTCCTCATAAGCAAATAATTATGTCTACGCCACGTTGCACGAACATAAATCAAAGCGGATTGCTATATCAAAAGCTACAATAATGCTTGGGAAAAGCAAAGTAAAAACTTGGCAATTTCAATGCTGCCAAATTGAGAGATTTTCGAGATATATTTCGATAGATAGATGATTAGTTTTGTGTGACAGTGCTTAGAAAAGCACTGCCCAATTTAGCCACATCAAATTTGTGAATTCACTGTAGAAATACGGCTTCTGCTTTTATTAAGCTTATTCTCCCCGCTCTTGATAATCTTCAGAAGACTTTGGATCTAACTCCCAGCGATCGCCATCACGATCCTCTAAAATATCATTGGTATGTAGAAACTCAGAATCAGCCATTTCTAGCCCTACTGCGGCTTCTAGCTCCTCAGTTACATTTTTATCGGGAGTTGCAGTACTACCACCAACAGCTTCATCCCCAACTGCATCTGCATCTTGCCAATAAGCATCAACATCCCCACCAGTCAGTTCAGGACTAGTTTCTGTATACTCACGTCTTTCTTCTCTGATTGAGCGCCCACCAATATTGTATCCTGGCAACTCTTTCACACCAGTACCATAGGATTCGGTAATTTCCTGTGGCAAATCATTGGTTTGAATTTCGTCATTATGATTTTTTTCTGCCATGATACTAGCCTTTTTTCTGCATTCTCACAATAACGTTTTCTTATCACGAAGTTATCTTACTAGAGATGTATAGCTTTAGAAATAAAAGAATCTATCCCCTTAGTACGAAGCTAAACTAGCGATCGCACCATACCATTGGAATTATGAAATCATGGTCAAGCAACTTGTAGTTGAAGTTTTTAGCTATGAGTGAGAATTTGTCAAACCGAAATAATTCAGTAGCCCAGTTTTCACTCATAACTATTTTTTTATTAATAGGAAAAATCAGAAGTTGCTCCATTTTAATTTTAGACTAATGCTTTTAACTACCTGAATGCTAAATAACAAAACATTCAAGAATTTTGGGAAGCGGAGGTAGACAGTGGAATACAACGAGTTCATTACACATGTACAAAGCCTTGCTCAATCAGATTCTCGTGAAGAAGCAGAACGTGCCACCCGTGCCACGCTAGAAACTCTAAAAGAACGCATAGCAAGTGATGAAGCAGAAGAACTAGCTACAAATTTGCCTCAACAACTAGGCAATTATTTGCGAGTTAGAGAAGGAGATAGTAGTCAATCCTTTAACTTGCAGGAATTTATCGCTCGTGCAAGCCAAAAAGAAAACATCGAACCAACAACTGCTGCAATTCATGTTCGGGCTGTATTTGCTGTATTGCAAAATGCTATTAGCCCAGAAAAATTTGCTGCACTTCACGCCTATTTCTCTCACGATTATGAAGAACTATTTGCTATTTCACCAACAGGTGAAGTAACTGCATAATAGGCAATCAAAAAAAATCAAGTTCACAATTCAGGATTTTTAACTTTCCTAATTGATGAATATTCTTACTAGTTAAATACTAGAAACAAACAGGTAATATAATCTATGACTGACCATAACAATCATTCCGGGAAGAAAAAAGTTGCTATCCTCATTGAACAGGCAGTAGAGGATGCAGAATTTACAGTTCCTTATAATGGACTAAAACAAGCTGGAATAGAGGTAGTAGTCCTTGGTTCCAGAATGAATGAAAAATATAAGGGTAAACGCGGCAAACTTAGTATCCAAGCTGATGGTACTACAACAGAAGCGATCGCAGCCCAATACGACGCGGTGATAATTCCTGGTGGAATGGCTCCCGACAGAATGCGGCGCAACATCAACACAGTACGCTTTGTCCAAGAAGCTATACAACAAGGAAAACTAGTCGCTGCGGTTTGTCATGGCCCACAAGTTTTAATTGAAGGCGACTTGCTTAAAGGTAAACAAGCCACTGGTTTTATCGCTATTGCCAAGGATATGATTAACGCTGGCGCAAAATATTTAGATGAGCCGGTGGTAGTTGACGGGAATTTGATTACATCTCGTGAACCTGGAGACTTGCCGATTTTTACCACAGCTATTTTGAGCCGTTTGGGTTATGGTGGCAAAGATGCTGCATTACCAAATGAGAAAGACACAAGTGCTGAATGGTGGAAGCTAGCTGATGCTTGGGGTGGCTCAACTAAAGGTGATATTACCAGAGGTTTAAATAATGCCCTTGCTGGTGAGCGTTATTCGTTAGAAGCATTTGAGAAATATTTGGAAAAAGAATCAGATAGGGAAGTCAACTCAGTCTTTCAAGAAATAATTGCAAATAAACAGCGCCATATTCAAAAGTTAGAAACCTATATTCATCACTTGGGCGAAAAACCCTCTTTGGGAGCAAATATTGCTAATCAGTATGCCAAGGTAAAAACTGCCTTTACAGGAAGTGATGACATATATCAGTTACGTTCTGCTTTAGGTGATGTACAAACTGGTATCGGCGATATTGGTAATTTGTCTGCAATGTTCACTGACCCAGTAGCAACTGCGATTTTCAAAGAAATTTATCACGATTTATTGAAATACGAACAGCGATTAGTAGAACTGTATCGGGCGCGGATAGGTAGTCAAATTCAAGCTCCTAAGCCGACTACAGGGGCGGCAGTATCAATGTAAGTTTTTTGAACTTAGACGGCTATCGCAGAGGCGCAAATAACACAGAAATAGAAACAAGAGGATATTTGCGCCTCTATGGATGATTACTGTGATGGAGATATAAAAAAGTGACTTCAACATCAGGTGATAAATTAAGTACCAGCCAGGCTGAAGCTAGTGAAATAGAGCGTTGGGCATCTCTGATTGGTGGTGGTGCTATGGTGCTGATGGGTTTAAGGCAAGGTTCTTTGCGAGGAGCGCTGACGGCTTTGGCTGGTGGTGGTTTACTCTATCAAGGTGCAACAAAGCAAAGCACAATCCAGCAAGCACAGGAAGCAATTGGTATCAACCAACCCATCAAAGTTGAAAAGACAGTAACGATCAACAAACCAGCAGATGAACTTTATCGTTATTGGCACAACTTTGAGAATCTGCCCACATTTATGAAGCATCTCAAATCTGTCAATGTGTACAACGAAAAACGTTCTCACTGGATAGCCAATGCACCTTTGGGTAACAGCGTAGAATGGGATGCAGATATTCTCGAAGACCGACAAAATGAGTTTATTTCTTGGGCTTCTGTAGAAGGTGCAGACGTTGATAATTCTGGTTTTGTCCGCTTTAAAAAAGCACCAGGCGATCGCGGCACAGAAGTTAAGGTTGTTTTGGAATATAATCCACCCGGTGGAACATTGGGAGCTACCGTAGCTAAACTTTTTGGTGAAGAACCAGAACAACAAATTGGTGATGAATTGCGCCGCTTCAAGATGCTAATGGAAACAGGCGAAATCGCCACCACCGAAGGTCAACCTTCTGGACGCAAGTAGTTAGTTGTCATTTGTCATTGATTTTGCCTAAGCGAATGACTAATGATTAAGGACTATGAAAAGTCTGTTGGAACGGTGGTAATGATGTAGGTCTAGAGAGGTGATTAGTGCCTACATAATGGGAGGCGATAAAGCGATCGCTTTCCCTAACGCCTGAAAATGATGGCGAAAAAGTTTGCCAACTAAAAAGTTAATACTGGCAAAGCGTTGAAAGAGATGACTGGTGGTCGTGATCTTAGAATAAACACCCTACGTCCATCATGTTTTTCAACAAAAAAAGGATAACTACATCAAAGTTATTCTTAAAGCTGAATGCTGAATAGTTATTCAGTATTTTGAATTATCCACCTAACATAATGCAATTGAGGTTTTTTATGAGTCGAGTAATTTCAGCGCTAAGAAATATTCGTATTTCCCAAATTTTTGTAGTTTTTTTGGTAGGATTTATGTTTTTATTGGGTCAGGCTTTTAGCTACGTTAATGTAGCACAAGCTGATACTGTTAAAACTCCAGAGGGTATTTATTACAAAGGAACACCCGATGAAGGTGAAATTAGAAATGATACCCAATCAAGAAACGATACCCAAATAAGAAACGCTCAAAATCCGTTAAAAAGCGCTGCTGATAATATCCGGGAAAAGTTAAACTTGGATGAAGAAACTCCTAGAGCCACAAAAGAGTTTTTTGATCCTGCAAAAAACCAAGCCGGAGATAAAGAAGGTTATTACCAAAATCCTGCTAGCAAACAACTAAGAGATAGAAGCTAGATTGGTAACAAACTTTGAGTCTAATTGTTTGACTCATATATTGTCGAATAAGCTTTGATCTATTACTGAGACGCGATAATCATCGCGTCTCCCAATAGGTTAATTCGAGTATTTTATCTTGATATTAACGAGACAGAAATCATCAGTAAGGACTAAATAATTATGAAGGCAGTTTGCTGGCATGGAGTAAACGATGTGCGGGTGGAAACAGTTCCCGACCCCAAAATTCTTAACCCACGCGATGCCATTATTAAAATTACATCTACGGCAATTTGTGGTTCTGATTTGCATCTTTACAACGGCTACATCCCCACAATGGAAAAGGGCGATATCCTTGGTCATGAATTCATGGGGGAAGTTGTAGAACTTGGAAGTGCAGTTAAAAATGTGAACATAGGCGATCGCGTGGTTGTTCCTTTCACTATCTCCTGCGGTAACTGCTTTTTTTGCAATCGAGATTTATCGTCACTATGCGACAACTCTAACCCCAACGCTTGGATGGTAGAAAAGCAAATGGGGCATTCACCATCAGGTCTATTTGGCTACTCTCATTTATTCGGCGGTTATGCAGGTGGTCAAGCAGAGTATGCACGGGTGCCATTTGCAGACGTGGGTTTGTTTAAAATTCCTGATGGTTTGACGGATGAGCAAGTGCTATTTTTAACAGATATATTCCCTACTGGGTATATGGCTGCTGAGAACTGCAACATTCAACCCGGTGATATTGTTGCTGTTTGGGGTTGTGGCCCAGTCGGACAATTTGCTATTCAAAGCGCATATCTTCTTGGTGCAGAACGTGTGATTGCCATTGACCGCGTTCCCGAACGCCTACAAATGGCTAAAGAATACGGTAAAGCTGAAATCCTTAACTACGAAGAAGTGGATGTTGGCGAAGCACTCAATGAAATGACTGGGGGTCGTGGCCCTGATGCTTGCATTGATGCAGTGGGAATGGAAGCACACGGTACAGATTTCATGGCGTTATACGACCAAGTAAAGCAAGCAGTACGTCTAGAAACAGACCGTCCAACGGCATTACGGCAAGTAATTGTGTCTTGTCGTAAGGGTGGTCATGTATCAATTCCAGGGGTTTATGGTGGCTTTGTAGATAAAGTACCGTTGGGCGCTGCCATGAATAAGGGTCTAACTTTAAAAATGGGACAAACTCATGTCCATAAGTATTTACGACCCTTGCTAGAACACGTTCAAAATGGTGAAATCGATCCAACCTTTGTCATTACCCACCGATTACCTCTAGAACAAGCGCCCCACGGCTACGAAATTTTTAAAGACAAGAAAGATAACTGCATCAAAGTTGTACTCAAACCTTAGTGGGGAATTGGGAATGGGGAATTGGGAGCAGGGGGACAGGGGGACAAGGGGACAAGGGGACAAGGGGACAAGGGGACAAGGGGACAAGGGGACAAGAGGGCAAGAGGTGAGAACTTGAAACAAGTCTTTCCCCTTGTCCCCAATTCTCCTTGTCCCCAAGTCCTCTTCCCAATCCAATGCCCAAAGTTAAAAATATAAAGAGGCAAAAAATTATGTCTGATACAACCGTTATCAAAGTAGACTCTAGTCATTCGCCTAAAGGTCAACTTGGTCAGAAATATCTTGCATCTGGCAAAAGCATTTCTATGCGCCTGTGGGAGAATGAGCAACCGAACGAACCTAAAGAGCCAACAGCACGGGAATATGAAACTGTTGGTTATGTAATCACTGGCCGTGCAGAATTGCATATTGAAGGGCAAACAATTTTACTAGAGCCTGGAAGTTCTTGGGTTGTACCCAAAGGAGCCAGCCATACTTACAAAATCCTAGAAGCATTTACTGCTGTTGAGGCAACCAGTCCACCCGCTCAAGTTCACGGGCGAGACGAAAACTGATTTGCAGTTATCTGAGGTTTTGCGTTAGCGAAGCTCACCGTTCGCGTAGCGTCTCGTAGAGAAGGTATCGCTAAAAACTTATAGCTGCTTTCGATTGCATAGAATATGGCGCAATACAGTTCAGTTAAGCATCTCTTTCTTCTCTCTGCGTTCTCTGCGCCTTCTCTACGAGACGCTGCGCGTTGGCGGAAGCCTCTCGTAGAGAAAAGGCGGTTCGTTATTCATACTTTAATTCAGCAACGCCTAGAATATAAAGCCTTCGTAGGGGAACAACACTTTTGTTCCCCTTTTTACTTTGACTCGCTATGTAGCCTAGTACAGCGATACAGTCAACTACTGCCTTTTACTTGTACCTTTCTCGAAACAAGCCAGGGCTTTCTAAAATCCATTCCTAGACAAAACTATAAATAAAAAATTTCAATAACTTGCAAGCATTACCCGAAATCTTACGCGGCGTGAAGGTTGCCGATCTGGTTGTAGTCTTGGGTAGTATCGATATTATCATGGGATCAGTAGAACAGTAGTATAGCAAATGCGTAGGCGTAGCCAGCCGTAGACATCGCCAAAGTAACAAATGGGTTCGCCGAAGTAACAAATGGGTTCGCCAAATCAACAAATGCGATCGCCGAATTAACAAATGGGTTCGCAAAAGTAACAAATGCGATCGCAAAAGTAGCAAATGCGAACGCCAAAGTAACAAATGCGATCGCATTTGACTAATTTCTCAATAAACCTGATGCCCTGCGGAATATATGCTGTAATCAATCACCAGCATTTCCTATTGCATTAATCGCAGCTTCTAGTGCGATCGCTACATGAGTCCAATGAGTCCCCCCCTGGCAATAAACCACATAAGGTTCACGCAAAGGCCCATCTGCTGATAACTCCAAAGTACTCCCTTCAATAAATGTCCCCCCAGCCATCACGACCTTGCTCTCATACCCCGGCATTTCATCTGGAATAGGATCTAAGTAAGAACCGATGGGAGAATGCTGTTGTATAGCTTTACAGAAAGCAATTAGCTTTTCGGCAGAACCAAGTTTAATCGCCTGAATCACATCACCACGAGGAGCGAGGGGGGCGGGATTCACTGGATAACCTAGTTTGTCAAATACATAACCAGTCAGATAAGTCCCTTTCATCGCCTCTCCGACCATTTGCGGCGCTAGAAATAAGCCTTGGAATAACAAGCGATTTTGGTCAAAAGTAGCACCGCCATAACTACCGATACCGGGAGCAGTGAGGCGACAGGCGGATGCTTCCACTAAATCGGCACGACCGGCGACATAACCGCCAGCGCTGACAATTGTGCCACCAGGATTTTTAATCAGTGACCCCGCCATTAAATCAGCACCTACGGCTGTAGGTTCCTTTGTTTCAATAAATTCGCCGTAGCAGTTATCCACAAAGCAAACAGTGTTCGGATTCTGTTGTTTGACTAAGTGGACAATTTTTTCAATATCAGCAATTGATAAACTAGGTCGCCAAGAATAGCCACATGAGCGCTGAATTAACACTAAACGAGTGTTTTCAGTCACATTAGTACTTAAAGCTTGCCAATCTATAGTTCCTTCGGGGGTTAGCTCCAATTGGCGGTAATTTATGCCAAACTCGATAAGGGAGCCTTGACCTTTACCTCGTAAACCAATGACTTCTTCAAGCGTATCGTAGGGAGAACCGACCACTGCTAACATTTCATCTCCAGGACGGAGAACACCAAACAAAGCACAGGCGATCGCATGAGTTCCCGAAACGAACTGCACCCGCACGGCCGCAGCTTCAGCACCCATAACTTCGGCAAAAACTTTATCTAAAGTTTCTCGTCCTAAATCATCGTGACCATAACCACTTACACCAGCAAAGTGGTGTGCGCCCACACGGTGATTACGAAAAGCATCCAGCACTCGTTTTAGATTATGCTTGACCTGAGTGTCAATTCCAGAAAAAATTTCTAATAGTGCCTGTTCTGCTTGCCGCAGCTGTTCTAAGCTGTTCATCAGTTCCTCGTTCAAAAAAAATTAAATTATAGATATGCGGATTTTAAGATCGCACATACTAGGCGGGAAAATTCAAATTCAGGTTATCGCATGACAATTGCTACCTCAACCAAACCTAAAATTAACTGGGTTAATACCCTGTTTTTCATTGGACTGCACATCGGCGCTTTATTTGCTTTTGTTCCTGGTAACTTTAGCTGGACAGCAGTTGGTGTGGGTTTCTTGCTGTACTGGGTGACTGGCGGTTTAGGCGTTACTCTAGGATTTCACCGCCTTGTGACCCACCGCAGTTTTCAAACTCCCAAGTGGCTAGAGTATCTCCTGGTTTTTTTCGGGACACTCTCCTGTCAAGGAGGCCCAATTGAGTGGATCGGGACACATCGAATTCATCATTTAAACTCTGATACTGACACCGATCCCCATGATTCTAATAAAGGCTTCTGGTGGAGCCACATGGGTTGGCTGACTCATTATTGTCCAGCTCACGCTGATGTTCCTCGCTTCACCAAAGATATTGCAGAAGACCCAGTTTATCAGTTTTTAGAAAAATATTTCATTTTGATTCAGGTTGCTCTAGGTGTATTACTTTTGCTCCTAGGTGGCTGGCCTTTCGTTATCTGGGGAATTTTTGTTCGCATTGTCTGGGTTTATCACTGCACTTGGTTGGTGAACAGCGCTACTCATAAGTTTGGCTATCAGAGCTATGATTCTGGTGATAAATCGACTAATTGCTGGTGGGTAGCCGTACTAGTTTTCGGTGAAGGCTGGCATAATAACCATCATGCTTTTCAATACTCAGCTCGTCATGGGCTGGAATGGTGGGAAATCGATTTAACCTGGATGACTGTTCAATTGCTACAGGCGGTTGGTCTGGCTACTAATGTAAAGTTGGCCCCAGCAAAAAGTAGTTAGGAGTAGAGACGCGATTAATCGCGTCTCTACAGGAGTTAGGAATTACGTTCAATGTGAATCAGGCTTGAGAATTTTTATTTTGCCGTCGATTTCTCAAACCCCGATTTTGGGTAGACACAGAAATCCTGATGCCACAAGAAGCATTTCTAATTCACATTCGGTGTGAGTTGAGAATCTAAACTCCTAACTCATCACTCCTAACTACTAACTTTTCAAAAGTCTATTTACGGGTGCGCTTGTGTCTGTTAGGTTGCTATAATCCGAAGCGCTAATGTGAAGAATTTTTGCGGCAAGTTACTTTTTTGTGACTTGGTGTAGGATCTTGTTGTTTTTCAGGTGTTCATGACTACATCAATAATTAACAGCCAAAAATTAAGTGACGAGCCAGGCAATTCCGACTTCCGGCTCAAAGATATTATCAAAACCCTGCCACGCGAATGTTTTCAGCAGAACCGTCGCAAAGCTTGGACACAAGTCATACTCAGTGTCTTAGCAGTTGCCTTGGGTTATTACAGCCTGATCATCACTCCTTGGTTTCTTTTGCCCCTAGCCTGGATTTTTACGGGCACAGCTTTAACAGGTTTTTTTGTAATTGGCCATGACTGTGGTCACAGGTCTTTTGCCAAACGTCGTTGGGTAAATGATTTGGTGGGGCACTTCTTCATGATGCCGTTAATTTACCCTTTTCACAGTTGGCGCGTTAAGCATAATTATCACCATGCCCATACCAACAAGCTGGATGAGGACAATGCTTGGCATCCAATCAGACCAGAAGTGTTTGAAAATTGGGATACAACTAAGCAGTCTGCTTTTAAGCTGTTTATGCGTAAACGCCTCTGGTGGGTAGGTTCCATTGGACATTGGGCTGTTGTGCATTTTGATTGGCGGAACTTCAAAACTAAAGACCAATCCAGCATCAAGCTTTCTGTGGCTGTAGTAGTTGTGTTTGCTGCGATCGCTTTTCCGCTTCTGATCGCTACAACTGGTATCTGGGGATTTGTCAAGTTCTGGCTAGTACCCTGGATGGTTTACCATTTTTGGATGAGTACTTTTACTATTGTTCACCATACTGCCGCAGATGTTCCTTTTGCGACAGCGAATAAGTGGAATGAGGCTCTAGCACAGTTATCTGGCACTATTCATTGCGATTATCCGCGTTGGGTAGAAATCCTGTGCCACGATATCAATGTTCATGTCCCTCATCATATTTCCACCGCTATTCCTTCTTATAATTTGCGGCTAGCTTACAGCAGCATCAAAGAAAATTGGGGGCCTTATCTCCATGATGAGTGTCAGTTTTCTTGGCCTTTAATGAAGCAGATTACAGACGAGTGTCAACTGTACACAACTGACGTTGGTTATAAGACTTTCAACGAACATTATACAGAGCAATAAATAGCCCTGTGATTACACTCACGCTCTTGAACCAACGAGAGCGTTTATCATGCTGTGTTTTAATAAAATCTGGCAATTGTTTACTGAATAAAAAGATAAATTGCCAGAAATTATCCCTCTTGTGTGTTAGCGATCGCTAGTATCGTGGGCATTCTAATCAAAGTTCTAATTTATATCCAATCAAAAGAATCCAGTGCCATCAAACATCATTACGTTCAACAGTCCTCTTGGCTCTGAAAAGTCTGAGGATACGACGACTAAATTACCTTTCACACTTGGGGATTTAAAAGCTGCAATTCCTGCTGAATGCTTTCAGCCCAATGTGACAAAATCACTTTTTTACTTCTTTCGTGACATCTTGATTATCGGTCTGCTTTATGCAGTTGCTTCTTACCTGGATTCTTGGCTTTTCTTTCCGATTTTCTGGCTAATGCAAGGAACAATGTTTTGGGCTTTGTTTGTAGTCGGTCATGACTGCGGACACCAATCTTTTTCTAAGCATAAATGGCTCAATGATTTGATTGGACATCTTTCTCACACACCAATACTTGTTCCTTATCATGGTTGGCGGATTAGCCACAGAACCCATCACAAAAATACTGGTAATATCGATAACGATGAAAGCTGGTATCCAGTAAGCGAATCACAATATAAGGAGATGCCTTTAGCACAAAAGATAGGCAGATATTATGTTTTTCTATTGGCCTATCCTGTGTATTTGTTTAAGCGTTCTCCTAATAAAGAAGGCTCCCACTTTTTGCCCGGTAGTTCACTCTTCAAGCCCTCGGAAAAATGGGATGTTATTACTAGCACTGTCCTTTTGATTGGGATGATAGGTTTACTGGGTTTCCTCACCTCCCAATGGGGTTGGATGTGGTTGCTGAAATATTACGCTGTCCCCTACCTTGTGTTTATAGTTTGGCTAGATTTGGTGACATTTTTGCACCACACTGAGCCAGAGCTTCCTTGGTATCGTGGAGAAGATTGGACTTTCCTGAAAGGTGCAATTTCTAGTATTGACCGTGATTATGGTTTGGTTAATCATATTCATCACGATATCGGTACTCATGTTGCTCATCATATATTCCTTAACATCCCTCACTACAATTTGTTGAAGGCAACTGAGGCAATCAAACCAGTGATGGGTGAGTATTTCCACAAATCGGAAGAACCAATTTGGAAGTCATTATGGAATTCATGTATCAGCTGTCATTTTGTACCTGATACTGGTAGTCAGGTTTACTACACATCTAATAATAAGTTGGCTAAGGACTAAAACTCAAATTCCCGACTTCTTTAAAGAAGTCGGGAATCTTGTATTTCCATCAGCCTTTTCTGACTATTTAAGCTTGAACATCCCCTCATTTAGATAAAAATTGTCTTTTAAAGATTATCCCAATACCTTAAAAAACCTACCTTTTGAGGTGCAATTGCATATTACATTATCAGTCTGACAGTATTTGAGCGTCCTGAGATTGCGATAACTTTCAACTTCTTGCTGTAAGGTTATTAAAACTCAGAGTTAAAATAAAAATAGATAGATGACGTTTGCGGATTCTTGCGCCTAACCTGGTAGTAAGATTTATTTTCTCCAAACTCTTGCTGTCTTGGTGGGTAAAGATTAACATATCTGTGGACAGAAGCAATATATTATCAAACCAACCCTAACAACACTGAAAAACCTTTGGATGTCTACTTTGAATCTGCTTTAGCACCATTTAACTTTATCTGCATGTAGTGATTCAAGACCATTACCTGCTAGGGTTATAAATTAGCACAGACTATACTATAGACAATTTACACAAAACTTTTACCATCTTTAAAATCAGAGGTATCAATGATTATAACTAATTTTAGCAAACAAAGAAATGAATTTAAGGAACCTAAAGTACTCAAAACTAAACCACATTGGCAAGGGCAAAATTTGAGCGATACTACGGTCAAAAGTAAAGAGCCTAAAATACAAGATACTACATCTGATAGTTCAGTTATCAATAGCTTGAATCGTGGTCGAGTTGCTATTTTTATTGATGGCTTAAACCTATTTCATACAGCTTTACAACTCGGCATCGAAATTGACTACGTTAAATTGCTTTGTCATTTAACCAATGGTTCAAGACTGTTGCGGGCTTTCTTTTATACTGGGGTTGATACCAGCAATGAAAAGCAACAGGGTTTTTTATTGTGGATGCGTCGTAATGGCTATCGTGTAGTAGCTAAAGATATTATGCAACCAGCAGAGAATTTCAAAAAATCAAATCTGAACGTAGAAATTGCTGTAGATATGATAACTTTAGCTCCTTATTATGATACTGCGGTCTTAGTCAGTGGCGATGGAGACTTAGCTTATGCGGTGAACGCTGTCAGCAGAATGGGAGTTCGGGTGGAAGTGGTGAGTCTACAAACTACTACTAGTGAAAGCTTGATTGATGTTGCTGACTGCTTCATTGACCTCGATAGTATTAAAGCACACATTCAAAAAGATTCTAATCTTGGCTATAGCTATCGCACACCGTCAAATTCAAACCTTTAATCCACCCTGGTAGAAGTTTCTCCACTTTGTAACAAGGGGATTTTACCCCTTGTCTGCTCTAAGTTTTGTGATTAATTGAAATGGATATTTTAATAGTTGAAGATGAGCCAGAAATTGCTCATTTAATCCAATTATCTTTAGAAAAAGAAGGATTTTTTTGTCGCATTAGCCGCGATGGGATAAATGCTTTACGAATGTTTCAGGAGCAACCACCTGATTTAATTATTCTAGATTTAATGATTCCTGGTTTGGATGGGTTGGAAGTTTGCGCCAGAATTCGCCAAAAACCGGGTACAAAAGATCCTTACATTTTGATGCTCACAGCTAAGGGTGAGGAAATCGATCGTGTGATTGGTCTATCTACTGGCGCTGATGATTACATGGTTAAACCCTTTAGCCCTAGAGAGTTGGTAGCTAGGGTGCGGGCATTATTGCGGCGTAGCCTTCGCCAAGGAGGAAAAAATCAAGTCAATCGTACCCAACACTTTATCGTTGACGTAGACCAGCGCACTGCCAGTCGCCAGATGAATTCTCAGCAACCGGAAATTTTGGACTTAACTACCCTAGAATTTAACTTACTAACCACTTTTGTTAGTAATCCTGGTCGAGTTTGGAATCGCACTCAACTAATTGATAAACTTTGGGGAGATAACTTTTTCGGCGATGAACGAGTGGTTGATACTCATGTAGCCAGGTTGCGAAAAAAGATTGAGCCTGATTCGGCAAGTCCTACTTTTATTAAAACTGTTGTTGGGGTGGGCTATAAATTTGAAGATCCTCCGGTAGCGTAAATATTATGAAAATGGGGCTGAGAACGCGCCTATTTTTCTCCCACTTAGTAGTAATGATCGTGGGGGTAGCTAGTCTGGTGAGCATTAGCAAAATCTCTTCCCCCCGCTTATTTGTACTACATTTGGAACGATTAGAAAATCAGGGGTTTGACTTAATTGATGTTCGGACTGAATTGGTTACAGGATTTGAACTTGCTTGGCGGCGCAGCACTATTTGGTCAGTTTTAGTCGGTACTACGGCAGCCGGAGGATTGAGTTACTGGGTGTCCAGACGAATTATGCAGCGCTTGACGGAGATGGAACAAATCACCCAAAAATTTGCTGCTGGTCAGATGGATGCAAGACTACCTATGTCTGATATTCCAGAACTGAATGGACTGGGTGCTAGTTTCAACCGAATGGCAGCCAGTTTAGAGGGGGTAGAAGCGCGGCGGCGTGAGGTGATTGGAGACATGACCCATGAACTAAGAACACCGTTAACAGTTGTGCGTGGTTACTTAGAAGAACTGGCTGATGGCGAAATTGAAGCGTCTCCTGAAATTTATCGGCGTTTAGCTAAAGAAACTAGGCGCTTAGAGCGGCTGGTGAACGATTTGCAAGAACTGTCTAAGGCAGAAGCTGGTTATTTGCCAATTAATATACAACGGGTAAATCTGCGTCCGTTATTAGAGTCGTTAGTGGAGAAATTCACCGATCAATTGTTGGAAGATGGGCCAGTTCTGCTCTTACAATGTCCATCTGTGCTACCTCTTGTATTGGCGGATATTGACCGCACAGAACAGGTGTTGGTTAATTTACTTGGTAATGCGGTGCGTTACACTAACGAAGGTTCAATTATCATTCGTGTTGGGACTGAAGCTTCTCTTCTCTGGATTGCGGTTATAGATACAGGTATTGGTATAGCTCCAGAAAATTTGCCTCATGTGTTTGAGCGTTTCTGGCGAGCCGACCAATCGCGCGATCGCCATTCGGGAGGTACTGGTATTGGTTTAACTATTTCCCATCGTTTGATTGAATTACAAGGCGGTCAGATTCAGGTAGAAAGCGAGTTGGGAGTTGGCAGTACGTTTCGGTTTTTTCTGCCTTTGGCTTAAGTTGAGCCAAAACCCTTGACATACAAGGCATTGACACAAGGTAGTCACGGCTGTGTCATACCCAATTGCTAATTTGAAAGAATCTAACCAAAATCTTGTTTTTTTGATGGGTGTCGAGATTTTGGAATTGGGTGGAATATAACGTTAATTTGGCATTTGGGTAGAATTCTATATGTCTACTTTTTTTTTGGCTGCTTTTTTGGTTAGTTTACTAAGTGTTTCTGGTTACGCTGCGATCGCCTACCTGTTCCCTCAAAATCGTTCCCAAGACTGAGCAAATAACGATTTCTGGCTATTTATCTAGTTTACTATTGCGATCGCAAAGCCGTCGTATCCTTTGCTGCCCACGGTCTGGATTGCCGTAGCGTTGACGCGTGGCTCAGAGGCAAGCAATTCGTTGAAGCGACGCACACCCTGAACGCTAGGATCGCTGCTGGTGGCATCAATTACTGCTCCGTTACGCACGACATTATCGGCAACAATCAGGCTACCGGGACGGGAAAGCTTGAGTGCCCATTTGAAGTAATCAGGATTGTTTGGCTTGTCGGCATCAATAAAGATCAGGTCAAATGGACTGTTCTCGGCAGCAATCTGGGGGAGCGTAGAGAGTGCTTGCCCAAGTCGCTTCTCTACGAGACGCTGCGCGAACGCTCCAATTAAAAATTAAAAATTATTAATTAAAAATTGCAAGACGCGACGCTCCTGCGTCGCTAACGCTTCGCTATCGTGGACTCGCTTGCCGTCGGCGCTATCAGTGGGGGCTTGTAACCCAAATTAACTATAGTCCATTGCTCTTGAATCATAGATCCTCACTTTTTACCCCATTTATAAAATCCTGCGCGGTCTTCTCCCAAAGAGAGAGGCTTTGCCAACGCGGAGCGTCTTTCCCATGAGCAACTGCCAAAGGATATAAATAAAGAAATTTTGGCGCAGTCTCACAAAGAAATAGTATCAATACCCGACTGGAGCAGACCCTAATCAGCCATTCATTAGCAGAGTATAGGAAAGAGAGGCTCCCTAATAGGGATTCTAATCAATTGCAATCCTTTCTCTACCGCTTCCTGAAAGCAGTAGGGTTTTGCTTTAATCCCTAATATATATTTTTATCACTTGCAATTAGTAACACTTTTTACTTTAACTTTAATGATTTGAAAACCCGTTTTAATCCCTAAAGGGATTCTACTATGTTAGTTTTTAATCCTTAATTCTTTAAATGTTCTTTTATAACCACTTCTCTTTACTCTAAAGTCTACTTAATTAATGTATTGAAAGTAACTTCGCAATAGATTAACAATTTTTCAGTGAATTTACCATCAAGAATCAACGATAAATCTCTCAAAAATGTAGTAATTTTCCTGATGTAACCTGGTAATTGCCGTATATAGATCGCTTTCCTTAATGAAAAAATTAACATAGCTTGTTTGAAACTTTATCCAAACAATTTCTGTCTATCTAAATAATCCGAATTTTCACTCTGGTGCATAATTTTAAGTATACAGAATACTGTGTTTCTAATAGCACGGTATGGTTAGTCTAAAAATCTAGTTATAACAAGTCCTGCCCAATTAAATGTTTCTGAAAAAGGTGTAAATAATGACTAGTATTCTGCGATCGCCCAAAAAAGCTTTGTAAAGAAAGAAGTTTCGACACAAAAACTACTGCATATTTCACCCCAATAAGCCTGAATGAATAAATATAGGATGAATGAGGCGTCAACTATGAATCGAATTCGTGACGTTGTACAAAAAGCTTTAGCAACTGGCTATTTGACAGTGGAAGCTGAAAATCAACTACGACAACTGTTGACTACTCCGTATGACTTGGAAGATTTAAATGCTTTCATGGCTTTGCAGGAAGCTGCCATGACTGGTAAGGTCAAGCAGGAGTCTAGAGAGAGGTGTGGCATCAAGTAGAGACTTAGCCCTACTATGTCTTACCGACGGGGGCGTTTATCATCATCCTCAAAATCCTCATCATCATCAAAAAATTCCCAATCATCGTCATCCGCTTGATTAGTTGTGGGTGGCTGATAAGGAGGGATGATTACTCGGTAATCGGCATCATAAACGGATTCAGTTTTTCCCACAGCCGTATTTTTAGGCTCACGGTAGCTGTAGGAGTAAACTGAACCAGACTGAGAACTGCTTTTGGCTTCTGATTGACGTTCGTAGATTTTCGAGTCTCTAGCAGGTTGAGCTTGAGGATTAGGTGTAGGCGCTTCCTCGGACTTTTCATCAAAGTTCCAATCATCATCTCTACTGCCATTTGTCTCCCAATCATCAAATTCATCACTAGTAGGCTCTTCTTTTTTACTAGCTGGTGGTGGAGGAGTGGTACGAGATGTAGATTCTTCTCTTGGGGTTGCCTTTGCACGAGGCGAAGTTGTGCTTCGGCGGTTAGGAGTTTGGCGTTGTCCTGCCCCAAAATAATTAGATAAGTTAAATAAGGTAGCAATCAATAAAGATGTGAAAGCACCTGCGGTAGTACTGAACAAAATCCATATCGCTAGTGGTAATGGTTGAGTTTGCACGCCCAAAAATACTAGCGATAGGACAGGCGACCAATTTTGAACTAACAACAGCGTTAGTCCTCCCAGTACCGCCACCAATAGAATTAAGCGAATTACAGCCATAGCAATTTTGTCAATTGTCAATTGTCAGTGGTTAGTTGTCAGTGGTCAGTGGTCAGTTATCAGTCTGATTACTCTTCACTAATTACTGTTCACTGACTACTGACACTATCAGCCATCTCTATCATTACCCTTTTAGGACTATTGTGAAATTTCCGATGAGTCCACTAGGGGCGTTAGCGACGACCTTCCCACCTTTGAATTGGGATGCAGTCAATATCTAGTTGATCTAAAGCACGGGCAACTACAAAATCAACTAAATCTTCAATGGTTTGGGGATTATGGTACCAGGCGGGAATAGCGGGGACAATTCTAACTCCAACTTCAGCTAAAGAGGTTAAGTTACGCAGGTGGATGAGGCTAAAAGGCGTTTCACGAGGGACAATGACCAGCTTTCGCCCTTCTTTGAGTTGGACATCTGCTGCCCGTTCTAGTAAATCAGAACTCAAGCCAACCGCTAGCTTTGCTACTGTACTCATGCTGCATGGAATAATTATCATCCCCAGAGTGGCAAAGGAACCACTCGCAATCCCGGCTCCAACATCACCCCAAGGATGGCAACGGAGTTTACCCGAAAGGGCAACTCCAGCTTGCTCTCGCCAAAATTGTTCTTGTTGAATTGGTTCTGGTGGCATCCGAATTTCCTGTTCTGACTGCCAAACCATGTAAGTAGATTTAGAGGCAACCAATTCAATACTATAATCCGCTTCTAGCAAAAATTTGATCGCGCGAACAGCGTAAATCAGACCAGATGCGCCCGATACGCCTAAAATGATAGGTTTGGTGTTATTTGACACGTGAAGTTTGGTGGATTTTACTCGTCTTCAGAGTAAGGATCTAGGTCATCAGGCTCTATATCATTTGGTAAATACAGGTCTGAAAGCTCCTCATTGGAACCATTAACAGTTAGCCCTTTAGCTAGGCCATCGCTGCCAACAGTTACTAAATCAATTTGTTGACGGTAGTAATCGACACTCTTAACTTGGACGGCGACGCGATCGCCTAATCGATAAGAAGCGCGATTTTTGCGACCAAACAGTGCCTGTTGTCTAGCGCGATATTCATACCAATCGTCTTTGAGAGAACTGACGTGTACCAATCCCTCTACCCGCAAAGGCACACCAGGATTACTGCTGGATTCTACCTCGGCTGCTGGTACTTCAATTTCCACAAAGAAACCGTAGGATTGAACGCCGGTAATCACGCCTTGAAATACCTGGCCGATGCGTTGCTTCATCAGTTGGGCTTTTTGCAGTCCGGCTAAATCAGCTTCAGCTTCTTGGACTTCTTTTTCTCGGTCGTTGATTTGGACAATTACCCTAGTTAAATCGCTTTGGAGTTCTTGTTGCAATTCTGGGGGTAAAACGTTCCAGTTAATTTCCTCGTGGCTGGAGGAGTGGCGCAGGTTAACGCGTTCTCTGACACGGGTATTGCGGCGATCGCGTCCGTTTTCAAGTAGCGCGTAATACACTCTTTGCATCAGCAAATCTGGGAAACGCCGCAAGGGAGCGCTAAAGTGGACATATTGCGGTAGTGCCAGACCAAAGTGAGATCCTTTGGTGGTGCTGTACGCAGAAGGCTTAAGTGTATCTTGTAACAAGTAAGTAAGAACTTGCTCAGAGGGAGATTCAGCAAAAGCTGTAGTCAAATGTTGGTAATCTAAGGGTTGGATATCGACTTCTGGATCTAGTGTGAGGTCAACGCCTAAATTGACTGCCAATTTCAGCATTTCCTGGACATCTTCAACATCAGGAGTACCTTGGACTCGCCAGATAGCCGGAACACCAAGAGCATTTAAGTGAGTTGCGAACAGTTGATTAACTAACAGTACCAACTCCGTGAGTAGCGATCGCACTGGTAAATCATTCACCACCACAGCGCCGAGAATCCCCTCGTCATAGTAGGCATTTTGGCTGGGCGGTAGATTCAACTGGAGGCTACCACGATTCAACCGTACCTGTTTCACGCCTGTTTGTAAGGCTTGGAGGTCTTGCAGTATTTGGACGACCTGTGGAGATTGAACTTGAGATTCACCTGTAAGAATTGCTTGAGCTTGTTCTGTAGTCAGTGCAGTCTCTACGTTAATTACACTGGGTTGAATTTCCCACTCCAACACTTCTCCAGATTGGGGATCAATGGTAATTAAAAAAGAGATAGTTAAGCGATCGCTCCCAGGTATTAAAGAACAGCGTTCTGCCACAACCGGGGGCAAAATTGGCAGTACTAATTCTCCCAGATACACTGATTTACCCCGTTTGAGTGCTTCTCTATCTAGGGCTTCATCAGGTTGGACATAGTGAGAAACATCAGTAATATGAACGCCTAAAAGCCAATTTCCGGCTAAGTTTTTTTCTAAACTAAAAGCGTTTTCTATAACTTTGGTGCCACCGTTTACCCCTTCAATGGTGAGAGTAAACAAATTACGCAAATCCAAGCGATTTTTTAGGTCTGCTTTGAGTAGCTTTTTGGGTAACTTGGCGGCTGCTTCGAGAACATGATCGGGAAAAGTCCGGGAAAGGTCGTGTTTGCACGTAACTAAATCTATATCAGCAGCAGCTTCGGCATCGCTACCGAGGATTTGCACCACTCGACCAAGGGGAGGATATTGTGCCAACGGGTAACGCAAAACTTCCACATGAACAAGGTGGTCGATCGCTTCTTCCAACTTTACCTCGTTAGGTTGGATCTTGAGTTCAAACAGCAATCGATCATCTAAAGGCACAGCCCGGAAACCAGTTTCCACCTGCTTAATTCGTGCCAGTAACGTGTGGTTGGAACGTTCTAGAATCAGCTTCACTTCCCCTTCAGGAGAGCGACGGCGGCTGCCTTCTTTGAGAACTCTAACCAAAACGCGATCGCCATTCCAAGCATTACTCAAATGACTTTCGCGGATGTAAATATCTTCGGCTCCTTCCACATCTTGAATAGCAAAGCAAAAGCCCTTACTAGAACAACGGAGTTTTGCCTCGATTATTCCTTCTTCTGAAACACGACGGTATTTGCCCCGTTCTTTGACCAAAATACCGATTTTTTCAAGAACATCTAAAGCAATGTGAAGTTTTTGTAAACTTTTTTCATCTTCACAGCCAAGTTTCTTTTCTAAAACCTTCCGAGCTACCAATTTATCATCGGTGAAATTGGCAAGGAGTGTAGCGATTGAAAATTCCATGCAGTGAACCGACCTTTGGTCAAAACATCATTTGTTAATCTGGTTCATTCCTGTATACCCTCACGGCTTACAGAAACAAGCTGGAAACGAATTGCCCAGAGGCAAGGCTTCCTAAGTTCTAAGGAAAGGAAACCCAACCCAGTAAGAGTGGGAAACTACTCCGGCAGTTCCGAGCAAAGGAAGCCTACCCACGGACAACTCTGGGCATCTACGAACTTCTCACTGCACGATGCTCTCAGAATTCGCCTGCGTTCAAGTCACTTCACCTAACCAAACTTAAGATTGCACGCCTGATTTTACAATTTAGCCCCGCTAGTGAATTACGCGACGGGTTTTTGAGAAGTTGGGTTTATAGAATCCATACTGCTCAAAAGCGCTATGCAGGGGAGCCACTGCGGTGAGGCAGCCCCCGTCTTAGCGCAGCCAGCCTTAGCGAGGTACGAGCATCTGGGGAACTGCCGAACCCCAAGTGGAGCAAGTGGCGTGGAAACTACAGGTGTTTGATTGTCTAGAGTGAAGGTAATTTTACGCCATTAGAATCTGATTTTTAACTAGGAGGAACTGCCGGTGAACCCAATTTTCCCACATGTAGAATCGGTAACAATTAGGTGAGCAGCTTAATAAGCAGTGAGGGCGAACCTTATCTCCATTATTGTAGATTTAGAGCGCACTTCCAGAAAATAGTTCTAGATATCTAGTTGGGTAATCAGTATAGCATTGCAGGCAAGACTACCCAGATAAGTTAGCACTAGCCAAAAATTTCGTCAAAAAACAGCTACTGCTACAATTGGGACACTAGACAAAGCATTAAAAGGGACTGGGGATTGGGTATTAGGGATGAGGATTAAAATAATTCTTTCCCCTATCCCAGTCTCCAATCCCAAGTCCCCAAAAGATTTAGATTGGTAGTAGTATTATGTTGGCTCAATTCCAGAGCTTGTATCCCAAGGGCAGTCTGATTTCTGAATTAGTGCAAATTTTTCAAGGAAAATATATTGTCCGGGCAAGTGTGCAAGTTGAAGGCGTAACCCGTGCGACGGGTATGGCAGCAGCAGAAACAGTAGAAGCAGCAGAAGACCAGGCCAGAACTAGGGCGTTGATAGTTTTGGGTATTACAAATGCGCCACCACAATCAGTGGAATTTAGCTCAAATTCAATTTCTCCAGCGCAGCTAAATCCCTCCTTGAATACCAAAGGTGGATTGAGTGAATCTACTTATTCTTCTACGAAAGCTGGGGATTTTGTAAGTAGTCAATGGCCAGAGGTTAGCGATAAAGAAATATCTATACCGCCTTCTAAAGTCCGCAACATCAAACCAGAAGTAGTAACAACCAGTAACGAACAGTACGAATACAGTAGTGCTGCGCCTTTACCAAGCGATAACTATAGCCAAGATTTAAGTCAAAACTTTCCTGTGACTAGCAACCGGGAGCTAGAATTTGATCCTCCAGTTGAAAACTTGGAAATAACGTTTAGTAACGAGCCAGAAAATCAAACCTTTCCAGCAATTTCTGCTAATAATGTCACACCATTTACACCTCGGAGTTACAGCCCTCAAGAGGATGTCCCTACCCCGTCAGTGACAGGAAAGAGAAAGAAGAAAGCTGAACCCGTGGATTTATCGGATGTGATTGCAAAAACAGATGTCGAACTTCAGCGTTTAAACTGGACACCAGAACAGGGACGGGAGCATCTGATTAAAACCTACGGTAAACGCGGGCGTACTTTGCTAACTGAAGAAGAATTACATGGATTCCTTAAATACCTCCAATCGCAGCCTGACCCAATAGCGGGATTTTGATTTGTCATTGGTGATTAGTCATTTGTCATTAGTCAGAAGAATTACACGGATTTCTCAAATACCTGCAATCTCAGCCAGATCCAAGCGCAGGATTTTGATTTGCAACTTCTAAATCAAGTTTTGAACTCAAATAACCCCTCTTCAGTTACGAAGAGGGGTTATTTTTGAGGTTTAAGGGAATTAAAGGTGGTAAATCATCATTTACCAATCGTGACTATTAATTCACAGCAGCAACAGCTGGACGGCTACCAGCAGCGTGACGGTCAATCACTTGGTCAATCAAACCGTATTCCCTAGCTTCCTCTGGTGACATGAAAAAGTCACGTTCAGTATCTTCAGCAATGCGCTCAATTGGTTGACCTGTATGTTCAGCTAAATAGTCATTTAGCCGCTTCTTGTGGTACAAAATTTCCCGCGCCTGAATTTCAATATCAGTCGCCTGTCCTTGAGCGCCACCAAGAGGTTGATGAATCATAATCCGAGAATGGGGTAAACTCATCCGCTTACCCTTAGCACCTGCGCTGAGGAGGAAAGCGCCCATACTCGCCGCCAATCCGGTACAAATTGTACAGACATCAGGGCGAATATGTTTCATAGTGTCAAAAATGCCCATACCAGCCGTCACCGAACCACCGGGAGAATTGATGTACATATAAATGTCCTTCTCCGGGTCTTCAGCATCCAAATACAGCAGTTGGGCAACAATCAAGTTAGCAATGTTGTTGTCAACTTGTTGTCCCAAAAAGATGATGCGCTCACGTAACAGCCGTGAGTAGATGTCAAAGGCGCGTTCACCTCGACCCGATTGTTCAATAACGATAGGAATCATGGAAGCGTGTTTGTGGCTACTTTAAATACATTTTATCGGTGACAGCACGAAACTGGGGTTTATCTCTACTGTTCTCACGCAAATAACTTCAACATTTTCCCTTGCTCCCTGCCCTCTGCCCCCTGCTCCCTGCTTCCTTGCCTCTTTTTCAACCTTTAAGGGCACTTTTTAGCCGCAAAAGCTGTCTAAGAGAATATCCCATGCAGGGAAGAACAAATCAAAAAACTCTAATTATCGCCAATTTCATCATCTCGACCTTTGTTAGATAACTTTGGCGATGTAGTCATTAAACCGATAACCGAAATCCAACTTGCTTAGGGACTTGTGTTAAATTTCTGTAACATTTTAAACATTTTTTTAGGATTTCCCTCAGCAATTATCAAGTTATTTTTGTTAGATTCGGTAAATCGATAGTACGAGGTGTATTCAGAATAACCAGTCCTAATTGAAATGCTATCCCCCTCAGAGAGAGACGTGCCATGCTGGAAAAACTTATACAAGCCGCCATCATCACCTTCTTGCTCCACCTGATAGCAGGACTTAGCCCAAATACTTTAATTCAGTCAAAGACAGCATCACCTGTGACAGAAACCCCACCAAATATTGTCAGCTTGCTATTGCGATCTTTCCAATAAAAATATTTCACAACTTACACAGGTGTCGGCGATTTCAAAGACATGCACTACTACCTCCTACCCAAGGGGTAAGTCGCTTGTAGGATTATCTTGCATATACATAGCTGTCTAGGTTAACAGTCTTGGGAAAAAGGTAGACTGAGCAAAGAAGGCAACTATTTGCATTTGATCATGACTAATCGCCTTGCTGAAGCTAAGAGCCTCTATCTCCGCAAACACGCCGAAAACCCCATTGATTGGTGGCCTTGGTGTGACGAAGCGCTTGCAACTGCAAGGGCGCAAAATAAACCGATTTTTCTCTCCATTGGCTACTCTAGTTGCCACTGGTGTACCGTCATGGAAGGCGAAGCTTTTTCTGATAGTGCGATCGCTGACTACATGAATGCCAATTATCTTCCCATCAAAGTAGACAGGGAAGAAAGACCTGACCTCGATAGCATCTATATGCAGGCTTTGCAGATGATGAGCGGTCAAGGGGGTTGGCCTTTAAATATTTTTCTTTCTCCAGAAGATTTAGTGCCGTTTTACGCTGGGACTTATTTCCCAGTAGACCCGCGCTATGGTCGTCCGGGATTTTTGCAGGTGTTGCAAGCCCTTCGCCGTTATTACGACACCGAAAAAGCAGAATTACAGCAACGCAAAGCCTTAATTATTGAGTCTCTGCTCACGTCTGCGGTATTGCAGGACAGTACAACAACTGAGCTTGAAGACCGCGAATTACTCCGCCAAGGTTGGGAAACCAGCACAGGTGTAATTACTTCTGGTCAATCTGGTAATAGCTTTCCGATGATTCCCTATACAGAATTAGCATTGCGGGGAACTCGATTTAATTTTGAATCTCGTTATGATGGCAAGCAAGTTTGTACCCAGCGAGGACTAGACTTAGCGCTGGGAGGCATTTATGACCATGTTGGTGGTGGTTTTCATCGCTATACTGTTGACCCGACTTGGACAGTACCGCATTTTGAAAAGATGCTCTACGACAATGGACAGATTGTGGAGTATCTAGCAAATCTATGGAGTGCAGGAGTACAGGAACCAGCGTTTGAAAGAGCCGTTGCTGGTACTGTACAATGGCTAAAGCGAGAAATGACCGCACCGGAAAGTTACTTCTATGCTTCTCAAGATGCCGACAGCTTTACTGAACCCACGGCGGTAGAACCAGAAGAAGGAGCTTTTTATGTTTGGAGTTACAGCGAAGTCCAACAACTGTTAACGCCTGAAGAATTAACGGAATTACAACAACAATTTACTTTTACCCCTAACGGCAACTTTGAAGGACGTAATGTTTTACAAAGAAGGAATTCTGGGAAACTGAGTGCAACGCTAGAAGCAGCACTGAGTAAGCTGTTTATTGTTCGCTATGGCGTTAGTTCTGAGTCGCTTGAAACTTTTCCCCCGGCTCGTAACAACCAGGAAGCAAAAACCACTAATTGGCCAGGTCGCATTCCCTCGGTGACAGATACGAAGATGATTGTCGCTTGGAATAGTTTGATGATTTCTGGGCTGGCTAAGGCTGCTGGCGTTTTCCAACAACCATCATATTTGGAATTAGCAGCACAAGCAGCGAATTTTATCTTGGAAAATCAATTCGTAAATGGGCGTTTTCAGCGACTCAACTATCAAGGCGAACCAACCGTTTTAGCGCAGTCTGAAGACTACGCTTTGTTTATTAAAGCTCTGCTAGATTTACAAGCTTCCAACCCTGAGAATCAGCGATGGTTAGAAAATGCGATCGCTATTCAAGATGAATTCAATGAATTTCTCTGGAGCGTGGAATTAGCTGGATACAATAACACATCAAGCGATTCTAGTCAAGATTTAATTGTCAGAGAACGTAGTTACGTGGATAATGCGACACCATCAGCGAATGGAATTGCGATCGCTAATCTTGTCCGTCTCGCCCTTCTCACCGATAATCTAGATTATTTAGATTTAGCCGAACTTGGTTTGAAAGCTTTTAAGAGTGTAATGCATCGCTCTCCCCAAGCTTGTCCCAGCTTATTTACAGCTTTGGATTGGTATCGTAATTCTACCTTGATTCGCAGCACCACTGAGCAAATAAACTCGCTGATCCCCAAGTTTCTACCAGCATCTGTATTTGCCGTAACATCTGATTTACCAGAGGGGAGCGTTGGGTTAGTTTGCCAAGGTTTGAAGTGTCTTGCACCAGCAGAAAGTGTAGAGCATTTATTGCAGCAGGTGGAGAAAAGTCAGAATAGGGGATGATGGGCATGGGGCATGAGGCAATGACGACCAAAAGCGAATTAACCGCCATTGTATTAGCAGGCGGTAAAAGTTCTCGCATGGGTCAAGATAAAGCCTTGATTCCCATTGAAGGGATGCCGTTGTTACAGCGAGTTTGTAGCATTGCTCAAAGCTGTAGCGATACTGTTTATATAATCACTCCCTGGCCAGAACGCTATCAAGATTTGCTTTTGCCTGGTTGCCAATTTATCCGAGAAGTACCTTTATCTGGAGAATCTCTAGCCCACGGGCCTTTAGTTGGTTTTGCTCAAGGATTAGCCCAAGTGCAGACAGAATGGGTTTTGTTGCTAGCTTGCGATTTACCGAGGTTGCGGGTTGAGGTGTTGCAAGAATGGATAACTAGACTTGATAGCGTGAGGGATAATGCGATCGCAGCTTTAGCTCATCATCCCAAAGGCTGGGAACCTCTGTGTGGTTTCTATCGCCGTCGTTGTTTGCCTCAACTTTTAGAGTTTATCAATCAAGGAGGGCGATCGTTTCAGCAATGGCTGCGGCAATATCCTGTGGAAGTTTTGCCTTTATCAGAACCAGAAATGCTGTTTAACTGTAATACACCAGAGGACTTGGCTTTAAGTTAATTAAAGAAGAATACAGAATTCAGAATCAATTAGTGAGAGATTCAGCTATATGTGATTAGTGATTGGGGAGATGATGGGAATTTTCCTGCTGAATTCTGAATTCTGACTCCTGAATTCTGCTATTTAACGAATGCGACAAAATTTGCGATCGTTATCATTTTCAGGATATTGCCAAGAATAGGCAAAATGGCTAACTCCCTTCAGTTGAGGGGAAAATTTGCGAAGTGCCTCCATTTGCACTTCTAAGGATGGACGATTACTAACCGATTCTCCCCATTTGCCAGCTAAAGCTGGAATCACTTTAGTACCTGGTTTTGTCATACTCAAAACCCGTTGCACTTGCGCCACAATACAACTGACATTACCGCAATTCCCATAAGACATGGGATGCCACTCTAATGTAGCGGGGAAGCGATCCCAAGGTTGTAAGCGAGAATCATACCCTTGTCCTACAGTTTGGTTGCCATCAGGGAAAAACACTACTCCCGTGGAAACTCCTTGCTGCTTTGCTGGGTAACTGGCTATATTGACAAAATCTAGAATTCCTTGCATAGCGTGAGCAACTGCTAACTGCCACAATTCCCATTGCAAAAGTGGTTGTCTGTCGGTTGCAGACAGAATTGATTTTTGCGCTGCTGGGGGAATGCGTCCTTGCCAGAGAGGTTCCCCTTCTTGGGGATAAAGTTTATCAATTTCCGCGATATCTCCGGCGGTGACATATCCCTTGCTCAAATAGCGTCGAATTAAGTCCAGTCCTTTGTAATTCAGTGCCCGTTTAAATAAAGCTTCTTGAATTGCAGGACTAAATAGCCATAAATCTGAAACTTTGGTGGCGATGGAATCACTTCCTGCTTGTCGGGGATAGCGCACATAGTCTAATAGCAAGCCATCTGGACGACGGCGCAAAACTTCTTTTACTAATTGGTTGTAATCGCTTTTTGCTTGCGAGTTGTAGGGGTCGATAAATACTTGAGAGCCGTTATCTACCACATATAGGCTCGTTTGACCTTTGCCATTGCGAGCGATCGCACTTTCTCTATCTCGTCGCTGGGCGTAAGTATAGCCGAAATTGTTAGTAAACATCCAGGCGTAGACTTTCAAACCACGTTGCCGACCTTTTTGAATTGCTGTGGCGAGTATATCGATGTTTTCTGTCCCTGGAGTGCGAATTATAGAAGGCCAAGCCGTCGGGTTAGCTTTTGCTGGCAATAATACCTGTCCGTCGTAAAATACTTCCAAATAAACCTGGTTATAGCCACGGTTGACAATCCGATCCATAATCTGGTCGATTATTCCTGGCTGAATGTCACAGGGATACAAGCGTAACCAGACAGCTTGGATTTGTGGCCAAGTGCGAGTGCGGCACTGCTGTAATTCCTGTGCTTGTTTTTTGATTAAGTTTTGGTAGCGGGTTTGGGCATCTTGATTGCCTTTAAGAGCTGATAAACGTAAGTTTTCTTTTTCTTTCGCCGCCGGCGATGATAACTGACAATATTGGGTTACTTGCGCCCTGGCTGGTTCGGTTCCAAAATTGGGTAGCAACGAACTAGTAGTGAAAAGAACAGCAAATATACGCCGCCAAAATAATGTTGATCTTGCAACGCTTAAAGAATGGTTAGACATATCTACCAGTAGATGGACACAATAATCATCGACCCCAATTTAGATAATCGTAGGTAATGTGTATCGAATTATATAAGTAAGCAGCAAGGGTTTAAAACCTATTTTTTCAAGACTGCCTAAGCCCTATTTGTGTTGCCGCATTTTTTTATAAAGACATAAACGCATATAAGGAAGTATAAAACATCTGAATACAAAGCAAGTTTAGTCTACTATTGGGTAGATTGCGCCTCTACCTTAGTTAGTGAAATTCTGCCAAAGCCAGTAGTTTTTTTGAAACAAGAATAGGTTGACTTTTAGCTCTTGTCATTAGCCACATCTTTTCAATCTCTGGCTTCGTTGATCCAGTTTGCTACTTTATAGCTATATTGCTAAAAGCTACATTAACGATTTTTGAATGTGTTGCTGAGTATGCTTCTTATACAATTCTTACCCTAGAAGGAATTTTAATATGCATCGTCGTTGGCTCTTATCTGCTTTAGCACTTTTGATGAGTATAGTTTTAGCTGCTTGCACGACTGCAACCACTCAGCAGTCACAAATAAAAGTCACAAACCTTACTGAGACAATAAACGCAAATTCTCAACAACTACCAACAGGATTGGTAAAAAGAGTTGTTGCTCTTTCTTCTCTTTCTGCGGATATCATCTCTCGACTTAATTCAAGCAAAATTGTCGGAATCACTGGTAGTAAATTATTTAAGAATGACTCAAAATTCAAAGATATTCCCCGTGTTAGTGAAGGACAAAGCCCGCCCAATTTAGAGAAAATAGTAGCACTCAAACCAGATTTAGTTATTGGTGCAGAAGGTTTTTCTAACATCCCAATTCAAAAACTTCAGCAGCTAGGAATTAATACCTTTCTTACTAAGGTGAATAACTGGGAATCTCTAGAAGAACTTACTAAAACCCTTGCTAAAAAAATTGATGCCGATCCTCTGCCTTTGTTAAATCGTTATAAAACTTTCTTGCCAGAAAAGCCAACTCAGGGTTTTTCTACTCTAGCGCTGGTTAGTCGTCAGCCAATTTTAGCACCGAATAAAAATAGTTGGGCCGGGGATTTGTTGGCAAAATTTCAGGCGATAAATATAGCAGCAGATTTACAAGGAAAGAGTCCAATTGGTGGTTATGTGACGCTTTCTGCTGAGAAAGTTTTAGAAGCAAATCCAGAGGTGATAATTTTGGTTAATCCCCCACAAGGGAATTCAGAAGCAGCACTTTTAGATTCACTGAAGAAGGAAGCTTTTTGGCAGCAACTACAAGCAACTAAAAATAACCGAGTTTATGTGTTTGACTATTTTGGTTTGGTGAATCCGGGTAGTATAGATGCAATTGAAAAGGCTTGTCAGCAGCTTAAGCAAGTGTTGTTTGCACCACAGGGCACTTAGTTGAATTAAATATAATTAGTAATCTTAATTTAATTTATGAAAATTGTAAGGCTTCAGAACCCCGACTTATTTAATAACACCGTGTGCAACTTTCTCTCAGACCTAACCCCCAACCCCTTCCCTACAAGGGAAGGGGAGCAAGAATCAAAGCCTCTCTCCCTGTGGGGGAGAGGAATGGAAGTGGGGTTCTAAAGATAAGTTGCACATCGCGTTTAATAAATCGGGGTTCTAGTTGTTTGTGCTTTTAATCTTTTGCAGAACTAATCGGTTTTTGACCAAAGGGGATATTTTTTTTACGTTCAGGAGAAGCACCTCCAAGACTACGGAAATACAGTCCTCCAATGGTGAGTAAGAACGTCACATATCCCACTGCTTGCACAAGATAGAGATTGTCTCTGTAACCAAATAAAGATTTGAGAATAATGCCCGGAAACTGTTCGTCAGGCAAGATTGTGGAAGTATTTGAAACCATTGGCCCCAAAATACAGGAGTGGACTTTTGTAAAACGTTCGTAATAGAAACAAAAGCTTTCTGTGGAACGACTGCTAAGGGCAAGGTTAGCCACAGCTTCGTCAAAGTGTTTCAAGCTTGAAACTACCAACCCAGCCACAATCAACACTAAGAAAACGCCCATTACCTGGAAAAACTGGCGGATGTTAATTTTGACACCCCATTTAAATAGCAGCACTCCAATAGCAGTTGCCGCTACCAAACCACCAATAGCACCCAATGCTGGCATTAATCCCTGTTGAAAATTAGCAGCAACGAACAGAACAGTTTCAAAGCCTTCACGGACAACGGCAATTAAAATTAAAGTAAAAACACCCCAGCCAGCATTTGAGTTTTGTGTCAGCGCTTCTGTTACTGCTCCCTCAACTGTAGCTTTCATGAATCTGGCTTGTTTAGTCATCCAGATTAGCATCCAACTGAGCATTGCGATCGCTAATACGCTAAATACACCTTCCAAGGCTGGCTCAACTACCGAGGTGTATTGAGGATTCGCTGCTCCCAATATTTGAATTACCCAACTGAATAGCACACCTATAAAAGCACTGACAACAATGCCAACGCCGATACCAGCATATACCCAAGAGTTGAGTCGGGATTGTTTAGCTTTTTTTAGCAAAGCTAGCACAATACCAACAACTAGGGCAGCTTCTACTCCTTCTCGGAGCGTTATTACAAAAGTAGGTAGAGCAGTACTAAAATCCATCTTTTTTCCTTTGTCTTTTGTCTTTTGTCATTAGTCAGTTGTCCTACCCTGCGGGTTCGCCCTTGGCGTTCTCGAAGAGTAGCCGCTGGCGCGTCTATGTCATTTGAATTTGTTTTTGACTAGTGACCAATGACTAATGACTAATGACTAATGACTAATGACTAATGACTATTAGCTAAAATCGCGTAGCATCTTTTTCAGTTCGAGATTATGCATCTCTTCTTGTCCAATCATACCGCGAGCGAATTCTTCAAGATAAATACTAGCATTGGTGACAGTTTCGAGCAGATTTTTATACAGATCCAATGCCTTTTTTTCGTGAGATAAGCTTTCTTCCAAGATATCCTTGACTTTATGCTGGTAAGTTTCTTCCATTGGGGCAATTTTCAGGGAGGGATGCCCATCTAAACCGGTGAGAATTTCTCCTACTTGTTCAGCATGAAGTAAAGACTCGCTTGCCTGTGCTTTGAAAAAAGCCACAATTGGAATACGGTTAGGGCCAGTCACCATCAAAGAATAATGTGTATAACGCACTACTCCTGCTAGTTCAAATTCCATGATGGCGTTTAGCAAGTCGATAGTCTTTTTATAGTCAAGTTCTTGCATCAGTTCTTAGTTCAAGTAACGAATGGAGTGTAATTAGGTAGAAGTTAGGAGTGAGGAGTGAGGAGTTGGAAGTCAAGAGTTAGCAAATCGGGATTCTTAACTCAAGATTCTTAATTCATAACCCCTAACTCTTAACGATTTCATCATTTTAAACTCCTTCGCATCAGCTTTCCATTAAAACAAAGTGTTATCGCTGTGCTTGGGTATTGGATTTGTCGACTACTTTTTGAGAGTTTTCCTCAATGGTTTTCACCAGCTTGGTGACATCACTAGGTGTTTTAACTGCTTTTGCTGGTGGGATGGCGGCGGGCCAAACTTTTATTAGTTCAGCGAAACTAGAATCGATCGCTTTGTGCGCTTCGGGATCTGCTTGAGCTACTTGACTAGAAATTCCTTTGTATAAATCATTGGCATAAAAGACAAAACCACGGGAGTCTTGATACTCAATTGGCGCGGTTATTTTGCCATTTGCGATCGCAGCGCCATATTCGGAGTTAGCTGAATCTAGCAGTTCGTTAATTACCTGTAGCACAAATCCTGGTTTTGAGCGTTGAGCTTCTGGCAAAGCTGCGATCGCTCCGTCAACTGCTTGCACTGAAGAAGTAAAATTAGTTTTAACTTTGCTATCCTTCGGACTAGATTTTACTAAATCTTGCAAACTCACTAATGTTGTTTTAAATTCTTTGACTTTGCGCTCATTTAATTGGTCTTCTACATCAACATAAATTTCCTCAACAGGATGTCCAATATGAGGTTCTGCTTGTTTTGGCTGATTCTGATCTAGCAGTTCTCGTGCTACCAAAAGATGCCCTTTCATTAAGCCCAATTTACTCATGTAGTCAACATCTTTTGCCTCACCAGTGAGTGCTACTTCTTGAACACCAACCTGGTCTTTAATTTGGTCAAATTGTTCTTGAGTAATTACTTTTTTAGTAACTAAATCTTCTGGGCTGCCATAAGGACGACCTGCCTGGATTTTGTTAGATAAAGCTGGAACACCTAGTTTGGCTTCAAACTTATCTAATTCTGACAAGATAGCAGTGTTAATGTTAATTTTTTCTTTGCTACCATGACCACTATGACTGTTATTACTGACTGCCTCTGTAGCTGGAGTACTAACAACTGGTGCTGATGGATTTTCTGCGGTTGGTGTACTGCTACAGGAACTCAAGGTAATTATTGCCGCTGTTGCAACAGTTAAGCAGATATAACGAAGTTTTATCATTTTTGCTCCTCACACAAATAAAAAGGTATTAATTGAAACATCTCAAACTATTAGTAGAAGCTAGTTTGTTTGACACGTTGTAGTAGACTTTACTTTGACATATAATGACAGTTTTTATCAACTAGTTGAACTAAAATTTTAATAAATTAATGACAAATTATTTATTTAAGACTTTTTAACAGTATTTTGAGAGTTACTCTCAGTAAGTACTTCAAATTGACCCATGCAACCGTTTTCTGCGATCGCATCCTGATGGGGATGGAACATATACTTACCTGGATAGCGAAAAGCAAATTCCAAGATGTGCCTTTCTGCTACACCCATCGTAATCACATCAGTTTTCTCGCTAGGAGTCATACTCATGCCATAGCGATAGACATCAAAGAAGTTGGCATGGAGATGAAAAGTCACTGCTGGATCGTATTCAATGATGTTGAGGACATACAGCCTAATCAACTGATCTTTGTAAATAGGAATGGGATTATGCATGTAATAGTGCGGCAGACCATTGAAGGCATAATAATCGTTATGGCTATCATCATTCACGTCATACCCACCCATCACTAGTACAATCTCATCAGCCGGGGGACGGGGAGTAGGTGGATCGATGATAAACATCCCGTACAGTCCCTTAGCAATGTGACGGGTGACTGGTTCAATATGGCAGTGGTACAGGTGTACACCATAAGGTTCAGCATCAAATTCATAAATTGTGGCGCTACCATTGCTGATTGGGCGAACACCATCCATTTCCGCCGGATGAACCCCATGAAAATGCAAAGAATGAGAATGTCCCGCGTTATTGAGAAATAGTATCCGAATGCGATCGCCCTGTTTAGCCCGTAGCGTTGGGCCTGGTATGCGACCATTTAAGTCCCAGATGTTGTAAGAGACAGCACTATTGAGCTTTATGATGGAAGTACCAGCAGTTAGCTGAAATTCACGGATAGTCCGCCCATTTTCTTGCTTTAGCGTTCCATAATCAAAATCCCTTAACATCTTCATCGGGTTAGTAACATCGTCTGGTGCTTCCATGTTGAATGGTGGCACTTTAACGACTGACTTACTTTGTAGATTTAGCATCTGCCAAAGTCCAGCTGCACCAGTCACTCCAGCACCTGCTAGTCCCAGCTTCAATAATTGACGGCGGCTCCAAGGCTTTCCGTTACCTAGAACGAAGTTGTTGGGCATGACATTTAGTTACGGTTAGCACCAAAAAAGAATTGCAAATCTTTTGCAATTGCTTTTAAAGCTTAGAGGAATTAATAATCATTGTCAATAATTTTATAGTGCTTAAAAACTGTTATTTAGATTGCTAAATCTAGATCAAGCTAGAATCAGTCTTTAAAAATTCTAGCCGAGCTTGCTTTATTTAAACGGTATTATTACGTTTAGTCATGTATAAATTATGTTTGGCAAAAACTAACTGTTTTATACCTATTCCTGATATGCTTATTGCTTTAGCAATGCCTATAGTGCAAACAATGAGTATAATAGCATCTTGGATATAGACACAAGCAAGCAAATATCGGTAATTAGTAGTGTATTTAATTGGCTTAGAGATAACATCAATTACATTTCAAGGAATTTTGGATGCTTGGTAACATGAGCATTTTTGATTTTTAATTTTAATCTGTTACCTTCGTGTTATCAGCTTTGAAAATGCCGTCATTCAAATCTATGTGTCATTCTTTTGTTATTTGTATGGATTTTATGTGGAGATTTCTACATCCTGATGAGCCGATGTTCAAAGGATAGTATAGTATTCACTAAAGTCGAATTACACAATACATTTGATACACACTTGTCAAATACAAAGTTGATCGTATATCTTTTTCCAATCAAGTGGCATCATGCCTTTTGATTGATAAATTACCCAAATTAATTACTAGGAGGTCAAAAATGACTACTTTTTCTCAAATGTCAGTATTGCAGAAAACCGCAGGTATTACCTTATCCAAGCCTGTGCAGGTAACACTTTATATGGTGCTATCTTCTTTAGTTATCTGGACTGTTTTGTTCTCCACCTATCCTGCGGTTCATAACACAGCACACTCAGCGCGTCACCATACATTAGGCGTTGCATGTCACTAAATTATCATAATCCCAAGATTTTTTAGGTGAATGAAAAACTTTGCTAGTTAACAGAACAAAGTTACAACGCTAAAATATCGCAGGTTTCGCACCAGTGTTTTTGCTTGGAAATAACTTTTAGGTAATGTAGAGATGCTTTTTTCATCTCCATATTACATTAACTGTATTTTTGGCGTTGCTGATTAGATATCTGAATCTTAGTGTAGAGACGTTGCATTGCAACGTCTCTACAAGGGTTTTGAAATCACGCAAAATCATTTTCATACCTGAATCCAGCAACGCCGTATTTCTGATGATGTCTGAATTTATCAATAATTCTTTTACTTACTAATAAAAATCTGGAGTAATTTTCATCCACTGCTATTAAGATTTACAGCGATTTTCAGGTAAATAGATCATAAGTAGGGGCGCAAGACCTTGCACCCCTACTACGACGGATATGGTTCATATATGCTGTAAGTTGTAAAAAGTACAAAAGTTTCACATTTACCGTAAGTTTTTATGAAAAAATATCGACTTTTTGGGGTTATCAGTGCTGTTTGCATCACCTTGTCAATTCTTTATTCTTTTGTAGGGAATTCCCAAACCCCTACATCCAGAGTGCTACTCTCTACCAACCCAACTTTAGAACGTATTCTTCCCTTTGAAGCAGAGGCAGAAAAACCACAATCTCCTGTTACCCTGACATTACAAGCTGTTGATGCTGCGGGTAAACATTTAGAAAATACTAAAATTAGCTTACAAATTCTAACACCACCGCGTAATCCTTGGTTAACAACAGATTTCCCTATTGTTGAGGGAACAAAATTGCTGCAAATGAATGCTACTGCACCTGATGGTAAGTTAGAAATTCAGCAGATGTTACCCATTCGTGGTAACTACCAACTAATGGTAAATGTGTCACCTTTAGTAGCAAATGCTTTTGCTCCATATCAGCAAATCTTAAATCTGAATGTCCACGAAAATCCAATCAAATATAAATACTTTGTGGTTATCGCAGCTATTTTACTATCACTTGGATTGTTAGGTGGTTGGGTTATCGGCGGACAAGGAGAACTACAACAAGGAGAAATTGCGCCACAGTCAGTACGCCTTTTATTAAGTGCATTGACAGTGGTGGCTATAGTAACCCTATTAGTTATCAATATTAGTGCAGAAGTTGCAGAAGCTCATGGCAGCGAACACCATCCAAGTAGTACCGAAGTAATCGCACCATCATCTCAGAAATCTCAAGGATTGGAAATTAGCCTTGACGGAGATAAAAACGCAACTGTCGGAAAACTTGCGAATTTAGCACTACAACTGAAAGATACAGCAACCGGACAACCGATCACTGATGTAGCGTTGCAGGTAAAAGCGATCGCTACAGAACATAATTTAACAGTCTTTGACTACAAAGGTATTCCCGACGAGCAAGGTAAGTTAACATGGCAAGAACAGTTTTTTGATGGTTCACCCCACAAAATCGAGGTGGAAGCAACTCCTCTCCCAGGATCTAACCGTCAATTTGCATCAGTAAAAGTAGCCCAAGAAGTTGAAGTTGAAGCGATCGCACCACCAATTTATATCCGGTTAATTGGTTTATTCTACTTTACAGCCTTCGTCGGCATTGGTATGGCGATTGGATTGCTAATACAGCACCGACGAACACCACAAGCAAGGGAAAATTAGTAATATCTATTGATTTAGTGATAATTCTAGCCAATCTAACAATGTGTATTAAGTAAGTGGGCAAGAACAAATCAAACTATATTAGGCTTGTAGTAAGGCTTAAAACTCTTACCACAAGCCTTTAATTATTGATACCTAATTACTTAATAAATAAAATTCCTCGTATAAAATTACACCATATTTTATTCACTTAATTGCGACTGGGATAATTTATAATTCCAACAGCAGAACAAAAACGAGATTTAAATTTGGTAATATGTTTATTCCATTTGCCTGAAGTTTACTTAATTTATATTTTGTTTGTTGTGAACTAATAAAACATTATGCTTTTATTGCAATTGCTATTGAATTTATTAATCTTAAATAGCTCAAAATCTCGTTTGTAAATGGATGTTAATATACTAAAAATCTTCAATCATTACGATAATTTTATATTTATGATCGGCAGAAAATCAAGACTTACAAAATATCTCCCTCCTATTTGGCTACGGTTTGTAATCATTATTTTGTTAATATTAGGGATATTTTTTCGCTTCGCCTATCTGGATCGAAAAGTCTACTCGCACGATGAAGCTTATACCTCATTACGAATTTCTGGTTACACTAAAACAGAATTTGTTCAACAAGTATTTAATGGGCGCGTGTTTGCTGTTGGAGATATACAAAAATATCAACAGCCTAATTCTGAAAAAAGTTTAATCAATACAATCAACTCTTTGGCGGTGGAGGATGCTCAACATCCTCCACTTTATTACGTGATGGTTAGATTATGGATGCAATTTTTTGGCAATTCAGTAGCGACTACGAGAAGCTTGTCAGCCATAATTAGCTTGCTAGTCTTTCCTTGCATTTATTGGCTGTGCTTAGAATTATTTCAGTCACCCATAACAGCATGGATAAGCATATCTCTTCTAACAGTCTCGCCCTTCCATGTGCTGTACGCCCAAGAAGCAAGGGAGTTCGGTTTGTGGATAGTCACTACTTTGCTAACGAGTATTGCACTGCTGCGAGCAATAAGACTGGGTAGCAAGAAGCTTTGGGGGATTTATGCAGTAACAGTGGCACTAGGATTGTACACCTTTTTGTTTTCTGGGTTGCTAGCGATCGCCTACGGTATTTATGTATTTGCCATTGAACGCTTTCGATTCACCAAAAGTGTTAAAGCTTATCTAATAGCAACCAGTGCCGGATTTTTAGCTTTCTTTCCTTGGATTTTAATTATTATTAATAGCCTGTCTGAAATTGATCGCACAACAGCCAGCGCTCAAACCAGAGAATCTGTATCATTTTTGGTTTCTGGTTGGATTGGTAATATTAGCTATTTATTTGGTGATTTTTGGCGCTACGAACCATTTTTTCCAGATTTGAATTTGCCAATTTTGCGCTGGGGTCGATTTTTAGTTCCCTTAATACTAATCTTGGTAGTATATTCCTTCTTATTTCTTTATCGTCAAGCAGGGAAACGAGTTTGGTTATTTGTTTTTATCTTAAGTGGTGTACCTGCTTTAGCTCTCATCTTGCCTGATTTAATTATTGGAGGTAAAGTCAGCCTGCGACCAAGATATATCATTCCATGTTATATAAGCATTCAGCTAGCTGTTGCTTACTTGCTGGCAACTCAAATTATTTCTTCTAAGTTAATCGTCCGCAAATTTTGGCAATTATTAATGGTAGTAGTAATTTCCAGTGGAGTTATATCTTGTACCGTCAGTTCTCAAGCCGAGACATGGTGGAATAAAGGCAGCCATAAAAACCCTGAAATAGCTCGTATCATCAATAAAGCTAATAATCCATTATTAATTAGTAGTAATTATTCCCTAAATATTGGCGATCTAATGTCTCTCATTCATTTGCTTGATCACAACGTGCAGATGCAATTGGTAACTGAACCAAGCATACCAAAAATTCCTGATACTTTCAGTAATATATTTTTGTATAATCCTTCTAGACAGTTTCGAGCGGAGCTTGAGAAGAAATACAAACTAGTCGATGTTTTCCAGTATAGTAGGCTGTGGCGGTTAGAACAGAAAAGCAGATAAACTTTTGATTATTTATAACTTACTATATTTATTAAGTAAAATTTGATTATTTCCCAGCTCATAAAATTAAAATTTACTCAGAAAAAAGAAAGTAATGCTGACAAAAATTGCTGTTGAAGAAATTCTTGAACGTGCCTTGATGGGATACGATTTATCTCCCGAAGAGGGAGTAGTGTTGTTACAACAAACTGAAGCAGAGGCGATCGCAGCAATCCGTACTACATCCGACACGCTCCGCCACACCCAAGCAGGCGATACGGTTACATACATAATTAACCGTAATATCAACTTTACTAATATTTGTGAGCAGCACTGTAGCTTTTGTGCATTCCGTCGAGATGATGGTGATGTCGGCGCATACTGGTTAGATTCGGCGCAAATTTTGGAAAAGGCAACAGATGCAGTGCGACGGGGTGCTACAGAAATCTGTATGCAGGGTGGGTTAAATCCACAAGCGCTGATAAATGGTAAATCTTTGCCCTACTACCTCAAGGTAGTGGAAACCATCAAACATGAATTTCCACAGATTCATCTCCACGCTTTTTCCCCGCAAGAAGTGGAATTTATCGCCAGACTTGATGGACTGGAATATGCCGATGTAATTATTGCTTTGCGCGATGCTGGTGTTGGCTCAATGCCGGGAACAGCAGCAGAAGTATTAGACGATGAAGTAAGGCGGATATTGTGTCCAGAGAAGATTAATACAGCCACTTGGCTAGAAATTGTCAGCACCGCTCATAAATTAGGCTTATATACCACTAGCACCATGTTATCTGGGCATATTGAAACCCACGAGCAGCAAATTGGGCATTTAGAAAAATTGCGATCGCTCCAACAAACCGCCATCAATCAGGGATATCCCGCAAAGATCACAGAGTTTATTTTATTACCCTTCGTTGGTCAAGAAGCGCCCAAACCCTTACGTCGTCGTGTTGGACGCGATCAGCCAGTTTTAAGCGATGCGCTACTGCTAGGCGCTGTGGCGCGAATTTACTTGGGTAATTGGATTCCCAACCATCAGCAGAGTTGGGTAAAACTTGGGCTTGCAGGTGCAACCGAAGCCTTACTTTGGGGTTGCAACGATATCGGTGGAACCTTGATGGAGGAGCATATCACCACAATGGCAGGTGCTTTGGGTGGTACGTGTATGGAAGTAGAAAACTTGCAAACTGCGATCGCTTCTTTAGGACGACCTTACCGACAACGTGAGACTCTTTATCAAAAAGTTAGGATTTAAGAGTTAGGAGTAGCCCTTTCAAGATTGATAAAAAATTCCTCTTCCATCTTTTTACTCTGAGTTTTCTGCGCCTCTGTGGTTCAATAAATTACTTTTTAACCGCAGAGGTACAGGAAAAAATCGGATCATCGGCTTCCAGTGAGATAAGCTGTTAAGCATTTAATTTGCACATTGAGATCGCAGGAGGGCAGGGGGCAGGGAGCAAGGGAGAGGGTTTGCAGCTTTTATTACCATAAAAATGATGCAATTTAAATGACGATTAGCTTATTAACACAGCCTTAGAAATGCAGGAGCGTCAAATTTCATATTAATCAAATCAGATTAAGTTCAAATTAATAATATATGATTCAAAATTTAAGATTAACCTTGTAGGTAAGAGAACCTTTACTAGTGTTAACAAGCTCTAATAATTATTATGAGGATTTTGATAGTTGAAGATGACGAGCGCATTACCAAGCCATTAGCCGAGTTTTTAAGACGGCAACACCATATTGTAGATATAACAACCGATGGGTTGGCAGCTTGGCAATGCTCACAATCAGCATTATATGAGCTAATTTTATTAGATTTAATGCTTCCTAAATTAGATGGAATCACTCTATGTAAGCGTTTACGCGCTGCTTCATCTAATGTTCTTATTTTAATGCTGACGGCACGAGATACAACAGGCGATAAAATTATAGGACTCGATGCTGGTGCTGATGATTACTTGGTTAAGCCATTTGAATTAAAAGAGTTAGCAGCACGCATCAGAGCTTTAGCTCGAAGAACTCCAGAAATTCGTCCCCAGATTTTAATCCACGGTGATTTGCAACTAGACCCAGCAACTCAACAGGTTACTTATGCAGGAAACATCATATTATTAACTCCTAAAGAATATATGATATTAGAATACTTTTTGAGAAACCCAAATCAAGTTATCACTCGTTCTGCAATTCTTGACAAACTATGGGATTTTGATAAATCTTCTGGAGAAGGAAGTATTAAAACTCATATTACAAATTTGCGGAATAAACTGAGAGCATCTGGAAGTTCGGAAGACTTGATTGAAAATATCTATGGCATTGGTTATCGTCTAGGAAGCAAGTAAAATGATTTAAGATAAAATCGTCATTTATTAAATAAAAATTAACAATTTTATAGCAAAAATAATGTGTTTCAAAGAATTAGATATCGTTTGTTGTTGTCTTACTTAGTTGTGTTCGCATCACTGCTGGGAATATTTGCGATCGCAGTCCGATTTGCTTTCACACGTAGTCTGACTGAACAAATCACAGATAAACTCACAGCCATAGGGAAAGGTGCATCTGCAAATGTAGAGTTTGAAAAAGGTCGCTTAACTATTGAAAGTGACTTTCGTCCAGAAGACTTAATTGCTTCTCATCAAGCATTACAGTGGTTTGATAGTCAAGGAAACTTGATTACGCAACAAGGAAAAACTGTTTTAACTTTACCTTTTTTACCAAACAAAATAGTACAAGTTCAGACTGGTAAAATTCCTATTCAAGCAGTAAATGTACCAATTATTGCTAGCGATAATGGTGAGCTTGTTGGGTATGTGAGAGTTAGTCAATCTTTAGATGAATTTGATGAAACCCTGCAAAAGCTGGACTGGGGATTAGGTGGTGGGATTATTATAACTTTGGTTCTGAGTGGTATTGGCGGAATTTTACTAACTCGTCAAGCAATGCAACCCATTGAAGAGAGTTTTGCAAGGCTTAAACAATTTACTGCTGATGCTTCCCATGAACTGCGTAGTCCGTTAATGGCTATCAAAATTAATGCTGAGTTACCGCTAGAATATCCAGAAGAAATAGGCCCAAAAGATGCAGAAAAGTTTCGGGTGATCGCCAACGCTACTAACCAGATGACTCGCCTTACAGAAGACTTATTGATGTTAGCACGCACTGATAGAGTTTCCAATCAGGATAGAGATACTCTCGATTTAACTTCAATATTAGAGAACCTAATCCAACTGTATAAACCTCAAGCTGAAGCCAAACAACTTAATTTGAAAATTCAATTAATTGCTAATCTTCAGCTAATAGGTGATTCCGTTCAATTAATGCGACTGTTTACTAATTTAATTGAAAATGCACTCTACTACACACCATCAGGAGGCGTAGTTGAAATTAAAACTAGTCGTGTTGGTTCCCAGCTTTATGTCAACCTACAAGATACAGGTGTCGGAATTGCACCAGAGTATATGGACAAGGTTTTTGAGCGTTTTTGGCGAGCAGATCAATCTCGTTCTTATTGGTCAGGTGGTTCTGGTTTAGGGCTAGCGATCGCTCAAACTATTGCTCAAAATCACGGTGGATTAATTAGTGTTAAGAGTCAATTAGGAATTGGTAGTTGTTTTACTGTCCGTTTACCAACTTCTTGACAGTGTGACTTTCCTGCTTATTTGCCATCATCATTGGTTTCGCGATCGCCATCACTAGTTTCTTTAACTTGAATACTACTCTTGGGACGAGTGACTTCATTCTTCTCATCTTGTTGATTGGCATTCTCAGCGTAGAGAACTTTGCCATTACCAGCATCTACTGTAACTTCTTGCTGACCAATTTCTACAGAATAAATTAAGTTGCCATCTTCATTTTCGAGTTTGACACTTTTCGCTTTACCTCCCACAGATGCTTCAGCTGCTTGCTGTGCTTGTTGTGCTGTAATTTTAGCTAGTGGTTGCAGTTTTGCCGCTTCTTGTGCATCGTCGTTGGTTTCACCGTCACCATCACTAGCTTCAGCAACTTGGATAGCACTATGATGCTGATGCACAATTGCTACAAAAGATTGTGGTTGTTTTGCAGACACAACTCTCGACAATCCAGCAAGTCCTAAAGTACCAACAAAAGCTACTGCCAAAATGATTTTTGTGGAAGTCTTCATACTTGTAAAATTCCTTTAATTCTGGGTTTGTATTTTCACAGTAGGTAATAAAAGTCAAGAAGTAGTCAAGATTGGTTTGAGTTCAATAAATTCAATATTAAATGGTGAAAATAATTTTTAATGAGATATTTCAGCTATTTATAGTGCCTATATTAGGATAAAATCCCGTTTTCAATCAAATCTTGACTATTTCTTGACTTTTGCTGTGTAAAGTACAATCACTCAGTAATTTATGACAACACAGCTAACTTTAAGATGTGATGTAATCTCACTTCTACAGAAAAATCAAGAAAGAGAAATATTATGAATAAGATTTTAAATAGGGTTCCAGAGGTGACAATTTACTTCTGGATTATTAAGGTTATGGCAACCACAGTAGGTGAAACCGCAGCAGATTTTCTGTCAGCAACCCTGAACCTTAGTTTAAGCATTACATCTTATATTATGAGCGGTGTGTTATTAATTGTGCTGTTGAATCAATTTAAGCTTAAACGTTATGTTCCAGCAAGCTTTTGGTTTGTAGTCGTTTTGATAAGTATCGTTGGCACACTGATCACTGATAGATTAGTAGACGAGCTTGGAGTTAGCTTGATGACAACTACTGTAATTTTTAGTGTTTCCTTGGTAGTAGTGTTTGCACTCTGGTATTCAAACGAGAAGACATTAGCTATGCACTCCATCAATACAGCTAAAAGAGAGCTTTTTTATTGGGTAGCTGTTTTGTTTACGTTTGCCTTGGGTACTGCAACAGGAGACCTTTTAGCAGAGTCTTTGGGACTAGGTTATGCACAATCAGCACTGATATTTGGTGCTTCAATTGCAATCATAGCGATCACTTATTATTACTTGTGGATGAATGCAGTTTTGGCATTCTGGTTAGCTTATATCTTAACTCGCCCACTTGGAGCATCTATAGGTGATTTACTATCCCAATCTGCTACAAATGGTGGCTTTGGTTTTGGTACTGTCGGAACCAGTATGCTTTTTCTTTCTATAATCATAAGCCTGGTTATTTACTTAAGCCTTAAGCAGAAGAAACCAGTTTTACTGCCGATTGACCGACAAGATTGAGAAGGCAATTGATCGGCTTCTGAACTTGGGTGTCTTTCTGTTTGTGACCTAGCAATTTGGTAGTAATTTGCGATCGCAGCAACAGTCAGTATTTCTCCAAGATGACTTACTATTTTTTATTGTGAAAAAGAAATGAACAAAGTTGCAAAAGTCACAATTTTCTTTTGGATCATGAAGATCATCGCCACGACCCTCGGCGAAACGGCAGGTGACTTTATATCAATGTCTCTTGGACTGGGCTATTACGTAGCCTTTGCCATAACGTTCGCCATTCTGGCTATTCTCCTGTTTTTTCAAATTCAATCCGATAGATATCGTCCAGTCTTTTATTGGACGGCCATCATCGCCACAACCACAGCCGGAACCGAAGTTTCAGACCTGATGGATCGATCTCTTGGGCTTGGCTATGCACTGGGATCGCTTATCCTGGTGGCCTGTCTTCTGAGCATTCTTAGCATCTGGTATTACCGCGATCAGGATCTGAGTGTTTATCCGATCGTGAAGAAAGATGCAGAGACCACCTACTGGCTGGCTGTCGTATTCTCCAACAGTTTAGGAACAGCCTTTGGTGACTTTCTGACAAGCAACTTGGGACTAAGTTATATCCAGGGAGCATTTGTGACAGCCAGCGTCATTGGTGTTGTCATCGCCCTTCACTACGTAACAAAGTTGAGCGATATCCTCTTATTCTGGCTTGCGTTCATCTTCACACGTCCCTTCGGAGCTACCTTCGGTGATTTTCTGACAAAACCAGTAAAAAATGGCGGTCTATCACTGTCAAGGGGATATGCTTCGGCGATCGCCTTTATCCTGCTGGCAGTTGTGCTATTCTTTTCCGTGCGAAAGGAGAAAAAAGTGCGTCACCCAATTGAGTGATGCGTTTAAGCATAATGAATAAAATTAAAGTATGATTCGAAAAATTTCTAACTTCTGGTTACGTCATATACATCCTCGTTTGGCTCCCTTAATTGCGACAATTGGTATTGTTGGACTTACTAGTTGTCTTCTCATCCTTTTTGTTTTAGCACAACTGGCTGAAGAGGTTTTAGAGCGAGATGCTTTTAGATTTGATACTACTTTTCTGTTATGGCTACATCAGTTTGCCAATCCAAATTTAGATAATTTAATGCTGTTTATTACAAATCTTGGTAATCCTACTACAGTGGTTATCGTTGTCGGCATTAATCTACTATTACTTTGGTGGCGACGCTATCGAGAAGAAGCAAGATTTTTTCTACTTGCTTGCCTGGGAGCATTCATTTTAAATACAGGGCTAAAGTTATTTTTTTCTAAACCTCGCCCGGAACTCTGGCATCAATTAATTTCTGAAAAATCTTTTAGTTTTCCTAGCGGTCATGCACTTGGTTCTATGGTGCTTTATGGTTTTATTGCTCACGAATTGGCAACTTATTATCCTCGTTTTGCCAAGTTAATTTACAGTTTTACAGTTATTTTAATTGCTGCTATTGGTATTAGCCGTTTATATTTAGGAGTCCATTGGCCCACAGACATAATTGCAGGTTATGGAGTCGGCTTTTTGTGGCTAATGATATGTATTACGATGCTGAAATTGCAGAGATTGAGGCAAGGAAACTCAGTTGATTAAATAAACCTCATCGATGTTTAAACCAAGAGTTTTTAAAAGATATATTTATGTAGGTTGGGTGGAGTGAAACGCAACCCAACATTACCACCTTTTTTATGTTGGGTTACGCGCTCGCTTGACATTCAAGACAGTCGCTACAAAACTACGGTTCTCAAGGTAGACAAGGTTTAGTCTCAACCTCTCATTCTATAAACCTAACTCACAAGCTACTATTTTCCATAGACTGAAAACTGTTGCTCTCACTCTAGGTAGTAAACCCATAACGAGAGCATTATCCCTTCTGAGGATTTCGTCGAATCGGCGATTGAAATCCCTACTCACCAACTGCCGCAGGAATTTTGTCAAGAGTATAAGGGACTTCCAAATAAAACAATATCCCAAAACTAACGCAAATAATTCTCTCTATCTCTTCTCCCTCTGTGTTCTCTGTGTCTCTGTGGTTCGTTTATTTGGATAATTGATTTCTTGGAAGTCCCTAAGCGAGAAATCTGCACCCAGTTGGTAATCGAAAAACTACCGCCTCAACAAGTAAATTTAAGTGCGTTACTGTACATCATACGGCGAAGCAAACTATGCGCGTAGCGTCTGGTAGAGAAGCCATGACTATGATAATTATCCAATCAGATTTTTTAATCATCTAAATTTTTTGCCCAAGATGCTTGTAAATGAACGCCTTTTAGGGAATGAAATAGTCCTTACCAACTTCCTACTCCCCATTCAATTGATCCCCAAGTTACCAATCCAAGATAGGATGGACGTTGATTTACGTATTCTTTTAATTAATGCATATGAAGCGCTATTGGTCGCGTTTGCTTGCGCTGGTTTTGGTTGTGTCTATCGGCTTAATGGGCTGTTCTGGCAGTCCAGATAGTTTGACTGGGGATTATCGCCAAGATACCTTAGCTGTGGTCAATGTGATGAGACAGGCTCTGAATCTATCACAAGATTCATCAGACAAAACAGCAGTTCAAGCAGAAGCGCGTCAGAAAATTAATGACTTTTCGGCTCGCTATCAGCGAGTTAACTCTGTTTCTGGTCTTGGTTCCTTTACAACCATGCGGACAGCCCTTAATTCCCTGGCTGGACACTACAGTTCTTACCCAAATCGTCCGGTACCCGAAAAACTCAAAAATCGTTTAGAGAAGGAATTACAGCAGGTTGAGGCAGCGCTAAAGCGTGGCGGTTAACTTTTAGACTAAGCGAAAAAACATCTAATTTGCATAACCAAATTAAATATAACTCTTGTGGGGTAGGCCGAAAAGCCCACCCAGTTTATGCAATTTAAATGTGAAACAGCTTATTATCTATTCAATGATCAAGAATCAAGAGTCAAAACTTTTGACTCTTGATTACCTTTTAAATTTTTCAATAAAAATTGTCTAAATCCGCAGTCCCAAATTCAACTTACTTTGTATCCATCCAATTTTCACCGACACGTGCTTCTACCAGCAACGGCACGCTCAACTGAACTGCGTTTTCCATCACCGACTTAATTTGCGGTTGTAATTCTTCCCACTCATCCGGGGGAATTTCAAACACTAATTCATCGTGTACTTGCAACAACAAACGCGCCTGATAGTTCTTCAAAACCTCATGCAGTCTTACCATTGCAATTTTGATAATATCAGCGTTAGAACCTTGAATTGGTGCATTAGCCGCCGAGCGTAATAAACCCGCATCATAAGGGCCCAAATTCTTCAATTTACTCAGATCAATATCTTCTGGATTGCTGCCTTTTAATTTGCGTAAACTGTTATTAGTAAAATCAAAGTAACGACGGCGACCAAGAATAGTTTCTACATAACCAAGAGCGATCGCTTCTTTTTTAACCTGCTCCAAATATGCAAAAACTTTAGGATATCGTTCATTAAACCGCTTAATGAACTCGTTGGCAATGTTCTTATCTATCCCAGTTGAGCGCGAAAATCTTAAAGAACCCATTCCATAAATCACGCCAAAATTGATAGTTTTTGCTATTCCTCTTTCTTCTGAGGTTATATTTTCTCTTTCAAATACTAACCGTGCGGTAACAGTGTGAACATCTTCATTTTGCTGATATGCTTGCACTAATATCGGCTCTTGACTCAAATGAGCCAAAATCCGCAATTCAATTTGTGAGTAATCAGCAGCCACCATTAACCAACCAGCTTCAGGTAAAAAGGCCTTCCGAATTTGGCGACTAAAAGCTGTACGAATCGGGATATTTTGCAAATTCGGATTAGAAGAAGATAACCTACCAGTTGATGTTGCTGCTTGATTAAAATCAGTATGCACCCGTTGGGTGTCTGGACGCACCAATGCAGGTAAGGCATCAACATAAGTAGACTTTAATTTAGATAGGGTGCGATACTCAATGATCGCCTCAACAAAACCACTTTTATCATCTTCTTGGAGTTTTTCTAGTGTGGCTGCATCTGTAGAGAAACCCGTTTGAATTTTACGAGAATGTTTGGTACTTAATCCCAACTTTTCAAACAATATTTGGCTCAACTGCTTAGGAGAACCCAAGTTAAAATTTTCCCCAGCTATTTCAGTTGCTTCTTCTTTTAACCTGGCTAACTCCGTTTCTAAATGCTGCGAAAGTTCTTTTAAATAAGCTGAATTAATACGGACACCCGTGTATTCCATTTGGGCTAAAACTGCTTCTAGTGGCTGTTCAACTTCCACTAATAGCTTAGACAAAGTTGGAATTTGCTCCAGTTCCTCACGCAATTTCGGTACTAAGCCAAAGGTAGAATAAGCATCCATACCGCAGTAATCTGCAACGGCGGGAATATCTATATCAGCGATGGTTTTGCCTTTAGGAACTAAATCTAAGTAACTTTTTGCTATCAATCCCAAATATCGCTGCCCTAAATCCATCAAATTATGACTTGAGTCTGGATTTAGAATGTAACTTGCCAACATGGGATCAAACACTACTCCCGCCAAATTAATCCCTTGACACTTTAAAACTAGGCGATCAAATTTAGCATTCTGTAAAGCTTTCGGATAATCAGCGCTTTCAAGAATTGGGCGTAATGCTTCTAGCACCAAATCTTTATGCAAATTTTCTCCAGTTTTATGCCCCACAGGAATATAAGCTACCTCATCTGGTTGCATTCCCCAACAGCAACCAATTCCTACTAACTCAGCATCTCTTGGTTCTAAAGCGGTAGTTTCAGTATCCCAAGCAACGGGAATATCTGGGGTGGTAAATGTTTGCAAAAGTTTCACTAACTCAGTTAGTTTAGCTTCAGTGTTGATGATGCGTGGTGTAATAGGAGAAGTAGATTGTTGTGGAACTGCTGCTGTATCGCTAGCACTGAAAAACCACAAATCATTATCTTCATCATCTCTCAATTCTGAGTTAGCATCAGTTATGTCTGTTTTGGCTTCTTGCTTTTCTTCAAGTTTGCCACCAAAACGTTGTTGAAGGTCGTTTATTTTCCCTAAAAAAGACTTGAATTCTAACTTTTCTAAAATGGGGGATAAGACGCTTGTATCAAATCCTTTTAATTTGCAATCTTCTAAATTAATTTCTATAGGAACATCTAAAACTATGGTTGCCAAATAACGAGACTTATCGGCATCTTCTCTACCACTTGACAGTTTTTTCTGAGTTGCGCCTTTAATTTCATCTAATGCAGCATAAATATTGTCAAGGGAACCATAGGTACTTAGCAGCTGTACTGCTGTCTTTTCTCCAATTCCTTTAACTCCAGGAATATTATCTGATTTATCACCACAAAGAGCTTTGAAATCAATAATTTGTGAAGGTAAAACACCCATCTTCTCTTTGACTTGTTCTGCTTCAAATTCCGTAATGCTATTTGTAGAGCGTTTTATGGCATCTGGACTAAAATTCAGAACAGTGATTTCTTTGTCAGAGTCGATCAGTTGAAATAAATCGCGATCGCCTGTGAGAATCTTCACCCTATACCCAGCAGCAGTTACTCGCTGTGCTAAGGTTCCCAAAACATCATCTGCCTCGAAACCAGCGGCAGTGAAAATTGGTAGATTGAAGCCATTCAGTAACTCATGCAGGTTTTCTAAGTCAGGAATGAAGTCTTCTGGCGTTTCTTTGCGATCAGCTTTATAAGTCTCGTCAGCTTCATGGCGAAAAGTGGCCTCACCCAAATCAAAAGCGATCGCCATTGCTTGAGGCTGTTGTGTTGCCATTACCTCTAGCAGGCACTTCACAAAACCAAAACATATACTCGTAGGAATCCCTGCTTTAGTACGCAGTCCTCCATCTCGCCCTTTGGCGAAAGCAAAGTATGAACGATAAGCCAGCGAGTGTCCATCTACAAGGATGAACGTGGGGCGTGTTGCAGTTACAGAAGTGAAAGTTTCAGACATAGCCCTATTTTAGCCAGAAGCTTTGTCACATAGTTAGCAATTTAAGATGCTTGTTCAACTTGGTTTTGGCGACAATAGCGCACTTTGTGAGTGCGAAATAATTTATGTATTATTTTAGACATGTCAATGTCTACGCATTTGCAGTTTTAGTACCGAAGCCCAGTACAACCAACTTTTGTCAGGTATACTACCCTAATTAGGTACGTGGGTATCAACATACTAACCAGATAGTAACCAAATCCCCAACTTCTCAGCAGAAATCAGGGATCTATACTCCTGAGCGCTTTATGTTTAATTCGATAGACCTAGCTTACTTCTCAGGAACCAACAAACACTAGCTTAGTATTTCGCCTTCAGACTACCACTATACAAAGCCTCTCTTCCTTAAGAAAACTTTATATGTACCAATCAAGAAGTATATTTTCCACAGGGACTAGAATATAAAAGCTTTACATAAAGTTACGTGTATTTATCAAGCCTACAAGTAAAGTTTCAGAGTTAGAAATAAATTAGTAATCCCGTAATGATTCGTTTTAGAAAAATCTTTCATCATGAAAAAAAAATTATTGAACACTCTTGCCACTGCGACAACTTTGGCAGGAATTGTTGCAACATCTAGCGCAGCTAATGCAGCTTCTCTCTCGTACACTAGTTCCATAGATTATGATTTGACAGATATCACTGATGCACCTCTGAGCGTCCAACAATTTGACTCATCTCTAGGCACACTCACAGGTGTGACAATAGGATTTACTGGCGATATCCTGGGAAATGCAGGTTTTGAAAATACGGGTAAAAGCTCGGCTAATATAACAGTAAATCTTGCCAGTCAACTCACCTTAAAACTAAATAATCAGTCTCTGTTTGCGCTCAATCCACAAAATAGCTTCAGTTACGAAGTTGGTCAATTTGACAACAGCATTGATTTTGGTGGTACATCTGGAAAGACTGTTTCTGGACTAACTGCCACACAATCTGGTACTCAGTCTTTCACTAATACCCAATTCTTGCAGTCTTTCATTGGTAATAGCAACATAGACTTTTTGTTCTCAGCTACAGCCAATTCAGTAGTTTCAGGTTCGGGCAACATAGCATCTTATGTTCAAACGCTTGCCAAAGCAAATATCAAAGTAACTTATGACTACGATGATGTTAAATCGATACCTGAACCTTCTGCCACACTTGGAGTTGGTTTAATTGCTGGGCTTTGTCTGTTGTCACAACGCAAAAAAAGCTGGATCAAAGGGTAAAATTCATAGATTTTCTTGAATAAGTGGTTTTTTCCATCTTATCTATCCGTCAGGCTCTTTAATTTAAATTAAAAACCCCAATTCTTGAAAAGTTGGGGTTTTTTGTTAGGATTATTATCCAGAGTTTTGAGAAATTTTTAGCAATATTTAAAAAATACTATAGCAATCTAAAATCGTGTGATTCAGCATCCTCATGTTATAAAAATTAGGTTGACTAGAGAACCCAATTTTTGCTAATGTTCCCCACTCCTGTTAACCTCTTACTGGAACTTAAAATCTAGGAAATTATGCAGAAAGCATCTGCCATCCATTTGGCATCTACCGATCATCAGGCTGCTGCAAAAGACATTAAACTACTAGTTTTGGATATAGATGGCACGATCGCAGGACACTCTAACACTATCAGCACAGGTGTAAAGCAAGCTATTGTTGCAGCGCAAACAAAAGGAATTCAAGTAGCGATCGCTACAGGTAGAATGTATCGTTCAGCCTTGCGCTTTCATCAAGATATCGGCTCTACCTTACCATTAATGGCTTATCAGGGAGCCTGGATTCAAGACCCGAACACCCAACAAATTCATCGCCATTGGGCTGTTTCCAGGGAAATGGCCCACCAGCTACTCGACTATTTTGAACAGCCTGAGTTGCGATCGCTCCTATCTGTCCACTTTTACATTAACGATCAGCTATATGTCCGTGAAATAACCAGAGAAACCCAAATTTATGCAGAACGTTCTGGTATTACTCCGATTCCCGTTGGTGATTTGCGCCAAACTTTAACAAATGAACCGACAAAAATTCTCGCTTTGTCTGATGACATAGATTTAATCGATCGGTTATTGGGGAATTTGCGCCGCCAATATACACCGACTGAACTTTATCTCACAACATCTGTTGCTACCTTTTTTGAAGCAACTAACGCCTCTGTGAATAAGGGAACTGCTGTGCGTTACCTAGCCGAAGAATTACTGGGATTACAGATAGCCAACGTTATGGCGATTGGTGATAACTTCAATGATGTAGAAATGCTAGAGTCTGTTGGACTTGGTGTAGCTATGGGCAATGCACCCGAAGGAGTCCAAGCGATCGCGCAGTGGGTAGCTCCTAGTGTAGAGGAAGACGGAGCAGCAGTAGCAATTGAAAAGTTTTTGCTGTAATGAGGACACTTTTTCAAGCCTAAACCCTATAAATCAGAAAGGACACCGACGACTGGCCGTGTTTCGTCTCGGTGCCCTAGCTGGTTCGCTCCTCACACACCTGCTAATGTAGCCGAGGTGATGCATTGAGTCAATAGCTATTATAAAAGTTTTTATTTGTGCCTAAGCGACATTACCGATTTATAACTCCAAGGGCGCAAAAACACCCAACTTTTCCTCTAGTACATATCTTAATACTGACTGAGTAGCCATAAGTAATCCGAGTCTGGCTTGTGCTAACTCTGGTAATGTAACTTTCACCTCACCCCAAATCCGGCAGTTACACCAGAAGTTTTCAAAAGCTTGACTCAAATTCAGCGCCACTTTTTCCCATTTCACAGAACCGTTAATATCAGGGGACTCTATGTTGTCTACTACTTGTATTAACTCGGCAATTAAACGACGCTCACCTGGATGATTTAGTCGTAATGTTTCATCACAGTTGAGCCAAGGTAGAGGGTTAGGAGAAATAACATCCCAAAAACCTTGACTAGTATTTGTAACAGGTTGTTTAAGTTTAATCAATCCCTCTCGGTGAGCCAGCAATACCAGCGAACAGCAACGTGCATGGGCGTGCTGAACAGCAAATATTGAATTGGGGATTGGGCATTGGGGATTGGGCATTGGGAATTGGGAATTGGGAATTGGGAAGAGGACTTGGGGACAAGGAGAATTGGAGACAAGGGGAAAGACTTGTTTCAAGTTCTCACTTCTTGTCCCCTTGTCCCCTTGTCCCCTTGTCCCCTGCTCCCCTGCTCCCCTGCTCCCTGCCCCCTGCTCCCTGCCCCCCAAACTCCCGACTACGAGACTTTGTAACCAAGTCGCTAAGGTCGAGTGAGTCAATTCAAAATGTATCCAGCCAGGGGGAACAATTTGGATGGTAAAAACGTCACCACAAGTCCTTGATAAATTAGATGCGATCGCACTAGCAAGCTCCATAGCTTTTCGATTCTGAGATTTTGACAGTTGCAGAGACACACTTGAGGTATATAAAACTCTATTTACATCTCTATCTTTATGTAGAGGAATTTTTTTATCTTTTATGCATCCATTTTCTACGTTATAAGTATCAATGCTTAGTGATTTTATTAAATAACTGTACAATAACTGCTTGATTGACTTATATTTGCTAACTGGTAATTTATAATGCACGTAATATTATTTAAACAGCCATGTAAGATATATTTGTTACTTTTCCGTCATCTATCTTGCGGTATAAATTTAATTTAGATGAAGAAAAATGAGAAGAGGATAAAATTTGATGAATAATCGATGAATAGTAAGTAAACTTTACTACCATCATTGTACAGTAGGAAGTATAACAAAAGAGTAGAGAGTAATTTGCTTTCTATTCTTTGGATTGGCTGGCGCTGTTAGGCGTTAAGCCTGCCTCGTCAACACAAAGACACTCCTTGCACCTTTTGATCACGTCTTTGTCTTCAGCCGAACGCTCTTTGTTACCTATGCAATCTCCATCCTCCTTTTCTGAGGCATCACGGCCTTTTTTAACTTGGCAACGAATTCTTGACTGGGCTCAAGAACACTATCGATGCCGTACCTTTAGCAAAGATGAGCGCATTCCAGCCCGGCCTGGATTGCTATATTTGGTGCAAAGGGGTGCGATCCGCATGGTAGGAACTGCCCAAGTTAGTGCAACAGCTAGTCAGCTAACGTCTCGACGAATCAACAGAACCCCAGAAGAAGCGTTCTTGGGTTTTGTGGGAGCGGGACAGCCATTTGAAATTGTTGCTCAGTCGCCATTTACACTCCAGGCTTACGCCCATGTTGACCAAACTGCGGTGCTGTGGATGTACTGGCATGACCTAGACAACTGGCCTCACTTCCGTCGTGAAGTTATGGATGCCTTTAGGTATCAGCACCAGCGTAAGCTGCTGTGGCTGAGTGCCTTGGGACAACGCCGTACAATTGATCGACTCTTAGGATTTCTCACATTGTTAATTGAGGAATATGGAGAGCCAGCAATGAGCGACACCGATCCTGATGTGATTCGCGGCTATTGTCTGCCTTTCCCCCTCACCCATGCCCAAATTGGTAGCGCGATTGGTTCGACCCGTGTCACCGTCACCCGCTTGATGGGTAAGCTGCGTCAACGCGGCTTAATCCTCACCCAAGGGGATAATTTAATTTGTTTGCCAGCAGAATCGATTAATAGAGCTGGTTAAAGCAGAGTTCAGAGCGGCGATTTCCGCCACTCTGCCTGAGTGTAATCCCAGGTGTCAGCGAATTTTGACAAATCCAGCTTGGGTAATCAGTTCCTGTCCCTGCTCAGTCAGCAGTAAGTTGGCGTAAGCGACACCTGCTTGCTGCTCAGTCTGACCATTCTGTTTGACCACCACAAACAGATTGCGGGTAATCGGGTATTTTCCTGATTGGAAAGCCTCAATATTCAATTTGTTCCGTTTACCAGGACATTCAGACGGGAGGACAAATGTTTCTTGGTAAGGAGCAATATATTGCCCTTGTGTTCGCCCCAACGGTAAGGGTTTGATTGAACATTGAGGAATCACCTCTGGGGCAGAAGCGTAGTAGATACCACCAGAACTACCAGCCAATTTTTGCAAGGCTTGGGTGGTTGTGGAGATAAATTCCACATTGGGGCTAAAAGCTTGACCACCCAAGATGTCTTGGACAAAAAGTTCTACAGTACCGCCATCAGCAATGCGGCGAGAATAGGGCTTAATCGGAATATTGGGGCCACCCACCTGGCTCCAATTATTGATTTTGCCTGTGTAAATTGACTTTAATTGATCTACAGTCAGTCCTGAGATTTTGAGGTTGGGATTAACTGCGACTGCTAAACCATCGATAGCTACAGGAATTTGTTTCAAACTGAATCCACGCTGCTGGGCGCGGCTTAATTCCTGATCGAGAACTGGTCGGGAAGACTGGGCAAAGGCTAGTTGACCGTCTATCAGTGACTGGATGCCAGTACCAGTACCAGGAGATGCATTACTGGGTTCTACATAACGCAGCCGAAATTCTGGTCGCGCCGCTTGAATTGGTGAATCTACTACCAAGCGAATCGGTGCCCAAGATGTACTGCCTCCATAATTGAATAATCCTGTAGGAACATCTTGTATTGAGGCAAAAGTCTTGCCACTAGGTTGTTCTGATACAGCTTGTGGTGTTTTGGTGCTACCAGAATTAATTGCATTTAGGTCAACACCAGACTTTCTACTAAACCACCAAAAACCGCCAGCTATTAACCCGGCTGTGATTAGGATGGATAAAACAAGAATAGTTGTTTCATTTTTTTGAGACATAGTAAATTACCCGCACGTCCATTCAATATAAGTGCTTAACTTAATAGGTGCTTGCTACTTGAGATTGTATTTGGAGGACGGGTATTTTGTTAGTGAATTATGACAAATCCTAACTTCTGAATTACTTACGGTTTTAGATATAGTAAATTTCCTTTGAATTATTTGTTACTTCTCCACAAGGTATAAATTGTTAGTTAACCTGAGTTCGGGTTAAAGATAAGGAGGTAAAAGCCACTCCAGTTGAAGGCTAGGTTTCTTAGGTTGATGACAATAAGCGATTAATCCGCAAAGAACGTTAACGCA
>NZ_JACJSF010000180.1 GCF_014698035.1 Desmonostoc muscorum FACHB-395
TACCAAATCAGTAGCTTGTATAAATCCTGCTTTGGCTACCAGATAAGCAAGCGGCAGAGGGGTGGAGAATTGCTGAAGCTGTACTGACTCTTCACTACGGCGAGTATGCGTCGGGCAGAGGGCTATTAACTTCTCCAATTCCAATAATACTGTTTGTGGCGACTCTAATAAAAGCTTGTAACCTTTTTGACGCAGATATAAGATTTGCGCTACTTCCACTGCTTCGTAAGCGTCTTTCCACTGCCATGCGCCCTCTGCTGCTGTGCCTAGAAAGTAGCGATTCATCTGGGCTTGGATTGTCCTCGTGGAGATAGTCCGTTGCTCAATCAGTAATTTGGTGAGTTCTTGAGCAACGTTGAGGATTGATTGTCCGTAGTCCAGAACTGTTTCTAAGTCAAATAGAGTTCCTTGTGTGGCTATAAGGCTGACCATATCTATATATATGAATACATCACTTTCGCTTTGGCGTAGCCGTTTGACCCGGATTTCTCACCGATTCTCAAAGCCTGTGCAAGTGCCGGTTCACTAGTGGGAGCAGAGGAGAGTTCAATGTGCCTTGTTCTTTACACTTTGCCCCTCTGTCCCTTCCCTCAAGCTTTTGAGAAATGCGGGTTTGAGCTAAGGATGGGTTAACTATAATTTTCTTGGTACTTTCCAGTTATCTTGCGTGGCTTAGTGACTGGCGCTTAGTACTAGTTGAGGCGGATTTCTTAGACGTGGACGATTTTGCTTTAGCCCGCTTAGGTTTAGTCGGTTGTACTTTGGCAGGTGGGAGTAGTCGGAGTCTAGGGAAAGGGATTATAACTGCTGGCGTGGGAACAAAATGGTGAGGGGATTGTGGTTCTAGAGTCCAGGGGTCAGAAATCTTCTCAAATGCGATCGCCCTTGGAGTAGGTTGTAGTGCTGTTGCGGAAACTGTGGGCTGTTCAATAACCGATGGCTCCCATCCGACTGGCGGCAAGGGTACAACCCACAAACTATCTATGAAGTCAAAGACCATCAGCGCAACAAAGCTCATAACGACTGCTTGGATCGTGAGGGTGAGAATAGCTTGGATATCCATAATTAATTCCAAATGTTTGTGATTTTTCAATGTGGTGAGGCGTTGCAGTTGGGAAAGAAAGCGTGTGTTTGGTTGTTGCAACTCTCACTCTGGCTTTGGCGTAGCCATGAAAATTCCCATTCACAAAACGGGTGATTATGTTTACCCAGAGCATTGAAATCTTCTTAGCAAAGGCTAAGATCCAAAAAGTCACTAATTGCAATAGGCAATGGCAAGCAAAGAAATCCAAGTCCGAGAGTACACCGTCAGAGCGCACAAACGGGAAATTCACACTCGCGTTTTCAACTTCGTATGTAAGCAGTGCGAACAACCCACACAACGAGAAACCTTTGGTGTTCGACCACTTTACTGTGAGCAATGCCGTCCGCCACAAGCACCCAAGCAATCGAAAGTAGTCCCTATAGGCAAGAGGAAACCCAGAGCGATGAACTATAAGAGTGGCAAAGGGATTGGGGGGTGATTTTTTGTCTCTTGGGTGAATGAAGCAGTGCGCTCATTCGCCCAAGCTAACTCAAACTGGTAAAGAGTAACTCTAATGAATTCCAACGTCATTGATATTAAACCTGGACTGACAAGAATAGAAAACGCTATGGCTAAAAAAATCTAGCTATTGCTAGATGCGATAATCCTCAAAAACGCTATAGGCTACAATTGTTGAGTAGAAAGATTTGCTTGTGGATGCCATAGTAGAAAGATCGCAGACACTCAAACAAGCCTTGGTTGATTTTGTCCTAAATGCTGACGGCGAACTAGCACAAGCACTCGACATTTATGCAGCTGCACAGATGTCTAGCGGTAATGGCGAAGGCACCCAACAACAAGTAATCATTGACAGGTTTATTACAGAAGGGAAAATTGGCGATCGTTCACCTATAGAGTTATTTATCGCCAGTCATGCAGATTTGTCACAGAGCGATCGCAATCTACTGAATAGCTGGCATCGTAGTTTTATTGGTTTATTTACTATCACCCAGATTTTACCTGATGGCTTGGAACTCATGAACTGGCTGACAGCTAAACATTACATAGTTCTGACAGCTAAAAATTATATTGTCAAGTCTAACAGCCCTGAAAAACAACCAGCCATATCTCGTTTCAAGCCAGGAGATATTTTACTAACACGCATTTCTCCTCTTACTGATAATGAGTGGATATTTTCTGGCTCTCACACATTTATGGGTAAACTCGGTAAGCCAAAACTCGCCGTAGCCATTGGAAATTTTAAAGATAATTATAAAAGTCATCTTTACAGCGATGCTCCAGACTTGCTAGAACAAGCATGGCAGTCAGTAGAGCAATATCATCAGCAGTTTGTTGAGTTTTTTGGGAGTGATGAAGTTACATTACCAGGATACCAACTAAATAAAAAGATAACTGAATTTCAAGAAATTATCGCCGATAAATATCTCAAAGCGGTCGGGCTTCATAGTTCCAAATCTTTGAATGAAATAGTAGCAAAAGCTGGGATTGGCGCAGAAGAAATTATCGCCACTGCTAAAGAATTTGGGATTGATACTAATGCTGTTTCTCAAATATTAGATGAGAAAAGCAGTAAGCAAAAAATGGTTGTACCGAAAGTAAATTTACCTGCTGAACTCAAGAAAGCAGAACAAGTCACAGCCATTTCTCACCCACGTTGGGGATTGATGTTTTTACCAACATATACTAAATTCACAACTAGATTATTAGCTGATGATTGGCAAAGTATTGAAGGTGCAGCAAAACTAATTCGTCACTACTTGGAAGATAAAAATATTAATGCTTATATCTGGCATCGGTTAGCACAAAAATATCCCACTCAATTAGAAAAAGTCTTGCAAGATTTCTTGCAACGTCCTGAGTTTAGCCTGAGCAATGATTTAGATAAAATTTTGCAAGAGTATGGTAAACCTATCGAGCCAGAATTACCAGAAATTGCTAGTGTTCCTTTACATCTACATAATTTATTTCAAGAAGCACTTACAGAAGTGAATAAATCTAAACCCAAAGGTAAAGGACAAAAACAATCAGCAAAAGGTTTTCAAAGAGGTTAGTTTAATATTAAGTGCATTTGGCTATGCATTACTCACATGTTTCTTAACAAAAGAGTAAAAGGCTAGAAAGTAGATATAGTAAGATCCGTTTGTCAATCAGTTAAAAGACTCAAAATATTCTTGAGAAGAATGATAATCGTGTAGATAGCAGTTGCAAATCTAGTCTAAACCCCGGTAGAGATACACTGTTAGTTCTAGATCGCTAACCCGAAAAATCTGTTGACTAACCTGATTTTCTGCATAATATTAATCAATTACTATTACTTATTGACCCCTAAATGCAAAATCAGAACTTAGCTTCACAGTGGCTCTCTCGTGCTGAAGGTAGCGCGATGGGAAAAGCCCTGCGGGATCGAGTGCCGCGATCTAGCCATGAAGAGTGGAAACCTACCCCCAATCGTCCTGACCCAGTTGCGCTGCTAGAGGAATCCAACCAAGGAAGATTGCTGGAATTAGTGCCAATTCGCTACGGACGAATGCTGAAATCTCCTTTTGCATTTCTGAGGGGGGCAGCCAATATCATGGCAGCCGATCTGAGCGAAACTCCCAAGACTGGAATCAAAGTTCAGACTTGTGGAGACAGCCATTTGTCCAACTTTGGTGGATACGGTACACCAGAGAGAAATCTCGTTTTTGATGTCAATGACTTCGACGAAACTCTTTGGGCCCCTTGGGAATGGGATGTTAAGCGTTTAGCTGCAAGCATTATGGTGGCAGGTAGATACCTCAAACTGTCAGACAAAATCAGTCGGGCAGCAGCGCTCGCATCTGTGCAGTCTTACCGAGAACATATAAATGAGTACGCCCAAATGACTGCTCTGGAGGTATGGTATGCCCACATTGGGGTGGAATCGCTACTGACTTTTACTTCTCACACTAAAGAACTAAATATTGTCAAAAATGAAGTGAAAAAAGCAAGGGCGTTCAAGCCTGTTTTGGATCTGCATAAATTAATCGAAACGGTGAAAGGACAGCGCCGTTTTATTGACAATCCTCCCTTATTATTCCATCCGTCACCTGGAGATCCGCAAGCATCAGAGATGTTATCTGTTTTTCATAAATATCGGAAAAGCCTACGTGAGGATTCCCGTATTTTACTAGACCAATATCAGATTGTTGATGTCGCAATGAAGGTAGTGGGTGTTGGCAGTGTCGGTACACGCTGTGGTGTTGCCCTCCTGGTGACAGGGGATAATGACCCTTTATTTCTACAAATTAAAGAAGCTCGTGCTTCAGTACTGGAACCCTATGCCGGGAAAAGTAGTTATGAGAACCATGCCCAACGGGTTGTAGCAGGACAGCATCTGATGCAAGAAGCAAGCGATATCTTCCTGGGCTGGACAAGGGGCGATAGTGGGCATGACTTCTACCTACGACAACTCAGAGATATGAAAACTTCCGTCGAGATTGAAGGAATGTCGGAGACGGATTTGAGGGGCTACTGCCATTTATGTGGTTGGGCACTGGCGCGGAGTCATGCCCGTTCGGAGAATCGATTCATTATTAGTGGTTATCTCGGTCAAAGTGACAGATTCGATCGGGCGATCGCTAATTTTGCAGTAGCTTACGCCGAGCAGACCGAGAGGGATTACAAAGCATTAGCTGATGCAGTTGCGGCAGGGCAGATCAAGGCAATCGAGGAATAATTTTGGACAAGGATTTGAATCCGTAATAATGAAGAAATTGAACGCAAATACAGCCCAGCATCCAACTAAAAAGCGATTTCGCCTGTTTCAGGGAATTTTACCAATGGCCGGAGCCAGAATTGGGAACGATATCGTTGCGGGCATTGTACTAGCAGCACTGGGCATTCCTGAAGTCATGGGATATACAAAGATTGCCGGAACGCCCATTGCCACAGGTCTTTATACACTTATTCTTCCAGCCTTGGCTTTTGCGCTCTTTGGATCTTCTCGCCATCTGGTGGTAGCTGCCGACTCTGCAACAGCTGCAATCCTGGCGGCTGGACTATCAGGTTTGGCAGTGTTGGGGAGTTCCCAATATTTAGCGTATTCAGAATTAGTCGCCATCCTAGTAGCTGGACTTTTGCTGTTAGCACGCCTGTTTAGACTGGGTTTCCTAGCGGATTTTCTGTCGCGTACCGTGCTGGTAGGTTTCTTGACTGGGGTAGGAATTCAAGTAGCGCTCGGTCAATTAAGTGGATTGTTGGATCTTAAGGTTGGGGGGAATAATCCAATCCAGCAAATCATTAATACCTTTCAAGGTCTGCCCCATGCTAACCCATTAGCGATCGCGATCTCTGTAGCAGTCTTGATTACCATTAAAGTATGCGACAGATTGCTTCCAAAATTTCCAGGTGCGTTGCTGGCTGTAATAGTAGCAATTCTTGCCAGTTGGCTGTTTAACTTTGCCAGTCATGGTGTTATGGTAGTTGGATCTATCCCCAGCGGACTGCCATCCTTTGTATTGCCCACTGTTGCTCTGAGTGAAATTCCACAATTATTTGGCATTGCCCTATCGTGCTGTATCGTCATTGTTGCCCAAAGTGCAGCGACCTCACGCGCTTACGCCTTCCGATACAACGAGGATTTTAAAGAAAATATTGACCTTGAGGGTCTAGCTCTGGCGAATCTGGCGGCGGGGGTGAGTGGAACCTTTGTAGTGAATGGTAGCCCGACCAAAACTGAAATTGTTGACACAGCAGGAGGACAAAGCCAATTAGCTCAACTGACTACAGTAGCAGTGGTGTTAGTAGTCATCCTCTTCTTGACTCAACCAATTAGCTATTTGCCGAATGCGGTTTTAGCAGCAATTGTATTTTTGATTGGACTAAAATTGATTGACATTCAAGGGATGCGGGCAATATTTTCGACCCATCGTGAGGAGTTTTATCTTGCGCTCGTTACTACTGCTACGGTTGTTTTTATCGGTGTTAAAGAGGGTATTGTTTTAGCAATTATTTTGTCGCTGATTTTGCATGTGCGTCATAGTTACCGACCGCATTCAGCCATCATTATTCCCGATGCTCAGAGATTATGGCAGCCGATTCCTGTGCGTATCGGCAGTGTATCAGCATCTGGTCTGATCGTTTATCGGTTTAGTAGAGACTTGTTTTATGCTAACGCCAGCTTCTTTTCAGAGGAGGTGCAAAATCTCGTGAAAAATGCGGAATCACCCGTGCAGTGGTTTATTCTGGAGTCCAGAGCAATTACTGAAATCGACTACTCTGCATCCCAAACGATTCGGGATGTCGTCAAGGAATTATCCCTTCAGAACGTAACTTTTGTCGTGTCCGGTCTATCGCCGGAGGTAAAAGTCCAGTTCGAGCGGGACGGGCTGACAGATTTAATCGGAGCTAATCGGTTTTTTAACCACTTAGAAGAGGCGTTGGCAGCTTTCCACGAAGTTGGCAACGAACAATCAACTTAAAGGAATTACAAGTCACTGTGCAGTCGCTTATGAGCGACTAATGGCCAGACTACTAGATAAAATTAAGCTAATAGTTGGTAATCAAGATAAAAAAACATC
>NZ_JACJSF010000181.1 GCF_014698035.1 Desmonostoc muscorum FACHB-395
AGAGTACTGGAGAGCCGTGTACCTGGAAACTCGTAAGCACGGTTCGGAGGGGGCTAGTTAGAAAAGGAGCCAAGGCTTGGAAACCTCGCTAGCTAGCTACCCACTTTCGACAGGATTAATCACTCAGCAATAATGGACGAACTCATTGCCCCCAAAGGCTTAAAAATCGGTATTTTCCGATGCCTCAAGGCAGGAGTTAACCCAGAATTTCCTGAACAAGGAACCCCACAAGGGGGAGTGGTCAGCCCACTATTAGCGAACATCGCACTCAACGGGATAGAAAGTATTCATCAACCCAAGGACAACCAAGGAAGAATCACCGAGCCATCAGTCCGATACGCGGACGATATGGTAATTATACTAAAACCCAAAGATAACGCGACAGAGATACTTGAAAGAATCAGCGAGTTCCTCCGCAAACGCGGAATGAATGTAAGCCAAAAGAAAACCAAAGTTACCGCCGCGACAGATGGGTTTGATTTCCTCGGCTGGCACTTCAAAGTGCAGAGCAATGGAAAGTTTAGATGTAGTCCCTCAGTGGATAACTTCAAAGCTTTTCGTAAGAAAGTAAAACACATCGTCAACAACTCGAATTATGGTGCTACCACAAAGGCTGAGAAATTAGCCCCGGTAGTTAGAGGGTGGAGAAATTACCATAAGTTCTGCAAGATGGATGGGTCAAAGTTTTCCTTATGGCACATCAATCATAGAGCTTTCAAGGTATTCAATAAGGAAACCAAGCAAAATCGTCACACAAGCCAGGAGCTAATAAAAAAGGCATTCCCAAAGGTTTCTTACTCCGAAAACAAACACGTTTCTGTCAAAGGAACTAAATCACCTTACGACGGAGACATAGCCTACTGGAGCGAACGTAACAGTAAGCTCTACGACGGCGAAACCTCTAAAGCCCTTAAGAAGCAAAACCATAAATGTGCTTCCTGCGGTTTAAAATTCATCGATGAAAAACGGATTCATCTGCATCACATCGACGGAAATCATGCCAACTGGAAGAAAAATAATCTTGAAGCAATTCATGAGAGTTGCCACGATTATAAACACATGAGCAAAAGCGCAAGCTAAGAACATCGGGAGCCGTGTACACGGAAACGGGTACGCACGGATCTAACTGAGAGGTGCGGGGAATAATATCCCCCATCGACTCAACCAGGGAAACTAAAAAAGGTCTAGCGGTATTTAACTTAGTCAGCAGTTCAATTCCCCCCAAAACTTTGGAGAACATGACCAAGAAATTCGGGGCTGTGATTGAATCTACTCTTGAGTATCAACAAAGAGTTAATTCCCTTGCCACACGTCCACAATTTTTGAAACTACCAGAACAAACAGCACAATCCCCACCTAACCAATCAACTCCATTACCATCGGCTACTCCCTCTACACCAGACATTAGTAATGGTGTGAAAACCGAACCTCTAAGTGTAGAGAAGCTCCCGACAGTCACTATTGATGACTTGAGAAATTGGTACAATGCCGCAGATAAGTTAGGGAAGCCGGAGAATTACAAAAAACGCATTGTAGAAGTGGCAAATGGGTTTAAAGCTGGTGAGCAATTATCAGCCCAAGCGTTGACAGTAATGAATAAAGATAAATTTGAACTTGAAGCCATCAGTCGGCTGACTCAAATTGCTCAAAGGATTGGTATGGTCTGGGGTAAGTCTGATGAAAATGGTACTCAAGTTCAAGGGAAGATTTATGACTTGGTTTTCAATACCGAGCAAAGGGATTTAACTATTTCGCAGAAAAATGGGGAGGTAATTTTAAACTTGCAATCAGGGAGAGTGCAGACTAATAAAGTAACTCCACAGATATTGCAAACTTTTGAGGATGCTAATACTCAAATTGATAAAATATTAACTAAATCTCAAACACAGCAAGTAGACTTACAAAGATGAAGTTATCCTAGAATAGCCTTTTTAAGCAATAGAGGAGGAGAATAACACTATGGAGACGGCTAATTTAGATCAAGCACAGGTTTCTTATAATCAAGGTCTGGCACATCTAAAGTCAGGCAATTTAGATGAAGTTATCGAGTGCTTTAGAGAGGCATTACTACTTAATCCTAATTTTGCTGAAGTTCACAATACTATAGGACTAATTCAGTTTCAAATCGAAAAATATGAAAATGCAATTCAGCTTTTTGATAAGGCATTAGCAATGAATCCGAGTTTTGCTGAAGCTTATAATAATCGAGGATTAGCTCGGTCAAAAATCTGTCATAAGTCAGAATTTCCCAAGGTGATTGAAGATTATACTAAAGCTATTGCTCTGAATCAAAAATTAGTCCAGGCTTATCTAAATCGGGCTGATACGTATAAAAACTTAACTGGTGACAACCCAGCAGCTATCTTAGATTACAATCAAGTAATTTTACTTGACCCAAACTGTTTATCAGCTTATATAAATAGGGCGAATATTTATTTTTTATCTGGGGAATTAGAAAAATCACTCTTTGATTTAGAAAAAGCATTATCTCTAGATGTTGATTGTGCAGAAGTATATTGTGGACGAGGGACAGTCAGATTCCATCTGGGCAATATTGAGGGCGCTAAAAAAGATTTATTTAAAGCTTTTGGTTTGTATGAGGCGCGAGGGAATATGATTTACTGTGCTTTTACTCGAAGTTTGATTATGGAGCTTTTTCGAGATCATGAAGTTTACAAAGATTTGTTTGGGGTTGAAAGTAGGATAGTCAAATCGAAAAATTAGCCACTTTTTTCAAGTAGCTACAAATTAAATTCTTTTTTCATTTCTTTCTGCGATCGCGCTTTGTTCGGTGTCTGCCTGTTTAGTGCCTGTAGAATCCGTGAATGCTGTACCCTGTTCACCCAAGATATCTACACACCCAAGGGCAATGTCAGACCCCGGCTGGTGATTCGGAATCTTACACCAAGGGGAAGCTGGCTACTAGGTCAATCCCAGTGATTGAAGACTTACGGCGGTTATTGGGTGAATATTACCCACTGGCCGGAGAGATTTATCTGTTTCCCGGTCGCAGTGATGGACACATCAGTGAAGACTCAGCCTCTAGGATTTTGAGAGAAGCTTGCAAACAGGCAGGGATAATTGGCGCGAGTACTCATAGCTTTAGAAGGACGGGGCTAACCCAAATGAGTAACGCAGGCATACCATTGAGAGTTATTCAGGAAATTTCGGGGCATAGGAATTTAGAACAGTTGCAGAAATATTTGGAAGTGACTGACGAACAGGTGTTAGGGGCGGCGGCAAGCTTGGCTATGTTATCACCAGTGGGTAGAAGTGGTGTAGAGATAGAAACTAACCAAAAACTTGAAATTGATATACAGTATCCCCGTTAGCAGAAACCCATTAATTTCCAACACAGTTAGGGAAATTTACTCTTGTGTTCACCCCCTTTATCTATCTTTTCTCTCTTTCTCTTTCTCTTCCTCTTTCTTTTCTCTATATCGCCAGAAACTCTTTAAAAGTAGACGTAGACCATATATTAAAAACACACTGAAACCTATATAACTTAGGATTTTAAAAAAACTAATATTCATTAGGTTTGAAGGTGTAAAAAATAATATAATAAATGCAAAAAAAAGATATATTAATCCAGATTTTAATTGCTCTCCCCACTCCTTTCTATAATAGATATGTTTATAATGATGTCGTATTTTACGCTCTATATCTATATTTTCAATATTACTTACAGGATGTTTACCTAATAATAATTTCTCTCTCAATTCTAAATCCAACTTAAGTGTTGCTCGTGGATTAAACCCATTCTGATATGTAACAGCTATTCCTAATGCAGTAAGAATAGGTGCAATAAGATCCTTTAGCTGTATAGATGATGACTCGGAATATTTTGACTGTATAGGTGATGATGCGGATGATGGAGATGGTGTACTACTTAATCCAGTTTCCGTATAAACTGTAATTGATAATAGTAAAACTACTAAGAAGGTAGTAATAAATACTATGAAATTTATTTTTTTTTTCATGATGTTAGAAACTATGCTGAACACGAAAATTCTGCACACTTTACAGCTTTAAGTTGCTCTAATGGCCAAACGAAAATACTGTCTTGGTTATTTTTTATTTCTTGTAATTCTAGTATCATTGCGTCTGGTAATGATGGTGTAATTCTTTCCAGGGCAATTAAAGCTGGAGCGGCACTTAGCAAAACTTCAGTAATGAAATCAATAAAATCTGTCCTCTGTGACATATTTTTAGTTCTGCCATCTAAGTAAAGAGGAATATAGTCAAGAGTAGTTTCAGAAAAACCGGACTGCAATGCCAAGTTAGAGAGTTTTACTCCCACGTTTGGATCTCCGTTTAATTGCTCTTGGTAGCGATTGAAGATTTCCCAGTAAGTTTGAAAAGCTAGACAAGTTGGATGGATATATAAACCTGTATTAAACGCTTCTGTGCAATAAAGATTAGTACCTGATTGCATTATCCGTTTTACCTCTTTGAGGAGGTAGAGGGGATTGTTTATATGTTCTAGAACAAAGCAGATCAACGCACCATCGAAGGATTGATCTGGGAAAGGAAGTACTTCCCCATGAGTAATATGTAGAGATACCCGTCCGGCTTCAATATGCGGCTTGAGAAATTCGCCAGCACGGCTAATCTGCGCTTCGGAAATATCAACACCAGTAATTTTTAAATGCGGAAAATGATTTAATAAAATTTGTATTTGCGCTCCTACTCCACAACCTATTTCAATAATGTGATTGCAATTAGAAAAATCAATCTTATTGTAGATGTAAGATTCTAAAAAAGCGCTTTGCCGGAACAGGCGGTCTTGTTCCTTTCCAGTATAGCCGTGAATATATTTGGTCATAGATAACACGTTAACAGTATTTTCAGCTTAATAAAAATGTTGGGAAAGTTAGATCAATTTATTCACCAGACTTGTGGCTGTAATTTGGTGTAGAGAATCAGGTGTCAAATCGTTGTAGACTGTGGATTACAGGGTCTACAGAGGCACAATGAAAATAAATCGGCACTTAGCGCCAAAGTTCTAACGCAGTCAGAGATATCAGCTAATCTTCAGTCATGGCTTAGACAATGACCGCGATGCCTGGGGTAAATGCTTGCCTACGCACTTTGTTTGGTGTCTGCCTGTTTAGTGCTTGCCGTATCCGCGAATGCTGTACGCTGCAAACTCAAGACATTTACACGCCCAAAGGCAACGTTAGACCTCGGCTGATTATCAGAAAGTCAAACACCAAACGCAAGCTAGCTATTTTGAAATACACTCAAAATCTCAAAGATATAGTTAAGTTATTTAATTCTTTGAGAAAATAATTGTAAAAAGTTCTATTGTTTATTTTATAAAATTTTTTAACAAGCAGTGAGAGTTTATGCTATTGAGACTTATTTTAAATAATTGCACAAAAACTGCAACTCTTGCAGCTTTATTTATTGGTATGACATTTGTAGCTCTACCAAATGAAAAAGCTTCTGCCCAAACACCATCAGGTTTCTATGTCTGCAACGAATCGGGTGAAAATCTTAATGTCATAGTCAGTTACTACGATAAGGGTATTTGGACTACCAAAGGTCAATTCCACTTATATAAAACACCTGGTTTATGCATACAACTTCTTTCCTCACTCACTAACAGTCGCTACTACCTTCATGCAATTGGTGATTCAGAGTGGCAAGGAAACCATCCTTTTTGTATTGGTGGGAACCCAAACCCTTTCTTTCTAACAGAATTTACACACCCCTACGCTGACCAAACTCAATATTGCGGCAATTATGTAGACAACTTTTTCTCGGTTTGGGTTCCCAATGCAGTAACAGGAATCATTCCTCCTTTCTACGCTTACACCTTTGCACCCAATAATTATTCGACCAACTGGAACTCTCCGCGTGCCGAACGATAGCTGTCGCCTGTTAGGTTGAAAATGTCGGGAAATGGGTGTTTGACGGCATTGGCGTTAAAGTAGCACACAGTAAGGCTTGTACCCATACTACACGGCTGAAACGAGTTATCGAAAAAAAGGTTATTGTTGGGCGATTAAAAAGAGATTATCTACGAGCTACTAGTTATACTAAGCGCTATGCCTGCGGTGTTCTCGTTGCGATCGCTAAAAATAATTAACCTTCACCAAAATAAACAACCTCCCTCAACCTCTTGCCAGTGTTAGGCTCTGGAGCAATAAAACGGGTTTTACAAACCCTATAATTATCCCCAGAGAGAATCAAGTTTTTTGGTTCATCCGAGATTCGTTGAGACAAGAACATTTAGCTTAGTCAGTGCAAAGTGTGATCGTAGGGAGCGAAAAACCTTGCAGCAATAATCGCTTCAATTCGTCTTACAGCACTTTGCGTAACGATAAGGTACACTAACAGAGTATGAGAATCAAAAAAAGATGAAGGCATACTCTGTAGATTTACGGCAAAAAATAGTAGGAGCATACGAA
>NZ_JACJSF010000182.1 GCF_014698035.1 Desmonostoc muscorum FACHB-395
CCAGAAATTGTCGAACGAGGGCCAAATGCTGTAGGAATTTCCCAATTGCGGGCATTTTTCACCGCCGCTAAAGCATATCGAGTTTGGTCAAAAATATTTCCCCACCAGGAGCCAACATTAGCACTAAACTTTTTATCTTTATCTTCAGAAGATTTTTGATATACTTCCCGGAGAAAATCTAATTCAGCATCTTGAAAAAGTTTCTGTTTTTCACCCAAATTATAAGCTTGATTTTGAGCATCCAGCCAACTTCCAAATTCTATTTCTCTATCTTTAGGAATGGCGGTATTCTTTAGGTCTTCTCCTTCTTTCCCAATTGGTAAAGCAGTCCAATAAAACTGCCATTGTGATTCTAACCAACCCTGCCAAGTGCTACTTTCTTGCTGTAGTTTTGGCATCCAATGGCGATTTTTTAAATCAGTAAACACTAACTTACTAATATCTTGCCATTCGTTTAGCAGCGTTTGTTTTGCTGTTTGCATGGCAGCTTGGATTTTATCTTTCGGCAGAACCAACACCAATATATTCGGAAATCCTGCCGTTAATAGTGAATCTTCCTTTGGTTTATCTATCCATTGTTTCAACTCTGGATATTTTTCTAATAGCCAATGGTCAATTAAAGGTTGTTGGTAAAGACTAGGATAAAGCAAGGTATCAGGCCCATATTGCAGCGCCAGTTTCCAGCAGACTTTAGCAGATAAATAATGTAATAACCAAGAACCTGCCCAAAAGTCGCGCATTTTACGACTGGCTTTAATCAGTTCTTGCACTGGCGTAAAGCTAAAAACTGCCAAATAAGGATGAGATAATTCTTTGCCTGATGGCCATCTTTCTATATCTGCCATCGTCAAGTCGTACCCTGCCAAAGCACCAGCTAGCGATGCTGTAATGCTTGCATGACTCCATATTGAACTATCTGGTAAGCGGGTTTCGGCAGGCATTAGCATTAAGGAAGCATCGTCAAATTCCTGACAAGTAGCTGACGGTAAACAACGCCACAACCACCAAAATAGCCCTTTAACATCTGTCTTCAAAGATTCTGGTATTGCTTCTAACAGCTTTTGTTCTTTACTATTTAAGTAATCTTTGCCTTTTGCCAACAGTTCTGAATCTGACTTAATTTTCCATTGCTGTTTTGCACCAGACAGCAAATGAGAGATTTCTAACCCTCTTTGGGAATCCTTTCCAGGTGCATAATTTATGCTTTGGGCAACGCTGCTAATACCACCTTTATCACTCGCCAAGGCAATGTCAACAGCCAGATGTATGTGTTTTAAGATTTCATACTCGGACTCTTCAGGATTATAATTGTTTTGCACCCAAGGTTGCATCACTTCTAATTGTTGCCAAAAGCTATTGTCACCGCGCCCAGTGTTATTGTGTAACGCTTTTAGCACCGGATCATGGAGTAATCCCCATATTTTTGCTTGCCAGTATGCTTCTGACATGGGTGAATCCCTTTCTATGGTGTCCGGTTTGATTGTATAAATTTATATTGGGAATGTCCAATAATAGTCAATATTCATTTTTAAGATTGCTCAATCTCTTAAATTCACTCATGGTAAGGCTTTGAGCTAATTGGTTGGATTTTAGCTAAATATTTTTTATTTTTTGGCAAATTGCATTAGTTGTGTAATTTCCATTCAATTAATATCCCCAGCCAGTGGGAATACTGCTGATTTAACACTTGCTGAAGTTGCCGCTAAGTTTCCATTCAATTAATATCCCCAGCCAGTGGGAATAAATGAAAAACCTTGCAGTCTTTACCAAGCTACAAAAGTTTCCATTCAATTAGTATCCCCAGCGAGTGGGAATATTATCATGGCTACTGTAATTCCTGCTGAAAAATTCAAGTTTCCATTCAATTAGTATCCCCAGCGAGTGGGAATCTTAAAAAATGTCTGCTGTTTTAACTAACGTTACTTTAACGTTTCCATTCAATTAGTATCCCCAGGGAGTGGGAATAAGACAGACAGGAGTTAATGCGGCGTATTGCTCTGTGTGAGTTTCCATTCAATTAATATCCCCAGCAAGTGGGAATAACTCAGATCATGGCTATTCAAATCAACACTTCTTCTAAGTTTCCATTCAATTAGTATCCCCAGCGAGTGGAAATTAACCCTGACCTTGAAGTTTCACTTTTAATCTCTGAATCTTGTTTCCATTCAATTAGTATCCCCAGCGAGTGGGAATTTTATATCCCAGAGCATTGGAAAATTGCTTACTTACAAAAGTTTCCATTCAATTAGTATCCCCAGCGAGTGGGAATTCGCTACATCAGGAGAAAAGACATGGTTGCTTACAAAAGTTTCCATTCAATTAGTATCCCCAGCGAGTGGGAATAACCTGAGCCAATTAGCAGAGGTGTTGGGAGAAGAGAGAAGTTTCCATTCAATTAGTATCCCCAGCGAGTGGGAATACTAGTTATCTTCGATCCCCATTATGACGTTGACGAGTTTCCATTCAATTAGTATCCCCAGCGAGTGGGAATCTTTTTCTTACTGCTTCTATCATCCTAGCTTCAATGTTTCCATTCAATTAGTATCCCCAGCGAGTGGGAATACATTATGGCAAGAGCTAAAAGCACAGTTACAGCTACTTCTAATACTACGTTTCCATTCAATTAGTATCCCCAGTGAGTGGGAATTTAGGAGCTTATCATGCAGTCAATACTAACACAACTGTTTCCATTCAATTAATATCCCCAGCGAGTGGGAATTTGAAGTCTAGAAAAGGTGATGGACAATGGGATTTCAAAGGTAACGACTTGTTTCCATTCAATTAGTATCCCCAGCGAGTGGGAATTTGTGCGACGGAGAGGCGCACGTTTACTACTTTGGGTTTAAGTTTCCATTCAATTAGTATCCCCAGCGAGTGGGAATCATTTTGGGAAGTAGTCAGACCAGCAATGTCAGATACGTTTCCATTCAATTAGTATCCTCAGCGAGTAGGAATTGACAGATCCGATCTATGTTAGCGCGGATAGTGTAAGGTTTCCATTCATTAATCTCCCCAGCGAGTGGGATTTCAACTTGGTTGGTCTGGGGAGGAACATTTGCATCAGAGTTTCCATTCAATTAATATCCCCTGCGAGTGGGAATGCTAATAGATCATGCTAAAAATCAAAGATAATGTACAGTTTCCATTCAATTAATATCCCCTGCGAGTGGGAATATCACATCTGCTTCAGGCAACACTTCTGCTTTAATGTTTCCATTCAATTAATATCCCCACCAAGTGGAAATTACTGACCCTTACAGCATCTACGGCTGTTATGAGGTACAATAGCAGCAACTAGCAAACCAGTTTCTTAAATGTTGAGGATTTATTAATTCGAGTGCAACTGAGATGACTGTATCAACCATTTCTGTTGTAGTTGGAGCGAAACTGCGTAAAAAAGATTTAAGTTGTGACCACCATAGTTGAATTGGATTAAAATCGGGGGAATATGAGGATAAACAGATAACTTTCGCACCTACAGCTTCAATCATTGGCACAATTGAATCTAGTTTATGTGCGGATAAATTATCCATCACCACCACTGCTCCTGACCATAATTGTGGTACTAAAAACTTTTCAACAAATAATTCAAATGCAATGCCATCCATTGAACCATTCATTGTCATTAATGCGACTACTTTTTTAATACTAATTGCTCCAATTACTGTAACTTTTGATCCCCGGTAGAAGGGGTTAAGAGAGTAAGCTCTTGTTCCCATTTGTGAACGGGCATGAGTTCTCATTAACCCAAGTAGAACACCAGTTTCATCCAAAAATACTAAGTTTTCTGGCTCTATATGTTTGACCTTTTCCCAATAATCTAGTCTTAAATTCAAGACTCTCTCTGTGCCTGCTTGGGTACTACGCTTTGTTTTTTTTTCCGATTTAATCCTAATTTCTGTAACGCACGACACATTGCACTTTGACCTACCCAATTGCCAGTCTTGTCTGCAAATAATTCACACAACTCTATCAATGTTGCATCTGGATATGATTCAACTAATTCTCTCAACTCTGTGTCAGCATTTGTTAAATGACTAAATTGTGGCTTTCCTCGCGGCTTAGATTGTAAATTTCCTTCAACTTTTTGTTGTTTTACAAGCTTTTGTACTAAACTCTTTGAGACTGAAAAAATGTTAGCCACTTTCCTGATTGAAATGTTTTTCTCAAGATGTGCTGCAACTATTTTTTCTCGAAGATCGACAGAGTAGGATTTCATTTAAAAGTATTTATATTTTAATCTAGTGTACCTCATAATAGACGCAAGTGCTGTATCGTGCTTTTGGTGAAGCATTAAAAGTTTCCATTCAATTAGTATTCCCAGCAAATGGGAATACTACAATTTTTTCCAAACGGTGAATTTTCTCAAGGCGTGTTTCCATTCAATTAGTATCCCCAGCAAGTGGGAATAATTTGGTGTTTGCCCGTAAGCTCTGCGATCGCACACCCTAGTTTCCATTCAATTAATATCCCCAGTGAGTGGGAATTTTAAATATGCCGCTACCTATTGAATTAGATAAAGTGCTTTCCTTTGGTCGGTTTCCATTCAATTAATATCCCCAGCGAGTGGGAATATACGACGAAGAAGCACTAGAGAATGGCGATTCTAGGTTTCCATTCAATTAGTATCCCCAGCGAGTGGGAATTTGAATAACATGACAGCAGCCGTATTGTCTTCTCGTTTCCATTCAATTAATATCCCCAGCGAGTGGGAATTGGTAGAGATGAATGGCGATGATTGCATCGTTGATGGGTTTCCATTCAATTAACATCCCCAGCGAGTGGGAATATCATTGGTAAACATTTTGGATTTAAATAATGCAATCACCGTTTCCATTCAATTAACATCCCCAGCGAGTGGGAATAAGCTGGTAAAGCTGTTTGGGATAGTACAACTGGTAAGTGGTCTAAGTTTCCATTCAATTAACATCCCCAGCGAGTGGGAATCTCTGCGCCTGCCACCCGCCTCGACCGGCTGGTTTCCATTCAATTAACATCCCCAGCGAGTGGGAATCCCTCAATTTTAGACCCTTACCCAGTAAGGAATCCAGAAGCCGTTTCCGAAGGTCACAAAAATTAATCGCCAAACTGCCATTCCATCAATCACCAACATACCTCAAACCCTTGTACTGTATGCAACCGAAGGTCAGAACGCCAAAATAGGAACTTCAGCCATTTTACCTGAACCTCGGCAAAATAGATTAAATAATCACTGAACTAGGTGGTTCAATCACAGATAGCCCCACACCCCAAGATTCTACTTGAGAAGGGGAAATTAATTCTGCCTTTCCTCCTGGTTCCAACCACTTCACTACCCTATCAGCTGCGCTCGAAATAATATAAGTACCAAATGTCATCAACAAAGTATTAATGATTACTGCCGCCAAACCCATAGGTGCAATTAATAAAATCACCAAAGTTACACCACCATTAACAACAGAGACTAAAGCATTACGTACAGTAGCAGACCGACGTGAAATATATATAGTAATAAATTTAACTTTGTTTTCAATGTTTGTATTGGCTACTATAGCTTTAAAATCATAAAAAATCTTGAAAAAGCCTATAAATTAAAATTTGATTGATGTTCATAAAAAAGGCTGTTATAAAAGCTTTACAGGCATTCTTTTGACATCACTGTAATATTTTCTTTTTAGGAATGCTTTAACCTCAATTATCTACTTCCCTCTAACTATGCCCAAAAAAATTGCATCCCAACCCTATAAAGAACACTTAGCTTTTGAACGCCTAATGTTGTTAATTGCGACTTTGCTGAAACATCCAGGTATCGGTAGTCCTGATTTAATGGACTCTAGGAATGATAAACACCATGATGCCCTGGCAACAGTGCAAAAAACTCTACAGAAATTAGCGACTGAACTAAAGATAGAATTACCAGCAGGTTATCCTGCTGTTTCTACCCTCCGCAAAGATTTAGAAACTCTTCGTCACTACACTATTCTTGATCAGCGAATGTATCGTTGGGGCTATTATCTTGGTACTGCCGCTTTGTCCTCAGCCGAGTTAAAAGTAGCATTTAATGCTTTGGCTTCCCTTGCTCAGTACCAAGGAGATGCCCAAGTCAGACGAATTTATGAGACTCTCAGTAAAAGATTGCGGGGATTAGATATGGAACTCAAGGGTGATTTTTTTTACCCAACCAGACAATATCTTAACCGCACAATTGTATATTCTGACCCCGAAGAAATGGCTGAAAAGGGTAAATATCAGGATACATTATTTCACCAATTGCCGTTAGTAGAAAAAGCCATTAGTCAAGGACAAGCAATAGAAATTTCTCGTGGTAGTGACCTTTATGGCAACAATCGTATTGGCCCTCTACGCATCTTCCCCTTACAGTTAATTTACCAAGATAT
>NZ_JACJSF010000183.1 GCF_014698035.1 Desmonostoc muscorum FACHB-395
AGGTGCTGAAAAAAAAGTTTAATTATCAGTGGACTTTTAATTTCCGTGAAAAGCTGTTTCTGCATCCGTATAGCATAAATCAAAATTGTTGGATCGATTTGGATCTGTTCTTGAATAGCCTGCTTTACTTGCGCTGGCAAAGGGGTATTCAGGAGAGTGTTAACTATAAACAGACTAATAAAAAATGGTCTTTTAAGTTCCAGACTGTTTACTTTTTGCAATAATTGTTCCCAATCAAATCTCTGTTGAATACGCAATAATTCAGCTAAATCACAAATCTGAGCTAAAGACGCTTTACTTTCATTAACTCCTCTAGCAACTTGGACAGCGAGGATTATTAACAAATCATCACAAGAGAATTCGATGATAGATTCACCTTTGAGGGTTAAAGACCTGCTTCGTTGCCACAAAGTTTCAAAATCAGGAAGTTTAAAAGGGAAGTAAGATAAGGGAGTCAATTCACAGTGAAGATCCACCACTATTTCTGGTTTCTGGCTATGGACAAAAGTTTGTTGCCAACCATAGTAGTCAGCTTCTAGTTGATATTTGTGAGCAATCAATAATTCTTGAGCTTTGACTATATCCTGTTGTCTCACCAGAATATCTAGGTCGCTAAATTGTCTCATGGCTAAATTGCCATAAATAGAAATAGCTAAAACAAGACCTTTAAAAGGAATTGCCCGAATTTTGTGAGCTTCAAAAAGCTTAAGGATGTTAAGCAATTCGTGGCTCAAAAATAAGTTGCGGCTAGCATTAGTGTGATAATGATTCTGAAGCTGAGTTAAAACTGTTTTGGGAATAGCTTCTTTCCCAGCAGTCTTGAGACTCTGGTATAGGAGTGGTATCGTCCCATGATATGCTGCTATTTCCATAAGATATGTCCAGTCTATATCTTGCTGGAGTATGGTATTAATTCGCTCTGCTGTTTTGGGGTCTATATGAGTTCGGGTACAACACAGAAGTAGCTCAATTTCTGGACGTTGAACCTTTGTTGGCAATTGAGTAATAGGCTTGTTTAAGGTAATCATAAATTACTTATAGTGTTGGGCTTGGGTTTCAAACAAGTTTGCATAGCTACTCCCCAGATTTATCAGTTCTTCATGGGTGCCGCTTTCAATAATTGAACCGTTTGCCATCACGTAGATACAGTCAGCCATTCTGACGGTTGATAAGCGATGGCTGATGAGGATAGCAGCTTGATTTTTAATAAGTTGGCGGAAATTCTGAAACACCTCTTCTTCGGCTTTCGGGTCTAAAGCGCTAGTCGGTTCATCTAAAACTATTAGCTGTGAATCTCGCAAAAATGCCCTTGCCAAAGCGATTTTTTGCCACTGACCGATGCTCAATTCTTCCCCTTGTTCAAAGAATTTACCCAGTATGGTATCGTAACCTTGAGGTAGCTTGCTAATGACATCATCAGCACCGGAACGACGGGCAGCGGCGGTGATTTTTTCGTAGCTGAATGGCAGGTTGATATTTGCCAACCAAATGTTTTCTTTAGCAGTCAGATGATATTTCGTATAGTCTTGAAAAATCACGCTAATTTGACGGCGGAGAGCAGCAATTTCAAATTGGCGTAAATCTACGCCATCAATGGTAATACTACCAAAAGTGGGATCGTATAAGCGACACAAAAGCTTAATTAAAGTAGTCTTACCGGAGCCGTTTTCTCCTACCAATGCCACCACTTCTCCTGGGCGAATAGTCAGATTAATATTCTGAAGTGCCTGACGCTTCGTAGTTGCATATTGGAAACTAACATGATTAAACACAATCCCCTTTTTCATTGGTATGGGAAGAGGTTTCGGATTTGACGGTTCTACAACTTTTGGTTTCAGGTCTAAAAATTCATATAAGTTAGCAAGAAATAGATTGTCTTCATATAAACCAGACAGACCACCCAAGAGACTTTTCAGGTCATTTTGTCCTCGTTGCAATGCCTGGTAATAGAGTACTAAGTCACCAAAGCGGATAGTGCCTTGCATGGTTTGATAAATAATGAAACCATAGGCAGCAAAAACTAAAGTTGTCGCCGTTGCTTGGGCACCAAGATTAGCCACAGACTGTCTTTTGGTCATGGCTATGTTTTCCTGATATAGTTGCCGCCGCAAGCGCAGATACCACTGACTAAAGAAAGAACCCAAATCAAACAAGCGAATTTCTTTAGCGTGTTGCTCTGTAGTCAATATCCGACTCAAGTACCCTGCTTGCCTTTCCTGGGCTGTCTTCTGACGCTGCCAATGATACATGATACCGGAATATTTCACCCGCACTACCAGGGCCGGAATCGCGGCAACAAATAAGATAACTCCTATTCCCCAATGCAATGACAGTAGCAACCCCAGCATCGCTACCAAAGAAATACTACTCAAACATAGCCATGCCAAACGATGTAGGATTTGCCCTGGTCGAGAAGGAGCTTCTTTTTGCGCTCGCTGCAAGGCATCATAATATTCAGCATTTTCGTAATACTCCAGGTCTACCTCAACTGATTTAGCATGGAGGACGTTTTGCATATAGTCAGTGAGTTGCTGAGATTGGGCGGCATACACCAGTTCAGTCAGGGAAGAACACAGGGTAGTTACCAGGGTGATAGCAACAAAGAAGCCAAGCAAAAGTAATACTCTACTAAAGGCGGCTCCTTTGTCGGCAACATTAACACTGGCAGCTATTGTATCTACGATGAGTTTGGTGAGGTAAAGAGATAGTAGAGGCAATAAACCTTGAATAACCAAAAGTGCAACCAAAGCAATAGTCAAACGAGGACTGCTATTCCAAACTAGGCGCAACGCAGGCAGAATGCGTAAGCTTTGCTGAATTTTATATCTTAAAGTTTTGCCCGCTTTCATATTTTTAAAGATGCTCTTTTGCAAAAGATGCCAGTTGGCTAAAATTAGGAAGGTCTGCAACATCCCCAATTACAACCTGTCCCTGATTTTCTAACCACGCATGAGCCTTTAACTCTCCTTCTTGACCTTTAGCAACACCAATGCAGAGATTAGATGTATAACCGTGGCGACTCATGAAAACCTGGCAAGTCAAGGCACGCGCCAGACACTTTACACCAAGCATATAATGACTGCTCACTTCAACAGCCCAGATAATTGTTTCAATAGAGATGTGGTGTTTTTCTTGATATTTAGGTTTGGCGTTACTTAGCCTTAATAGAAGTTGATACAAGGTTTTAAATGACAGCAGCCACAAACCTAATCTAACTAATGTCAATACAATAAAAGTGTTAATTAAAAGTTGTTTTTTTTGAGAATTTAATTTGATAAACTTAGATAAATACTTCATTTTTACTTAAATATTTATTTAATAATTTTTTATTTACAATGCAGTTTTCATTTTCTAAATCTTGAGCAGATAGAGTCAACCGTTGTTTTGAATAATTCTCCTTGTTGCTCAAAGATGATGCAATTAAAAAAACAATAGCCGATTCTGCTGACCACTGAGGCTGGAAGTCTAGACATGAAGATATCCTGGAAATATCAGCTTGTGAATGTTGAATATCTCCTGCACGAGGAGACGCGAAATTAATCTCTGGTTTCCATCGCGGAAAATGATTTTTGAGGATATTAATCAACTGCACTAAAGAAGTAGATGTTCCAGTTCCTAAGTTACAAATTAAGGATGAACCAGAGGTAATATTTACCTTTAATGCTTGAGAAAAAGCTCTCACTACGTCTTTAACATAAATAAAGTCTCTGGTTTGAGTTCCATCGCCATAAATAGTAATTGGCAAGCCACGTTGTATAATATCAATAAAGCGCGAAATTACACCAGAGTAGCTTGAATTAGGAACTTGTCTAGGGCCAAATACGTTAAAAATTCGTAAGCCAACAAATGAAAAACCTAGTTGTTTAGCAAACATACTAGCGTATTGTTCACTCACCAATTTTTGTAAGCCGTAGGGTGACATAGGAGAAGTTTTTTGCTCTTCTGAAATTGGTAATTGAGTGAGATTGCCGTATACAGATGCGGAACTGGCAAATACTAACTTAGGAATAGTTAAAGCTTGGCAAAGTTGAATCACAGCCAGGGTTGCCGAAAGATTATTGTGATGAGCCTCTAAGGGACGACACAAAGATTCTGTCACCGATGAAATAGCTGCTAAATGGGCGATTCCATCAACTTTCTCTGTAAAATCTTCTGGTTGACATATTAAAATATCTTTTTGGAGAAACCTAAGATGACAATGTTTGGGTAAGTTCTCTAAACGTCCAGTGGTCAGATTATCAACTACAGTGACACGATGACCTTCTGATAACAATTGTTCTGTGAGATGAGAGCCAATAAATCCGGCTCCGCCAGTGACAATAAAATGCATGATCTTAAATTTGCTCAGTAGATATAGATAATCGTAATTCCTCATACATAGCGGTTTCACCCCGCATTTCTCGATAGCGATGCAAAACTCTACGCGCTTGCTCTATTTGATGATTTTGAATATGTAAATTGGCAAGTCCGAGGTAGATATTGTACAAGCAAGGATCGAGAAAATTCATAGGAAATTTTAGGAATTCTGGATTGCGATCGATGACTTTTTCCTTAGCACGCAGGTGGTTAGTGAACACCTGCTCTCCATCTTGAGAAAGACTATTTGGCGATCGCCGATAACGTGCTAAGGGTTGATTTAAAAAGTAAATCGGAAATTTTTCAATCAGGCGCAGCCATAAATCGTAATCTCCACAATATCTCAGAGTTTCATCAAACAAACCCACTTTATCTAAACAGTCTCGACGCACAACAACCGTTAGGACTGGAATGTAGTTGTATCTAAAGAGAGTCCATAATACCTGAAGATTAGGGGTAGGAAACGCTGTATTGTACGAACCTGGTAACAAACCCCGTTTATCAGAAAAAAAGAGTGAATCTGAATAGATCAAACCAATGCGTGGATTTGCTTCTAAGACGGGAATTTGTTTTTCTAACTTCTGAGGTTCCCAGAGGTCATCATCATCTAAAAAGGCGATATACTTCCCTCTAGCAGAGCGAATTCCGGCATTGCGAGCCGCAGATAATCCTTGATTGGCTTGATGAATAGCGGTAATACGGCGATCGCTAAATTCAGCCAGGACTTGCGGAGTATTGTCCTGAGAACCATCGTTGATGACAATAATTTCGTAGTCTTTGTAGGTTTGTGCCAAAACACTGTTAATTGCCTGACTGACAAGATGGCCACGCTGGTAAGTAGGAATAATAACACTAACGGTTGGCTCAAAAACTTGCATATTTAAAAATTTGCTTAGTAAATATAGGCAGATATTCAAATTCCTGGTGTTGCTAAACCAAAGTATGAATCAGGCGTAAGTTTTCTAAAATAACATCATAAATTTGCCCCAAACTCCCCAAATTATTAGGAAGTAATAACTCACGCACAGGAACAGTCTTTGACAATTGACCTAATTCTTGAAACTCCTGTCTACACTGTTGAGAAGTGAGCAAAGCACGCCCATAGGAATTGAACATTAGATGCTTCATTGCTTCAGGTAGAGAAAGAGAGTTAATTATAGGTGCTGTCAGGTTTGAGTCACGTTCTCCTAATATGTACACAGCAATTAATGGCAAAGCTTGGGATTGAAACTGCCACTGTTCTCTATCTTTTATTTGCAAATCTATAAAGCGTTTATCTAGATTAGTTGATACTAGTGATAACTCTTCTATTGAGCCGTGAATGGCATTTACAGAATTAGGCCACAGGCGTAGACGAGGATAAGCAGATTGTACCCAAAACCTTTTTTCATCAGGAATAAGTGCGGCAATATCATCTGCCAATACGGAGAATCCACGGCTAGCTAACGCTGCTGCTGTGGTTGATTTACCTGCGCCTGATTGTCCCAAAATGGCGATCGCGCTACCATCAACCGCAACCACGCTGGCATGAAGACAAGTCACTCCCCGCATTCTTAACAGATGACCAAGTACACAACCCAGCAGCAAAGATACCGCATCCGTAAATAGTGCATCTCTAGACCAAAAACCCCAAACTTGACTACCATCAGGATTCAAAATGAATTCTAAGCAATCAACCCCATCAAAAGACCGTATCCTCCAGTAAGTGCCATCATCCCGGTGCGCTGTCCACAGATGGAAGCCTGTTTCTTGATACCACTCAAACGGCACATTCCAAAAAGCTTGGTCGAGTAATGGCGGTTGACTCTGCTGTTCACCAACTAGGTGAATGGTAACATCTATCGGTGCAGAACTGTTAACAGTAACTAACCCTGGGAGCAGTCGATTAATAGACAGGTTGAGTCCATAAAATTGATAGCAATAATTATCGTTTTTAATCGACATTT
>NZ_JACJSF010000184.1 GCF_014698035.1 Desmonostoc muscorum FACHB-395
GACTTTCACCCACATCACTCTGAGAGTTCAGTGTCTAGTTATCTAGATTTCACTGGCTTAGTTATGTATGGGCTGATTACCCTGATTCACTAAGCAACGAATCGCACCTCTTGCCACAATTGCGTAACTGATGGCTTTTGTTGCGATGCCCACAACAAATCTTCTATGGGAATAATTACATGAAGCCGCTTATACGGTGATTGTGCTTTATCAGCAGTCTTTTTGAGCTTGGGTCTTGTGATAGTTGCGGTCATTTTACAATCTCCAGTTTATGTTGACGCACGGAAATTTCCCCCTCTGTGATTGCGGGGCTTGGTACTTGTATTCGGTTATCTAAAAAGTTACTGATACACTGGAAGCTTACTGAGGTTGCCAGAATCGCAACTCGTCTCGGAAATACCTATCAGTCTTTTTTGATTGCTCCTTCCAACAATCCCAGGCAACCACCACTTCCTCGCCTAAATCTTCCACTACTTCGCCCCTCTCCACATACAAAGTGCGGTAGGGGTCGGCGTGAGCAACGATAGAGCCAATGCCAATAGTGTTTGGTTGAGAGGATGCGTTCTGGAGAGCAGCAATTAATTCTGTCTCTTGGGTGGTTAATTCCGTCCAGTAGTCTTGTTTAATTACCTCATACTCTTGCGCCACTGCCCAAAACTCCTGCCACGTACACCCAGGTTTTGCAAGTACTTGCCGAATATCACTAACCGCTTGGGGCAGCATTTCCAATTGTTCGGCTCGATATGCGATCGCGGATTGTGTTGGTTCACTTCCCAAGATTATCGCCGCAGCTTCCAGGGCTTGGGTATTGTTCATAGCGCTGGCAAGGTTTTTCAACGCCATGCCCATGAGCCGCAGACATTCTTGGGCATTCTCCTTGGGCGGTTCTTGGGCTAGCGATCGCAGATCAATGGTTTTCTCTAGGGCAAGTTTTACCTGCTTATTCAACGCTTTGGTTGCCTGCTGAGTCATAGTATTTCCCCACTGTTGAGAAGGGCGCTGTTCAACCGAGTTTTCCAAATCTTGAATACGCTGCTTGAGTTGTTGATTTTCAATTTCTAGTTTCCGTAACCCCTCCATCTCAGAGAGCCGTTCCTGCAACTGGATGTTTTGCTCTTTCTGCTGCCTGTACAGGTTTTGCAGAGATTGGATTTGTTCTTGTACGTGGGCCTCAACTTTAGCCCCTGCTTCTGCTTGTAGTCCAATCTTCAATTTCTGCTCTAGGCGCTCCAACTCCTGTTTATGGCGTTCTTCAATAGCAGCGATCGCTTCGGCGTATTCTTTTGGGTAAGTTCGCCCACTCGATTTGGACACAATTGCGTCATTTAAACCAGCCAAATCACTATTGTTTACCAGCAACCTCTCACCATCGCTGAAGGTGACAATCTGCTGATAGTTATTCGGAGCCGAAGCCTCAATCACTCCCGAATCCCCATATCTGGGATGTAAAAGGGAAGAAACAGTGACAGAATGACACAATTGCGTTTTGACTTTTTCTTGTTTTGTGCTACTGGTTCTAGTGGGTGACGTATTTTTTGGAACGACCTTCTGTACTGCTTTAGCGAAGTCTGCGGCAGTGGGGAAGGGTTTTTCTTGGGACGCGATCGCAACAGCTTCTTGTAACTTGTCAGGAGTTTTGACCAGCCGGAGTAGGGATCGTGTCTGAGATGGTTTAGTAATCTTTTCCCTGAGTTCTTCTGGCAGAGTATCAACTACTTTCTTGGCAGACAGCAAATCTCTGACCCGCCGATATCCGCCATGTTTGATTAGCTCTTTTCCACAATAGTCTTCAAAGCTGAGATATCCACCATCTTTGTAGTAGTGGTTGTCTCGCATTAGACGTAGTTCATCTATTGCTTGCCACTCGAACCTATCGATGGCGGTGAAGGTTTCCTGAATGCTGGTGTTGACAACACTGTAATCAAGCGCTGTTGTTCGTTCTCTGTCTAGTGTCAGCATATTTCTTGCCCACTATGGTAAATGCTTAAAAATTGAGGTGTTGCAGTTTAACCAAAGTGAACAAGAGCAGCTGATTTGGAGGGTTTTTCCAAAAATGTGTCAGCATTATAGTTAGTTCACTTTGTCGTGAATGAATTGAACGGGCGATCGCTAACTTTGGACGGTGGGCGATCGCTTTTAGTTGTTGTGCTATTTATCTAAAGATAATTTCAGTAGTTACTCCGATTATTAGTTGCAAAAAATACAGTTACTAAATTTGTATACTAATGAGGCAATAACGTTTGCTTTGTGCTAACCGCATCATTAGTAGAAAATTTATTCCATCTCTTGCACTAAAGCAGCTTTAACCTCGGCATCAAAATTTACACCAAGGGCATCAGAAAGCTTACGCAAAGTTTCACGCGGTAAAGACTTTGCATCTTCTGTTTCTATACGATAGAGGTTCCCAACACTCATACCAGCTTGAGCTGCTACCCAAGTTGGGGATAGACCCTTGGACTCTCTAATCTCTCTAATCCGAGTGCCTAGACCAGGCAAATCAACCGACAAAGTAACTTGCATTAAGTTCATAACTTCACTTCTCCATTAATGTAAGCAAATCATAGCGCTTATTTCCTCCGTTTTCAAGCTTTACTTATTCAGCTTTACTTATTCAGTGAGACTTTACAAGTACAACTTATTGAGCTATACTATAAAACATGGGACAAGGGAAAGCAAACTGCCTGCACCCGGACGCAATAAAGGGTTTGCACTACAGAACTTTGACAGCACAATCCAGAGTGACTGCTTGAGGAGCAACCGAGGCACTGGCACAGCCAGAGAAGGCGAGGGGTACACAGCATGGAAATGGATTTGCACTGAATAAGAAATTACCAGCAGGATGGCGGACGACAGTTGAAGCGTTTGAAGTCACACGTCGCCTGATACGCTGTATCTCCTGTTTTGGTATCGCTCAAGTGCCACTGGCTTTGAGCCACAAATATATGGCTACGCCAAATCTTTTTGAGAGCGTTGTGCGAAACCACAACGTTGTTTGCACACATAACAAAGGCAATCGCCCTCGTCTGGTAAACAAAGCGATCGCCTTTTCCCCTATCACGGAGATCAATATTATGACTTACGAAACACTAACACAGCAAGCAATTCCTAGTTCTTCTCTTGATGAACAAGCCCTAGCCCAAGCAGAACTGTACAGCCACCTCGAATCCCAAGCCGAAGCTGTAGCCCCAACCCAAGACCCCCTCACCAGCAGAGATCGCCGCATTATTGGCGAGATTATCGAAGTTGAACCCGAATCCGTCCGTACCATCTGGATAGAAGGCGGGATTACGGTATGGGTGCAGTTAGTGGGTGGCGGACGGCTCCCATTCGACCGCAACTGCTTCGCTACAAGAGTTGCAGAGGTCAAAGCGACTCTACCAGAAAGCCCACTAGAACGAAACGAACGTTTAAGCGAGGAATTGGAAAAAGCCTGCGCTGTTTTTGGTCTGTATCACGGTGAGATTGATTGGTTATCATTCAGCACCAAACTCTACCAAGACGGGCATTTTGTCGGCTTCGTCGGGTGCAATGAACAGGGCTGGTACGCAAGACCAAGACAGTACGGAGTCAATCGCGTGGCTGCTAGTGCTGAACAAGTGATTGGGCTGCTGGGAGTCCGAGTGGCAGTAGCGGCTTAGTTGCTGAAGGAAAAAAGGCGATTGCTTCCCAAGCAACTGCAATCGCCTCCAAAGCTCAATCGCTGCTTTAGAAATAATAATCATGACACAAAGTGCAGCAAGTAACCTCTTGCTTCAAGTAGGTGACTGTCACGAGAGAACTCTCCTACCTCCGACAGATGCAAATGCAGAGGTCATGAAAATCCCTAGTACTGGAAGTAAGAAAAGCGATTGCAGCCCAAGAGTAATGCAATCGCCTCTACAACGAAATTTATGACAATTCAAATCATGGCACAGAATATGATTACCACATTTTCTCTTCAAGAAGCCCAGTTAGATGAGCCAACAGAGAAAATACTCCTACCTCCAACCGACCCCAACGCAGAGGTGCAAGAGATTCCTGGATACAAGCTCGTGTACGTAAATGGAGCTTGCCCCAGAACTTATCGCGTGTACAAGGCTGATTCAATGCTGGGAGTTATATTTCAGCATATTACGCACTGGTCGAATGCTGTAGATAAGATTCGATACGCCGAGCCGATTGATGCAGCAGTTGGACTAGACCAATTTATGAAGGTGGCAAGGGTATCAACAACGGCTACAGAACAATCACCCACGGAAGAGGAATTACTCGATAAAGAATTTGATGCGCTGACGAGTGACGAATGGGAGCGGTTAAAGAGATACGTGCCACAAGCGAAACATTTGGTTGCTGCGTAAAAAATAGGTGGGCAGTAAGACCCACCAAAACGTCCATAACAAAGCCAAGTTATCAGTTTATCGAAATAGACCAAAACAACTCATCGGATAAATCAATGGAATCGATAGAAATACTGAAGCAATTCAACTCGTGCTACGTAAATATTCAGGCTATTGCACAAAATGAAACTTGGCTCTTGTTAATTGCTGATAAGAAGATTGACCCAGAAGCCGCAACTCATTTGGGCGATACATTGCATTACTTGGGCGAGGTAATGGGTTGTGTCGAAGAAATCGTTGAGATCAAGTTTAATCATGAGGCAGAATAATGCAACCAACAATCACCATTCCACACGGTTGGAAATACCCCCGCTTCACTTTCGGACAACGTATAGAACAAGGAATGATTATCGGCATGAAGTATTACCCAAGCGATAGTCTTTTAGCTTATGAATACGATGAAAGCTGGCGTTATTTAGTCATGCCTGATATGAATTCCATTGAAGAAGGGAATCACTTAGAGAACGACATTAAATTGCTCAAACCCCAGGAATTGAAAACACTTCTAGAAGCAGAGATTAAAAAGCGACTATATCAAATCGAAGTGCTGAAATACGAGTTAAAAGCAATCCCCGGCATTGTCATGAATAAGAATTAAGAAGTCAGAAGTCAGGAGTCAGAATCAAGATACTCATAGACTCGCTATTATTCAGGGATTCAGACCTACGACTTTCTTGTTGTCCACTAAAATTCTTTGTTTTGTGGGGGTGCAAAATGCCGGTTATTCACTAGCTTTTTCGGTCAGAATACCTTTCCTATATTCTGAATCCTGACTCCTGGCTCCTGAATTCTGTTGATAAATAGCTAAGTCAAACACTATCCAGTATCAATGCAATTTTTACCAACAACAACGCAATTATGGAAACCATCAAAATCAACAACAGCGTCTTTCTCATTCCTCCCAGCCAACCTAAACTACAAGCCAATTGCGCCAAAGAATACGGTCAATTCTTACTCGATTGTCCCCCAAAACTCACAATCCTAGAAGCACAAGCCGGCGGATATCTCAAAGGTAACAAGGCTGATTTTGCGATCGCAATCTCTCGCCCTGACCGTCCATTGACCATCAACGAAAACTTCACCAACGAGCCATTTACTGAACTATGGGTAATTCCGGTTGCTGGCGGACTCAAAGACCAGTTTAAGGGGCCAGCCTCCATGCTGCTTTCTTTCCTGATCCACCGCCGCAGTAAAGACAATTTTGCTGGACTGTACAACCACTTCGCCCATCGTGCTTTCCAGCAGTGGTGTGAGGAAGGGATGCCGGGAGATCCAAAGGAGTTCTGTTATCAGGCGATCACTTCGGTACTCAAAAACTACATTTTCTGCGCGGAGTTTCAGAAAGTGGAAGGGACACTGGGAACATACTGGTTTATTCAGTGGAGCTATCGCAATCCTCAATCTGACTTTGAGAAAGATGCATTGGAGGCTGCCGAGATGATTCGCTCTGGTGCGGAATCTGGGGCAACAGTTCATTGGGTTACAAACGAAACTTACGAGCGTTGGGCTAGTAATGCTGTCACTGCACCAGCATTAGCCCCAGTTTCGGAGACTGAGGTGAGGGCATCTCTGCAAGGACAAAATCAGACAGCAATGCCGCAAGGTAACAAGCGGTAATTAGACACAAAAAAGGCGATTCAACTTTGAGTCGCCACTACAAAAATTAGCAGCAAAAACGAATAATGAAAATCGGTACTGTCTCAGTTAGTTATTCGAGAAAGTTTAACTTGGGCAATTACGAATCTCTCGAATTGGGCTGCTCACTTTGGGCACAAGTGGAAGATGAAGAAGATGCGGACGGTGTAGTTCAATTTCTCTATCATCAAGCAAAAGCAGCAGTTAAAGAGGCTGCAATGCCTGTGATTAAAGCGAACGAATTCCAAATTAGTAAAGCCAAATCTCAAAAGAAGGTGACAACTGATTT